>NZ_JBEUOQ010000072.1:0-1006 GCF_040489275.1 Rhodococcus baikonurensis | reverse complement strand
CGGTATGAGGGTCGGCCCGTTTCGGGCCGGGGACTCGCTTGCAAGTTGCCGTGGGTTGCCGAGTAGGCGAAGCCTGGATCGGTAGTGCCTACATTTGCAGGAGGCCCCGGTGATGTATCAGCGTACGAGTGTCGGATTGGACGTGCACGCACTGTCTGTAGTGGCATGTGCGATCGACGGTCAAACCGGTGAAGTATGGAAACAACGATTATGTCCGGACTCCGGTGAGATCCTCGCCTGGTTGCGTTCGTTGCCGGGTCCGGTGAAAGCCGTCTACGAGGCCGGACCGACCGGATTCGGCCTGTACCGAGCTCTGAATCAAGCGGGTGTGGAGTGCGTGGTGGTTGCGCCGTCGAAATTGCAGAGACCTGCTGGTGACCGCGTCAAGACCGATGCTCGCGACGCGCTGCATCTGGCGCGGTTGCTCCGACTGGACGAGATCGTCGAGGTCACGGTCCCTTCGGTAGAACAAGAGGCAGCCCGAGATCTGGTCCGTGCCCGTGAGGATGCTCGCGGGGATCTGATGCGATGCCGACATCGCTTGTCGAAACTTCTTCTGCGGCAGGGCATTGTCTATTCTGGTGGTGCGGCGTGGACTGGTGCGCATGATGTGTGGCTACGAAGTCAGAGGTTCGAGCAGTCGGCGTTGCAGGCCACGTTCGACTCGAACTATGAAGCGATGCTGCTCACCCGAAGCCGCCGTGACCGACTGGATACGGCGATCGAGGAGATGGCGGAGAACAGTCCCTACACGCCGATGGTGCACCGTTTGGGATGTTTACGCGGAATCTCTACTTTGACCGGGTTCGGGTTGGCGGTCGAGATCGGCGACTGGCAGCGATTTACGGGGAGCACCATCGGTTCCTATGTCGGCCTGGTGCCGAGTGAATACTCTTCGGGGACATCACGATCACAGGGTTCGATCACCAAGACCGGCAACGGTCATGCACGTCGGTTGTTGGTCGAGGCAGCATGGCATCACCGCAAGATCTACCGCAACCCTGGA
>NZ_JBEUOQ010000071.1:0-1075 GCF_040489275.1 Rhodococcus baikonurensis | reverse complement strand
CTCAATGCGTTTGCGATCACCTTCGAAGGACGCATCACCCTGAACGGTAACTAACCGACATCAAGGTCGGATCCACCGTTAATCGGACACTCCCGCTGCGGCACAGGATCGAGCGGCAGTGCGAGTAGTGGAAGTGACAGTGGTAGCGCCGGTGCGTTCGGCAGCGAGTCCGCAAGCACATCCGGGTCGAGTGATTTCTTCAGTTTCTTCTGTGGGATCACCGGATCGTCGAGTGGCTCCACCAGCTACGGAAGCTGAACGCCCTCGGGGGATGCACGGGTTAGCGACGTCCCGGGTCAGCCGGACACAAACATCCCCAACGGACTGACAGCCAGTGCCATACACAGCGGTATGAAACAGAGAATGGGCTGGTTGAACCCTGCACTCGATATCGCCGGACACTTCCTGCACCCCTTGGATATTGACCGATAAGACCCACTTTTCCAATCGGGTCGCCGTCGGACCAGTCGGGGCTTCCTGCCCTGCCGATCCACATTTTCACCAACCTGTATTTCTATAGCCAAGAGAGGCGAGAATGACGATGTTTCGCGGTGTTACGCGTCGGACGCTATTGGGCGCAGCGGTGCTGGTACCGCTTGCCGGTTGTTCAGCGAAGAATCCTTCGACGACAAGTTCTCAAACGTCAACGGCAAGCGAAGAGGATCGAGCCCACCTCCTGGCTGATCTCGAAGACAAATACGATGCCCGCTTGGGTGTATATGCGGCCAATCCGAGAACGGGAGGGATGGTCGAGTATCGAGCTGACGAGCGTTTCGCGTTCTGTTCCACATTCAAAACCCTTGCTGTCGCAGCGGTATTGAGCCAGAATCCGCTGGAATATTTGGATGCCGTCGTTTATTACACGGCGGATGATCTTCAGTCTTATGCGCCCATCACGAAGCAGCACCTGGACACCGGGATGGCTGTCGGTCAATTATGCGAAGCTGCTCGTCGATGACGTTCTCGTCGAATTGTATGTCTAGACGGTATGAGGGTCGGCCCGTTTCGGGCCGGGGACTCGCTTGCAAGTTGCCGTGGGTTGCCGAGTAGGCGAAGCCTGGATCGGTAGTGCCTA
>NZ_JBEUOQ010000070.1:0-1380 GCF_040489275.1 Rhodococcus baikonurensis | reverse complement strand
GGGAGTGTCCGATTAACGGTGGATCCGACCTTGATGTCGGTTAGTTACCGTTCAGGGTGATGCGTCCTTCGAAGGTGATCGCAAACGCATTGAGCGCGGGCTTCCACCTCATTGCCCATCGTGCCTTACCTTTCCCTGTCGGGTCCAGAGCACGCGTGGCCAAGTACAAGCATTTGAGCGCCGCCTGCTCAGTCGGGAAGTGCCCACGCGCCCGTACTGCGCGCCTGTAGCGAGCGTTGACAGACTCGATCGCGTTCGTCGAGCAGATGACGCGCCTGATCTCGACGTCGTAGTCCAGGAACGGAACGAACTCACTCCACGCGTTGTCCCACATCTTGATAATCGCTGGATACTGCTGCCCCCATTTCTGCGTGAACTCAGCGAATCGTTCCCTGGCCGCAAACTCCGACGGAGCGGTGTAGACAGGTTTGAGATCACGCGCCATCGCATCCCAATATTTACGAGAGGCAAAGCGAAAAGTGTTGCGTATCAGATGAATAATGCACGTCTGCACCACAGCGAGTTCCCAGACGGTGTTGATCGCTTCAGGCAATCCTTTGAGTCCGTCGCACACAACGATGCAGACGTCCGCCACACCACGGTTCTTGATCTCGGTCAGGACCGAGAGCCAGAACTTTGCGCCCTCTCCGCCCTCGCCGGCCCAGATCCCGAGGATGTCGCGTTCGCCATTGACGGTGACGCCGATCGCGACATACATCGGCCGGTTGGTGACCTGCCCATCGCGAACCTTCACGTGCACCGCATCGATGAACATCACCGGATACACCCGATCAAGTGGCCGGTTCTGCCACTCCGTCATTTCCCCGACGACCTTGTCGGTGATCCGCGAGATCGTGTCCTTCGACACCGACGCTCCGTAAATATCTTGAAAGTGCGCGGATATCTCGCCGGTCGTCAAACCCTTTGCCGTCAATGACAATACGATCTCATCGATACCCGTCAAGCGTCGCTGACGCTTCTTAACAATCTGCGGGTCGAACGAAGAATCGACGTCGCGTGGCACTTCGATCTCCACCGGCCCGATCTCAGTGAGCACCGTCTTCGAACGGGTACCGTTCCTCGAGTTGCCGCTGCCGCGGCCGGCGGCATCGTGCTTCTCGTAGCCCAGGTGCTCGGTCATCTCCGCGTCTAACGCGGTCTCTAGGACGTTTTTGGTGAGTTGATTGAGGAGTCCGTTCGGGCCCATCAACTCCACGCCCTGCTCCTTGGCCTGAGCCAGGAGCTGCTCGGCCAACTGCTTCTGATCCACCTCAGTCTCTGCCATGGGATCAAGTGTTTCGGTCATCGTCGATCCTTCCCGCCAAGCTCAGCTCGGCGTGTTGAATCAAGGACCGGATCCACCGTTATTCAGACAGTCCC
>NZ_JBEUOQ010000069.1:0-1388 GCF_040489275.1 Rhodococcus baikonurensis | reverse complement strand
GGGACTATCTCGTTAACGGTGTTTCGGCCGTTTTCATCAGTAGGTTTCTGATCCGGGCCAACGATCCGCGAACGTGATCGCGAAGGCATTGAGAGCGGGTTTCCACCGTGTGATCCATCGTGCCTGACCTTTGCCTGTCGGGTCCAGCGAACGGGTCACCAGGTACAAACATTTGAGCGCGGCTTGCTCGCTGGGGAAATGACCGCGAGCTTTGACCGCCCTCCGGTAGCGCGCATTCAGCGACTCAATAGAATTGGTAGAGCATATGACTCGACGTATCTCCGTGTCATAGTCAAGGAACGGGATGAACTCCTCCCACGCGTTGTCCCATAGCCGGATGATCGCCGGATACCGCTTGCCCCAGTTCTCGGCAAGGTCGTCGAAAGCAGCCCGCGCCGCTGCCTCACTCGGCGCGGTGTAGATCGGCTTCAGTTCCCGCTTCAGTGCGTCCCAGTGCTGACGTGCCGAGAGCCGAAAGGTGTTGCGGATCAGGTGCACCACACAGGTCTGGACCGTGGTGGCCGGCCACACATGCTCGACAACCTCCGGCAGGCCCTTGAGACCGTCGCAGACGAGAAAGAAAACGTCTTTGGTGCCACGGTTACGGATGTCAGTGAGCACGCTCATCCAGAACTTGGCGCCCTCGCCGCCCGTGCCGGCCCACAAACCAAGCACGTCGCGGCGCCCGTCCAGGCTCACCCCGATGGCCGCGTAGATCGGCCTGTTCGCGACCTGGCCGTCGCGGATCTTGACCACGATGGCATCGATGAAGATCGCGGCGTACACCTCATCGAGCGGACGTGCAGACCAATCCTGCATCTCCTCGATCACCTTGTCGGTGATCCGAGAAATCGTCTCCTTCGAGACCGATGCACCGTAGATTTCAGCGAAGTGCGCGCTGATCTCCCCAGTCGTTAACCCTTTGGCGTACAACGATAAAACGATCTCATCAACGCCGTTGAGCCGACGCTGCCGCTTCTTGACGATCTGCGGTTCGAACGTCCCTTCGCGGTCTCGGGGGACTTCGATCGGGACCTGCCCGGTCGACTCGGTCAGTACCGTCTTCGACCGAGTGCCGTTGCGGATATTTGTTGATGCCCGATCCGGGTTGGCCTGGTTCTTGTCGTGCCCGAGATGCTCGGTCATCTCCTCGTTCAATGCCGTTTCCAGGACCGTCTTGGTGAACTGCTTGAGCAGCCCATCCGGGCCCGTCAGCGACAGGCCCTGCTCTCTCGCCAAGCGCACGAGCTCCGCTGCCGCCGCCTCCTCGGCCGACGGTGGTGTCGACTTCTTCTTCGTCACATCATCCAGTGTCGTCATCACGGCACCCTTCTCGCCGGGCATTCACCCAGCGTGTCGGGCCGAAACACCGTTTAAGAAACACTCCC
>NZ_JBEUOQ010000068.1:0-1412 GCF_040489275.1 Rhodococcus baikonurensis | reverse complement strand
GGACGCAACATTCGAGGTCAGGAGGGTGTTGTGGGTCGTCCATCGGATTGGGTGCGGGAAGTAACGGGCAGGGCTCCGATGAGGTCACCGGGAGCGCCGGGCCATCCACGGTCGAAGGAACGAGATTTTTGGGAGCAGATCAGTACTGGCAAGCTTCCTCGCGAGGCAGCTGACGCTGTCGGCGTGGGACAGCCTGCGGGCCAGCGGTGGTTCCGGCACGCTGGCGGGATGACGCCGTACTCGTGGCCCGCGCCGGCAGGCAGGTACCTCTCTTTGGCAGAGCGTGAGGAAATCGCGATCCTGCACGCCACAGGCCATGGGGTGCGCTCGATAGCGGGTGCCATCGGGAGGAGCCCGTCGACGATCTCGCGGGAGTTGCGGCGTAACGCTGCCACGCGTGGCGGCACGCTCGAGTACCGCGCCAGCGTGGCGCACTGGAAAGCCGAGTTGTTTGCTCGTCGCCCGAAGACCGCCAAGCTCGCGGCAAACGATCGGTTACGGCACTACGTCGAGGACCGACTCTCAGGCCAGATCACCAAGCCGGGCGGCGATGCTGTCGCCGGACCGCTCGAACGGCAATGGAAGGGCTTGAACAAGCCGCATCGGCAGGACCGCCGATGGGTGAAAGCGTGGAGCCCTGAGCAGATTTCGCACCGGCTACCGATCGATTTCCCGGATGATGAGTCCATGCGGATCAGCCACGAAGCCATCTACCAGTCCCTGTTCATCGAGGGTCGCAGTGCGCTGCGCCGCGAACTCATCTTGTGCCTGCGCACCGGCCGCGCTCTTCGGATGCCACGCGCGAGAGCGAAACGCGTTGCCTGGGCCCATGTGACACCGGACGTACTCATCAGCGAGCGTCCCGAAGAAGCCGACGACCGTGCGATCCCCGGGCACCACGAAGGTGATCTCATCATCGGCACGGACAGGTCCGCGATCGGCACCATCGTCGAGCGCACAACCGGATACACCACCCTCGTGCACCTGCCTCGGGAACAAGGGTGGCGACAGCAACCGATCACCAAGAACGGGCCGGCACTGTCGGGATACGGAGCGGTGTCGATGAACAGAGCGTTGGCACAGGCACTGGCGTCGATGCCCACCGAACTCAAACGCTCGCTGACCTGGGACCGAGGAAAGGAAATGTCCGCACACGCCCAGTTCACCATCGACACCGGGCTGAAGGTGTACTTCGCCGATCCACACAGCCCATGGCAACGAGGTACCAACGAGAATGCGAATGGACTACTGCGCCAATACTTTCCGAAGGGAACTGATCTCTCGCGATGGAGCCCAGACGATCTCGCGGCAGTCGCACACGCTCTCAACACGCGACCACGGAAACGACTCCAATGGCGAACCCCCGCTGAAGCTTGGGACGAACACCTACGATCAATTCAACAGCAACGTGT
>NZ_JBEUOQ010000067.1:0-1502 GCF_040489275.1 Rhodococcus baikonurensis | reverse complement strand
ACGACTCGTCACCGAACCGCACCGCAACCCGATCACCAAACCGCGCAGCAGCATCATCGAACCACGCCGACAACGTCGAATCCACACCACCATCGGTGCCGACCCCACTCCAGGAGAGAACACGGTCCAACTCACCGACAGTGAGTACGTCCACATCACCGACAGCAAGATTCGGATCCGCGGTGACGCCACGCAGAACATGCAGGAAGCGATCGGCGAAGTCGACAGCGGTCGATTCGTCGAACAGATCCGTCGCATACGTCAGGGTCGCAGACATTCCGGCTTCAGCCTCTTCGAGAGTGAGCTGCAAGTCGAACTTGGCCAGTGCGGCGTCGAACTCGACTGCAGCAGCACTGAGGCCGGGCATGTCGAGAGACGTCTGACCGAGGTTCTGGAACGTCAACGCCACCTGGAACAACGGATGACGAGCCTGCGAACGAACCGGATCGAGCGCTTCCACGATCCGCTCGAACGGAACATCCGCATGCGCGAACGCCTGCAGATCCACCTCACGCGCAGAAGCCAACAACTCCGCAAACGACATCGACGGATCAACCTCGGTACGCAACACCAAAGTATTGACGAACATACCGATCACGTCATCGAGCTCAGCTTCACCACGACCCGCGATCGGGGCACCGATCGCAATGTCGGTCGTCGCGGACAGTCGTGCCAACAGCACCGCCAGAGCCGAGTGAACAACCATGAACGGAGTTGCATTCGTTGCCTTGGCCAGTTCGTCCAGCTCGGACCACAGCTGCGGTTCGATGGTGAAACTGTGATTGGCGCCGCGCCCTGAAGCAATCTCGGGACGCGGACGATCACCAGGCAGATCCAACTGCTCCGGAAGATCAGCCAACGCATCCGACCAGAACGCAATCTGCTGCGCGATGACGGACTGCGGATCGTCCTCGGACCCGAGAACCTCACGCTGCCACAACGAGTAATCCGCGTACTGCACCGGCAACGGCGTCCAGGTCGGAGCCTGGCCGTTGGTTCGCGCGTAGTAGGCGGTCATCACGTCACGGGTCAACGGGCCCATCGAGAAACCGTCAGTCGAGATGTGATGCATCACGAACGACAACACGAAGTCGTCATCGGCGACCTGGAAAAGCTTGGCACGCAACGGAACCTCGACAGTGACATCGAAACCCTGGGCGAAGAACGAATACAGCTCCGCCTGGATTCGGTCGTCGGTGACGCGTTCTGCACCGAGATCGATCGAGACATCTCCTGCCGAGAGGATCTTCTGGTAGCCGACGCCGTCGACCTCGGGGTAGACCGTGCGCAGAACCTCGTGGCGGCCGATAACGTCCGAGACCGCCTGTTCCAGCCCCGACACGTCCAGTTTTCCGGTGAGCGTGATCGCAACCGGAACATTGTTGACAGCCGATGCCGTGTCGAATCGGTTGAGGAACCACATGCGCTGCTGCGCAAACGACAACGGCACCTGCGCCGGACGCACCTGCGCAGTCAACGCCGCACGCGAACCACCACCGACA
>NZ_JBEUOQ010000066.1:0-1648 GCF_040489275.1 Rhodococcus baikonurensis | reverse complement strand
GTGAGCGTGTACTTGATGTCCTGACCGGCAACAACATTCGAACCCGACACCGGATCAGAGGACTTCACCACAGCAATCTTCGGAGACACCACCGGGTGTTCGGTCGTCACCGGCGGAGGAGTGATCTCCGGACCGGTCGGCGGCTTCGCAGTACCGGTGACCTTGTTGTTGATCAACGTGCCACCGGCAACACCGGCATTGACCTTCACCTGGTAGGTCAGAACAACCGACTTACCAGCCTCGAGAGCACCAGTCCAGGAAAGCGTCGTACCCGACAGGGTCGGAGCCGCACCGTCGACACCGTCAACAGTCGCCTTCAGCGAACCGTCCACCAACGCCGCGTTGTCGAGAACCTTCGACAGATCATCGGTCAACACCACCGGATCAAGGGTCGTGTTACCCGTATTCGCACCGGTCACCGTGTACGTGATCGTCTGACCAGCCGCAACATTGGTACCCGAGGCCGGATCCGCAGTCTTCGCGACCGTGAACCCCGGAACCTTCACCGGATGCGTCGTGCACAGCTGCGTCGCCGGATCACACACCTCCGGAGGATCAACCGGCGGAGTCGTACCCGGAACAACGAAGTTGTTCACGAACACCCCACCGACCACATCGGCATTGACCTTCACCGAATACGTCACCGTCTTCGTTTCACCGGCCGCCAAGGTCCCCGTCACCGAGAAACCATCCGTGCCGACCATCGCAGCCGTCAACGGAGCATCAGCACTCAAGCTGCCCGCAACCAGATCAGCATCGTCAAGCAGACCACGCAGATCATCGAAGAACGCCACCTCACCCGCACCGTTACCGGTGTTCGTAAACGTGAGCGTGTACTTGATGTCCTGACCGGCAACAACATTCGAACCCGACACCGGATCAGAGGACTTCACCACAGCAATCTTCGGAGACAGAACCGGATGCTCGGTCGTCACCGGCGGAGGAGTGATCTCCGGACCGGTCGGCGGCTTCGCAGTACCGGTGACCTTGTTGTTGATCAACGTGCCGCCGGCAACACCGGCATTGACCTTCACCTGATAGGTCAGAACAACCGACTTACCAGCCTCGAGTGCACCAGTCCACGAAAGCGTCGTCCCCGCCAGCGTCGGAGCAGCAGCAGGAGCACCGTCGACCGTTACCTTGAGCGAACCGTCCACCAACGCCGCGTTGTCGAGAACCTTCGACAGATCATCGGTCAACACCACCGGATCAAGCGTCGTCTTACCGGTGTTAGAACCCGTCACCGTGTACGTGATCGTCTGACCAGCCGCAACATTGGTACCCGAGGCCGGATCCGCAGTCTTCGCGACCGTGAACCCCGGAACCTGAACCGGATGCGTCGTGCACAGCTGCGTCGCCGGATCACACACCTCCGGAGGATCCACCGGCGGAGTCGTACCCGGAACAACGAAGTTGAGCACCGTGTTGTCGGCATTCGCCGCAACACGATCGGCATCAGCCTTGACCGTGACGGTGTACGTCACCGTCTTCGTCTCACCCGCAGCGAGAGTTCCCGTCACCGAGAAACCATCCGTGCCGACCATCGCAGCAGTCAACGGAGCATCAGCACTCAAGCTGCCCGCAACCAGATCAGCATCGTCGAGCAGACCACGCAGATCATCGAAGTGCGCGACCTCACCCGCACCGT
>NZ_JBEUOQ010000065.1:0-1853 GCF_040489275.1 Rhodococcus baikonurensis | reverse complement strand
GTGGCCTCGCTGTTGTCGCGTTGTGAGAGACCAACAGCATGTCGGGGCCACGAGCCCCATCAACTACCGGGCACCCCGCTCAAGCGCGAAGAGCCCAATATTGAAGTGCCGTACTTGATCAGTTTTCACGTGCCGTCGACACCTGTGGTTTCGGGTCTCGGCGGGTTCCGCTGCGGTTTCTGCCGTCGCTTTGCTCGCGCTGGTTGTCGTGGGGATCTCGAAGGAATGGCTGGTAGTGCGGTACAGCGCAGTATTGGCCCCGTTGGGCGCGATTGTGGCGGCGTCGATTGCATCGGCTGGTGCCGCGCGATTGGCGATGGCTCAGACCGCAAATGCTGACAGAACTCGGCTCGAAGATGCCGAGAAAGATCTGTGGAGTCGATTCGAGGGGGCTGCGAAGCAGCTCGCTGATGAGTCGCACTTCGCGATTCGGGTAGCAGGGGTTTACGCCTTCGTCGGTTTGGCTGACGACTGGCTCCGGCTTCGACGCAAGAAGAATGTCACCGCTCGGGAGAACATCGTGCGAGCTGAGTGCGAGACGATCACAGACACCCTGTGTGCCTACCTCCGTCAAAATAATCGTAAAGTCCCGGATGTCACTGGTCCGAACGATGAGTCGCGCGCACGAGTAAAAGCTCAGCGAATAGTGAACGAGGCAATAATCAGCCAGTTCCGGATACATCTGCAGTTCGAGAAGAATGGCGAAGAAGCCGGGGGCCTGTGGGCTGACATTGGGCTGAGACTTGATCTGCGCGGCGTCGACATTACGAGCGCCTATTTCGACGGGATGGATCTGAAGGATTCGGTGTTCGTAGACGCTGAAGGGTCTGCTGCACGGATAGGTGACATCTGATCTGTGGTGCCGAGAGGTGCCGCTGGAAGGATGTGCACCATGCCGAAGCCCTATCCCCGAGAGTTCCGTGAGGACGTTGTTCGGGTTGCCCGCAGTCGCGAGCCCGGAATGCTGTTGAAGCAGATCGCCGCCGACTTCGGGATCAGTGAATCCTGCCTGACGGGTTGGCTGAAAGTGGCCGATATCGAGGACGGAATCAAATCAGGAACTACCGGTGAGGACGTGGTCGAGAACCGGGAACTGCGCAAGCGAATCCGGTTGCTCGAGCAGGAGAACGAAGTCTTGCGCCGTGCTGCCGCCTATCTTTCCCAGGCGAACCTGCCGGGAAAATGATGTACCCGCTCGTTCGTGAGCTGGCCGAGGACGGCATTCCCGTCACGGTGACGTGCCGGGTACTCGAGATCGCTCGCCAGCCCTACTACCGGTGGCTGGCTGACCCGGTGACCGATGCCGACCTCGCGGAGGCCTACCGGGCGAACGCTCTGTTCAGGGCCCATAAGGACGACCCGGAGTTCGGCTACCGGTTCCTGTTCTACGAGGCTCGCGACGCCGGCCAGGTGATGGCCGAGCGCACAGCGTGGCGGATCTGCTCGAACAACGGCTGGTGGAGTGTGTTCGGCAAGAAACGCGGAAAAGCCAAGCGCCCGGGGCCTGCGGTCCACGACGACCACGTCCAACGCAACTTCACCGCCGATGCTGCGAATCAGCTGTGGCTGGGCGACATCACAGAGCATTGGACGAGCGAAGGCAAGCTCTACCTGTGCGCGTTCAAAGACGTATTCTCCAACCGGATCGTTGGCTACTCCATCAGCGATCGGATGAAGTCCCGGCTCGCGGTCGATGCGCTCGACAACGCCGTCGCCCGCCGAGATTTCGTCGCAGGCTGCGTGGTCCACACCGACAGAGGATCGCAAGGCGCATTCAACTGGTCGAAGCAACACGTTGCTGTTGAATTGATCGTAGGTGTTCGTCCCAAGCTTCAGCGGGGGTTCGCCATTGG
>NZ_JBEUOQ010000064.1:0-1886 GCF_040489275.1 Rhodococcus baikonurensis | reverse complement strand
GGTTGAGGAACCACATGCGCTGCTGCGCAAACGACAACGGCACCTGCGCCGGACGCACCTGCGCAGTCAACGCCGCACGCGAACCACCACCGACATGAGAACCGAGTCGGGCAGCAAGCCCTTCGACGGTCGACGCCTCGAACAACTCCCGCACCGACACCGAAGCATCCAACGCCTGACCCAACCGAGACGTCACCTGCGTCGCAATCAGCGAATTACCACCGAGCGCGAAGAAATCATCATCCAAACCAACACGCTCGACGCCCAGAACATCCGCAAACGTCTGCGCCACAACCTCTTCCACCACCGACGTCGGAGCACGGAACACCGCAACCTGCAACGACGGAACCGGCAACGCCCGACGATCCAACTTCCCGTTCACCGTCAACGGAATCGCATCCAACACCACAAACGCCGACGGCACCATGTACTCCGGCAACAACGAACCCACACCGGTGCGGACATCGTCAACCGACACGCTCACACCCGCAGCCGGAACCACATACGCCACCAACCGCTGATCACCCGGAGAATCCTCACGAACAACCACCGCCGTCTGCGCCACCGACACATCCGCCAACACCGCAGACTCGATCTCACCGATCTCGATCCGGAAACCACGGATCTTCACCTGATCATCCGCGCGACCCAGATACTCCAAATCACCAGCACTGTTCCACGACGCCACGTCACCCGTGCGGTACAACACCTCGCCGGCATTGAACGGATTCGCCACAAACCGCGTCGACGTCAACCCCGCCTGACCCAGATAACCCCGAGCCAACTGCACACCAGCGACATACATCTCACCCGCGACACCGACCGGCACCGGAGCCAAACGCGTATCCAACACGAACACCCGCAGACCCGAAATAGCCTGACCCACAACACTCGCCGACGCATCCGCCGCCATCGCAGCATCCAACACACGATGGCTCACATGCACCGTCGTCTCCGTGATGCCGTACATGTTCACCAACGTCGGCGCGGAATCACCGCGGCGGCCGTACCAATCCGACAAGCGACGCAGCTCGAGCGCCTCCCCACCGAAAACAACCCACCGCAACGACAATTCGGCAGCCCGACCGGATTCCGACGCCAACCGATCAGCCTCAGCCAACTGATAGAACGCCGACGGCGTCTGATTGAGCACCGTCACCCGCTCAGCAGCAAGCAACTCCAAGAACTGCTCCGGCGACCGCGACGTCACATAATCCACAACCACCAACGTGCCGCCGTACAACAGCGGACCCCACAACTCCCACACCGAGAAGTCGAACGCATAACTGTGGAACATCGTCCACACATCGGATTCGTCGAACCCGTACACACCCTCGGTATTCGCAAACAACTTCGCCACCGTCGTGTGCGGAACCTGCACACCCTTCGGGCGACCCGTCGAACCCGACGTGTAAATCACATACGCAACATTCGAAGACCGCAACGGCGCAACACGATCCGCATCCGTCACCACCGAACCATCGAACTCCGACACATCCACCGCGTCGACATCAACCACCGGCAAACCAACAGGCAACACCAACTCACGCCCGGACCACGAAATCGCAGCCACCGGAGCAGCATCGGCCAACATGAACTCGACACGATCAGCCGGATACGACGGATCCACCGGCAAATACCCCGCACCGGACTTCACCACCGCCAACAACGCCACCACAAGATCCGCCGACCGCGGCAACGCCACCGCCACCAACGACTCCGGACCACAACCCTGAGCAATCAACCTGCGCGCCAAACGATTCGCCCGCACCGACAACTCACCATACGACAACGACTCGTCACCGAACCGCACCGCAACCCGATCACCAAACCGCGCAGCAGCATCATCGAACCACGCCGACAACGTCGAATCCACACCACCATCG
>NZ_JBEUOQ010000063.1:0-2052 GCF_040489275.1 Rhodococcus baikonurensis | reverse complement strand
GCTTCACGGTGAGGTGCTCGTAGCCGGTGAGCAGCAGTTGCCGGCTGGCCCAGACTTTGTCGGTGGCGGTGCCGCGGCGGCCGTGCAGTTGCCGGGTGATCCGTTGACGGACCTGGGTGACCATGAGGTTGGCGAGGGCGACGAGATGCCACTTGTCGACTGCGATCCGCGCGTCCGGCAGGGCGGTGCGGATCCCGGATCGACAGGTACAACAGCGCCCGCCCGCACACCCGCCTCGGCAACGCCCCACCCGCCGAGTACGAGGCAGCGCACTGCGCTGAGCCCACCAAGTCATCGCGACCGGCAATGACACCTGCATAGACGTGGCATCAACGCGTAGATGTTTCAGTTTCTTCTGTGCTGGGGCTGTGTCAGGTGCTGGACCGGGTGTAGGCAGCGGCGCGCACCACATCGTCGTCCTCCAGTCCAGCTCCTAGTGCTCCGCCCACGGTGGCCAGGCTGGCGGTGAGCCAGCTGATCTTCGCGTAGTCCAAAGCGTTCACTGGGTGACCGGCGACACCGGCCAGTACCGGCTCGTCGATGAGCAGCAGCGCGCCGACCCAGGACAGGATGAATAAGCCGAGGTAGAACACCACAACCCCGATGGCCACGGTCGCGGTGGTGGCCAAATTGAACAGGATCACCTGCTCACGTTGGGCTCGCCGCCGTGGGCGCTCCCACAAGTCTGCTCCCAGGATCAGGGTGGCACTCACCGCCCCGATCGCCATCACCGCCAGCAGGACCAGGCGCACCGGCCCGTAGGCCATGGCCAGTACCCATAGGTCCGAGGCCACCAATGTCAGCATGCCGGTGGCCGCTGCCACGACCATCGCCCGGGAGAGCCGGGCCACGAAGGCCCAAGGCTGGTTGGCGCGGATCATGCCCAGCAGCAACCGCACGTTGCCGCTCAGCACTCGGGCCGTGAACTGCACGACGTTGTCGTCCGGGCGTTCGTCGAGATCGGTGGACAGCTGGTGGGCTCTTCGAGCAAGATCCCGCTGGGCGTTGAGGTCTTCGGCGTCGTAGCCCAGGAGCTGCCCGACCACGTGCACGGTGGTCTCTTGCACCTTCTGCCGCACGTGCACGGCTCCCAGGGTTGGGACGGAGACCAGTCCTACCCCGTGCACGGGGCTGAGCTGGGTGAGCACCGGACGTCGGCCGGTCTTCAGGGGGATCTCGGTGAGCACCACGGCCAAATCCCAGTTCTCCTCCAGCACGCGGTTTCGGGCCGCCTCCAGCAGGTCCAAGGTCTCGGTGGGTGGATCGACCAGCCGGTCTTCGGCCATCTTCAGTTGCCAGCGCACTCCCGGATACCGCTGCACCAAAATCTTGCGCACCGAGGTGGTGACCTCGGGGCCGAGCATCGCACTCAGGGATGGTGAGACCACCAGGCCGATGAGCAGCTCGGCATCGGAAAGGGGTTCGGCAGGATCGGGGGTGGATCGGCAACGCTTAGCAGTCATCGCTCCATGGTGAGGCAACCACGGGCCGATTGCCACTGGCTCGATGGAGCCCCGAAGGTTTCGTGCAGCACCGCGGGCCGGATTCGGTGGTCGCCTCGATCCCGGAGAGAGCGGTGCTGCTCACTGCGAAATCCTCTCCCCGCCGACGCCGCCAGCGCGAAGACATCACAGCCAGCGGGCCCGGGACCTGCCGGTGTCGAGGACGGCTTCTCGATGATGCTGCAGTGACGGATCGGTTGAAGTGCTTCGGCGGTGTGGGAGCAGTGATCAGCGTGGGGGCGGTCGATTCCGTTCGGACAGGTGATGCATCGACTGCCCAGCGGCAGGTGCGGTACTGATGCGTGGGTACCCGGTGCAGGGGTGTCAAGGCCCAGCTCCGAAGACGGCAAGCCGGGCACGTGAAAGGCGAATTATGGCCCGCCGCAACCCGAGCGGGAAGGCATGTGTGGCACGAGGCGCCGAAGACGGGCCGGGCGTTTACTGCAGAGATAAATGGCTCTCCGCATTTGAGCGGGGCGTGTGCTGATTTCATGCTGCTGGTCTCTGCCCTCGGGTGAGGGCGATGTGGACCATGATGCGCCTTCGGTAG
>NZ_JBEUOQ010000062.1:0-2241 GCF_040489275.1 Rhodococcus baikonurensis | reverse complement strand
TACAGTCAAACCACAGGACCTACTCAGTGAATGTGTGGATCAAAGTCGGGTGAGAGTGTCGAGACCGCCCCGGAATTGCAGCTCCGACGTGCTCAGGACTGGCCGGGCTTTCGCTGGGCGTGAGAATCAGTTGTCGAGTATTTCCCGGCATTGTTCCGGGGTGTTGCCTTGCTGCAGGCAATTCGACCACAGGACCTGGGGATGGTTCGGCGGATTCGTTACTGTCGGGGTGCTTGTCGTGGTCCGAGGAGTGCCAGCTGTTGGCGGTGCATCGGTCATTCCGGCTTCGGCCCGAGGGTCGGGGAAGGTCATTCCTAGTGAGTTGGTGCACGTGGTTCCGTCGCAGGATCCTCCGTTGGCGGTGATTTCGCTGACCCGGTTGATCGCTGCGGGGCCGGCGCATTCGTCCGTCCAACCGTATGTTCCGTCCGTGAACGCGGTGTTCGGGCCGGGCGAGGTGCAGTAGTCGATGTGCTTGGTCACCGCCGGCGTGGGCGTGTCGATGAATGTTGCCTCCGCTGTGGGCGGTTCGACGATGGTTTCCGTCGTGGGTTCCACAATCGTGGTACTGGAGACCGGTGTGAGTGTCCCTGAGGAGCTCGGTGTCGTGGCGGTTGCAGTTGCTCCCTCAGACGAGGCAGGTTCGGTGGATGTGCCCTGGTCGCTGCATGCACTGAGCGCGAGAAGCAGGATCGGCGCTGCTAGCCAGGATTTTTTCATTGTCATTTGTGATCGCTTCATCCTGTGGACGGGTCGGCGTGTGGTGGCAGAGCTAGGACGGGTGTCAGCGGCGCATTTCTGCGTACGCTTGTCGCCGCAGCTGTCGAAGTTGCCGCCCATCGGCCAGTTGCCAGTCCCTCCAACCGTGCCGTTGCCGGCCCATGATGTCCGTCAACGGCGCCGAGGGTGGCCCGTAGCGTTTCCCGTCGACGTCGAGGGCCCCGTCCCGCGTGATCGTTGCGATGTAGGTGAGCCCGCGGCCGGTATCGTGATACGTCAGCTGGTCGCCGACCTGTAGATGGCCGAAGAGCATGAGCTGCAAGATGTCGTCGTCGTACGCGATCGGGGCGGAAGACGGCATGATTCGATCGGGTTGGTGTGTGAGCATGGAGGATTCGGATGTCGAATCGTCGCCGTCGCACGAGTTCGGATTCGCCTCGTCAGGTTGTGCGGTTGCGGTGGCTGCACCCGCGAGACGATGTTCCGTTGTAGGTGTCGGTATCTCGACTTTGTCTGCGTGTTGGTTTCCCGAGCCCACGAGGTTTCCGATCCCGCGGCCCACCCACCCGAGCCCGGATCCGACTCCTGAGACACCGGCACCGATCGCTTTGCCGGCCGCGCCGGCGACAGCACTGCCTGCGGACGCTGCCCGACTGCCGACTTCCGCCAGGGCGTCGACGACGCTGGGACTCTCGTGGTCGGTCCATCCCATGACCTGGCTGCCACGTGCCTGCGCGAAGTCGTCGAGGTCGTTCTTGAGTTTGACGATGTCGTGTTTGAGATTGTGGGCGGCGCCCCACCGGAATCCGTCGAGTCGGTGCATTTTTGCAAAGTTCGACAGTTCCGACCGCGCGTGCAGCAACAGTTCGCCGTCGCGTTCGAAATGCTCTGCCAGCACTGTGCGTGCGTCGTCGAGCACCACCTGCAGATGCTGCGGCTCGGTGGCCTGCACGCGCGCGATCCGCAACCGCTGCCACAGATAGAGCGACTGCTCACCGACCACCAACAGGTGCAGGGATTCGCCGAGCCGGTTCTCTTCGATTGCTCGGCGGAGATAGTCGGCGCGATCCTGGACCGGGCGAGTGGCATCGAACCCGGCCAAGGTGCGTTTGACGTGTTCTCGGAGGCGTTCGATGGTCACATTCAGGGTGGGCCGGAGTCCGGCAACAGATTCCCAGTCTGCGGTCGGCAGTGTTCCGTGTTCGTCGAGGGTGGTGACGAGCCGATCCAAGGTTGTGAAATGACCGACCACGTCACCGACTCGGGACGCTTGGGCGAGGGCGAGGAGTTGTTCGACTTTACCGTCGACGCGGGCGATCGATTCGTTCACCGACGCGATGGCCACCGAGAGGGCGACCTGCACCGCGATGAGTTGGAAGGACAGTGCTTGGGTGGGGCCGAGGGATACTTTCTGCCATTGCAGTTGCTGGCGGAACTTCCCTGCTTGGTCGACGACGGTCATTCGGAAGAACCCGCTGTCACCCGGCAACGCTTTGTACGTCTTCAATGCCTGGACGCTGT
>NZ_JBEUOQ010000061.1:0-2400 GCF_040489275.1 Rhodococcus baikonurensis | reverse complement strand
GACGGCCGGATCACCGATTCTCAAGGGAGGCAAGTCGATTTCCGGAACACGGTGATCATCATGACCTCCAACATCGGATCCCAGCATCTCCTCGACGGGGTCACAGCCGACGGCGAAATCAAGCCGGACGCCAGGGAACGGGTGATGGCGGAACTGCGCGGGCATTTCCGCCCCGAATTCCTCAACCGGGTCGACGACATCGTGCTGTTCTCCCCACTCACCCTGCCCCAGATCGAGCACATAGTGGAACTGCAACTCACCGACCTTCGAAACAGGTTGTCGGAGAGACAGATACACCTGGAAATCACACCGGAGGCACGCCGACTGATCGCCGAACACGGGTTCGACCCTGTCTACGGTGCGCGGCCGCTGCGCCGATACATCGCACACGAGGTCGAAACCAAGATCGGCCGTGCACTGTTGCGCGGCGAGATCAAACCGGACGGCACCATCAGCGTCACGGTGGACGGCGGCGAGCTTGCCGTCGCGTATGCCGAACCCGCCTTCGCGGCGGCCTGAGAAGAGGTAACTGGTCATGGGATCCGAAAAGGTGAAGTGCCCGAACTGCGGCAAGACCAACAACATCCCGGCAGCAGGGGAAGGAAAACCTCGCTGCGGCAACTGCCACGAGCCGCTGCCCTGGATCGCCGCGGCGGGAGACGGTGACTTCGCGGAGATCGTCGAAAAATCCTCGGTGCCTGTGCTCGTGGATCTGTGGGCGACGTGGTGCGGCCCGTGTCGCATGGTCAGCCCCGCGCTCGAGCAGCTCGCCAGAGAACACGTCGGCCAGATCAAGCTGGTCAAGGTCGACGTCGATGCTGCACCCCGGACGGCTGAACGATTCACCGTCCGCGCCGTGCCGACTCTGCTGGTGATGGACCGGGGTGAGGTTCTCGCTCGCCAGTCGGGCGCAGCTCCGGTCCCCCAGCTGCGCACGTGGCTCGATCAGGCGCTATCGGAAAATGCCGGCGAGGAGGCGAAGTCATGAGTCCTGTCCATGCGGACCCACATGTAACCGCGATCCGGGCCGTGGTGCCGCGTACCCCGCAGGGCTGCGAGGAATGTCTTCGCCTCGGCACCCCGTGGGTGCATCTGAGGCTGTGCCTGACGTGCGGACACGTCGGTTGCTGCGACTCTTCGCCGGGCAGGCACGCGAGTGCTCACGCTCACGCCATCGGGCATCCGATCGTCCAGTCGATGGAGCCCGGCGAGGATTGGCGGTGGTGTTATGTCGACCAGAACTTCGTCTGAGGGCGCCTCACCCATCGGGTACAGCCCGCCGGTCGACGACGAGACCCCGGACGAGGAGGGCGCCTTCCCGCGGCTGACAGACGACCAGGTCGCGAAGCTCGAGGTCGGTGGCTCGCGTCGACCGGTTCACGCCGGCGAGGTGCTGATCCGAGAAGGCGCGCCTGACAACGATTTCGTCGTCGTCCTTTCCGGAAAGATCGCAGTCGTCGACGAAGGCGACGCGGACGGCGAGCGCCGGATACTGCGCGTGCACGGTCCTGGGCGTTTCCTGGGCGAGCTCGGACTCCTGGAAGGGCAGGTGGCGTTCTTCACCGCCGAAGCGATCGAGGACGGCGAGGTACTCGTCGTCCCGGCCGAGCAGGTACGCGAGCTGATTGCCCACGATCCCGTGCTCAGCGATTTGATCCTGCGCGCCTACCTTGTGCGTCGGCACTTGCTGATCGGGCTCGGCTCCGGATTCCGGATCATCGGCTCCTGCTTCTCCCCGGATACGTTGCGACTTCGTGAGTTCGCGATGCGAAACCGTCTGCCCCACAAGTGGTTCGACTTGGAACAGGACGAACGAGTGGAGCAGCTGCTACGCAGCCTGAACGTCGCACCCGAGGACACACCCGTCGTGATCTGGCACGGCGAGAAGGTGCTGCGCAATCCGACGAATGCGGAACTCGCACGCGTCGTCGGGCTTCCTGTCCCGGCACCCGTCGCGGACGCAGCCAAGGACGTCTACAACCTCGTCGTCGTGGGTGCCGGACCGGCCGGCCTGGCCGCATCGGTGTACGGCGCCTCGGACGGGTTGAACACGGTGACGTTGGAGCGGATCGCTGCGGGCGGCCAAGCCAGTACCTCATCCCGGATCGAGAATTATCTGGGATTCCCCGCCGGGGTCTCCGGCTCCGAATTGGCCGAGCGAGCCGTGCTCCAGGCCGGGAAGTTCGGCGCCCGCATCCTGGTGTCGGCAGAAGTGACCGGTTTGGGATCCGAGGCCGGGAACCATGTGCTCCGACTGGCGGACGGCGGGTCGGTGCACGCCCGGGCCGTTGTGCTCGCCGCCGGAGCGCGGTACCGCAAGTTGGCCGTTCAGGGGATCGAGGCGCTGGAAGGAACAAGCGTGTACTACGCCGCAACGCATCAGGAAGCACGGATATGCGG
>NZ_JBEUOQ010000060.1:0-2580 GCF_040489275.1 Rhodococcus baikonurensis | reverse complement strand
TGTCGACGGCCATCGTAAGCTCCCCACTGGCGGCCATTTATGGCGCATTTTGTGGCCATGGTTTCTCCCCGCGTACGGCCAGATAGTTCCCCACCTGCTGTGAGTCAGATTCGGTCCCGGCAACGCTGGGTGGATGAAATCGAGCAGGGAGATCATGGAAATTTTGGAGGCGTACGACCTCACGGGTAGTTATCGGGCGGCGGCGGAGCTGGCTGGGTGTGATCACCACACGGTGGCCCGGTATGTGCAGATGCGCGCTGCGGGGCAGCCGCCGGACCGCCGGCGGCATCGAGCGCGGGCGATCGACGACTTTCTGCCGAAGATCGAGGAGTTGGTGGTCCGCTCGCAGGGCAAGGTCCGCGCGGATGTCATCCACGAACGGATCGTCGCGCTGGGGTTCACCGGCGGTGAGCGGACCACGCGCCGGACGGTCGCGGAGGCGAAGGCCCAGTTTCGGGCTGGTCGGCGGCGAGTGTATCGGCCGTGGGTAACCGAACCTGGGCTGTGGTTACAGTACGACTTCGGTGACGGGCCAACGATTTCCGGCCGGAAGACGACGTTGTTCTGCGCATGGTTGGCGTGGTCGCGATTTCGGGTGGTGATCCCGATCTGGGACAAGACATTGCCGACGGTGGCGGCGTGTTTGGATGCGACATTCCGCCGCTTGGGCGGGGTTCCGGTCTATGTCCTCACCGACAACGAGAAGACCGCGACGATCGATCACGTGGCCGGGATCGCGGTCCGCAATCCGGAGATCGTGGAGGTGGCACGGCATTACGGCACGACGCTGCGGACGTGTTTACCTGCTGATCCGGAGTCGAAGGGAGGAAGTGAGGCGACGGTGCGGATCGCCAAAGCCGACCTGTTGCCGAAGGAGGTGAACCTGCGCGAGCAGTATCACTCTTTCGGTGAGCTCGAGTCGGCTTGCCGGCAGTTCTGCACCGACGTCAACACCCGCGTCCACAGCTCTACTCGGCGGCGGCCGGTCGAGCGGCTGGCCGAAGAGTTGCAGCGGCTGCATCCGCTGCCGAAATCTCCGTTCACCGCGGTGTTCGGCACTACCCGGCGGGTGAACTGGGAGTCGACGATCTCGGTGGAAGGGGTGCGGTATTCGGTGCCGCACACGTTGATCGACACTCGGGTCTGGGCCCGCTTCCATGGTGAGGAGCTGATCGTGACCGCCGTCGACAATGATGGCGGTGCAGTCGAAGTCGCGCGGCACCGCCGCGGCCAACCCGGTTCACCGGTCCTCGACAACGACCACTACCCACCCCGCCCAGACCGCGACGCCGCCGACCGGGTGCCCAAGCCTCGTACCGCCGCCGAGCTCGCCTTCCTACAGTTGGGCCAGGGTGCCAACAGCTGGCTGGTCGAGGCTGCCGCCGCGGGAGCGCGCCGCATCAGGGCGAAGATGGCCGAGGCCGTGGACCTTTCGAAGCTGCACTCCCCGGACGCAGTCGACAGAGCGTTGGGGACGGCGGCGATGACCGGCCGGTTCGCCGATCGGGACCTGATCTCGATCCTCGACTACCAAGTCACCCACGAACACGCTGATCCGGTCCGTCGCAGCGAGAACCACACTCTGCAACCGGGCACCGCCGCCTGGTCCACCTTCGGCCAGACACCAGCGCCGGCCAGCCCAGCCACTACTGACGATGAAAGCGATGACGCCTGATGAGCACCCCTTTGCGCACTGTTACCAGCGCTAACGGCGACCCGTTGGCCGAGGCGATCGACCTGACTAAACGCCTGAAACTGCCCCATATCCGCAGGTCCTTGAGCGATATCATCCCGACCGCGAAAGCCCAACGCTGGGACCCCGCCGAAGTCGTGCGGGTTCTCCTCGCTGAGGAAGCCGCCGGCCGGGACCGGGCGAACCTGCACACTCGCCGCAAACGCGCGGGTTTCCCTACCGGCAAGACCTTCGGCGACTGGGACGAAACGAAATCGTCGATTCCCCGCGCCACCCAGGACGCGCTCCGCACCCTGGAGTGGGTCGGGCGGCGTGAATGTTTCTGCGTCTGTGGGCCTTCGGGAACTGGCAAGTCTCACTTCACCGAGGCACTCGGGCAGGCCGCAGTCGAAGCTGGGCTGGCGGTGTCTTGGTTCACCATCGAAGACCTCGGTGCCCTGGTCCGCCGGCACCGTGCCGACGACTCCATCGCCCGAGCCCTGACGAGGATCATCCGCTCCGACCTGATCATCGTCGACGACATCGGTCTGCTCCCGGTCTCTGAAGACGCCGCCGAAGGATTCTATCGCCTCGTCGACGCTGCCTACGAACGCCGAGCGATTGCCGTCTCGAGCAACCTGCACCCCTCCGGCTTCGACGAGATCATGCCCAAAACATTGGCCACCGCCACCGTTGACCGGCTCCTGCACCATGCGCACGTCGTCGTCACCGACGGCGACTCCTTCCGCCTCACCGAAGCCACCACCGGCAAGGGGGTGAAGCCCTTCAGCTAACCCAAATCAGAAAGCGGGTGGGGAAAAACAACTGGCCGCCACCGGGGAGAACCCGTGGCCACCAGCGGGGAGAACTACTGGCCGCCTACGGGGAGAACTTCGTGGCCATTGACA
>NZ_JBEUOQ010000059.1:0-2716 GCF_040489275.1 Rhodococcus baikonurensis | reverse complement strand
GGATCAAGTGTTTCGGTCATCGTCGATCCTTCCCGCCAAGCTCAGCTCGGCGTGTTGAATCAAGGACCGGATCCACCGTTATTCAGACAGTCCCCTCATACCGTCTAGGGCTGCGGCGCAGTGGTGTGCCGGGCCTACGTGTGTGAGGTTCGGGTGTAGTTGTGGGCTGCTCGTCGTGGACGGCATCACGAACCTGGCTGTAGTGCCTTGGTCAGGATGATCGTCGTTGCCGAGTTATCGGGTGCGTCGGCGGCTGTGGAGGGAAACTGTTCGAGAACGACGTCGTCGACCAGCCTGTGGAGGACGAACCAATGGAACGAGGTGGTGCTGGTGTCGATCGGTGCCGTCG
This sequence comes from Rhodococcus baikonurensis, assembly GCF_040489275.1. Lineage (NCBI taxonomy): Bacteria > Bacillati > Actinomycetota > Actinomycetes > Mycobacteriales > Nocardiaceae > Rhodococcus > Rhodococcus baikonurensis. Next base: position 2,367 of record NZ_JBEUOQ010000059.1, on the reverse strand, counting down.
TCGCGGCGAGAATTACTCGCAGGTGCTCGTTATCGATGTCGAACGTGCAGGTGAGGAAGCTGGAGGGTAGGGCATGGTCCAGGAGAATGCCGGCGGCTTCGTCGATCGCGAGAACTAGGTCGGTCAGTGAGACGGAAAGCGGTGCACCCTATGCTGGTTTCCCGCCGATGATCTGGGGGATGTCACGTCGGCGGGACGGCTCAATCCTGTACCCCGAGTTTTCCCGAGTTCGTTTGCTTTACTTCAGGCACTCGAAGACGAGTGGTCGCCGGAGCAGATTGTCGGGCATCTGAGACTGCATCACAGCGGTGACGAGGAGTTGGCGATCAGCCACGAGACGATCTACCGCTCGATCTACACTACTCGGTGGGATGTGATTCCGCAGTAGCTGTGCAAGCGCCTACGAACATGGCGGCTGATCCGAAAGAATGAGCGGCACTGTTAAAGGGCAATGGAGGTCGCAGGTCATCGATGCGCGCTCGATCGAGGATCGACCCGCCGATGCCGAGGATCGCAGCGTGACTGGACACATGGAAGGTGATCTGGTGATCGGTTCGAAGAACAGTCAGGTTGCGACATGGTAGATCGCAGGGACCGCTACTTGACGATCGTGCAGACACCCAGTCGGCATACCACCTCGGTGGTGCCCGTACTGGTGCGGGAATACGGGCGAATGGATTCGGCATTGTGTCGGAGTTTAACCTGGGATCGGGGGATGGAATTGGCCGATCACGAGCTGCTCAGTGCAGCAACGGGTATCGAGATTTTCTTTGCAGCGCCGCGTAGTCCTTGGCAGCGCGGGACGAATGAGAACACCAATAAGCTTTTACGCCAGTGTCTTACGAAAGGAATGTATCTCGGGGATCTGAGCCAGTCGGACCTCGATGCCATCGCGGCCAGGCTCAACAACCGGCCACGGAAGTGCCTCGGGTTCCGAGCGCCCGCGGAGTTTGTGGCGGAAGAGGCTGTTGCGTTGGCAGGTTGAATTTAAGGACGCTTTTCAGGAATGCGATGTCTCCTGTTCGGAGACCTGCTTGCGCAGCCTGGCCAGTTCTGTCCGTTCCGCGGCAGTGAGCGGTTGTTATCCGACTGTAGCGGCGTCGTCGATGCGTCGTCGTTCGTCGGCGACCTACTGTCCGAGCAGGTTCTTGCTTAATCCGAGGTCGTGGGCGACTTCGGCGATGGTGTGGCCGGAATCGATCACCCTGTGGCGGCTTCGACCGTGTATCGGTCGTAAACGATTTGCGCTTGCGGGACATGAGGACCTCCTCCCAGCGGAACCTTCGGTCCCGCCAGCTCGGTATCCACCATCCGGGGTGAACCCACGAGCATTTCAGCGCGGCTGAATCGCTCCGGCATTTCCGGAGCAGGACGGCATATTCGAACTCAGACACGCTGTCTGGCGTGGTGTCGATAGCCGTGGTTCGTGATTCCCGACCACGGTGTGGTGTCCCGGTGATCTACTGGTTCGCCGGGACGGGTGGTAGTCACAGGAGTAGGTGGAAGATGTCGAAGGCGACTGTCCATTGGGCTGTGCCGGGGTTCTTGCGGTCCGGTTCGATCGTGGCGAAGGTTTGCGCCAGCGCTACGCTCAACCCTCCTGCGATCAGCGGCAGTCGTTGCTCTGTCTCCTCGGAGAGGGCCACGTCCAAGGGCGGGCGGGCGGTCAGTTGATCGAGCAGCGGTTGTAGTTCGATCTCCTCGTCGAGTTTTTCGAACCGGTGGATGCTCTCTTGTAATCCTTTGGTGATCGGCAGGTCCCACGGTTCGATCACGTCGCGCAAGTTTGCTTTCGCGGAGGCTTTCCCGATCAGGATCAGGTCGTAGATCTTGTCGTCGATGAAATCGGTATAGCGCTTGAGATCGTTCCGGTCGACCTGCAGTCCGGCCGCTGCCCTGAAGAACCGCTGGAATTTCACGGTGCCCATTACTGGCATGTCGTCAGCTCCTTTCGAAGTATTCATGGATTTGGCGTACGGCCATCGCTCCTTCACCGACGGCGGATGCGACTCGTTTCACCGAACCGCGGCGGATGTCGCCCGCCGCGAACAGGCCGGGCAGGCTGGTTTCGAGCGTCCTGGACAGGCCGCCGTTGATTGGCAGGCTGCCGTCCGCTCGTGCGTGGATCGCGTCCACACCGGTGAGGACGAAGCCGTGGTCGTCGAGTGCGATCGCGTCGGCAAGCCACCCTGTGTGCGGTACTGCCCCGATGAAGACGAACAGGGCGCGCACCCGAATCGTGTCCTGGTCGCCGGTGCGATTGTCCTCGACTGCAATTGCTTCGAGGTATTTCTCGCCGTGGACCGCACGAATCTCGGTGTGCCGGTGCACGGTGACCCGCGGATGGTGTTCGATCTGGTCGACCAG
>NZ_JBEUOQ010000058.1:0-3414 GCF_040489275.1 Rhodococcus baikonurensis | reverse complement strand
TCACTACAATTACCACCGACCGCATTCAACACGCGGAGGACGACCGCCCGCCGCTTACCGCCGGCATCGCGTAACTAACGTCCGTGCCTCGTACAGCTAGTACGCGCTCGACGGATGAACGTTCGGTGGGATCTGGGCGGACCGTCGGATCGGCGATCGTGCCCGGGTCGGGATCAAAGGGGTCGAACTCCGGGGGTCCGGGCTGGGTCGGCGCACCGGGAGTCTCGGGATCGACCGGAATGCCGCCCGGGTTGACCGGATCGACGGCCGGTTGCTCGCCAGGTTCGGGAACCGAAGGTTGTTCGGGGTCAACTAATCCAGGTGTGGTGGTACCGGGGTCTACTGGTGGTTCGAAACCCGGATCCGACGGTGTTGCCGGATCGCCTGAATCCGGCTCGCTGGAGGGATCTTGCGGCTGGGTCGGATCGTGATCACCAGGCAGACGCGGTACAGGCCGCGGTGTGGGCCTCCGAGGCGGCGGCTTCGCGGCAGGTCCGGCCGGCCCGGGCTGGGCGTGGCCGGGAGTGTCCTGCTCACGCGCTGGGGGCAGCTTCACGAACGGAGAAAGGACAGTGCGAAGAAGTGCCTGATCCTGCGGAGAAAGCAGAGCCATAGCCTTCACAAGCACTTCGGCGAGATTCACCCCGGCCTCGAGCGCCCATTCCTCGAGACTTTCCATGCGGCCGAACAGTTCCGAATCCCCCAGACCCACACCTGCAAGTATCTGCGCGAACAAAGCTGCGATTCCAGCGGTGAGCATGAGCCCGGCTTCGGCTGCACTGAAGATGCCGCCGATGATCGGAATTCCTGCCAATTCTGCTTGGGGTGTGTCGGTTTCGTTCGGTGTAGCGGGCGCTGGGTCGATGGATGGGGATGTCCCGGCACCTGGTCCGTCCCCGCCGATGTCCTCGGCCGGCGACTGCTGCGGGATCTGCTCCGGCACTTGCGCCGGAGCCTGCTCAGGGACTTGCGCCGGTGCCTGCTCAGGGACTTGTGGTTCGGGCTCGACCGCGGGTGGGACTGGTGGTTGAGTGGGTATCGGTTTCTGGACTGGTGGATTGGGGGCCTTGTGGCCTTCGACCTGCGGTGTCTCGTTCCAATGTGGACCGTCATCTGAGCGGGTGCCGTCGTCCTCACCGGAGATTTTGGTCGGGCGCGCCGGAGCAGAGGATTTCTTGCCGCTCTGTGTGCGATCCTGCGGGTCCGCCAAAATCGGATACAGCACGTTCTCGATACCCGTGGTGTCGACGACCTGCACGAGTTGCCCGTCCCGGATCTCGTAATGCGTCGGGATGGGTGTGCCGTTGGCGTCGTACGCCCACGGGGCATCGATTGTCGAGACCGGATTCCCGTCGGCGTCGAAGACGGTGACCGTGCCATCGGGGTTGACACTCATGTGACCGCCGGGCGGCACCGTCACCGGAATCACGGATTCGTGCGACGACGTTTCGTCGTGGATCAGGAAGAAGAACCGGCTTCCGCCGGTGATCGGATCGAACACCCGCAACGAGGACTGCCCGCCAGGTGCGTACGCAGTCAACGGCGACGCGACAGTCCCGACCGCCTGGGAGAGTACTGATTCGGGCGTGCGGGGGCTGAAAGGTCCCGGCCGCCCGCGCACTCCGATACCCGCAGCGGTGAACGCTGCAGCGCCGATCAGGGCGAGTTCGAGATACCGGTCACGGCCCGAGTCCTCCCCGGCGGTGGAAACATCTGTTGCCGGGTCCGGAACCGTTTGGGCCGGTGCGATATTCGAATCCGAATCCGCGGGGATCGGTCCGGGACCACGATCGGTGGTGGTTCCCTCACCCGGGGTGGGTGTGGGTGAGGGAACCGCTGATGCCGATGCATTGGGGAATGCACCGACACCAGTTTCCGAGGCCGAGGCCTCGGAAGCAATGGGCGGAACCTCGATCGTCGGAACCGGGACGATGGGGGTGCCGTTGTAGGTGGGAAAGTTCGTCGGAGCATTGGCCCCGACATTCGGGCCACCGCCTGGAGCTTGCGCACCGGGGAGCCCGACGGTGGTCGTCGGCGCAGCCGTCGCCGTCGTGGACGGCGCGCTCAGGCACGGGTTGATGATCTCTGGCGGGATGGGTGCGCCAGGTGGCAGCGACGCAATGAGATTCAGGTAGATCTGATGATCACGTGCCCGCACCGCCGCGCAGTCTTCTTCCGGCGTCGCGTTCGCCGGAGCGGCGGAGAGTGCAATTCCCGCACCGATCGCTCCGGCCGCTCCGGTCAACAGCGCCCCAGCGGCAAGCACTCCCGCGAGAGTCCGGCGAAGTCGTCTACCGGACTTCACCGGTGCGCACCACGATTGTCACTCTTCTTCGTTCGGAGTAGCGCGATGAGTTTGTCTGCGCCCCACCAGAACAACCGTCCGGAGATCGACATCCACAAGAAGAATGCCAGGTAAACCAGGATCGTCCCGTAGTCGTTCGCCCAGCCGGCAAGCTTCCCGATCACCGCGAATGCCGCGATCAGCAACCCCAGTCCGACTGCCGTAGCGATCACAGCCTTGGAAAAAGGACTGAGTTCGCTGTCCGGATCCCAGTCATCAACGTCTGCAACGTCTTTACTATCGACGGCAGTGGATTCCGACTGGACACTGCGGCGTTCGGCGTTGTTGACGGTCATGGCTGGAACTCCAAACAGGAAGGGAGAGCGGGGACAACGGGTCGCCGGCGTTCGGCCTGGTATCAGTTCCAGTACTGCTCCGTCAGCACTATGTGCCCCTCACTGGCGGGGTGATTCGGGTCGGAGACAAAGACATTGGCATGCCCACCACGCGCGGCTGCTTCACCGAGCACAGCTCCTTCGAGGGCGTCGACCTTGCCATCGGTAACAGTTATCGCGGAACCAGGCGCCAACCAGACCCCCCTCAGCGAACCTGGAACGATGTTCGCAATCGCATCAGGAATCGGGCTCGCCGCCAGCGCCGCCGTTTCGGCGTTCGAAAGTGAAAGTCCGATCCGGCCATGTTCCGGTTGCACGATCGGAGTTGCAGCAGATGCCACGCCGGCGCCGAGAACACCGATCAGGGCGATACCTGCGCTGAGGGTTCCGGCAGTGGCCAAGGTACGAATCTTCATGATTTCTCCTTTGTGAGCGTGATGAGTAACCACCCCGGGACGGGACGGATCAGGAATTGCTCGCCAGCAGCGCCGGCGAAGTCTGCGTGGGTTAGAGCCAGGTGGGATCGGAGTACACGAACAACGTGTTATCCGACGTTGCCGTCGACACCGAGAGTTGTGCGTACGAGCGGATCGTCACCGGCCCCATGCACGCATCAACCTTCACGTGCACGTTCTCCGCGGTGATCGACGCCTTCGACGACTCGAGATCCTTCTTCCCCAACGGAATCGTCGTGATCGTGCCCGGCGCAATCGTCGACTGAATACTCGGATTCAC
>NZ_JBEUOQ010000057.1:0-3561 GCF_040489275.1 Rhodococcus baikonurensis | reverse complement strand
TTCTTGACGTCGACGTGGACCATCTGACCAGGTCGCTTGGCGGCGATGACCTGGGGTTTTCGGTTGGTTTCGCCGTTCGGGTCGATGAACCGGCGACGGTGCAATCCCAGGCTCCGCAGGATTCTCGTGACCGTCCGACGAGCAATGACGATGCCGTCGGTGCCCAGTTCGAACGTGATTCGTGAAGCCGACCATTTCCGGCTCCGGCGCATTGCTTCGATCTCGGCCACAAGCCCTGCCGCTGTAGCGGTCGGTTGATGGTGCGGCGTGCTGGATCGGTCCTGTAATCCCAGGTCACCGTACTTGCGATACCGGTTGACCCACTTGGAGGCGCATTGTCGGGAGATGCCCATTTCGGCGGCGACGTGGGCGATCGGGCGGTCGTGACACCGCTCGATCAGGCGTCGTCTTCCCTCGACGGTGAGTGGGGCATTACGGTGTGTCACAGGGCTGGTCCTTCTTGGTCGAGAACGGCTATGTCGCAATTCCTATTCTCGCGCCGAGGACCAGCCCGTCTACTTCAGTCCCGCGTCATCAACGTCCGTACCCGCAACATCTAGTTCGGCAACGACGACATACGTCTGTGCGGTCAAAGGCTTGAATCCTTTCGTTGTCAAGGTCAGTGCCTAAGTCCAGGTGAGCGAAAGCAGATCGGGTTTCCCCAACCGCGCCACTTCAGCGAGGCGGCGTTTGAGATCCCACATCAACCGCTGGTTTGTGCCGAATCGTTCTCCACGCCCGACGACCGCTAGCTGTCTTCGAGAATATGGTGCCTGTCTGGCTGCCAGACGACTAGATGACCTGATTCCGTGGTAAGGAGGTGAACGAGGAAAACCGGAAAGCACGATGCTGCGAGTAGTGATCACCCGCGTGATTGCGGTGCGAGCGCCTGTGTCGACACTGACGATCGCGAACACCTGACACCTTCCGTCCTCACTAAGATCGTCTTGATGGCACCGATTGGACAGCTTTCACTGGCAGTCAGGGTGACTCATCAAGTCCTGCCTAACCCGACAAGAACACCGATATGATCGCGGCACCTCGCATTTCGTATCATATTGCAGTACAGAATAATTCGGTCACTTACTAATACAGAGTCAAGAGTTGTCGACGGCGGCGATCTGCCTTGTCCACGCATACCACGCCACTCCGCAGAACGCTGCTACCATCACGAGGTCGGCGACGATTGCTACGGGCACCTCACGCGTAGCTCGGGCGATCGGGAACGCAACCGCCGCGATGAGCACTAGGACAGCGCAGGCCGGCGGAACCGTGCGGGCACGCCACTGCATGGTTCCAAACACAACAAGCGCGAAGGGAAAGGTCGGCCCCGCGAGCAGCAACATGATTGTGCCGGCCGTCGGGTAGCCGGCGAACGACGCTAGTGCCGAACTGTCGTCGACGCCGAAGACACCCTCGAAGAAACCTTGCAGCCCGAACGCGACAGTCCCGAACATGCCTACCAGCACCAGCAAGAACCACAGCCCAGACACAACCGGGAAGGGGGCACGCAGCTTCTCGTACTCACCTAGGAGCCCGAACACCCACGGCACGGTCGATACAGCGATGAGCATGCCACCGACCACTCCGTAATGCCCGTCGTTCCAGAACAGCGGCGAAAGCCCAAAAATCGCCGGACCCACAATCAGTCCTAGTATTTGCATCCGTGCAATAAGCATGGACCGACCATAGCCGTTCAGCGAAATAGGACTGGGCGAAACTGTCAATGATCGCGTCCATATCCGGCTGAACGGCGAAGCTCAAGATCAGAATGTCGGCAACCGACTGGATTCATAGAGTCGATCATGCGCCTTGCCCACGATTCCCGTGTAGACAATCAGATCTAGATGGGCGGGTTGAGTACGAAACGTCGACGGCGACGATCATGTGCACAGTTACGCCGTCGGTCCGACTAACTTCGTCGTCTTGGCGGTGAAGACGCGTGCGTGTGGCCCTCGACCAGGCTCAGACTCGCAACCACTCCCGAGTGGCGATCACCAAGGCAGCGACCCCACGGTTAAGTGTCGGTTGAACTTCCGGAGCGAAATAGGCCGAGTGGTTCGATGGGATATCGCGGTCGATGCTCCCTGCCTCCGCAGCGGCCCGATACGTTGCCGGGTGCGTACCCCCGAGAATCCAGTAGACCAACGGCGCACTCGCAGCAGTAGCGAGCAAACCGACATCCTCGCTTCCCGAGACCTGCCCGGGGTCAAAGACCGTGTCGTCGCCGAACGCCGACCGGAACGCGACCATCGTGCGCTCAGTAGCATTGTCTCCATTGACCGTAACGGGAAAAGACTCCGCCCGCACGATCACAGGATCCGGCGCTCCGGACGCTGCCGCCTCGGCACTCACGATGCGCTCGATCGCAGCCAACATACGCTCCCGCACATCCTCACTGTAGGAGCGAATGGTCAGGCCAAGCTCCGCGCTGTCAGGGATGATGTTGTTCTTTGTGCCGGCGTTGAGCCGCCCAACGGTAACCACCGCGGTCTCCTTCGGCGCAATCTCCCGGGAGACAATGGTCTGCAACCGCCCGACGATGGACGAAGCGATGACGATCGGATCGATCGTGGTCTCGGGCCTCGATCCGTGTCCACCACGTCCCTGCACCGTTATGTCGATGCTGTCAGCTGAAGCGAAGGCCGCGCCAGAGTGAGCTCCGACCATCCCGGCGGGTGCGGGCCCGACGTGCTGGCGAGTACGACATCCGGTATCGGCACTCTTTCATACAGCCTGTCGTCGAGCATTGCCTGCGCGCCGCGCCCGACCTCCTCGGCTGGCTGAAACACAGCCACGACCGTGCCACTCCAATCCCCCCGCGTCGCGGCAAGCTCCCGAGTCGCGCCGATCAGACAGGCAACATGCACGTCATGCCCGCACGCGTGCATGACACCTGATGTGATGCTGGCATACGCCAGACCAGTGGCCTCCACCACCGGCAATGCATCCATGTCAGCTCGCAGCAGCACCGTCGGCCCACTACCGTTCCGAAGCACACCGACGACCCCCGTGGCTCCGACGCCCTCGATAACAGCGAACCCTGCGGCCCGAAGTTCCGCGGCAGCGATTGCAGCCGTGCGTGTTTCTTCGAAGGAAAGTTCTGGATGCGCATGCAGGTCGCAGTAGAGCTCGTCAAGGTTCACGTACCCATCATGCCGTGTCCATCCAGGGCACAGCCCGACTGGGGCAACCTCAAATTCTTTCAAGCAAGTTTCGACCAACTCGACGCCACCGACCCAACGCTCTCAGGAGATCGTTACAAGCATGGGCTGGGTCTACGCGCAGCCAAAACGCGTTGGACAGCATCGAAATGCGTATAGCGGCATTGGGACCCACAAAAGGCACCCAAACATCACGCTCTTGGAATCTTCCGACCATGTGGATACCAACCTCGGCGGATCCAACCGATTTCATCACCCAATATTCCCAAAACAACACCACTCCCGTTCGCTACGATGCATCCGGGAGTGTCCGATTAACGGTGGATCCGACCTTGATGTCGGTTAGTTACCGTTCAGGGTGATGCGTCCTTCGAAGGTGATCGCAAACGCATTGAGC
>NZ_JBEUOQ010000056.1:0-3828 GCF_040489275.1 Rhodococcus baikonurensis | reverse complement strand
TCCGGCCCGGTCAGCGACAGGCCCTGCTCCTTGGCCAGGCGCACCAACTCCGCGGCCGCCGCAGCTTCCGCGGAGGGCTCGGCCCTCTTCTTCGTAACATTCTCCAGTGTCGTCATCTCGGCACCTCCTCGCCGAGCATTCACTCAGCGTCTCGGGCCAAAACACCGATTACGAAACAGTCCCAGCGTCGGCGACGTCGTCACCGAGAGTGTCCGAGGGCGCCAGGGTGCGGTTGGCACCGAGGCGAGATGCCCGATCGAGTCGTTGGTCGGCGACCCTGTGCCCGCAAGCCTTGCTCACCGCTGCGTTGGACGTTGGGACCATCCGGGCGCAACAGCACGTACCGCTGCCGACCGTGCTCCATTCGTTTCGAATCGACCTACGCACGCTGTGGGATGCACTCATCGCCGAAGGCCGATACCTTGATCTCGCTGCGCGAACCGACTTCCTCGAACTGTTGTCGGTCATAGTGTGGGAGACGGTCGAAACGAGCACCGAGGAAATGGTGCGCGGCTACCAAGTTGCTCAAGGAGGACTCGAGGAGATTCGAGCCGAGGCATTCGACCAACTGCTCATAGACGGAGCAGCTAATCACGTCGCCGTTGACAACGCCGCCCAGATTCTCGGCCTGCCAGTCTCGGGTACATTCCTGTGTCCTGTCGGGGATTTTGGCGTTCCCCAACCCGAGCTAATCGGCGGCTGCGCCCATCGATTGAGTTCCAGCGGCATCGCTCACCATTTCGGTTGGTACGGACATGAGTTACGTGCGATCGTTCACCGTCCGAATACCAGAACCAACCTCATCGACTATCTTGTCGCACTGGAGGACCACGTCTGCACCGTGGTGGACGCCGAGGGACTCGCACACGTTCCTGGCGCAATTCGCCTTGCACGGACCACAGTCGAAGGCCGAGTCACTCCAGGGGTGCGCCATGTGCGCGAGACCTGGTTGCACACTATCGCAGCTGGAAACGCCGAAGTAGCCGATGCTGTGCACAAGGCAGTGTTCGGTCCACTACAAATGCTGAGCGAGTACGAGCGCACCGCTCTGTTGGAGACTGTCGGCGACCTGGTCGCGTACGGGGGAACTATCGCGAACATCGCCGAACGCACACACAGGCACCGAAACACGGTGCGCCGACGCCTTCGGGACTTCACCACCCTCACTGGGCTCGATGTCACAAGCACCAGCGACCTAGCTGTCACGGCCCTCGCGTTGACCGTCGAACAACGCCGTTCACACAGTGGATAGAGAAGGATCAGCTACGACTTTCGCGCACCGATGCCGGGTGCCTCAACTGGAATGTTATTGATGGCGCTCGGAATCGTGCCGGGCCCGGGCGACGGTCGAGAGGTCACAGCTGCGCCCGACTTGGCCACTCTCCGGTGGCACTACACCCGACCACGCGCTCTGCCGCACCAGATCATGGACTCACCCAGGTACTGGGCCAGTAACTCGCGGTCTTCCGCAGCCCGCAGATAGCGTCGGGCAACATCGCAATCCGATTGTTTGTGGGTGTGCGACCTTCAATGAGGCTGAGTTACCAGCGTCCGCCACTGCTGTTCGGCTCGGGCTTAACGGATTACCAGCATCGCCCCCGGCGATCCGAAAGCGTCCCGCTCGTCCCTCCCGATTGTGGAGCTGAAAATTCTTACCGTTCAGGTCAGTCGAAAGTCGTATGCCTAATGTTCTTGTTCTGGCGCGTTAGGAGTAGCGTTCCGCTTCGGTGACTATCCGATAATCTTCGTGCCGAACCTTCCGACCTATCGTGATGAGTAGGATATTTTCGATGACGACATTGCTAACACGTGCGGTCGCCTGGATTGGACTCTACTTGGCAGTGGCAGTAATGCCGCTAGTGTTCGCGGTGCTCGGTCACCCCGGTCCGGGTCGGGGTTTCCTGACCGAATTCTCTGTCGCACTTGGCTTTATCGGGCTGTCGATGATGGGGATGCAGTTCGCACTGGTGGCACGCTTCCAGGCAGCGGCTGAACCCTTCGGCGAAGATGCCCTAGTTCAATTTCATCGCGAGATCTCCTATGTCGCCTTGGCGTTCATCTTGGCGCACCCGATCCTCCTGCAGCTGGCGGGAATCGACATCGTCGGACTGCTCAACCTTGCGCACGCCCCCTGGCGTGCACGGTTCGCGGTCACCTCGACAGTGCTGCTGCTGGTGCTCATTGCCACCTCGATCTGGAGACGGCGGATGAATATTCGCTACGAGGTGTGGCAAGTGCTCCACGGGGCGATCTCGGTGATAGTTGTCGCCTTCGCCGTGGCGCACGTGTTCCTGGTCGGATATTACGTCGACCATGCCTGGAAGAAATGGTTGTGGGCGATCATGACCTGCGCGTTGATCTTGCTGTTGCTGTGGGTTCGGGTGATCCGGCCGCTCGAGCGCCTTCGTCGCCCCTGGAAGATCAAGTCCGTGGTCCACGAACGCGGTGACGCCGTGACGTTGACGATGATCCCAGTCGGGCACAAGGGTTTCCGGTTCGAGCCCGGGCAGTTCGGCTGGCTGACCGTCGATCGGTCACCGTTTTCGGTGACGTCACATCCGTTCTCGTTTTCGTCGAGTGCCGAGAACGCGTCAGTGCTGTCCATGACGATCAAGGCGCTCGGCGACTTCACCTCCACCGTCCGAACTATCGCCCCGGGCACCCGCGCATACATCGACGGGCCGCACGGCGTCTTCACGCCAGATCGCAATGAAGGACCGGGATTCGTTCTCATCGCAGGAGGTGTCGGTATTACTCCGATGATCAGCATTCTGCGCACCATGGCTGACCGCAGCGACAATCGACCGTATCTGCTGTACTACGCCAGCCGCTCACTCGACGACATCACATTCGACGAGGAACTAGAAAGCCTTAAACGTCGTTTGAACCTCACCATCGTCAATATCCTGATGACGCCACCCGAAGGGTGGACCGGTGAACAAGGCTACCTCGATCGCGAAATGATCGTCCGCCACCTGCCTGATCGCTATCAGCGACTGCAGTACTTCACCTGTGGGCCCGCCCCGATGCTCAATGCTGTCGAGGAGTCACTGACCGAGCTGGGAGTGCCGGCGCAAAATCTTCACACCGAACGATTCGTTTTCGTCTGATCGGAGTCCTGATGCGACACGTTTACACCACCCGCGCCGTCATCCTCATTGCGCTCCTACTGCTAGGAGCGTCGGCCTGGTTCGGTCTGGCGATGCACTGAATTAAGCTTGTTCAGCCGCAACGACTTTCTGGATCGAAGGGGTTGCGGCCGAACGAAGGGTTTGAGTTTAGGCAGCACCCCGATCTACTCTCGCCCGTCCTGAATTCACTACCGACCGTGACAATGAGAGGGTTCGAATCCTGTGACGCAACAGGCGTATGTCGTCGTCGCCGAACTCGACATGCAATTCGACGAGAACGTCAGCGGTGAACTTCTCCCGCCCATAATCGATCACCACGGTGCCGTCCAGCGCTCGGAACTCGGCTGGGTCGAAGTCGTATTCACCATTCCTGCCGTATCCGTCCGGCAGGCCACCACCGCTGCGCTGGAAATTCTCGACACGTACACCTTAGGTTTGCTGTCCCTGCGTGTGCTGACCGCCGCTGACTTCGACCGCATCGCCGATGCAATCGAGACGCCACGGCTCCTTTCCACCGTTCACGCTGCAAAAGTCCTCGGCATTTATCGTCCGCCAGGATGATCCCGTAGCGATCAAGGAAACGAAACGGTCATCGGCCTAGCTGTTGCGGGTATGGACGTTGCTGACGCGGGATTGAAGTGGACGGGCTGGTCCTTCGCGGCAGGATGGAAGTTGCGAAACTGACCATCAACAGCAA
>NZ_JBEUOQ010000055.1:1989-5217 GCF_040489275.1 Rhodococcus baikonurensis | reverse complement strand
GTATCTGTGTGTTGTTTCAGATACCGCACAGTGGACGCGTAGCTTCTTTGTGGTAAGTCCTCGGCCTATTAGTACCAGTCACCTGCATGCATTACTGCACTTCCAGTTCTGGCCTATCAACCCGGTGGTCTGCCGGGGGCCTTACCCCCTCGAGGGGGTGAGAAACCTCATCTTGGAACAGGCTTCCCGCTTAGATGCTTTCAGCGGTTATCCCTTCCGAACGTAGCTAACCAGCGGTGCTCCTGGCGGAACAACTGGCACACCAGAGGTTCGTCCGTCCCGGTCCTCTCGTACTAGGGACAGCCTTCCTCAAGTTTCTAACGCGCGCGGCGGATAGAGACCGAACTGTCTCACGACGTTCTAAACCCAGCTCGCGTGCCGCTTTAATGGGCGAACAGCCCAACCCTTGGGACCTACTCCAGCCCCAGGATGCGACGAGCCGACATCGAGGTGCCAAACCATCCCGTCGATATGGACTCTTGGGGAAGATCAGCCTGTTATCCCCGGGGTACCTTTTATCCGTTGAGCGACACCGCTTCCACTTGCCGGTGCCGGATCACTAGTCCCGACTTTCGTCCCTGCTCGACCTGTCAGTCTCACAGTCAAGCTCCCTTGTGCACTTGCACTCGACACCTGATTGCCAACCAGGCTGAGGGAACCTTTGGGCGCCTCCGTTACATTTTGGGAGGCAACCGCCCCAGTTAAACTACCCACCAGGCACTGTCCCTGAACCAGATCATGGTCCGAGGTTAGAGGTCCAATTCGATCAGAGTGGTATTTCAACAACGACTCCACGATAACTGGCGTCACCGTTTCACAGTCTCCCACCTATCCTACACAAACCGAACCGAACACCAATACCAAGCTGTAGTGAAGGTCCCGGGGTCTTTTCGTCCTGCCGCGCGTAACGAGCATCTTTACTCGTAATGCAATTTCGCCGAGTCTACGGTTGAGACAGCTGAGAAGTCGTTACGCCATTCGTGCAGGTCGGAACTTACCCGACAAGGAATTTCGCTACCTTAGGATGGTTATAGTTACCACCGCCGTTTACTGGGGCTTAAATTCTCAGCTTCGCTCCCGAAGGAACTAACCGGTCCTCTTAACCTTCCAGCACCGGGCAGGCGTCAGTCCGTATACATCGTCTTACGACTTCGCACGGACCTGTGTTTTTAGTAAACAGTCGCTTCTCACTGGTCTCTGCGGCCCCACCCAGCTCAGACAGTACATGTCGTCACCAGACAGGGCCCCCCTTCTCCCGAAGTTACGGGGGCATTTTGCCGAGTTCCTTAACCATAGTTATCTCGATCGCCTTAGTATTCTCTACCTGACCACCTGTGTCGGTTTGGGGTACGGGCCGTGTGAAAGCTCGCTAGAGGCTTTTCTCGGCAGCATAGGATCACTGAATTCGCCTCAATCGGCTACGCATCACGTCTCAGGCTATGTGTGACCCGGATTTGCCTAGGTCACGCCCTACACGCTTACACCAGTATTACCACTGACTGGCTCAGCTACCTTCCTGCGTCACCCCATCGCTTGGCTACTACCAGATCAGGTCCCATGCATCCACCAACTCGAGACCCGAAGGTCTTCTCGTGGCTTCAGGATGGTTAGTATCACTGATTCACCATGGGCGCGTTCACACGGGTACGGGAATATCAACCCGTTGTCCATCGGCTACGCCTGTCGGCCTCGTCTTAGGTCCCGACTCACCCTGGGCGGATTAACCTGGCCCAGGAACCCTTGGTCATTCGGCGGACGAGTTTCTCACTCGTCTTTCGCTACTCATGCCTGCATTCTCACTCGTGTGGCCTCCACGGCTAGGTCACCCTGCCGCTTCCATGGCCACACGACGCTCCCCTACCCATCCACACACCTGCCAGAAAATCCTTGGATCAACTGGGGGCTATTGCGTGAATGCCGCAGCTTCGGTGGTGTACTTGAGCCCCGCTACATTGTCGGCGCAGGATCACTTGACCAGTGAGCTATTACGCACTCTTTCAAGGGTGGCTGCTTCTAAGCCAACCTCCTGGTTGTCTTCGCGACCCCACATCCTTTTCCACTTAGTACACGCTTAGGGACCTTAGCTGGCGATCTGGGCTGTTTCCCTCTCGACTACGAACCTTATCGCCCGCAGTCTCACTGCCGCGCTCTCACTCACCGGCATTCGGAGTTTGGCTGATTTCGGTAAGCTTGTGGGCCCCCTAGACCATCCAGTAGCTCTACCTCCGGTGAGAAACACGCGACGCTGCACCTAAATGCATTTCGGGGAGAACCAGCTATCACGGAGTTTGATTGGCCTTTCACCCCTACCCACAACTCATCCCCTCAGTTTTCAACCTAAGTGGGTTCGGTCCTCCACGACGTCTTACCGTCGCTTCAACCTGGCCATGGGTAGATCACTCCGCTTCGGGTCTAGAGCATGCCACTACGATCGCCCTATTCGGACTCGCTTTCGCTACGGCTACCCCACACGGGTTAACCTCGCGACATGCCACTAACTCGCAGGCTCATTCTTCAAAAGGCACGCCATCACCCCCAGCAGTAAACTGCTCGAAGGCTCTGACGGATTGTAAGCGCACGGTTTCAGGTACTATTTCACTCCCCTCCCGGGGTACTTTTCACCTTTCCCTCACGGTACTAGTCCGCTATCGGTCACCAGGGAGTATTCAGGCTTATCGGGTGGTCCCGACAGATTCACACCAGATTTCACGGGCCCGGTGCTACTTGGGTTTCCATTACAACAGTCACAAAGTTTTCGTGTACGGGATTCTCACCCTCTACGACAGGCCGTTCCAGACCACTTCCACTAACCCTGTGATTTCTTACTGTTGGCCTGCTCGGCAGAACAGACAAAATGAACCCCACAACCCCACGAATGCAACACCTGCCGGCTATCACACACCCATGGTTTAGCCTCTTCCGCTTTCGCTCGCCACTACTCACGGAATCACGGTTGTTTTCTCTTCCTGTGGGTACTGAGATGTTTCACTTCCCCACGTTCCCTCCACACGCCCTATATATTCAGGCGCGGGTAACACGACATCACTCGTGCTGGGTTTCCCCATTCGGACATCCTCGGATCACAGCTCGGTTGACAGCTCCCCGAGGCTTATCGCAGCCTCCTACGTCCTTCATCGGCTCCTGGTGCCAAGGCATCCACCGTACGCTCTTCATTACTTACAACAAAGATGCTCGCGTCCACTGTGCAGTTCTCAAACAACACACAAC
>NZ_JBEUOQ010000054.1:0-5446 GCF_040489275.1 Rhodococcus baikonurensis | reverse complement strand
AGGGTGTGGGAGAGTAGGACACCGCCGAACACAACGTAAGAGAAGCCCCCCAACCAGTCATGGTTGGGGGGCTTTCTCATACCCAAAACACACCCCCAAAACACACCCCCAAAACACACCCCGACATCGAGCGAACGGTACATCCATCGCCTCAGATCGACCGAACGTACCGTTCGCACGATCAGGGCAGGGCGAGCGACTGAGGTCGGCGGGCGCTTTGCCCGGATCAGTCGATGCCGTCGGCGGTGGCTGTTGCATACTTCGGCCGGCCAGTGGGCAGGTACCGCTGGATCATCACGCCTTTCGGAGTTGCCTGCGATTCGGCCAGTTCGAGTGCGATGTCCGGTCCGGAGTCGGGGAAGAGTCGAGTGCCCTGGCCTACGACCACCGGCACGATGAGCAGGATCATCTCGTCGACGAGATCGTTCGCGAGAAGCCAACGGCACAAGTTGCCGCTACCGTGCACCTGGAGCTCACCGCCGGGTACGGCTTTCAGTTCGCCGATCGCTGTGGCGGTGTCACCTGTAAGGGCGGTCGTGTTCTTCCATTGGGGATCGGTGAGCGTCGTCGACGCAAGATACTTGGGCCGCGAATTCAACGCGCTTGCAATGGGGTTGACATCCGGATTCTCGAACGTGCCCCAGTATCCGGCGAATATCTCGTAGGTGTGTCGGCCGAACAGGAAGGCCTCAGCTCGCTGGTAGACCTGGACGAGGTAATTCATCGCGTCGGTGTCCACCAATGGCGCGGACCATCCGCCCCGCTCGAATCCACCACGGCGGTCTTCGTCCGGCCCACCGAGTCCTTGCATCACTCCGTCGAGAGTGACGATGGTAAACGTCGTCAGTTTCATAGTCGTACCCATCTCCCAGGCGTCGTCGGATTTCCGCTGTGCCGATATAGACCGTCGGGAAGAGGGAAAGTCATCGAGCGAACGTGGCGTTCATCGCCTTGGATCGACCGAACGTGCCGTTCGCTCAGGGTGGGAGGTGAGATCAGGGCTGAACAGGCACGGACTCTGAGGGGGCGGTCTCGGACTCCAAAGCGTCGCACGGAATCGCGAGCTCGGTCTGTTCGAGGCGGCCGCGAAGGGTGATGTTCTCGGTGATCGACCACTGGGCAGCTTCGGCGCTGTCCGCAGCGGCCACCGCCCGTCCGGACGCGGCGACGTTACCCGGAACCGTCTTTGCGACCTCGGACAGTCGTGCTGCCTCGTTGACGGGATCACCGATGACGGTGTACTCGAATCTTTCTCGCGCACCGACGTTGCCGGCTACGGCAATACCGGCAGCTACGCCGATTCCCGCGCTCACTTCCGGAACTTCGGCACGCAGGCGCTGCTGGATCTTGCGGGCGGCGGCAAGAGCGCTGCCGGCGTGATCGTCGAGTGTCGTCGGCGCTCCGAAAATCGCCAGCGCTGCGTCGCCCTCGAACTTGTTGACGAATCCGCCGTGTGCATCGACCTCGTCGACGATGACGTCGAAGAATCGGTTGAGTAGAGCGACCACCGCGGTAGGGGAGTTGGTGGCCGCGATGGTGGTCGAACCGATGACGTCGACGAAAAGAACGGCAACGTCGCGCTCTTCACCGCCGAGTTCGGGGTTGCGGCGAACCGCGTTTGCGGCAACCTCGTGTCCGACGTGGCGCCCGAAGAGGTCGCGAATTCTCTCGCGCTCGCGTAGGCCCTCGGCCATTCGGTTGAAGCCGGTCTGCAGCAGTCCCAGTTCGGTCCCGTCGTACACGACGACGGACGCGGTGAGGTCGCCACGGGTGACTTGTTCCATGCCTCGTCGTACGGACCGAATGGGGGCCGCGGCCGATCGAATGTTGATGTACGTCAGCCCGAGTCCGACACACAGGGTGATCCCGCCGATGACGAGGATGGCGATTGCGAGGGCTTGCCACGAAGCAGGTCGGATGAAGCTGAAGACCGCTACGAGCATCAAGCCAGTGACGGGGACTCCGCTTCCGAGCAGCCAGACGAGGATTGTCCGGCCGGTCAGTCCGAGAACGGCAGCCTTGCGGGGTGCTCCGGACTCGAGTGCACGCGCAGCAATAGGGCGGAGTGCGAACTCGCTGAGCAGGTAGCAGAAAGCACAGGTGGTGATACCGCTGAAGGCCACGGTGAACAGAACTTTCGGAATGGTGTCGGGGTCGACGATTCCGTACATGGTCGTGAAGGTGATGAGCGCGGCCGTCCACAGGACAGCTTGCACTCGGGTCAGTCGCCACGGCCCGCGCAGCGCCGCGCGTTGATTCTGCTCGGTTGGCCGGTGATCCTCGGTGGCCCACCGGAGATCCCGCATGAGGCGTTTGGTGCCCCAGAGAAGTCCGATCAGAAAGACACACCCGATGAAGACGGGCACGGCGATAAAGTTGATCCACGCGAATTCGGGGTGGATGATCTCGGGTCCGGGAACCACGAATCCGACGAGCACTATCGCCAGCACCGCTCCGATCAGGTTGGTGACCAGGAGAGGGGCGGTCAGTAGTGCCTGGACGCGGATTCGGCGACGCCTGGGGCTTTCGTCGGTGGATCCGAGCAGCCACGACCCCAGGGGCGCACTCGGGACACGGCTTCGCTGCATAGTGTGTCGAGAGTAGTCGTATTGATCGCTTAGGGTGGTCCGGTGCGCCTAGTTATTGCTCGTTGCCGTGTCGATTATGTGGGACGCCTGACCTCCCACCTCCCTACCGCAAGACGACTGCTGTTGGTCAAGGCCGACGGCTCCGTCAGCATTCATGCCGACGATCGGGCGTACAAGCCGCTGAACTGGATGAGTCCGCCGTGCTGGTTGGTCGAGACCACCGGAGACAGCGACGACATCCTGTGGGTCGTCACCAACAAGGCGGGCGAGGAGCTTCGGATCACTCTCGAGGAGGTCGAGCACGATTCGTCGTATGAACTCGGTCTCGATCCGGGATTGATCAAGGACGGTGTCGAAGCGCACCTTCAAGAGCTTCTAGCGGAGCATGTCGAGACGCTCGGCCCCGGCTACACGTTGGTGCGCCGCGAGTACATGACGGCCATCGGGCCGGTCGACCTTCTGGTCCGCGACGCGGACGGTGCATCGGTGGCGGTGGAGATCAAGCGCCGCGGCGAGATCGACGGCGTCGAGCAGTTGACGCGCTATCTGGAATTGCTCAACCGCGATCCGTTGCTCGCGCCGGTCACGGGAGTTTTTGCAGCGCAACAGATCAAGCCGCAGGCGAAGACTTTGGCCAACGACCGTGGGATCCGTTGTCTGGTCCTTGACTACGAGGCACTCCGCGGGACCGAAAGCACCGAGTTCCGACTTTTCTGACGCTGTTTAGACTCGAACCATGCCGCGCCGCAAACCTTCGCCGAAGCAAACCCGTCGAACGGATACTCGGCGTGCTCGGGATTCGAGTGCGGAGTCGCAGGCACCCAGTGGTGTGTTGTTCGGCGGGGCGCTGGTCCGGGAGGAACCCGGGCCGGGCGGTGAAATGTACATGGTGAGGCCGATACCCGGTTCCAATGCGACGAAGTTCTACCGGTGTCCCGGTTGTGATCACGACATCAGGCCCGGCGTCGCCCATGTGGTGACGTGGCCTTCGGAACCGGGTGGCGCGAACGAACGTCGACACTGGCACACCGGATGCTGGTCAGGCCGCGGAACTCGCAGCCTGACCAGACGGTGGTCCTGAGCGTCGATCAGTTCCTGGACTGGGCTCGCTGCTCGACGGCGCGGGTGTCGATCTCGGCGGTGTTGGTCTCGTCCGAGTCCTCGAGTACGTCGTCTTCGTCGATACGTGGTTCTGAGTCGACCGGATCTGCGTCGGCTTTCTTGTCTTCGATCTCGAGATCTTCCTCGGCTTCGACGATGACCGGAGCGGGCGGTGAATCGAGGAGTTCGCTCTCCCGATTGACCGATGCGAGCATGGCCGGAACCGAATCGAGTTGTCCGCGAATACCCAAGAGCTGAGCCAGGATTCGGCCACGGAGAACACGCAGTTCTTCAGTCAGTTCTTTTGCGTGTGCGATCTTGCGCTCGGACTGATCGGTGGCGGCCTGCAGCCTCCGCTGAGCCTCGTGCGACGCATCGGCGAGTCGACGCTCGGCCTCTGCCTTGCTCGACGACTCCAGTTCGTTGACGGCGGCGACGACCTTGGCGCGGCGCTCCGACATAGAGATGTCGAAGTCTTCGCGGATCTGAGTGCGCTTGGCCTCGGACTCGGCAGCCAGTCGATCCCGCTCGGCTTGTGCGGCTTCGACGATGCGGGCCGCTTCGGTACGGGCCTGTGCCATGGTCTGCTCGTGCATGGTTTCCATCGCGTTGCGACGGTCCTCGAGTTCGGCGATCAGCGACTCGTAGTGCCCACGTAGGCGGGCGCCGTCCTGTTCGGCAATGGAGGTCATCTCGGCTGCGTCGGCCTCGGCCTTCGCGCGCACCTCGGAGGCCTCGTCGGAGGCAAGGCGCAGCATGCGGCTGATGCGATCGCTCATGCCCTCCGCAGTGGTGGGCGGTACCGACAGGCGGTCGACGTCCTTGCGGAGGTCGTCGATGTCGTCGCGTGCATCGTCGAGCTGCTTGGCAAGGTCACGGGCCTGCGCAGCGGCAGCATCACGATCGGCTGCGGTAACTCGCAGCTCCGCGTCGAATCGCTCGAAGTAGTTACGTACCTCGTCGCGGTCGTATCCCTTCCGTGCGATCTGGAACGGAAGTTGGATCGAACCGCGGTCCTGCTCGTATGCCATGGCGACAATCTACCTGGCATACGAGCTGGAGTCGGGTCTGCTAGTGGCTCGCGTCGGGTTCGACCAGTTCCACCAGGACGCCCCCGGCGTCCTTCGGGTGAATGAAGTTGATGCGCGAGTTGGCCGTACCGCGTCGGGGAGCGTCGTACAGCAACCGAACACCGCGCTCGCGAAGCTCGGCGGAGATGGCGTCGATGTCGGTGACCCGGTAGGCGAGCTGCTGCAGTCCAGGGCCGCTTCGGTCGATGAACTTGGCGATGGTCGAGTTCTCGTCCAGAGGCGCGAGCAGCTGAACGGCAGTGGATCCGGCGGGGGAGCCGACGACGGAGAGCATGGCCTCACGCACGCCCTGCGATTCGTTGATTTCCTCGTGGGTCGACACCATGCCCAGGTGCTGCGTGTACCACGCGATCGCCACGTCGAGATCGGGCACCGCGATTCCGACGTGATCGATCGCGACGACGAGGTCGGACGACAAAGGTGCGAGTGCAGAACTGGGGGAGGTCTGTGTCATACCTTTCACGGTAGCGCTACCGTTTGAGGAGTACACGTCGGGATGTGACTTGGCTCTTAGGCCGCACGGAACCGACGACTATGTCTCTTTTGCAGCCGGAGGAAATCGTGACCAGTTCTGTGATTGTTGCGGGAGCTCGTACCCCGATGGGTCGACTCCTCGGATCGTTGAAAGACCTCTCCGGGTCCGACCTCGGCGGCATCGCCATCAAA
>NZ_JBEUOQ010000053.1:0-5496 GCF_040489275.1 Rhodococcus baikonurensis | reverse complement strand
AAACGAGGCTTGAAACTACCAACCAAGGTGTCAACGGAGCGCGCAATCATCCCCGACCTGCAGGGACCGTCGGGAGGGGTAACCCGGGCTACGCCCGGGTCCCGGACGCACGGGCGGCAAGCCGCCCTGTAACGGAAATTCCCGCCGCTGCGCGGCCGGGGTTGCGGGTATTTCGTTGCGCTAAAACGCAATTTAGAAAATCGCGGCGAAACGAGAATCGTCGCTCGGCTCCATTGGCGCAGGGCAAGAAAATCGGTGGCGCAGTCACGAAATGCATTGCGCCACCGATTCGTTATCTACTGCGCCTGGGTTTGATGTGCCAGAACTGCCGCAGTCCGCAATTGTTCCCAGATCGCGGGGTGCAGACCGTTGTCGAGAACCTGCTCGAACATTTTCCCGAAGCTGTGGGACGGGTCGAGTCGGCGGCCACTCGTCAGTGCTTCACGTGCCAGCGCAGAGCGGCGATTGACCCAGTTGAAGACTCCGGCGAACACCATGAGCGGACCGGCCAAATCCTCGGGTAAAAGTGCGCCGACCTGCCGCATTACCTCGGCGGCTGCATCGGCATTGTTTTCGTCGATGTGTGCGAACAACAGATCGCGCACCGTCACGTCATGCATGGCAGCAGCAATAACGGCTGCGTGCTCATCGGTAACGGTAATGCCGTGCTGTGACGTGCCGTCCAGGTAGTGCGAAAGTGCCAGATCGAATACCCGATCGGCCGCTCGCTGTGGCTCCATGGCGCGTAGAACGATGCGCTTGGCGCCGAAGGCCCGTGAGGCCGCGGCAGCGCGTTCCGGGCCGTGCTGCGCGGCGGTAAACCCTGCTCGGATCTCGCTGCGGGTCTTGAGAATCGTTGTGCCCTCGAACAACGCTTCGGTGATCAGTGGGTGTGCTGCAAGATCGACAGGTGTACCCGACTGTGCGGCAAGTGATCCCGCGCCCGTCCATTGACGTACCAGACCATCGGTGAAAACGAACACAGGCGGAACTGAATCGGGCCGAAATGTTTCGAGCGCTTCGGCTACGTCATTGCCCCGTTCGAGCGTGCCAAAGACAACCACAAGCATCGATTGGCACTCTTCCAGAGCTGGTGTCACACGCAAGGAACTCAGAATTCCCTCCGACACGCCAGGGAGCAGATTGAGGAGGGGGAGCATGGCGACCCTGCACGGGTGCACATCGAGGGTGATGATGACCAACTCGTCCTCGGGAAGATGGCCACCCATAGCCACGGCACCGGCGACAACATCGGACGGGCTGGTCATTCGGAAAGCTGGCATTACGGAACCCCTTTGGGTCGGTGGGCGAACTGGTCAGATTCACCCGATGGATTGGACTGACGAACACTTGAAAGCTACCCCACGCCTACGACAAAAAGGCACTTTGACCTGTGTCTATGTCCCCGGCACACCCGGTGCCGGGGACATAGACACAGGAGGCGACGCAAAGCGCCGGCCTCCCGTAGTCTTAGCTGCTAAGGGGCAGTGATCACCTCGGCTGTGAATCTGCCGATCCGGGTGCGTGACAGACGAGAATTGGTGCCGCGCACATGCTCGAACCAGGCTTCGCGCTGATCGTCCGGCAGAGCGTCCCACGAGCTCGCCGTCAGAGTTTCGTAATCGAGAGCGGCGACAGTCTCGAGCGGTGTGAGCAGACGCCAGCTGGCGAGGCGGTACACGTCCGCGAAGTGGCCGTTAACCGGTGGCCACTCGGTCTCGGGGTGGAGTCGCATAAATGTTTGGGCAGCAACACGTTCCACGGAACGTGCAACCGGATAGTGGCGCGACTGCCGAAACTCTCCGCTGTGAATCTCGTCCCGGAGACTGTTCACGACCGAACCTCCTTGATGGAAGATGAACTGGCCGAAGCTGTTTCGGCTTCCTTCGCCTGCCTGTGTCCAGCAAGTTTGTGATACGGAATAGTGTCCGTCCAATCGCCGCCAATCCTCGCCGGAACAGTGACAGATTTCTTATTGACCCGAACCACCGAATACCAGACACCCGAGCACCTGACCAGATCTCCTTTCGCGATCGTGTCCGGCCCGAAATTGTTGGCCTGACCTGACGCGATCTGCTGGGCGCGGATTCCTTCCCAATAGGTGATCTGGTCGGCCCGCTCGGCGATACGGGTAATCAACGCCTGACGGTAGGTGCCCTCGGCCGGAGGAAATTTCTCGATCAGCTTCACGCCACGCACCACGAAGAGCGTCCGCTCGTGACCGTCGAGCTCGCGTTGGTCCGCGCGCTGCTCTGCGTGCATTTTGTCGATCCGATTCTTCACGGTCACCGGGCTGTAGCGAGCCGCTGTGGTCACCGCTGTCGCCTCCGCGCGCCTACGTGCTTCCTCCGCATTCCCCTCGGCTGCCACAGCCTGTCCCAGGCGCTGATGGACTTTCTTGAGCGCTCGCCGATGCCGCCCCTCCGAATGGTGCCCGACCTTGATCGGCTCACCCCCAGGAGGAAGCTGGGCAGCCGCGCGCTGCTCTGCCTCCCAAGCCGACTCCGCCTGTTCTGACCGGCGCCCCGCCTTCAGCGCGAGCGCTTCCACCCGAGCAGTTTGACGATCAATGCGATCGGCCTCGACCTCGGCCGTCGGCCGCGCTGTCGAGTCGATATCAATCTCGACATCGAAACCACTCGCGCGCAACGCCTCTGCAGTCAACTCAATCAGGCGAACCTTCGGAGCCCGATCCCTACTGCTCCGGATCCCCCAGAAACCGATACTGCGAAACCACCTCCACCCGTGCGCCGCCAATACATCTCCGGAACCATCACCGCGAGAGGTCCCGTCAATTAGCGTTCCATCCGCGGCAGTGTGCGAAATCGTCAACGTCACTTCGAATCTCCGACCTAACAGTGGGGCAGGTAGTCAGTCCGCCCGTCAGCAATTGGACACCTCCAAACCTACCCTCGATATCCGACAAAAACATGCATTCACCTGCGTGTATGTCCCCGCCGCACCCGGTGCCGGGGACATACACGCAGGTTGTGATTGTCTATAGACAGGAACCATCAGGGAACGCGGCAGATGAGGCGAAACAATGATAAAAGCCAGTAGTACCGTCCAAACCGGAAACATTGGGGAATTAGCCATCGGCTACCAGTTCACGAAATTGAATTGGCACGTAGCCCCCAACCCTGCCGGCGAAGTCGGTACAGATGTCTTTCTGCAGCCGCGGACGGCAACAGGCATTGATTCTGGTGCACTCATCGCTGGTCAGGTGAAGAACGGGGACACGTG
Organism: Rhodococcus baikonurensis; assembly: GCF_040489275.1. Taxonomy (NCBI): domain Bacteria; kingdom Bacillati; phylum Actinomycetota; class Actinomycetes; order Mycobacteriales; family Nocardiaceae; genus Rhodococcus; species Rhodococcus baikonurensis. Next base: position 2,253 of record NZ_JBEUOQ010000053.1, on the reverse strand, counting down.
GTTCGATTATCCGGAATTCGATGCGGACGGAAAACTTGTTGGATGGTGGTTCCGTGATACCAACAGTGAGCATTTGAAGTATTGGCTCGAATACTCTGTGCCGTTCATCCTGTTCCTGCATGAGGAGTCCACCGAAAAATCGTATTGGGTTCATGTGACACAGGATTCAGTTAAAAGTACCGGCAAAGGTGCCAAGATTCTGGTCCGCGTTGATTCAACTGTCGACAAACACCACATAGGAGACCTCCTGGAAATCGCGACCAAAGGCCGAATCCACTCACAATGGGAAGGGACTGCGTGGGGTAGTGCAGATGTGTTGTCGACTGATCGTTACCGCTATGCGATGTTGACGCCGCGCCTGGTGGCCCCCCACCCGAACTCGCCAGTGACGAAACTGGAACCCCACGAAGCCATCGCATTGTTGATCAAAATGCGGCTGAGGCACCTGACACCGCGCACGGCGGTTGACGCGCTGGCCAAAAGTACTAAGGATCCGGCACCGGACCTCGCGGAATGCCGAAGCTCGACCACGTGGGGGTGGCGATTTTATGCTGCAGCGCACGACATTCTGGGCGGTGACGCCAACATTGACGCGCTCGAAAAACTGGTCAAGGACGCCAAGGCGCCATCGGAACGGGCTGCAGCCGCAGTGTTCGCCTGTGCTCTTTCCGTCGAAGACGGAAACCCACAAGGCGGATTGGACGTCGTAGACGGCGCTCTGACCCATAGCGATTACAGCGACGTCGATCGGGCGTGGCTCCTCCTGCACAGAGGCCGTTGTCTAGCCGAGCTCGGCGATCTCGCAAATGCACGTCTCTGTGCCGTCGACGTCCAAAAAATTCGAAATGTAGCGGTAGATGACCCAACCGCTATGGCAATCACAGGATCGGGCACTGATCTCATCTTCAGACTCAACCCATGGTCGACGGACAGCAAGGAAGTTATCGGTGTTGAGGAAGTGATCAAGGGCCGTGACACCCTCGCGTCGTGGTGGAGTCGGCAGGAGGTAGCGGACGGCCTGGAGATTCAGTTCACCGACCAGTTCCAAGTATGGGTGGGTAATTCCGAGGGCCCAGAACTGGATCCGACCAGCTTGAGGCTCCGGTCGGCGACGCTGCTTGCCGGGATCGCTGCGGATCATTCATCCTGGCGAAGATCGCACACACTCTTGGCCCAGTACACGCTCATGAACGACAGCTCAGCTGAGGAGATCGCTAAATCGCTGGCTGCGCTGAGGCACGCAGGTGAACACAAGCTGATCGAGGACACTGTGCGGCATTTACTAAGGGTGGGGCCCGCAACCGCGGTCCGCGCTGCAGCGGGCGTAGTGCGACTTGAACTCGGGACTCGAACTTCGCTACACGCTGACCTGCAAACGATTTCGTCTGCCTCCGATGTCCTTGAAACAGACTGGGCAGACACGCATGCACGCTGGATACTGGCGAGGTTGAATGATACTGGCGACTTGGCAACTCGGCTGCAGCCGACCTTCTCACTGGAGCATGCACTGCTGAAGGTTTTGTCGAATCTTGTTTCCGTGATTTCAGCGCCGGTCCTGCGTGAGGTGATCGAACACATCAAAGAATCTCCACAGCAAGGGGATATCGGCTCCTCGTACGATTGGGCACGCGTCGTGGAGAACGTGCCAATAAGTGAATGGACCAGCGACGACAGAACGGCGGTTGCCGTGCGCAGCAAGGACGGCCCGGCACTCAAAGAAGCGTTCGATCGAATCCTCGCCAAGCACGATTCCGCCCATCGGGAAACGATTCAGAAGCGAATTGAAGAAGGGAACTTGTCCGCTCTCAGTGCTTTTGGAGATGTACGAGACCTAGATGACGACATAGCGAAGGGCGTTATTGAGAAGCTGTCCTCCGCGACCACCCAGCGGATCTCCGACCTCAAAAGCGGCTCGTTCGCCATGGGAGTGAAGGACTTTGCATCCGATCTGGTCACACTGAATGTCTGGTATCCCCAGCTCGCTTCGTGGGATTCGATCTCCGACCTATTGACGACGGAACTGCCTTTCGTCTCTGACCGCCAGGGAGTGCTAGCGAGGATCGCAATTCTGGGGAAAAAGATTCCTCCAGAGGTGGTCGATGTTATTGCAGGTCCGCTCCATGACTTGATGGTCGCCCTTCCCTCAGAGGGGCCTAGTTGTTGTGGGTATGGACGTTGCTGACGAGGGATTGAAGTAGACGGGCTGGTCCTCGGCGTAAGAATGGGAGTTGCGACACAACCGTTCTCGACCAA
>NZ_JBEUOQ010000052.1:0-5992 GCF_040489275.1 Rhodococcus baikonurensis | reverse complement strand
TACTGATCAGGTGCCGGGTTCTGAGGTGTCGAGTTTTCGGTGGGGTTGGACGCAGCACGTGGCGGAGCGGACCCAGGCGGGCGGCGCTGGCGCCCAACCTGGGCGTGGTCTCTGTCGGCGACGACACCGCCTCTTCCTGGTGGACACCCCGGAGCAGCGGCGGATCGGGATCTCCGACTCCCTCGAGCTGGCGTGGCGGGACTGGCTCGGCTCCGCCGGGTTCGACCGCCCCGAGGGCCACTGGCCGCGGCAGTGGGCGCGGGCGTACGTCGAGTTCGCCGCCGGGGAGAAGCGAAAATACCTGCACGACCTGGGCCTGCGGATCATCCCCACCGTCGGCGGGGAACGTGGACCTGCTGCAGACGCTCACGCACGCCAGGCTCGCCGCCCCGTGAGGTCGAGGGCGGCTGCCAGGCTCGAGCAGCAGCGCGACCAGCCTGAGTTGGGCGTCGAAGGACAGCCCCGCCTCGGGCTCGTCGCCGAGTACGTGTACGGGACGGACCGCTGGGAAGGCTTCCGTGTGCACCCGCTGCCGGCTTCGGTGGCGGCGGCGTGCACGGCTACAACTCGTTGGAGGGCACGTTCCTCGGAGGCTGCATCTTCTCGGGGATGAAGGCCGGCCGGGCGATGGCGCGGGAGGTCTGATCGAGGCAGGCACCGCCGGCGCGGCGGTCGTCGCTGTCATGCGCGCGGCGGGGAGGCCCCTGAGCCGCCGGCCGCCGCGTCCTGAGCAGCACTGTCACCTGTGACCGGCCGCCCGCGGGTCTGCGCCCGCCCACGCAGCACACCGAGTTCGTAGGTGGCCAGCACTATCAACCACAGAGCGGTGATGGGGATGACAAACCACAGCATCGCGGCACTGAACGGCCCCAGCGCGTCGTGGTCGGCCGCCTGGAGCACGACGTAGGCGATGTACGCGGCGTAGAAACCGGTGAAGAGAACGCCCTCCCACCGTGCGATCGCCAGGCCGGTGAAGGCGATCGGGAGCAGTGCCAGGGACACCGCGAGCATGATCGGCAGGTCGAAGCGGATGGCCCCGGCCGCGATCTCGATCGGCGCGATGAGTGAGGTCATCCCCAGAACGGCACCTATGTTGAACATGTTGCTGCCCACGATGTTTCCGATCGCCAGGTCGCGCTCGCCTCGGATCGCCGCGACCATGCTCGTCGCGAGTTCGGGAAGGGATGTCCCGACGGCCACCACCGTGAGGCCGATGACCAGGTCACTCATTCCCCATGCCGCCGCGAGGTCGCTCGCCGCGGTGACGAGTAGCCGTGCCCCGATCACGAGCAGCGCCACCCCGGCGATCACGAGAGCGCTGTTGAGGAGGACCGGGTGCGAGGTGTCGCCGCCGGTAGGCGTCGTCTCGCCCGCGCTGTCACCGGCCGGGGCGTCCAATGCCTCGGTGGCGCGGTCTCCGTCCTGTTTGCGCGCGATGACGATCGTCGCGGTCGTATAGGTCACGAGGCCGGCGAACAGCAGCAGACCGTCGAGGAAGCTGATCGTGCCGTCGAGGGCCACCAGAAGCACGACCAGAGAGAACAGCACCATGATGGGGATGTCGACTCGCACGATCCGGGACGTCGCCACCAGAGGGGCGACGATCGCGGTCAGCCCCAGGATGAGCAGGATGTTCGCGATGTTGCTGCCCACCACGTTGCCGACGGCCAACCCCGGGTATCCGCTCAGCGCGGCATCGACGCTTACCGCGAACTCCGGCGCCGAGGTGGCGAAGGCGACGACGGTGAGTCCCACCACCAGCGGGGAGATCCCGAGGGTCGCGGCCAGACCGCCGGCGCCCCGCACCAGCACTTCGCCGCCGCCGATGAGCAGGACGAACCCCACCGCGAGCGCGGCCACCGTCAGGGCGCTCATGTCAGCTCCGATCGGGTGGTGATGAACCCCGGTCCGGCTGGCGGTGACGGCCTTGTTGCATTACCCATGGGTCGATGATCCCGTGCCGGACTCCGGTCTGTCGATGCGCCGGCAGCGATTCAGCCGGCGGAGGCGACCGCCAGCGGCAGGACAGCCGGGACCCCGGACGAGCGGAGATGCCGGGCTGCCTCGGTGATCGTCCACCCCGTCCCGAGCAGGTCGGCGACCAGGAGGACGGGGCCGTCGGACGCTGTCGACGGGCCGGAGAACGTGCCCCACAGCTGGGCCACGCGGTAGGCCGAGTTCTGGGCGGTCACCGTCGGGAGCGCCTCGTCGCGGCTGAGTTCGCCGAGGTAGTCCATACGGCCCATCTGTGACAGCGCGCGCGCCAGGCTCTGCACGAGGATCGGGTGCTCGCCGGTGAGTAGCGCCGCGACACCGGTCGGGCGGTCGTCCCAGCCCCACTCGCGCAGGACCGGTACGCAGGCGCGGGCCAGCCACTCGGGTGCGTCCTGGTCGGGCTCGGCGAGCAGGGCGCGCAGCTTCTGGCCCAGGCCCAGATCGGTGAGGCGTGCCAGAGCGCGGCCCTCCGCGGGACCGTCGGCGATCTTGCCCTTGAGCGGGACGTCGAGCTTGGCCAGGCCGGTGGGCCGCTGGCGGCGCGGAGGCAGCAGCACGCCGGGCCGCTCGAGCGCTTCGCGGGCCGGGTCAGCGCGCCCGAGTCGACGGAGGTGGTGCGTCGCTGGGGTCCGGGGGCGCAGATACGGCCAGTTCACGGGCGCCAGCCCGGGGAGAAGATCGGCTCGGTTCTGTACTCGCCACGCGCAGGTCCGCGCACCTGTCCGGACGCCAGTGGGTAACAGCGGAAACGCGTAACGATACTGGTTTCCGGGTGCTGTTGAGTCGCGGTTGATCAGGGGCCGGGTTCTTGGTGGAGTTCGGGGTAGGCGCTCCAGGTGGCGCCGCTGATGAATGCGTGGCGTTCGGTTGTTTGAGCTCTGTATCCGAACTGGGTTGCCGCGATCGCCGGGGGAATGCTGCGGACCAGCTCGCGCATCGCGCTGTTGCGTGCGCCTCGAAGATCGATCCCGTTGTCGCGGAGCTTGCCCATCAGGGTCTGCGGGTTGATGTGATGACCTGCAGTGACCCCGGGAAATAGCCACTGGGATGTTCGGTTGGCAGCGGTGGTCATGTTGGGGCGATGGGCGATGAGTGCGGTCACCGGGTCGGCGAGCGGATGCGGGAGTGCTACCTCGGCGTCGGCGAAGCGGATCCACAGGCCGTCGCTGTCGTCGGTTCTCAGTGCGTCCAGTCGGATGGCGGCGATGCGCGAAACTGGTTGCGCGCAGATCAGCAGCAGGACCGTGGCGGCTTTGACCCACACCGGGGTCTCTCGCCGTTCCAGAATCGTGGCCAGCTGAGCGTAGCGCTCATCGTCGCTGGTCATGGGACTGGTTCGAGCCCGTCGGTGGGGGAACGCGAGGTGGGCGGCCATGTGTTGGTGCTTGATGCACCACTTGACGAACATCCTGGCGGTGCTGCGGGTGGTCGGCCCGGTAACGAGCCAGGTGTCGATATCGGACTGTGTCGCTTCCGCCAGCGCAGTGTTACGGGTGTAGAGCCAGTTGACGAAGTCGATCGCCACGGTGATCTCCTGTTTGGCGTTGGCGATCGGCCCGTTCTCCAGGGGTTGGCGCTGCGCGCGGGCGCGGAGGTTGCGCAGGTGATGCCAGGTGGCGAATCCGGTGATGACCTGCTGCGATTGGTGGATTGGTGTGGAGGCGAGCTTTTTCTCGAGCCAGCTGGTGAAGCGGTCGAGGTTGCGGTCATAGGGCGCGAGGATTCCGCAGCTGATGAACAGGTCCCGTAGGTGACGTGCGGTGCGCTCGGCGGGGTAGTGGGCGAAGGTGTCGTGACTGATGGTCAAGCGGTGTTGCGCGAACCCGTCCAGGAGCTGGCGCACGTCGGGATTGCGTAGCCAGATGAGCGCACTTCGCGGGTGGTCCTGGCTGGTCAGCGCATCGAGTAGCGGTTTCAGCTCGGCCGAGACGAATCCGGTGTCGGCGGTGGTGAGCAGGGCGGTCAGGTCGTCGGTGAGGCAGCATCGGGCGCAGAGTCCGCGCCGGTGGGGTTCGTCCTGATCGCCGCAGCGGGTGCAGATCAGGCGGGGATCGTCGATCCCTGCACAGTCGGTGCAGATGGCCTGGTTGCCTGAGAGTCCGGGGAGGAGCCGGTCCGGGGTCAGGCAGCGAGGACACGTTCCGCGGCGACGGGTGGCCTGTTGGTAGCAACGGCGGCAGACGAAGCCCTCTGGCCAGCGCACGCCGCGAGGCTGGCGCTCGTCGTCGCACCGTGTGCAGTGGTACTTCGATGTGTCAGCCATGTGTGTCGCCTGCGCGGGGGTCCGTCTACGCCGGTGGGCCGGGTCGGTGGATGTGGGCCCGCTTCGGTCGCAGCGGACCATCAGCTGAGGGGGAGACGTCGGTGGCGGTGCGCCGCGAGGGTGCGGCGTCGACACGGAAGTCGCAGAGGTCCTCGACGCTGCAGTCCAGAACGTGGCACAGGGCGCCGAGCAGCGCCAGGGGCAGCCGGTCCGGGGTGCGTCCGAGGAGGCGGTAGAGCTGCGAGGCGGAGAGCTCGATGCCGACCTCATGCAGCGGGGTGATCAGGTCAGACAGGTTGTGCATGTCTCGGTCGGTCATGACTTGGCGTAGTCGCCACTGGTAGGCGATCCGGTGCTTCATGTCTCGTTCGTCCTTTCGGGCAGGCGGCCGGCTGCGGCACGTAGGGCGGCGGCTACGACGCGGCTGCGGTAGTCGGGGGAGACGAAGGTGTAGAGCGAGGTGGTCGAGGCGTACTCGTGTCCGACTTGCTCTTGGATGAAGCGGGTGTCGTAGCCGGACTCGACAAGCAGCGTGACGTAGCTGCGGCGCAGGGAGTGAAAGTCCAGTCCGGGGTCGGTCAGGCCGGCTGTGTCACAGAGTTCGGCGAAGCTGTGGGACAGTGCCCCGTTCGAGATTCGTTCGGATCGTTCGGTTGGAAACAATGCGGTCCCGGTGGTGCGGTCGAAGCTGGTGCGCCCCTGGTCGATCCACTGCTCGAGGCAGTCGATCACCCACGCGGTCTCTGGGACGGTCAGTACGCCGCGCCGTTTGGCGGGGGATCCTTTGCCGGGCTTGCCGTACCGGACGTAGCAGACCCCGAATCGGCCGAACTGCCGTGCACGCGGATTCGGCCCAAAATCCGTCAGGTCCAGCATGCGAACTTCGTTGCGGCGCAGGCCCCATGCGTAGGCGACCTTGGTGATCGTCGCGGTTCGCAGCGCGACCATCGCCCCCTTCGTGCCGACCTCGTAGCGGCGGGTGACCTGCTCGTCCGCGGTATCGCACAGGTCCTGCAGCTCGTCGGTGGTGTACGCCCGTTTGCGTGGGTCGCCGGGACCCTCGTGGACGTGGCGGGCCGAGTTGGCCTCGGTAATGACCTGTACGGGATGCGTGGCGAACCGGTCCTGGCATTGCTCGGCCCACTCGTAGGCCGGGTCGAGCAGGTAGTCCATGAAGTGCCGCAGCGCACCTTGATAGTTCAGGACGGTGCTGTGCGCTATGCCGTGGACTCCGCGTAGTTCGGTGATCCAGTCATCGGCCATCGCTGGCGTCCAGGTCCAGGGGCCGTCGGCATCGCAGAAGTCCCGGAACCGCCGTATCGTGGCCACCCGCGCCGAGATCGTGCCGGCAGACAGGTTTCGTGCCAGCTGCTGGTGAGACCAGCCGGTGACCATCGCCTCGAACACCGAGGCTTCCGGACGTAGAACAGCGATACCGTCGGCCAGCTGCAACCGCGCCGACCCTGGAGGAAGATCCTGCTGCGACATCTCGCACCGCCCAAAAATGGCTCGCGTCTTGTGCGAAAGTGTCGCATGAAATGCGAATCGCGACAAGAGGCCGCAGGTAGCAGCGCCGCCACCATCCCGCCATCGGCTGGCGGTCACGGTCCAACAAGGGCGGAAGCGCTGGCCCGGCACCTGCTCACGCGCAGGTCACGAGGCCAGTCGGGCACTACGGGCGAGGGGCAGTTCGGGGAGGGGTCGAGTTCGCACAATCTACAACTCGGCATCGTT
>NZ_JBEUOQ010000051.1:0-6084 GCF_040489275.1 Rhodococcus baikonurensis | reverse complement strand
AACAACCCACCCACAACCGGATGAGACGTGTCGTTCCACGACTCGAGCACCAAAGCACGCTCAGGCGCCGTCATGACCTCGACGTCACCGACCGCAGTGGACGGCGTTTCACCGATTTCTGTCAGCAGAGTCTCGAGGCGACCCAGCAGGGCCTGCGCGTACGACTCGTCGAAGAAGTCGGGTAGGTAACGAAGCGTCAGGTGCAGTTGATCGTCGAGACCGATCAGCAGTGTGAGCGGGTAGTTCGTGGAATCGTCGGAGGCGACATCGTCGATCACCATGCCGTCCAAGAACTCTGCTTGCGCTGCAAGACCGTCACGGTCGACCGGGTAGGACTCGAAGATCACCAGAGTGTCGAAGAGTCCGCCGACGCCCGCGGCGCTCTGCACATCGGTCAGGCCGAGGTAATGGTGATCGAGCAATCCCGCCTGTTCGATCTGAACCCGAGAGAGCAATGCCTCGACGGACTCGGCCAGATCCAGTTGGACACGCACGGGCAGCGTGTTGATGAACAGACCCACCATCTTCTCGACGCTGTCGAGTTGTGGCGGACGGCCGGAGACCGTGGCACCGAAGACAATGTCCTGGCGACCGGTCATGCGTCCCAGCAGAATTGCCCAGGCAGCCTGGACGATCGTGTTGGCGGTAACGCCGGTCCTCGATGCCAAACCGGTCAGTGTCGCGGTCACCGATTCGCTGAGCGAGATCTGCAACTTCTGCGACAGCGCACTGAATTCCTGACCAACGACGGTGGGAGCCAACAACGTCGGCTCTTCGACGCCGCCCAACGCTTTCGCCCAGGCATCCATGGACACACTGCGATCCTGCTGGACCAGCCACGCGAGGTAGTTCCGGTAGCTCAGTGACCGCGTCTGAGCGGGAATGTTCCCACGCATGGCGTAGTGGCCGAGGAGCGTCTGGAGCAGCAGCGGCATGGACCAGCCGTCGAGGATGATGTGGTGGTTTGCCACAACAAGGCGGTATTCGCTCGCCGCGATCTTGATCAGCGTGAACTTGATCAACGGCGGGTTCGACATGTCGAAGTGCGTGGCCTGGTCCTCGACAAGAATCCGATCCAACTCGCGGCGTCGTTCTTCGCTGTCAGCGATTGTGGTGAGATCCAGTTCGCGCCACGGCACGTCGATGTCACCGAGAACTACCTGGACCGGCGTACCCGTTCCGTCGACCACAAATGCGGTGCGCAGGTTCGGGTGACGATCGATGATGGCCTGTGCTGCGGCGTGGAGGCGATCCGCGTCGACGCGGCCGGACAGCGAGAGAACCATCTGCACGGAGTACAGGTCGACGGTGGACTCGGCCATGACAGCGTGGAACAGCAGACCCGACTGCAGCGGAGCCAGCGGCCAGACGTCCTGCACCGCGGGGAAACGCTGCTCGAACCCGTCGAGATCCTGCTGGGTCAGCGTTACCAGCGGCACGTCCGACGGCGTGAGTCCGCCTGCGCCGACGGCCTGTGCGTGCTGCGCCAGCGCTGTGAGTGCTCCGACCCACAGGTCGGCCAGGGCTTGCACCTCGGTGGCGCTCAGCAATCCGTTCGGGAAGGCAAACGACGCTTCGAGCACCGCGCCGTCAGGGCCGTCGTTGACGATGGCATTGATGTCGACAACCTTGTTGGCCGGCATGTCCGGGTCTTCCGGCGCAGCGACATCGGAGAAGTCGCGTGCCGGAATCCATCCGAGGCCTTGCGCTGCAGCCGGAATATCCTCCGCCACAATGCGACCCAGGTAGTTGAAGCTGACCTGCCCGCTGCTCAGCTTCGACAGCTCAGTGCAGGTGTCGTCGTTGACGTACCGCAGCAGTCCGTAGCCGACACCCTTGTCGGGAGCGGCGAGCAACTGCTCCTTGACTGCCTTGATCGCCGCTCCCGCAGCAACTCCGGCGTCGAAGGCGTCGTCGATGTCGATACCGGCAAGGTCGAGTGCGACGGGGAAGGCCGCCGTGAACCAGCCGACGGTGCGTGAGAGATCGGCACCCGGGACGACGCCCTCTTCGCGGCCGTGGCCCTCGAGCTGGAGCAGTGCCGCTTCGGTGTCGATGCCCCGCTCACGGCGCCAGCGCACCAGTGCCAGAGCAAGTCCGGCCAGCAAACCGTCGTTGGCTCCGCCGCGGAACACCTCGGGCAGAGTTGTCAGCAGGGTTTCAGTGACGCCTGTGGGCACCTCCACGCGCACACGCTCGACTGTTGCCGCAACGTCGACGGACGGATCGAACGCCCGCGAACCGAGAATCGGGTCTGGAGTCGACAGCGTCTTGCGCCAACGTGGCAGTTCTGCCAGTCGCTTGTCTGATCGTGATTCCGCAGCGAGCGAGTGCGCCCAGGTACGCATGGACGTGCCCGTCGGTTCGAGCACGGGTGCACTTCCGCCACTGCGCTGAGCCCACGCGGAAATCAAGTCCGGCACGATGATTCGCCAGGAGACGCCGTCGACGATCAGGTGATGCGCAGCCATGATCAATCGGCCGGTGCGTGTGTCACCGAAGTCGATCCACACGAACTGAGCCATGACACCGGCGGCCGGATCCAACCGGCCGAGAGCGTCGTCGAGAGCACCCGACGCGATGGCCGTCAGGTCTGCGCCCGAAATCGCGGGGTCCACCAGCACCCGTCGCACCAAAGAATCCACGTCGACGGTTCCGGGCGCGGACACAGCCATGCCCGGACCACGCTGATCATCGACCAGACGCGAACGGAACATGTCGTGGTGATTGATGACGGCAGCCAGTGTGTCGACAACACCGGTCCGGTCGATGCCGAGCGGCAACTCCAGCGTCAACAACTGGTTGAAACGCTGGAAGCTGCCGGGCCGTTCGAACATGAATCGCTTGATCGGCGTGAGCGGCATCCAACCGATGCCGCCGCCTTCGATCTCGGCGAGAACAGTGATCGCATCGGCGTCGGAGCCGAAGACGGCAACCTCTGCCAACTCAGCCACCGTCTTGTTCTCGAACACGTCCTTGGGCGTGAACAGAACACCGCGGGCCTTAGCCCGGGACACCAACTGGATCGACATGATCGAGTCTCCGCCCTGAGCGAAGAACGAATCGTCGGTACCGATCTGATCGAGGCCGAGAACGTCGGCAAAGACCTCGCTGAGGACGCGTTCCATCTCGGTCGTGGGAGCGCGGAACTCCTTGACCTCGAATACCGGCTCCGGCAGAGCCTTTCGGTCCAGCTTGCCGGCCGGGGTCAGCGGCATGTCGGTCAGAACCATGATCGACGCAGGCACCATGTGCGCCGGCAGAGTGCGTGAAACGAACTCACTCAGATCCGCCGAGCTGACAGCCGATTCCTTGCCGACAAACACGTACGACACCAGCGCCGGAGCACCGGACGTCAGCGTGGTGCCCATCGTCGCGGCGAACTCGACCTCCGAATGTGCCGTCAGTGCCGCGTCGATCTCACCGAGCTCGATACGGAACCCACGGATCTTCACCTGGAAGTCGTTGCGGCCCACGTACTCAACCTGGTATCGGTCAGTCCAACGCACAACATCACCGGTGCGGTACATGCGCTCACCGGACAGGCCGTGCGGGTTGGCAACAAAGCGATCCGCGCTCAATCCCGGGCGGCGATGGTATCCGCGGGTGACCTGGGGACCCGACAGGTACAGCTCACCGGCAACGCCAACCGGAACGGGCTGCAGACGTGTGTCGAGAACAAACGCGGCCATGTCGCCGATGGTTTCGCCGATGGTCATCCGGTCGCCCGGCATCAGCGGCACACTGACATTGGTGACGATAGTGGTCTCGGTGGGACCGTAGACATTGAGGAACGTACGTCGACGGTTCGGCTGATCCGCCCACTTGGCCATCAACTCCGGCGAGTACGCCTCACCGCCGACACCAACCACCTCAAGATCGTTCAGGCCAGACGGATCCATGGAAGCCAACGCCGCGGGCGTGATGAAGGCATGTGTGACGCGTTCGGACTTGAACAGCGCGGTCAATTCGTCGCCGCCGAAGATCGATGTCGGGACGATCACCATGGCAGCGCCTGTCGCGACAGCCAGGAACAGTTCGAGCATCGACGCGTCGAAACTCGGCGACGCGAAGTGCAGCGTGCGGGAGTTCGGCGTCACCAGGTAGTGCTGTGCCTGCGTTGCACTGAAGCTCGCGAGGCCTGCTCCCGTAGCAACAACACCCTTGGGCAAGCCTGTTGTGCCCGACGTGTAGATCACCCAGGCCGGATGCGCCGGAAGGACGGGGCGCACACGCTCATCTTCACGAATCGGTGAACTATCCTGCGCTGCCATCAATTCCGCGCAAGCAGCACTGTCGATCGCAAGCCACTCGACGGTGTCGGTAAGCCCTGCGAGTTCAGCTTCGAGAGTCAGACCGACCGAGACGCCCGAGTCGGAGACCATATGCGCGATGCGGTCAGCCGGGTAGTGCGGATCGATGGGAACAACGGCGGCACCTGTCTTGGATACCGCCCACACCAGCAGGACCGATTCGATGGAACGCGGAATCGACACTGCGACCAGGTCTTCGGCGCCCAGACCGCGAGCGATCAGGACGCGGGCGAGGCGCGACGACCACTCGTCGATCTCGGCGTACGTCATCGATCGATCCTCATAGCGGAGAGCTTCGTTGGAGGGATACAGCAACGCGGTCTCGGCCAGGATGTCGGCCAACGGCTTCGGCTCGATGCCCGAGGACGCTCGTTGACTGGTCAATTCGATACGCTCAGGCGCTTCGAGGATGTTGATGTCGCCGACAGCCTGCGTCGCATCCACGGCGACGGCCTCGAGAATCCTAGTCAACCGCTCGGCGAAGGAGACAACTGTCCCCTCGTCGAAGAGATCCGTCGCATAGGTGAAGGTCGCAGTCATGCCGTGACCATCGGCAGCTTCCACCAGGGTCAACTGAAGGTCGAACTTCGCTACAGTTTCCGCGATATCAAGTTCAGTGATATCGAGTCCCGGCAACGTCAGGTTATTCTGCCCCAGGTTCTGGAATGCCAAGGCAACCTGGAACAACGGGTTGTGAGCCTGCGAACGCACCGGATCGAGTACCTCGACCAGCCGCTCGAACGGCACGTCTGCGTGAGCGAAAGCCGCGAGATCACTCTCACGCGCCGAAGTAAGCAGATCGAGGAAACGCATCCCCGGATCGACGTCGGTACGCAGCACGAGCGTGTTGACGAACATGCCGATCAGATCGTCGAGCTGCGCTTCACCGCGACCGGCGACCGGGGTGCCAACTGCGATGTCGGTGGTGCCGGACAACCGGGCAAGAAGTGTTGCCAACGCCGAGTGCATCACCATGAACAGCGATGCCTGGTGCTCGCGACCCACAGCGGCCAGTCCGCGGTGAACATCCGCGGAAATCGGGAAGCTGTAGGTGGCTCCCCGGCCGGTGAACACGGCTGGACGCGCGCGGTCACTGGGCAAGGTGATCTGGTCCGGAACTCCGTCGAGAGCTTTGGCCCAGTAGCCGATCTGCTCTGCGAGTACGGATTCCGTGTCACCCTCGGAACCGAGAACCTCGCGCTGCCACAACGCGTAGTCGGCATACTGCACCGACAACGGCGCCCAGGTCGGGGCATGACCCTGTGAGCGGGCGTAGTACGCGGTCATCACGTCGCGGATCAACGGACCCATCGAGAAACCGTCGGTGGCGATGTGGTGAATCACTATCGCCAGTACAAACGAGTCCTCCGCGAGCTGGAAGAGCTTGGCCCGCAATGGAACCTCAACGGTGACGTCGAAGCCTGACGTGACGAAGTCCGTCACCGCCGCCACGATGTCGGATGCTTCGATTTGCACGGGAGCCAGATTCACCGGAACTGCCGCCACCGGCAAGATCCGCTGGTAGCCGGCACCGTCGACCTCGGGGTAGACCGTGCGCAGAACCTCGTGACGCTTCAACACGTCCACGACAGCGTCGTACAACGCCGCCTGATCCAACTCGCCAGTGAGAGTGATCGCCATCGGAATGTTGTTGGCTGCCGATTCGCGGTCCAATTGGTTGAGGAACCACATGCGCTGCTGCGCAAACGACAACGGCACCTGCGCCGGACGCACCTGCGCAGTCAACGCCGCACGCGAACCACCACCGACA
>NZ_JBEUOQ010000050.1:0-6535 GCF_040489275.1 Rhodococcus baikonurensis | reverse complement strand
CACCAGCAAACCGACCATCCAACACATCCACCAACGTCAAACCCCCCACAGCCACCCCCACACCATCCCAACCACCCACCACCAACCCACGCTCGCCGGCGACAAACACGTCGACCTCGCCGATCGGCGTATCCGCGTTCGCTGCGAAGGCGGCAAGGATCAGCGACATCCGCTGCGCAATGGTGTCGACCGCGGCGCGGTCGAGTGCCGCGGGCTGATACCGCAGGCTCACCTGCAGCGCGGGTTCCGCGACCGTCAGCACGGTGAGTGGGTAATGCGTGGCGTCCCGGGCAGTCACAGCGGTGACGCGCATACCGGCTATATCGGTGTTCCCGTCCATCCCCGAGGTATCGATCGGATACGACTCGAAGACCGACAGTGTGTCGAATAGATTGCCTGTCCCTACGACAGATTGAATCGCGCCGAGTCCGACATGGTGATGATCGAGCAGAGCTGTCTGTTCGCCTTGTAGTCGAGCGAGCAGCTGCGCACAGGTCTCGTCCGGATCCAGTTGCACGCGGACAGGCAATGTGTTGATCAGCAGCCCCATCATGTCTTCCACACCAGGCAATTCAGGTGAACGGCCCGAGACTGTGACGCCGAAGACGACGTCGTCGCGGGAAAGCATTCGAGACAGCAGGACACCCCACGCGGCTTGGATCACCGTGTTCATCGTGATCCCACTCCGCTGGACCAGCGCACCAAGTCCCTCGAGCACCGAATCGGGTAGATCGACGGCGACTTCTTCGGGCACCAGTTGCTCCGCGATCGGCGCCGAAGCCGCCAACAACGTCGGCTCGTCGACGCCTTCCATGGCGTCCGCCCATACCGCGAGCGAGGTCTCGATGTCGCGGTGCACCAACCATTCCAGATAGGTGCGGTATGACGGAGTCTCGGGAAGATCGGCCGGGGCTCTGTCGACCGGGAGACCGTCGGCCGCGTATCGCGTCAGCAGTTCGCGAACCAACAACGGCATCGACCAACCGTCGAGAACGATGTGATGGTTTGTCACCACCAACACGCACCTCGTCGGCGAGGTTCGCAGCAGCGTCAGCCGAAGCAGTGGCGGCGAGGCGAGGTCGAAGGGTGCACTGCGATCCTCGTCGAGGAGGCGCTCCAGATCTGCTTCGGTTGCCGATCCTCGATCACTCAGATCGACCTCGGTCCACGGAATCACTGCATCGTCGACAATCAACTGCACCGGTAGGCCGTTCACGTCGTACACGAACGCGGCGCACAGATTCGGGTGGTTTGCGAGTAGTCCAGCAGCAGCGCCGCGTAAACGCTCGGAATCAACCGCTCCTTCGAGTTCGATGCACAACTGCGCTGTGTAGACGTCCGTCGACGTGGCCGCCAGTGAGGCATGGAACATCAGCCCGGCTTGAAGGGGTGACACCGACCAGACATCGCGCAATCCGGGGAAGTCGTTCTCCCAGCGTTCGATCTGCTGTTGGTCCACCGAGACCAGGGGAATGTCCGACGGCGTCAGACCGCCCGCATCAGGTCGCGACGCGTGCGCGGTGAGTCCGTCGAGTGCACGACGCCACAGTTCCGCGAATTCCGCGATGTCCGACGCGTCGAGCACTCCGCGGGGAAAGGTGAAAGATGCTGTCAGGCAGGGCCCGTCGACATGGTCCTCAACCGCGGCGTTGATGTCGATCACGGACGCCACCGGCATGGAACGATTCTGGGTTCCGCCGAGCTTTCGATTGTCCTCCACCGGCAGCCAGTCCTGTGCTCCGTCAGAGGAGCTGATCCGGCCCAGATAGTTGAAACTGATCTGAGGAGAACGGAATCGACCGAGTGTGTCCCTCTCGCCAGACAGGTACCGCAACATCCCGAATCCGATTCCACGATCGGGGATCGCACGCACGTACTCTTTGACAGCTTTGAGAGCCCGTCCGGCGTCGGCGCCACCTGCCAGTGCGTCGTCGACGTCGATTCCGCCGAGATCCACATGCACCGGGTAGAGCGTGGTGAACCAACCAACGGTGCGAGCGAGGTCTGCGCCAGGAACCGCACCCTCCTCGCGGCCGTGTCCTTCGAGAGTGATCAGGGCGGCAGCGGTATCCATACCTCGGCGTCGTCGCCACCCGATCGAGGCCAACGCGACAGCGGTGAGGAGTCCGTCGTTCACGCCGGTGTGGAATGCCGCAGGAACCGTGGTGAGAAGGTTCCTGGTCACCGAAGGCGAGATGTCCACTGTGACGGTGTCGACCGTGTCATAGACGTCGATCGTGGGATCGAGTGGGCGCGAACCGATCAGTGGGTCATCGCCGTTCAGGATCGTTGTCCACACCTCCCGTTCTGCGCTCCGGTCACCCACGTGCTCGACAAGCCCATGCGCCCATCGCCGGAACGACGTTCCGATCGGTGGTAGTTCAGGCGTGACACCGGCCTGGAGTTGCGCTGTCACCGACGCCAGGTCGGTGACCAGAATGCGCCACGAGACGCCGTCGACAACCAGGTGATGAATCACCAGAAGTAATCGGCCCTGCTGGTTCGACAAGTCAGGTTTGTCGGCCAGGTCGAACCAGATCACGCGCACCATGTCAGCGGCGGCGGGATCCAAGCTGTCGGCAGCGGCCTCGAGTTCTCCCGACGCCAAGGCCCGGAAACCTTCGTCGTCGACCGAATCGACAGCTACTCGGTGGATCAGTCCCTCGGCCGAGATCGAGCCGGGTGGTAGGACTTCCATGACCTGCTCACGCTCGACCAGGCGAGCACGGAGCATGTCGTGCCGATCCAGCATCACTTGAACGCCCCGGACAAGGAGGTCCTGGGTGAGATCAGCGGGAGCGGTCAGCAAGAGCGCCTGGGTGAACCGGTTCAGCTCACCCCCCTCGAGGCCGCCGCTGCTGCGGTCGAGCATCCACTGCGCCACCGGCGTCAGTGGGAGGGTGCCGATACCGGCTCCGGGCAGCTCCGCGAGCGCATCAGGCCCGTCCTGCTCCACGTGCGCCGACTCGGCAAGTTCGGCAACAGATTTGTGGTCGAATACATCTCGCGGCGAGATGATCACACCAGCATCGCGAGCGCGGGCCACCAATTGGATGGACATGATGCTGTCTCCACCGAGTTCGAAGAAGGAATCATGCACTCCCACGGTGTCGAGGCCGAGAACCTGCGCGAACAGAGCGGCAAGAAGATTCTCGGTTTCCGTTCGCGGTGGCCGGTCGGGTGTGGCCGCGGACGAGAAATCGGGTGCGGGAAGCGCTGCGCGGTCCAGTTTTCCGTGAACCGTCAGCGGAAGTGCGTCGAGCACCACCACCGCCGCAGGCACCATGTACGACGGCAGTCGCGTGCCTGCATGCGCGAGGACGTCTCGCGGATCGACACTCACCCCGCGATCGGGAACCACGTAGCCGATCAACCGATCGCTGCCGTCGCCGTTCCAGACGCCCGTCACCGCCTGGGCCACGCGTGGGTGCGTCTGCAATGCCACCTCGACTTCCCCGAGTTCGATGCGGAACCCACGGACCTTCACTTGGGCGTCGGTGCGCCCGAGATACTCCAGCTGCCGGTCGGGCGTCCACCGCACGCGATCGCCCGTGCGATAGATCCGCGTTCCCGGCGCACCGAAGGGATCTGCGACAAACTGCGCGGCGGTCAGCGCGGATCGCCGGTGATAGCCGCGAGCGAGAGCCGGCCCGGCAAGATACAACTCCCCCGCGACACCTACCGGTACCGCTCGCAGACGCGAGTCCAGCACTACCTCGCTGAATCCGCGAGTAGGTGCGCCGATGGTGACCGGGTCGTTAGGAGCCAGTGCCGCACTGATACTCGACACCACAGTTGCCTCGGTAGGACCATAGGCGTTGAACATCTGTCTGCCCGGCGCCCAGCGGGCCACCAATTCCGGCGGGCACGCCTCCCCACCTGTCACGACACAACCGACAGTGGTGAGACCGTCTGGGTCGACGGACGCCAAAGCCGCCGGAGTCACAAAACAGTGGGTGACCCGCTCGCGCTCCAGTAGCGCCGCCAGCTCCGACCCGCCGTAGACAGTCGGTGGCACGATCACCATCGTGGCTCCAGCACCAACGGCCAGCACGAGTTCGAGAACCGACGCGTCGAAACTCGGCGAGGCGAAGTGCAGGGTTCTTGCTTCGGTGGTGGTAGCGAATGTCTCGCGCTCCTGGAGAGCAAAGTCGCTCAACCCGCGGTGTGTGACTGTCACGCCCTTCGGCGTTCCTGTAGATCCGGAGGTATAGATCAGATAGGCCGGATTGTCGATTCGAATCCGTGCCCGCCGATCCGCGTCGGTGACTTTCGATGGGGAGTACGCCCACAGCCGTTCCTCGAAACCGGCATCGTCGAGAACCAGCCACGGCACGAGGTCGGACAATGCTGCGTGGTGAGCTCGAGACGTTATCCCCCACGCTGCACCGGAGTCGCGCAGCATGTACTCGATACGTGCAGCAGGATGTCCTGGGTCCACCGGAAGGAATGCCGCACCGGTCTTGGCAATGGACCACACCGCCAGAACGGACTCGACAGAGCGTGGAAGACACAACGCCACCACCGATTCGGGACCCACTCCCGATTCGATCAGCAGGCGGGCCAATCGGTTCGACTGTGCGTCGAGTTCGAGATATGTCACTTCACGTTCCTCGAACACCAGCGCGACGGCGCCGGGATCCTGGGCGGTCGCCTTATCTGTTGCTGCAGTGAGCACATCCGGAAGGCTCTGAACAGCGGTGGAAATCACACCTCGCACGGGTATCAGTTCGACCGACTCACGGGCGGAGAGAATCTCGATATCTCCGATCCGCGATTGCGGATCCGTGGTGACGCGCTCGAGAATCCGTTGCAGGCGGTCGACGAAGCCCCTTACTGTCTCATTGTCGAAAATATCTGTGGCATAACCGAATTCGGCGCAAATACCGTCCGGTTCACCGGCGTCGTCGACATTCTGGGCCACCGTCAACTGCAGATCGAAGTTGATGGTGTCGATCTCGACACCCATGTCGGTCACCTGCAACTCGGGGAGTTCCAGGGTAGGTCGCTCGATGTCCTGGAACTCCAACATGACTTGAAACAGGGGCGAGTATGCCGTCGAACGTGAAGGATTCACGATCTCGACGACTCGTTCGAACGGCACGTCCGCATGGGTGTAGGCGCTCAGATCTACGTTTCGGACCTGGTCGAGGAACTCCCCGAATGTCGCGCCGCGGTCCACTGCAGTGCGCAAGACCAAGGTGTTGACGAACATACCCACCAGGTCGTCGAGTTCGCGCTCCCCACGTCCGGCGATGGGAGTTCCGACGGTTATGTCGTCCTCATCACTGAGCCTCGCCAGCAGCACTGCCAAGGCTGCGTGCACAACCATGAAGACCGTGGCGTTGTGTGTGCGCGACAGGGCAACCACACCGGCATGAATCTCCGGGCTGAAGTCGAACCGAATCCGTCCGCGTCGGAGCGAACGCACGTCACCGCGCGGTCGATCAGTCGAAATGTCGAGAACCTCCGGTGTGCCCGCAAGATTCTCGGCCCAATAGATGAGCTGTTTCGAGATCGAGGACCGAGAGTCGGATTCGGAGCCCAACCAACCACGTTGCCACAACGCGTAGTCGGCGTACTGGATCGCGAGCGGCGCCCACCGAGGTGCCTCACCGTTCACACGGGAGGAGTATGCGCTCATGAGATCTCGGGCCAGCGGTACCGTCGAGAATCCGTCGGCGGCGATGTGGTGAATCACGATCACCAGGACATGCGAGTGGGCCTGGTCATCTCGCCGCAACAAGGTGGCGCGCATCGGGACCTGTTGCGTGACGTCGAAACCAACCGAAGCGATCTGCCGGCAACGCTCGCGCAGGTCTTCGCCTCCCTGTACAAGTATCGGTGCGAGATCCGATACCACCTGTGAGGTGGACATGATCACTTGACGCGGTCCGTTGTCCGTGAGAGGAAAAACAGTGCGCAAAGACTCGTGCCGCTCGACGACGTCGACAAATGCAGCGCGAAGCGCACTCACATTCAGTGCGCCGTCGAGCCTCAACGCGCACGTGACGTTGTATGCGGCGGATTCGGGGGCGAACTGATTCGCAAACCACATTCGCTCCTGCGCCGGTGAAAGTGGGATATCCGTCGTCGTACCCCGCGGCGTCAACGCTGGCTTCGCTCCTTCTCCGCCGCTGATATCACCTCCATTGTCCCCTCCGCGGCTCTGCGCCAACTCCGCCAGCGCTGCAACGGTCGAAGCATCGAAGACGTCGCGGATGTTGATCCGTTCGCCGAGAACAGAATTCACTCGCGCAACCAACCTGGCCGCACTGAGAGAGTTCCCACCAAGAGCAAAAAAGTCGTCGTACACGCCCACCGTGGACGTTCCCAGCAGATCATCGAAGATTGCGGCAACCGTCTCCTCGACCGGCGTTCGCGGCGCGACATACTGCAGCGATTGAGGTTCGAAGTTGATGTCCGGGAGGGCTTTACGATCCAACTTCCCATGCACCGTCACCGGAAACTCCCCCAACACCACCACCACCGACGGCACCATGAACCCCGGAAGAGACCTCCGCACCCCCTCCAA
>NZ_JBEUOQ010000049.1:0-7100 GCF_040489275.1 Rhodococcus baikonurensis | reverse complement strand
TCTTCGTCACATTCTCCAGTGTCGTCATCTCGGCACCTCCTCGCCGAGCATTCACTCAGCGTCTCGGGCCAAAACACCGATTACGAAACAGTCCCGGTGCCGGTTCCGCAGCGGCGGGCATACGCGATCATTCCGTCTGCTGCCCGCACAGCGCGGACGCCGTTGTCGTGGATCTGCGACTCGGGGTCTTGCTCGTAGCGGAAGTCATCGTGCTTGCTGCCGCCTGCTGTCGATGCCGCGACTGCGTCGAATGTGTCTATTCCTTCCCAGGCGCGTGCACGGTATTCGGGCTTCGTTGTTTCGGACATGTGTTGTGTCCCTTTCCCTTGCGGGTGAGCTACACAGCGGGGGTGCTGTGCAGCGCGGCCAACAGGGCGGTCTGGACCTCGAGCGCGGGCGACGGCGCACCGTGTGCAAGGACGCTCGCGGTCGTGTCATCGATGACGACGGACATGTGGGCGCGGTGACGCGAGAGCATCACGCAGGTGCGGCCCGCGTCGAGGTTGAAAGGTTCGGCGGTCCGGTATCCCGCCAACGGGTGCAGCACCACGACGGCAGGGCGCTCGAGGCCTTGCAGCGAGTTGGCGGTGCCGACCAGTACGTCGGGGTGCTCGCTGAGTAGGGCACGGATTGCCGCAGCCTGGGTCACGTGCGGGACCACCACGGCCACGTCGGCGGCCGTCATTGGCCGCTGGCCTGCGGTGGTGACCAGATCCGCTGCCAGTAGTTCCGCCGCCCGCGCGGCGCATGCGGTCACCAGGGCCGGATCGGACGGGCCTCCGCAGGCTGTGATCGGGCGGTGCGCCAATTCGGGCCACACGGCTCCGCTCGAATCGGTGAGGTGTTCCGGGGGACGCTTGGAGGTGAACGGCAGGTCGGGGTAGAACAGTGGCGCGATCAGTGCTGTGGTGTCGGGTCCGAGTCGCCAGGTGTGCGCCAACCGCACCATCCCCACCGCGTCGCCGTGCGCAGCCAACAGTGCAATCGGGGCGGGTAGATCGGGTGCGGTTTCGCTTCCCTCCCAACGAGATACATCGCCGGTCACCACCGGGTCGATCTGGCCGGGATCACCGACGCACACCACCTGTTTCGCCATGGCTCCCAGCGCTCCCAGATCGGCGTAGGTGCATTGCCACGACTCGTCCACGATCAACACGTCCGCACCGACTCGGTCTGGGTCCGAGAACAACCATCGCGCCGTCGTGCCGATCAGAATTGCACCGACGTCGCCCTGCCAGCGCACTTTCTGTCCCGAGACCACCGGTGTGTCGCCGCTGTCCGGTGCCGGTGCTTTCGCTTTCCACATCAAGGCGGCGCGGTCGGTGAGTGTTCCCAACCGGCGTGCAATCTCCACCGCCTGTTCGCGGGTCTGCGCCGCGATCCCCACGCGCAGATCCGCGCGGTGCGCCAATGCCGCAGCCAGTAATGCAACCAAGCGGGTCTTGCCCGCACCGGGAGGGGACGGCACCACCACCGCCGGATCACCCGACCACACCGAAAACAGCACACGCGCTGTGATCGGGTCGGCCATGATCTCCGACCCCGGCCACCCCGTCAGCGACGGGACGGGCGGACGGGACGACGACGGCACCGGGCCGGAGGGGGCAGCAATATCGGACGACGAGGCAGTAATGCGCATGACGAATCAAACCTTTCGTGAAAAAAGTCTCTGAACTGGCTATTTACCTAAGGCAGGTATGCTGCCGGTGCTATTCCTCTGCGCCCGCTATGAGCACGTCCAACGGCACTTCACGCCGGGAAGGGACGGGTGTCTGCCCCGTCGAAAGCCAGGACCGCCGCCCTCGGTAGAGCCGCCAGTACCGGCCACGACCAGCGCGCATCGCGAAAGGTGACGCCGCTTGCGGCATCAACACCACCGACGCGCCACTCGGCGGCGCATACATCCCCACCGAACCGAGTCCGAGCACCAACTTCCCGCCGACAACCTCGGTCGATGTGACCTCGACAGTGAACTGCTCGAACGGACGCCGTCGCGGTGTACCGACCCACCCGGTGACAGCAGATCCGACCCGCAGGCGCGAATCCAGACGCTCACACGTCACCGACAACGACCCGTTGCGCCGACGTGAACCTTTCGGTGGCGGCGTCATCGATGCCACACCCACCGCGACGTGGCCGGTGTGCAATGCGCGCTCGCGCCACATCGGATCATCGAGCAAGGCTGATGACATCACATCTGCTGCGTCACAACGACTTCGCAGACCCATCGCGGCGCTGGCCGTGTTGTCGGGACGCGACCAGTCGTGACCGTCCACCAGTGCGGACTGTGCCCGAGAAAACGAATAGGCGTCGTCTTCACCGATCGCAGCGAGCAGCGGTAACAACGGGCCACTGCCGATCGCACGCGCCCATTCGTGCATCCCGGCGACACTCTCGTCGGTGATCTGCAACCACTTTCGCCATACCCGCGCCGACCGCTGCGCTTCCGGCACCACTCCGAGCACGTAGCGGGCACTGGAGGCGGCCGGAAGATTCACCACCGCCGATGTGCCGGGATGATCCGCGCGATCTGCCCACCACCCCACCATCGCGGCGCTACCGGAGATGTTCGGGTCACTGTGGTGAGCGTGCGCCCGCGCCAACCCCACCAGGGCCGGGATCGTGCCGGTGTCGTCGGTGAGCAACATCGCCGGGGTATCCGCCGCCAGTGTGCCGCCCAACCGTGCGAGCAACGCCAACCCTGCCTCGTCGCACGCGGTTTCCTCACCTCCACCGAACGACGCAGCGGACACGCTCACACTGCCGCCGCGTACCGTCGCCCGCACCGCCAGCGCCGACGCTGACGGGGTGAACGTAGTGTGTGCGAGCCGAGCAACGGGGCGCCCTGTTTCGGCGGCATAGAGACGCTGAGCCAGATCGAACCATTCCACGCTCACGACACGTCCTCCGTCTGTTCGCACGCCCCGACCACCGGATTCGCAGCGCACTCCCACCCCGCACGCAAGGCCCGCGCCGCCGCATCCTCGCCGGTACCGGCGACCACGCTCGCCACCTGATCCGGCGCGTGACCGGTACCGGTCAACACCTGCTGCGCGTACCGCAACAGATCACCGCTCACCGCGTTCACAACGCACCGACCGGGATCTGCACACTCGACGCCCATTCCGGGGTCCGTGCCAGTGCAGTGTCGTTGCCGATCACCGCGCACACCAGATGCGCCCGCGACGGCCGATCCGGCCACGGCGTATCCCCGTCCGTCAACACGATCACCACGTGCGGGGCAGGACGGGCCGCGTTCGCCGCATCGATCCCGACGCGCATATCCGTACCGCCGCCGCCCACCAACACCACATCAGCCACCGACCGCACCGCCTGCGCAGACGTCGATGCCGCATCGCACGAGAGAATCCGTACCCGCTCCCGCGCTACACCGCCTGCCCGCAGCACACCCGCAACCTCACCCATCGCCGCCGACAGATCCGCCGCCGACATGGACCCGGACGTGTCGATCACAATCGACACCGTGATCGACGGACCCCGCATCGCCGGGGCCACGATCCCCGGCAGGCTGCGCCGCGACGGACGCGCATAGCTGTAGTTCGTCCGCCCCGACTGATCCGCCAGCGCGCGCCGGATCACCGCGCGCAACACCCGATCCCACGGCACTGTCGGCGGCGTGAGAACCTCACCAGCCCAACGCGCCAATCCTGCCGGTGCGCTCCCGCGCCCCTTCCCTTGCGCCGCCTGCACCGCCCGCGCCACATGGCGGCGCATCAGATCTGCTTCCGCGCCGTCCAACCCGTCCGCGACCTCCCCCGCTGCCGCGCCCAACTCCCCCGGCACCGGCGCGCACCCCGCACCGGACCCGCATCCCACATCTTCGTCGTCTGGAAACTGTTGCCCCGTAGCCGGATCGATCAGGTGCGTGTAGTAGTCCTCTGCGATTCCGCCGTCCTCGCACCCGAACGATTGTGGAGTGATCACCCCGTCCGGTAACCCGACGCCCGCCGCCAGCAAGTCGTCGTTGATTTCCGCGTCCGCCGCGTAATTCCACGCCACGTGTTGCACCGGCTTCGGCAAGGACTGACCCCGCGCACCGTGCGCCCGCAGCAAGTGCCCGACCTCGTGCAGCAATACCGCACCCGCCACCGGCACCGGCCACGCACCCGCGCCCACCAACAACGCCGGATCGAGATAAAGCCGCCACTGCGCATCCACCGCGAACGTTCCCAACCCCGGTGCAGCAACGGGCTGCGCCGCGAACAACGCCCGCATGAAATACGGCATCTGCTCGGCAGAAACCAGCCGTGCCAGGCGAAACGCCCGCAACTCATCCGGCGCGAGCACCCGAACCCCGCTCATGCCGCCGCCTCCATCAGACCCGCAGCGGTCAACATCGGCGCGAACCGACGAGCAGACGCCGGGACAGTCGCCTTCGCCGGTCGCGCCGTCGCCAGCGTGCGCGCCGCCGCGCCCGCCACGTCCGGTGCGCCCGCCTCCGCAGCCGCGATCAGCGGACCCCACGCACTGCGCCAGGCCTCCACCGTGCCCCGTCCCACCGCCCACGCCGTGACACCGGACAGCACCGCCCACACCAGATCAGGACGCGACTGCCAATCGAACGCCGAATCGGGATTCTCCACCACCGCAACCGGATCGGGAAGATCCGCGCTACGCCGCCACTCCAAGAACTCCACGCCCGCGCCCTCACCGATCAACCCGAACACCGCCGTGTTGATCGCCGCGTTGTCGTCCTCCCGCAAATGCGGCAACACCGCCGCCAACATCGACCACGTACGACGCGACGGCCACGCACCACCGGTCTGCGCAGCCGACGACGGAAACGCATCCAACGCATCAGGATTGCGCTGCACAAAGCCGGTGATCGAACTGCGCACCAACGCAACCCGTTGCTCATCGGTGGCCACCGCACGCGAGGCAGGCGGTGCACCCCACCCCGTCGCCATACCGTCCAACCACTCATCCACAGACGGCGTGAACTCCACATGTCAGAACCGATTCGCCAACGGCGCTTCCAACTCGTACCCACCAGCAGCGCAATCCGGAGGATTCGCCCCCGCAATCACCCGAGTCCCCTTCGGCAACTGCACATCACCGACAGTCAAATCCAACGCCACCGCCAACATCGCCGCCTGCACAGCAGGCGGACTCGTCGTCAACTCGTCCAAAAACAGATACCCACCACCACCGGCAACCAATTCCTTCGCCCACGCCGGAGCCTCCAACGCCACACCGTGCTCCCGCACCACCGGCAACCCCGCGAAATCCGACGGCTCACGCAACGACCCCAACACCGTCTTGCACAACACCCCATCCGCCGCAGCCAACCCACGAACCAAACTCGACTTGCCCATACCCGGACCCGAAATCAACAACGACGGCACACCCGCCCGCCCATTCGCATCCAACACAGTCACAGCAGTAGCCAAATCAGCCACAGGAATCCTCCAGAATCGAGCGAACTGGTCAGGTCCGCTACCGAATTAGACTCCCCAATTATATAGGTTGACCTGCGCAAATAGGCGCTAGAATCGTTTCTCACGTCCCCGGCGCACCCTGTGCCGGGGACGTGAGAAACCACTACCTCACCGGCCGCCGGCACCACCGCAGACAGGCGAAGGAAAGGTGGCTACAAGACCGCGATTTCGACCTCCGATCAGCGGTCCCCAGCATGCCGACCTCTACGACATCTTTTCGGGCCGGCATCTGCACACAAGAAGTCAAACCTGCGAAACGCCACGCTAAAAAGCGGATAGACCGCAAACGATGTCCGGGCTTGGCTGTCAGCTCTTGAGCTCGCCGACCCACAACACCTCAAACAACCCGTTACTCAAGTCGAAATATGTACGGAGAGTTCGTTTCACCGTCGATACGACGCTGAAACTCAACTTGGACTTGCTGCAGCAACTCGAGGTCGTCCCAAGCAGATGAGTGATCCTTGCTCTGTTCTCGAGAGTCAAACAACAGATTCACCCACCGGGCATTGTGGGATGACCACATCACAAAGAAGACATCCGGCCACATCACCCAGACGGTGTCTACGCCAACAATCCCGTCCAGTGGGTTCAGAAGGTGTGCCACGATAGGAGCAACGTCCATTTCAACGACGGGATAGTCAAAGGGATGGGCAATCAGAAATATGTTCTTCGAGTGCGCAACCCTCACTTTCTTGTTTAGTTGGCGGAGCGCGCGATCAATCTGATTGAGGCCTTCACCTGCCAGGACCTCGTTTACAGTCGTAACAGCTGCGGTGAACGTCGTCACCATCGGAATTTCGCCACGCCCAAGGGATTGATCAATCGTGGCGTCAAACTTTCGGTACCAAAGACCAATCGATTTCACTTCGAAGTCCGCAAACCTCTTATTCGCCAAACCCATCGACGATATGGGGCTGCGCTCCGATTTCGAATGCGAAAGATCGAAGATCAAGTCTGGTTCGCCAGCACAATCAACGCTAGTCGGCGCACAGGCTAGGAATGCAGTCGTTGAAATGGCGGCTAGGTCCTCGCCCGATCTCACTTTCAGTTTTCGAAGCACCTCGTGCGGCAACGCACGGCAGAGCTCGTCGACCGCCCACCATAAAGTTCGTTGCGGTATCACCACTACGTCACTGCCCTTTGCGCCCGGATCGAGCATGAACTTATAGTCGCACATCGCAAAGCAAAGCCCCGGGAGTTCGGGTCACTTCAATCCCGGGCTTCGGCGATAGCATCAGCGGTCACCAGCATGTCGATCTCAACAACATTGGTTCCGCCGGCATCGGTGACGCGCACGGTTACTCCGGCGAGCTTGTGTACCGTCGGTCATTGACCGCAGAGGGGAAACCGAGATGCTGTTGTCTTCCTGGCGAGTGTGTATCACCGAGAGTCGTGTGGTCCGACCCCGGATCACGGCATACCGGAGCGCGGCGAGAGAAGCCGTCGCCACCATATCCAGCCAACGAAAATGACCAGCCAGAAGTCGATTCCTACTCCCGTCAGGCCTTACTCAACGCCGCCAATGCATCTGTGCCGACGGGTTCTTCGGGAGTGTTTCTTAAACGGTGTTTCGGCCCGACACGCTGGGTGAATGCCCGGCGAGAAGGGTGCCGTGATGACGACACTGGATGATGTGACGAA
>NZ_JBEUOQ010000048.1:0-7296 GCF_040489275.1 Rhodococcus baikonurensis | reverse complement strand
GGGATCAAGTGTTTCGGTCATCGTCGATCCTTCCCGCCAAGCTCAGCTCGGCGTGTTGAATCAAGGACCGGATCCACCGTTATTCAGACAGTCCCCCGGCAAAGGCATGGCGCTGTCGGAGGATCGGGAAGTGTTTCAGGCAGTCGGCACTGGTGTCGGCTCGACAGGTACCTCGATGTCGATGCTCCAGTTCCATCAGCCCGAGATCCGTGTCCTTCAGCATGATCAGGGCGCGGAGATGCTGATCCGTGAAGTGCTCCGCAAGACCGGGTATTCGCCTGTGTCGTTTGGTATGTCGGATGAGGTTGCTCAGACGGCTACTGAGGCGCAGGGGAAGAAGGAGTGGACGGTCATCACGACCAACGGTAAGGCCCGTTATTGGGGTGCAGCTCTTGCTCCGTTGGCGACGATCTGCCTCCGCATCGATGCCGCTAAGTTCAAAGGTGTTGCTCCGTCTGAGGAGTTGGAGATCGAGTGGCCTGAGTTCGCTCGTGAATCTGATGAGGCGAAGTCGCGGACTGTCTTGAATTGGTCTACGTCGAATGCTGCGTCCACGAGGACGAAGGTCGCGTACCTGAATCAGGACAAGGACGAGAAGTGGATCGACGAGGAAGCCGCGGCGATCGATAAGGCTGGCGCGGTTCCTGATCCATCAGGCGGCTTCGGAGGCGGTTTCTAGGGGGTAGGCGATGGCGCTCGACCCGTCTGAAGCAGCAGGCCTCCCCGACGAGTTGATCAACCTTTACACCGAAGCCGAGTTGGCTCTGATGGCGATGCTCGCCGAAGCGATTGTGGCGGGCATCGACACACCAGAGTGGGAAGCGCGGCAGCCGGCGGAGATGTTGCGGTTTCGGCAGCAGGCGCAGTTGTTGGCGTTGCAGTTGCAATCCCAGATGCCAGCGTTGGTTGAGGGTGCGGTTGCTGGTGCTGCTGAGCGTGGCCGGGAGGCTGCGGACGAGGACTTGAAGGCGTTACCGAAAGCCCCGCCGGTTCCGCCTGTGACACCTGCTCGGGATCGGAAGACTCGGGCCGCGATCTTCGCGGGGCAGCAGGTTTTGTCGCAGGTGACTGCTCGGATTCCGGGTGCCGCGGGGGAGTTGCATTCACAGGTGACAACGCAGATCATCGCGAGGTCATCGGGTGTCCGATCGGGTACACGCCTGGATGCGGCACAGCAAGCCCTCGACATCCTCACCAAACGTGGCGTCACCGGCTTCAAAGACGCTGCCGGCCGCAACTGGTCCCTCGCCTCCTACATCGAGATGAAATCCCGGACCATCGTCAACCAAGAACTCCGCCAAGGACACGCGGATCGCCTACTCGAACGAGGCCACAACCTGGTTGTCGTATCCAGCCACTCGAACCCGGCTCCTGTGTGCCAGCCATTCGAAGGTCAGATCCTCTCGTTGGACGGTGAAACCGGCACAGTGATCCGCCAGAACGCAACTGGCGGCAAAGCAGTGAAGGTGAAGATCAAGGCGACGATGCGTGAAGCGACATCTGCCGGATTTGGTCATCAGAACTGCGGACACGCCGTAACGGGCTATGTGCCGGGAGCTTCGCGGACGTTCGAGACGAGGCCGGATCCGGAAGGGTATGCGGCGTCGCAGAAGCAGCGGGCGATGGAACGCGCTATCCGTGACACCCGTAAGCAGCAGGCCGTGGCAGTCACCCCGCAACGCAAACGCGAGTTGGTTGCCCGGTTGAAGCAGCAGCAGGCCGCGATCGCAGCTCACACCGCGCAACACGACCTGAAACGCCGGCCTAACCGCGAACGCCTCGGCGCACGCTAACCCTAGGAGTAACTGATGGATCCCTTGTGGCTACTGCTCATAGTGCCTGGTGCCATCGCTGTAACCGCTGCCGCAACCATGTTGTGGGTTGGCGATCGAATGTTCCGGAACTTCTGAAGTTCTATGCCTACCGGCTCATAAGTCATCAACTACCGCGTTCCCCTGAAAGGAATTTCCCAATGTCGAACGAACCTGTCGTGATCCGAGTGTGGGACTGGAATCGGAAGCATCTCGGTCACTGCATTGCAGTGTTCGACAAGGGGTTTTCGATACCTGCGGAACATCCACTGGCCGCGGTGTTGAGTAGGGGCGGGCACTTGTCGCTGTCTGTTCTCTCAACCGAAGAGGTCGAGTGGAACGTCGAACGTGTCGAGGTCGGGGCCTTCCATCGCCCGTTCTGCGACGAGGTTCGCGTCTCGTGCATCCCTCACGTCGAAAAGGTTCGACGAGGCCTTCTGTCTGACGAGTCGTTCCTGGAGAGCTTGAACACTCTCGAATCTGTCATTGCTTAACCGCTGATCTATCGGGTTTTCCCAATACACGCTGATAGATCCCCAGAGTTTCCCGCCGCATGGCGGAATCGCAGTAACCCAATAGCCCCCAGCCGCACGGCAACCGGGGCCAATGCCGCATGGCACAAGGAGAGAACAGCATGGCCGACGAACAGGCAACCAGCGAAACCACCGACGCCGCCACCACCGCGACCGACACCTCCCAGGCAACGGACACCACGGCAACCGAGACTGCACAGTCCACCACCGCCGAGGAAACCACCGACTGGAAGAAGGAAGCACGCAAGCACGAGGCGCGGGCGAAGGAAAACGCTAAAGCCGCTGAAGAACTCGAAAAGATCAAGGCCAAGAACCGGACCGCCGAGGAAAAGGCAGCGAAGGAAGCCGCCGACGCCAAAGCCGACGCCGAAGCCGCACGCGCCGAAGCAGCCCGCGAACGAGCAGCCCGCAAATACGGGCTCTCCGACGAAGACCTCGACTTCCTCGAAGGCACCCCAGCCGACAAGTTCGACGCCAAAGCGAAAGCACTCTCCGAACGCATCAAAACCGCCGCACCCGCCGGCCGATCCGGCAGGCAGGCAACCGGCGGAACCGCGAACACCGACGAGATGGACCCCAAGAAACTCGCCGAACGCGTCGCCACCCGCAAACCGGGCATCCAAATCTACTAACCAGGAGCACACCTCATGGCAAACACTATTCTCAAGGCCGAGCAGATCCTCTCTGCCGGTCTCGGCGTCCTCGAACGCGACGTTGTTCTTCCGGGCATCATCGCCTCTGATGCGTCGCGGCACTTTTCCAGCCGGTCCCCGAAGAACGACACTGTGTCGATCCGCATCCCCGGTCGCACGGTCGCGAAGGACAAGCCGTGGCGCAACAAGACCGCGGCAATCGAGATCTCCGACCTGAACGAGTTCAAGGTCGACGTGAAGCTTGACACCCACCCGTACAACGCGATCGAACTGACCGACGAAGAGTTGACTCTCGACATCGATCAGTTCACCGAGCAGGTCACCCTGCCTCAGACTCGTTCTGTCGCGGAGCGCGTCGAGGACAAGATCGCCACCACCATTCGTGGGGCCGCGTACCCCACGAGTTCGGTCCTGGAGATCGCGGAGGGCAAGTTCTACGAGGCTGCTGTTGACGCACGCCGTGTGCTCAACGACTACCACGTTCCGCAGGCTGATCGAGTGTTTCTTGTTGGCACGAACGTGGAAGCGTCGATCCTCAAGTCCGACCAGTTCAAGAAGTTCGACCAGTCCGGTGACTCGAACGCCCTCCGGAACGCGACCATCGGCAACATCGCCGGCTTCCCGATCGTGGTGTGCAACAGCATCGACCCCAACGAGGCGTTCGCGTTCCACAAGACCGCTTTCCAGTCGGTGTACCGCGTCCCCGCCACTCCTCTGGGTGGTGTCGATACCGCGTCCGGTTCGTACGCCGGCATCGCATTGCGCTGGATTCGTGACTACGACTCCACGCACATGGTTAACCGCTCGATCTTCGACACGTTCTTCGGAATCAGCGTCGTGACCGATCCCGACGACTACGACGATCCGGCTTCCACGAAGTCGCTGAAGCGTGCCGTCAAGCTGGTATTGGATGTGACGCCGTGATCGAGGTACCGGAGTTCGTTCGTGGTGAGGCTGGGTTCACGATCAAGCTGAACCAGTTGGCTGAGGCGGTGCGTGAACTTCAGGTCAACGAGAAGCCTGTCGCCAAGCGGCCATCGGCCAAGGCGAAACCCGAAACCACTGACGCTGTTGGTGGTTTGAGCGAGTAGCACCTGATGCCCACCCCCGGGTCGCCTTCCTGTGCGGCTCGGGGCTGGTGGGACCAAATGCTTGGTGGTTGGTGCGTTTCTACGTGCCCGGCAACGGCTCATAGACCCACGTTAAGACCGCTTGAGGGGTTCACCGCCGGGTTCCTTTCCCCCTTGCAGCAGCGTATAAACATCTCGGTATGACCGAGATGGTCTGCGCGCCAACCATCAACACCCCGAGGAGAATCCGTGTCTGATCTACCCACCACGTTCAAGCGACGGGACTTGATGGCCGCACTTGAACACCTCGGCATCCCCATTTCGGGTACACGCCGTGTCCAGATCTTTCCGGATTGCATCATCGTGGAGCAGTTGCGGCGCGACGCGTCCGGTTCCCTGTTCTCGGCTGGGGCCGATGTCGCGACCGTCAAGACGGTCATCGGCTTGGAGAAGGAGTAACCGTGCTCGTCTATGCGACCGCCGATCAGCTGGAAACCTGGATGGGGGAAACCCCTGAACCTGCCCCCGCGAAGTTGACTGCAATGCTGCGGGAAGCATCCGGCCTTGTCGGAACTGCATGCCAGTGCGACATCTACGACACCCTCCCGAACGGGAAACCCTCGGACGATGATCTGTCTGAGGCGATGCAGGAAGCGACGTGCGCGCAAGTGCATGCGTGGTTGGCGTCGGGTGATGATCCGATCAAGGGTGCCGGCGGTCAGGAGCCGCGGTTGACGACGACAGCGATTGATGGTGCGTCGTTGTCGTATGACACGTATTTGACGGCTCCGGATCGGATGAATGCGCTCAAGTTTTTGGCGCCTGGTGCGTTGCGGATTTTGCGGTTGGCGGGGTTGGCGTCGTCGGCGGTGCAATCGTCATGAGCGTGGCTGATCAGATCGCGAAGGCGTGGTTTGTGTGGCCGGTTTCGGTGCAGCGGCATGCGGGCGAAGGCCCGTACGAGCCGGCGTTCGATCCGGCTGTGACTGTGCTCGGGAAGATCACCACCAAACGCAAACTCGTGAAGGCTGCTGATGGTTCCGAGGTCATCTCGGAGGCCCGCGTGAGCATGCATGTCAACACTGCACTGATTCCTGTCGGCTCGCTGGTGACGTTTCCACCCGAGTTCGGTGGACGCACGGCTGTGGTGTTGGCGGAGCAACGCCATGACGACGGCAACGGTTTGACCCCCAACTTCTACAGCGTGGATCTGACCTAGGAGCGTGGCATGACCGAAGTTGAGGCACTGCGAGCGATGACCTACGAGCAGCGTGTGGCCGCTTTGGATGTCGCTGAGATTGGCATCCGGATGACGGTAGGTGTCATCACAGAGGCGCTCATGGTTCCCTGCGATCTCTTGTTGGTGGCAGATGCAGTGGACGCTCTCGCTGAGCACCTGGACGAGGTGATCGCTGCATGAGTACTGCCCTGAATTTTCCGATCGAGCCAGTCCGCTCCGCCATCACAGACGGCTTGCACGCTGCCGCTGAAGTCATCAAGCAGGAAGCGATCGAACGGGCACCGAAAGAGACCGGGTATCTGCGGAACACTGCGGCGACTGCGGCTGAGGGGTTGGAAGCTGCTGTCGGCTTCGACGGACCGTATGCGATAAGGCAGCACGAGGAACTCGGTTATCACCATCAGGATGGTGAGGCGAAGTACCTCGAGAACGCGTGCATCGCAACGAGGGAAGTTGTCGGGCAGATCCTCGCTGAAGCGATACGGAGGCAACTCGGATGACCGCATGTGAGCACTTCGAGCGCGTATGCACAGCGGTCACAAGTGACGCCAAATCGTTTCACCATATGTACACCTGTAAGCGATGCGGTGATCAAGCATTTGACACTGTCCTCAAGGCTCCTGAGTTTCTTGCGTGGGAACAGAGTGGCGGTGCGGGATGACACTCGTTCGGGCACCGGACACCGTCGAACTCCTCGAAGCCCTCGCCCAACACCTCACCAACCTCGGACTCGCACGCTGGGACCCGAACCTCACCACCTACCCAGCTGGCGCACTGCCAGTGGTGTTCTTCGGGCAACTCCGAGACAAACCCGACAACGCGATCTTCATCAACGTCTACAACGACGACCGATCGAAGGACGAAGCAACCCCCGACTACTACGTCCAAATACGTTTCCGGGCTGCTGGCCTCGACGTGAGGGCAGTTGAACGCATGGCCGACACAGTGTTCCGCGCCATCGACGACACCCTCCACGAACGCAGCAACACCGTGTGGGCGGGCGTCAACATTCTGTCCTGCCGCCGCCACATCCGCGGCCCTGCCGCATTGGAAGCCAGCAACCGCTACACCCGCCCCGATTCGTACACAATCACCACAAACCCAGGAGCAACACCATGACCGCACCCACACAGTCACTTTCATCCACACTCGCACGCGACTGGATCCTCGAAGTCGACATCAACGGCGTACCCACCCGAGTGCGCGGCTTGTCCTCCGTCTCCCCGATCTTCGAAGGTTCCGAGCAGGACGATTCCGACATCGACTCGGAAGGTTTCGCGTCGCAGATCGTCACCGGCCTCGCATTCCGCATCGAAGGCGGCGGCAAGCGCAAGGGTGAAAACACCGCCGGCTTCGTTGACGATCCAGGTCAGAACTTCCTCCGCAAGAAGGGCCGCCAGACCGGCACCGCCAACATCGTCACTGCTCGCATCTACCGACGTGATGATCTGCCTGACGCGTACGAGGCGGAGACTACCGTCAAGTGGACGGACAGCGCTGCGGGTGACACGAATGCGTTGCAGGAGTTCAGTTTCACTCTGTCGGGTCGTGGAAAGCCCCGCGATATCGTGAAGCCTCTGGTTCCTTCGGGCGCGCAGGTGTTCAACGTTGATCTCGGTGGCGCCACCGCAGGCACCTTCACCCTCACCTGGAACGGCCAGACCACCGACACCATCGCGTTCAACGCCACGAACGCCACAGTGAAGACGGCTCTCGTCGCCTTGGACGACGGCTACAAGGCCGCCGACTTCACGGTCACCGGCTCGGCTGGCGAGTACGTCATCACCGTCCCCGGCGGCACCGTGACCGGCGACGGCACCGGCCTCACCGGCGGCACCCTCACCATCGCCGCTGCCTAACCAGCACCCCTTCTGAAAGGTTGCACTTGTATGCGTGGGAGTGTCCGATTAACGGTGGATCCGACCTTGATGTCGGTTAGTTACCGTTCAGGGTGATGCGTCCTTCGAAGGTGATCGCAAACGCATTGAG
>NZ_JBEUOQ010000047.1:0-8865 GCF_040489275.1 Rhodococcus baikonurensis | reverse complement strand
TCGCTCGACCCGACAGGCAAGGGCCAGGCACGATGGATAACGAGGTGGAAGCCCGCTCTGAACGCGTTTGCGATCACGTTCGCCGATCGTTGGCCAGGATCTGAAACTTACTGATGGAAATCCGCCGAAACACCGTTAAAGAGATAGACCCCCGGCACCGAAGAATTGCCCACCGTGTTCGCGGATTTCCTCTCCGATGCGCACCACCTGGCCGACGCGTTGGGCGTCGATTGGGAAGAAGCCACATGCAATGGGGAGGGGCATTACACCGCCGAGTTGTACGGCGCCGAGTAATCGGGGCACTGACGGTCGGACAATCCACGGACGTTCGGCCGGCAGTCCCCGGCACCGGGAGTCTCAGGGGCGGTGGTTGCAAGGAGATGAATGGATGTGGGACTGGTACCGGTTTACATCCCAATTCGGTATCATGATGGTTATGAGTACGCAGATCGCGGTACGGCTACCCGAGGACATCGTGGCGTTTCTCGACAGTGAGGTCAGCGGTGGGCGTGCGAAAAGCCGTGCTCAAGTCGTGCTTCGAGCGTTGGAGCGTGAGCAGCGTCGACAGTTGGCGGTCCGCGACGTGGAGATCCTGTCTGACGGCGCGGGTAGCGATGTGAATATCGCTGCCGCGCACGGGAAGAAGAACTGAGTGCGCCCGATCCACGAGGCGCAACTCGGAGATCTTTGTCCGGTGTTGGTCCTGACGAGGGAATTGGTTCGGCCCCACCTGGGGACGGTCACTGTTGCCCCCATTCGTTCGAAGGGGCGGGGGTTGTCGACCGAACTGAGTTTAGGTGAAGGCAACGGCGTCGAGGACGGATCTGTTGCCGACTGCGACGGGGTGACGACCATCCCCGTGTCGGCACTCGGTGCGAACCGAGGATTTCTCCTGCCGGCTCAGGAAGTGTTGTTGAGCAGGGCGCTGCGATCAGCATTCGATCTCGAATCATGAGGAAATCAGCAGCGAGGATGGGGGAGAGATGGTGGTGAAGAAGTGGGAGCAGATTCCCCTGTTCGACCTCGATCCTCCTCCGGTGCCCGAAGTTCATGGCGAAGGTTCTGAGCTCGATTCTGAACCAGCTCTCTTCGGGATCGAAGACGCCACGGCGCCGGATCCCGATGCTGACGTGATGGATGCCCGTGCGCCGATTGCGGAGGATCGTGTCGCCGCGGAACCAGAGGTCGAACCAGTGGCAGGCGAAAGCGCCCCCATAGCGCGGCAAGGTACGGACTCGTCACGGTCTTCGGATTACAACACGGAAACAGTTGTGCCCCAAAGCGAGCTCACTGCTGAGGTGGATTCGGAACCCACCGAGGCATCTGAACTCGACGCAACCGAATCGGGCACCCTTCCTCCCGCCAGCGAGGCAGCAGACGGCCACGCCGTCATTGTCACAGCAGCCGGCACCTACACACCGTCTGGCCACACACTCACCGGCCCAGTCGATTCCATCGAAAAACTCGACAAACTCATCAGATGGGCAACGCTCACCCCGCTGGGCGCACCGGCACAGATCTGGATAGTCGGAATCGAAGCTTGCGAAATGCTCGGATGGATCATCGACCCAGGCAGCGAAGACGATGTCGACGACATGGAAATCCTCCGCACCCGCGCTGCCGAAGAACTCACCGCGATCCTCCACGCCACGCTGACCCCCATGCTGACCGCAGGATGGGAACTGCGCGGAGAACCCGGCCACGTCGTTCACCTCTCCCGCACCACCGGGAACTTCACATCCATGGTCGACATTTTCATCGAACCCTATGTATGGACCTACTGGAACAAAGACTTCGGATGGGGCAATCGCGTGGGAGACATGGGAATTCTCGGATCACCCACCGCCGGAACCTACCTCCCCGACGACGACCTCCCCGCTGCGCAGGAACTGGGACGCCGACTCGCCTGGTGCGCACAACACCTCGGCGTGCTACCCGGCCCCACCCCCGCACGCACCGGCGCCGCCATCGTCGACAAGATCAAACGCGACCGCACCCGCAGCGGTAAAGGAATCGTCGTCACTGTCGGTGGACCGGTCCCACCGCTGGACGGCGAACCCCGCGGAGATCTCGAACCTGCCGCCGGTTGGACACGCATCCCGGACCTCGAAGAAGTCTCCGACGCAACACAACTGGTATCGATAGACCAACGAGCGGCGTACCTCGCTTCCGCTGGCATGCTCGAATTCGGCTACGGAAAACCTCGACATCTTCGCGGCGAGAACGCGCTCGACGCTGCGCGGCAATCGAAAACCCCGTTTGGGCTCTGGCGTGTAACCCTCCCACCGGGTGACATGCTGGCGCTCCCACCCGCTCTACCGTTGCCTCACCCACACATGCTCGCCGACCAACCTGTGCAGACCTGGATCACCACCGTCAGCCTCGATGCACTTCAAACGTCCATCGCCGATGGCGGAATCGGCGCAGAACTCGACGACCTCGACATCGCAGAAGCATGGGTCTACCCCGAACAGGGACGGGCCCTCGACAAGTGGGCGAAATTCTTGCGAGAAGCCCGCAAAGTTGCCGTCGACACAGGCGACACAGCAATGAAACGGTTCATCGGCGCCTGCTACAAGGGTTACATCGGCCGAATGGTCAACCCCGACATGTGGACCGCCAAACAAATGCAACACCACCACCAACCGCTCTGGCGAGCAGCGATCATCGCACACTGCCGCTGGCGAGGCCGCCGCGTCGCGATGCGCATCGCACGCGAAACCGGGCGTTGGCCACTGCGCACCGTCACCGACTCCTGGGTCTACCCCCTGCCCCCGGGCATCGACATCGCAGACGAGAGTGACGCACTCGGGAAAATGACTCTGGAAAAGAGCGCCCCGCTCACCGAAAACATAACCGTCATGCTGACCGACGCACGCGACACCCACGAGATCAACCTCGCACTCAAAGCTGCGTTCACCGACGAAGATGAAGGAAACATATAGTGGCCCTGCATCTTCCGAAACCGCGATCAACCAAACCCGCACAGAAGACCGTCGGCTTGGACGGACTCAACGTATCCGTCTCGACAGCAGCGACCAGTGGTGTCGAAAAATCGAAATCGGTCAAAAGTGGGGGATTGGCCGGACTCACCAGCAAAGTCTCCGTACGCCAGCTCCGTACCGAAATCGGTAAAGAAGGCCTACGGCAAGCAGCTGTCGACGCCGGGAGAAAGCCACCCTCTGACCGAACACTGCGCCGCTGGGCGCAGCAAGGACGAATCCCGCACCCCGACGTCACCGAACGTGCACAACGGCGAGCCGCCATCGAACGCCTCGGCGGAATCGACGCTGTCGCAAAGAAAATCGGCCGTTCACGATCAGGGGTCTCTCGCTACCGTTCCGGGGAAACGAACGAACTGCGCGCTGACGCGAAAAAGAAACTCAAAAACGTCAAAGCTCGCGACATCATGGACCGCGCCGGCGTCCTACGACCCGACGGGCAACCCAAAAAGGCCACCATCCGAGTCCGCGGGGGAGTGTCCGTCCGCAACGGTTCCGAAGAAGGTTACGACTATCGAGTGCGTACCCTCGATTTCGCGAACTCCGACAGCCCCTTCAGTCTCGACGAAACACGAGAACTCGCCATGGCTTTGGCCAACGACGATCATGCCCGAGTGGTTGCCATCCTCGAACGTCACGCCACGATGGATTACCCGGAAAACAAGGGATTCGACCAGTACGGCGACACTTTCGGATTTCACTTCGATTCCATCGAATCCGTCCACATCGACTGGACATAGAACTCCCCCTGCTCCTCGACGCACCGGGCGGGACCAGGCATCGCGTTCGCAGACCCTCGTGCGAAACACCGGTAGCGATCTCGGCACCAGAGGATATGTCGGCCAGGTTCGAAAATCGAATGGCGCCTCTCAGCCGGAGTTGTCAGGTTTGACGGGCAGTTGGGAGTCGAGTTCGGAAACAGTGGCTTCCACAGCTGCCGCGATCTCGTCGTCGGTAGGGACGAGATCGCGAACCTGGGAGGGGAGAGTCTCATAGGTGTAGTCGGCTACGGCGAGGGGTGCAGTTGTCCCGGCAAGTGAATACCGGACGACGTTGTCGTTGCGGCCGGCGCAGAGCAAGATTCCCACAGTCGGGGCGTGGATGTCCTTGTTGCGGAGGTTGTCGTCGATCCACGAAACATAGAAGCCGAGCTTCCCGACATACTCCGGCTCAAACCTGCCTACCTTCAACTCGACGACGACGAACCTCGCTTGCACCCAGTTGAAGAACAGCAAGTCGATATAGAAATCCTGATCACCGACCTCGAAATGGTACTGGCGTCCAACAAAAGCGAACCCGTGTCCCAGTTCGAGGAGGAACTGCTCCAGCCGACGCATCAGCGCGGACTCCAGCTCCCGCTCCGCGACACGTTCGGTGATGTCGAGAAAATCGAAGACGTACGGGTCACGCACCAATTGCTGAGCGAGATCGGAATCCTCGGCCGGAAGATGGTCCTGAAAATTCGACGGTGCCGCACCGATCCTGCGCCGTAAACCGCTGTTGATCTGATTTTGCAGCACATTGCGCGACCACCCGTGTTCAGCAGCCGTTGATGCATACCAGTCGCGGTCGGACTGGTTATCCAGCTTGTCGAGCAATACCGTCACATGACCCCACGGCAATTGGCCAACAGGTTGTTGGCCAATTGCATCGCGCCCCCAGATGCTCGCCATCTGCCGCATGTACTTCAGATTGGTCCGCGACAACCCACGCATGTCGGGAAAGGCCGATCGAAGATCGACGGCGAGCCTGTCGATCACCTTTGAACCCCAGCCCTCGGCCTCTTGACGCTGCACAATCGCGTGCCCTATGTCCCAATACAGACTGAGCAGTTCGGTGTTGACGATTCGGGTGGCGCGAACTCGCGCTTGCCGAACTTGCGACTTGAGATGGTCGAGAAGCTGGGCGTAGTCGGCGGGCAGTTCGGCTGGAGCATTCACCCATCCATCTTTACCCAGCGCTGCTGGGAACGCCCACCGGACATGCCCCCACTGGACACCTCAGCCCGCAGGAACGGCGACTCGGGCGTGCGCGCTAGACGCAGGATCACCCGGCCCTCGCACAGCTCAGTTCTTCACAGGGCGCATTGATCGGAGTGAATACGTCCAGCACCATAGCGGCCCTCACCTGAAATCGGGCGCGTCAGGCCTGTCCGCGCGCGGACAGGTACATCGTGTTCGCTGGTAGAGAAAGGTTCTCATGCCGTTCCTAGGTTCGACCATCCACCGTCCGGTATGCATGCTGATGACGGCAACAGTCGTCGCAGCCTCCATCGCTTTGATGTCGCCGGGCATCGCGTCCGCCCAATCAAACGGATGCTCGAAGACTTTCAACCTGTTCATCCCCGGAACCTGGGAAACCGCAGAAGATGCCGATCCCTCGATCCCGGTCGGTATGCTAAAACCGATCGCCCACAGCATCGCGGACACGAACGGTAGCGCGGCACAGGTCCACACTCTGCCGTACATGGCCCGAGCCTTCGACAACGGAAAAACCTACGCAGACAGCAAATCTGATGGTTTGACGAGGCGGGTCCGAGGAGGGTTTCCTTTTCAGCCCGCATCTCAAGCGTGACGCGTTCGGCGTTGCTCCCACAGATCCGTCGGGGCACGTGCGCCAGTTGGTAGGCAGCATGATCTACGCCTCCACGTTCGCCTCCTGGAAATTGCACAGCCCAGGAGCGTTCCTATACACGCTCATCCGTGATGGCGAAGCCGGAGGCGTACCGAATATCGGGACCGACTACCCGATGCTCGAGACCGCAGGCACGATCAAAGTGGTACCGAGCGGCCGAAGCGGCAGCTTCAAAATGGTTTTACTCCAATCCGACATTGCCGAGTCCGCACTGTCGATCATCGACTCCCGAGGGTCCCGAAACCGAGGCGAGGCGGGCAGCCTCCAGAGCTTGGGCAACCAGCGGGCCTACAGTCACGTCGAGCGGGAACGCGCCAAGATTGCCTCCGAGGCTGAAATTAACGGCCACGAGGAAGCGCGACTCATTGCGGCGCTGCGTGACGTAACTTCAGGCGGTGCTTTCGGTGTCTGACGACGAACTACCGATCAACGACGAGGTCCAAACCACGGAAGGTGCGATCGCCTCCTCACCCAAGGCAGACCAGGAACCGCAGCGGTCGGCAAGCAACACTTGCGATCAACACCGATTACCACTGAAGCTGAAGAGACAGGAACGGCGCAAGTAGGAACGCGCGACACTGTCGAGGCGCCTAGGGGCGACCTGCCGGATGATTCAGCGGTGTCGTCCCGGTCAGCTAAGCGCCCGGTGCAGAAGGGTGGTCGAGGAACGGACCCGGGCGCGGACCTTGAACGTCGAGTCGGCCGTACCGAGTTCAACGACGGTGCTCTGGTCAGGCTGCGTGTGCCAATCCGCGTCGACGCGGATTCTGGACGTGATGTTCTCACCGATATAGACGTTCTCGCGGTCGACGTCGACGGACGTCTGCGGATCTCGCGTTCGATACTCGAGTGTAAGAGCGGCAAGGGCCAGTCTGGCGAGCCTGACCGGCTCCTGTGGCTCGCAGGCCTTCAGCAGTTTCTCGGTTTTGAGCGCGCTGTTCTCGTGCGTCAGACAGCCTCACGCCGCGGCCGCGGCCTCGCCCGGCCACTCGGTCTCCGAACTCTCGACGTCGCGACGCTTGCCGGCCGCGAGGCAGCTCATGCCTGGCTGCCAGCGCGATTCGGTCACCTCGAGGGCGACGAGTGCGCGGCCGCTGAGCTCCGCACCGACACGCAGTTGAAGGGCTAGCGCTGCAGGGTATGCCAACTTACGTCGCCTGGCAGGTGACGGAGGTTCTCGACGAAGGTCAGCCTATTCCCGACCACGCGGTGCAGTTCGCCAAACATCTTATGTCAACGACACACGAAAGTGTGCTCGAACGCGTCGGTTTCGAGCACACACTCATCGACACAGTGGAGGGGGGCGGGCCTGAAATCGTAGTGCCACCTTGGGCAGTGCAGCAGTTCGCTGCAATCGGCACCCCTGCCGAGTTGATCGAGAGAATCGCCGCGGCCCACGCGGCTGGAGCGGACTCATGGTCTTGCTCATTCACCGGAACCCCTCAAGAAACTGCTGCAAGCATGACCCGCTTCGCCGAGCAAGTTATGAAGCCATTGCGTTCCCACATGGCCGCGTAGCGAATACCGAAAAGGACTTGATCATGGCAGATCTCAATCGAGACGTAATTGAGCGACTGTTGGACGCCAGTGCGGAAAGTGGGCTGGCGGGCGTACTGGCGTTATCTCCAGAGAATTTCGCGTATCTGGCTGGTTTTGCTGTCCCCTCACAGGAACCGCTCCGGTGGCGCCACGCGGCCGTGGCAGTCAACACCGACGGCCGAGCAGCAGTGCTGTGTGTCGACATAGAAGAAACCACTGTGCGTCACAGGCTTCCCGACGTCGATGCTTACGTGTGGCAGGAGTTCGAACAGAACGCGGTGGCCGTGATGGCTCAGATGCTTCGTGAGCTGGGTATGGAGAGCGGGAGCATTGGGGTCGAAACGGACTACATTCCCGCTAGAGATTACGAAGAGCTGACTGCCGCGCTTCCGCATGCCCAGCTACGGAGCGCGGAAAGAATGTTTGCGCTCCTGCGAATGCGGAAGAGTCGCCGGGAAGTGGAGTTGATCCGTGAACTGAGTCGCACAATAGATGCGGCCCTGGCCACCGCATTTGCGTCGGTGCACGAAGGGAGCTCGGAACTCGATCTCGCCGGAGCTGCCGTGGCGGCGCTTTCGCCGGCGGAGTCGACCGCGAACGCGGGATGGTCACCGCCAGCGGTGCCCGCAGCCATTTCCCGAACGTCCGCGCAACAGAACGACAATTAGTAAACGGAGATGTTGTTCGACTCGAACTGTTCGGGGTGAGCGGGCCGCCTCGACGAGGCCGTCGAGTTGTTTCGGTTCCGGATGATGCCCTACATGCTGTACCTGGCGCGCGGACG
This sequence comes from Rhodococcus baikonurensis, assembly GCF_040489275.1. Lineage (NCBI taxonomy): Bacteria > Bacillati > Actinomycetota > Actinomycetes > Mycobacteriales > Nocardiaceae > Rhodococcus > Rhodococcus baikonurensis. Next base: position 906 of record NZ_JBEUOQ010000047.1, on the reverse strand, counting down.
AGACCAGTTCAAGCCTGCGTGCTCAGTCCTGCTCGACAGCGACGGTGCTGGTCAGGAAGCTCGACGACAGATCCTCAAGGGTGGAGCCAAGGGCCGTCCGACCGTGACAAAAGATTTGAATGATGACCTTCTCTTGCTGCGCCCCGAAGCCGGAGTCGTGCCGTGGCGCCGTCCGTCCATCCCAGGTAGGACCGAAACTGATACGGGAGACCTTGAGGAGTCAGATCTTGGTTGGGTGGCCTAGTTTTGGACCGGGTGGTCTCAATCGATCGTTGAGTTGGTTGGGTGCCAGCTGGGTTCGGGTCGATCGTTCGGCGGTGCCGCGGCGGGTGGGGGTGTACACGCGGTAGGTGATGATGGTTCTCTTTCTCCGGCGGTCTTTCACTCCTGCGTGAGTGGATCTGTCCCGGATACCGTTGGGGCGGAGCGTAATCCGCTGGTCGCTGCGGTGGTGTTGTTTTGTGGTTGGCGGCGGCGGGTTAGGGCGTGTCCGTCGGAGCTTGGCCGCGGTGGTGAGGAGGTACCGTTCGGCGGCGGCGTAATCGGTGGTCCTCTTGCCGGAGGCGCTGGTGGTGCGGGTGATCAGTTCGAGGTAGCGGCGCCGAAGCGCGCGGGCGTCGGGTTGGCCGAGCAGGAATTCGGTGGCGGCGACGACCTCTGGACTCGGCGCGGTGTGTGTCGCTTTGGCGGGGGTACGCTTTTTCTTCGCGGTCACCGCGTGCTCGCTAGGTGTTGTGGGTATGGACGTTGCTGACGAGGGATTGAAGTAGACGGGCTGGTCCTCGGCGTAAGAATGGGAGTTGCGACATAGCCGTTCTCGACCAAGAAGGACCAGCCCTGTGACACACCGTAATGCTCCACTCACCGTGGAGGGAAGACGACGCCTGATCGAGCGCTGCCAGAGTC
>NZ_JBEUOQ010000046.1:0-9168 GCF_040489275.1 Rhodococcus baikonurensis | reverse complement strand
TCGCTCGACCCGACAGGCAAGGGCCAGGCACGATGGATAACGAGGTGGAAGCCCGCTCTGAACGCGTTTGCGATCACGTTCGCCGATCGTTGGCCGGGATCGGAAACTTACTGATGGAAATCCGCCGAAACACCGTTAAAGAGATAGACCCTGCGTCCGATTTCCACGCGATGCGTTCGTCCGGGTGCTGTTCGGTGATGGTGGCGTCGAATTCTCGTGTTTGTCCGGCTATTTCGAGGATCCACTGTGTGTGCACATCGTCGGTTTGTCGAATTTCCCGTACTCCGGACATGAAGTGCAGGTCGGGACGGCCCGTGTTCAGATGATGAGGTTCGAAGCGTTTCGTTTTCAGACTCGCAATTGGGGTCAGGTTTCTGGCCACCTGTCGTATGCGGGCCATGATTCGCCCGAGCCGGTCGTTGTTGACCCGTCCGGCGGCCTCGTTGAGCTGTAGAGCGGATATGTGCAGTGCGTTGTCAATCGAGGCGTTCTCGGTGTTCGTTGGGTGTCATGCCGGTGGTGTCGCGGAACGCTCGGTAGAAGGTGCGGGGGTCGGAGAATCCTGTTTGTCGAGCGATGAGGGAGACGGGCCGGGAAGGGTATTTTCGTAGTAGGTGCTGGGCGGACTGGATGCGCGCTGCGCGGAGATATCCCATGACTGTGTGGTCGGTTCCCTGGAACAGGCGGTAGAGGCTGCGGCGGGAGAGTCGCATCGCGGTGGCGATGCGTTCGGCGTCGAGGTCGGGGTCTGCAAGGTGGGCATGGATGTAGGCCAGAACCTGATCTCGTCGTAGGAAGGCGGGTATTTCGGCGGCAGAGCGAACCGGTGTGACGAGACTCAGTAGTGATGTGGCCAGTGAAGAGGCGTGAGTCTCGAGCTGTGCGGCGCCGTGGGGATCGCTGTCTTGGTGTTGGGCCAGTTGGGTGAAAAAGGCTGCGACGGCGGACATCGCTCCTGCACAGCTCATGGTCGTGGCCAGGATGTCCGTGGTCCGGTCGATGCCGGCGAGCGCGAAGGCTCGATCGGCGGGCACCTTGACGATGACCTGTTCGTAGGGTGCATCGGCTCGGAAAGCGAAGGGCAGGGAACTGTCGTAGATGACCATGGATCCTGGCGGGACTACTGCAGTGTGTCCGGCCTGTTCGATGACGCAACTTCCGCGCGTCTGGAATGTGGCGAACAGATACTCGTCCTGTTCCCGCCCTTGGGCGATTCGGCTGCGATTGCGGTGTGTCTGCTCGGCGGTGGCTCGTTTCGTGGACAGAGTGAAGTTCGTGTATCGGCCGAGACGGACATCGCCGTAGAAGTCGGGGTCGGCGGGGTCGGTGCTGACGTCGACGTAGGCATGGCGCCGGGCCTCTCGCCAGTAGTCGATGACACCGTCGTCCGGCGCCCGCGAGGTCGACAACGTTTCGAAGTGTGGCAATGAGGGCTCGTCTGCATCAGCCATGGCCGGATCACCTGCCTTTCGGATACCACTGAGTTTACTGAGCCGCGCGGGAAAGTCCTGCGGGTCGGGGAGAGAGCGAGCCGGCCCTGTGTCCGCCAGTCGGGGGGCGATCACAGGGCCGGAAATCTACGCGTGCTGCAAAACGCTCAGGCCGTGAGCATTCCGTGCTGTATTGTGCTGAGACCATGAGCTTTCCGTGCTGGATCGTGCTCAGGCTGGAATCATTCCGTGTGGGTCGATGATGAACTTGCTCGATGACCCCTGATCGAAGGTCTCGTAGGCGGCGGGTGCTTCGTCGAGGCCGATGACCTTGGTGTTGAGCATTGCGCTCAGATACGGCATGCGGTCCCACAGGATCGACATCATCAACTCGCGGTTGTAATGCATGATCGGTGCCTGCCCCGCGGACAGGCGCGGTGACTTGATCCAGGCCTTGCCGAATTCGAGCGGGAAGATGCCTTCCTGTTCGGCCTTTGTCGGTGCCAGAGGGTCGGGGCCGTAGACGCCGATGACGCCGGTGGCGCCGCCGGCACGGGTGGCTTCGAGGACGTCGTTGATGGCACCTGCCGGCTGAGGCTGATTGGACTCCGAGCCGATGCCGTGTGCTTCGGAGCCGACATAGTCGACGCCACAATCGACTTCGCGCTCACCGAGGATGGCCTCGATCTGGTCGGGCAAGGGGATGTCCTGGCTCAGGTCGATGGTCTCGCAGCCGTTGTTCTTGACCAGGTCGAGTCGGTCCTGATAGTAGTCGCCGACGATGATGCAGGATGCGCCGAGAAGGCGTGCTGCTGCTGCGCCGCAGCGTCCGACCGGCCCGGCGCCGGCGATGTACACCGTTGAACCTGGTTTGGCCCCTGCCTCGATGAGTCCGTGAAAGGCGGTGGGAAGGATGTCCGAGAGCAGGGCAAGATCGAGGATCTTGTCCATGGCCTGGTCCTTGTCCGGGAAACGGAGGAGTTGGAAGTCCGCGTACGGGACGAACAGGTATTCGGCTTGTCCGCCCACCCAGTCGCCGAGATTGAAACCGTATGCGCCGCAGGAGACTGCAGGATTGACGGTTTCACAGACATCTGTGCGGCGAGCTTTACAGTTGCGGCATCGTCCACAGGCGACGTTGAAGGGGACCGAGACGAGATCGCCTTCTTTGAGGAACTCCACGTCGGAGCCGACCTCGATGATCTCTCCGGTCATCTCGTGGCCCATGACCATACCCTGGGGGACGGGGAAGGACCCTCGGTAAATGTGCAGGTCGCTGCCGCAAATGTTGGTAGCGACGATTTTCAGGATGACGCCGTGGGGCGCTTTTCGTCCGTTCGGCATCTCCAGCTTGGGGAAGTCGAGTTTCTCGACCTTCATGGTGCCGGGGCTCTCGAACACCACTGCGCGGTTGCTGTCTGCCATGCTGTCGCTCCTAACCTGGGGGATCCCTGCACGCTGCGATTCGGGACCCGGTTGTGGTGGCGTGGCCACCGGGGGACCTTTCGAACGTATGCGCACGTGGCGATACGTGTCAGTGACCTTGCGTGTCAACTGAGTGACGATGTGTGCCAGGAGTGCTGTGGGGTCTGCCGCAAGGCTCCCTTCCTTCGTTATGGTCACCGGCATGACAAACCGTTCCGAACATCTCGCCGAGGCCGATGATCGCTGGAGGCAGGGTGTCGTGGTGCGGGGAGCTCGGCAGAACAATCTTGCCGACGTCGATCTCGATGTTCCTCGAGACCGTCTGGTGGTGTTCACCGGTGTGTCCGGCTCGGGGAAATCCTCGCTGGCGTTCGGGACACTGTTCGCGGAATCGCAGCGGCGCTATCTGGAGTCGGTGGCACCGTATGCCCGTCGGCTGATCGACCAGGTCGGTGTACCCGATGTCGACGTCGTCGAGGGACTGCCACCGGCGGTTGCACTGCAGCAGCACCGAGGCATCGGTAATGCTCGATCGAATGTCGCCAGCGTGACGACATTGGGCAGTCTCGTGCGGATGCTCTATTCCCGTGCCGGGTCTTACCCAGATGACCAACCGATGCTCTACGCGGAGGACTTCTCGCCGAACACCGTGCAGGGCGCATGTCCGACCTGCCATGGCATCGGGCGCGTCTACGAGGTCGATGTCGACAAGATGGTCCCCGATCCCACACTCAGCATCCGGGAGCGCGCGATCGCTTCGTGGCCGCCGGGCTGGCCGGGTGGCAACCTTCGCGACATCCTGGTGTCACTGGGATACGACGTCGACTCTCCGTGGAAGAAGCTGCCGAAGAAACATCGCGACTGGATCCTGTTCACCGAGGACCGCCCCACCGTTCCTGTGTACTCGGGATTTACCCCGGCACAGACTCGGCGAGCGATCAAAGCCGGAACCGAACCCAGTTACGAGGGCAATTTCGTCGGCGCCCGGCGGTTCGTGCTCGATACCTTCGCGAACACCAAGAGCTCGATCGTCAAGAAGCGGGTCTCTGAGTTCGTCACCAGCGAGGTATGCCCGATGTGCCAGGGCAAGCGGGTCAAGGCGGAGGCGCTCTCGGTCACCTTCGAGGGCCTGGATATCGCCGAGTTCGCGTCCTTGCCCCTGGCACGACTGGCAGAGATCGCGCGCACTGTTGTGTCCAGCGACTGGCTACCCGAGGCGGCAGGAGAAGCTCTCGACGAAACCCGACGAGCCGAGGCCACGCGACGACGTGTCGCATCGGGAGGATCGGCGCACACCGCCGCTCCCGACGTGCGACGCACCCCGAACGTGTCAGCGGAAAAACAGGTGGCGGCGCGGCGCCTGCTCGACGACCTCCTCGAAAGAATCCAACCCATCATCGACCTCGGGCTGGGATATCTGTCACTGGACCGGACGACGCCCACACTCTCCGGCGGAGAGCTGCAACGACTGCGCCTGGCGACGCAGCTGTCCTCGAAGCTGTTCGGCGTCGCCTACATCCTCGACGAACCTTCGGCGGGACTGCACCCCGGCGACTTGACGGCGCTGCTGAGAATTCTGCACGGACTTCGTGAGCGAGGAAACAGCGTCCTCGTCGTCGAGCACTCCCTACCCGTCATCCGAGAAGCGGACTGGCTGGTCGATATCGGTCCCGGTGCCGGCGAGAACGGTGGACGCGTGCTCTACAGTGGAACACCCGCCGGGCTGGCCGACGTACCGGACTCGGTCACCGCACGCTATCTCTTCGACACGTCGGAGCAGGTGCGCCGCCAGCGGCGTACCCCCCGCGGGTGGCTTCGCGTCGAAGGCGTCGAGCGCAACAGTCTCCGCGACCTCACCGTGTCTTTCCCTCTCGGGGTCTTGACCGCGGTCACCGGAGTCTCCGGTTCGGGGAAATCGAGCCTCGTCAGCCAGGCTCTACCAGCGTTGATCAACGCTGAACTGGGCCGGCCCGCCGCGCCCGATGCCAACGTCGAACCGCGCGACGACACCGATCTGCTGCTCACCGGAGATCAGGGCGCGGTCCGCGGCCGCATCGAGGGCACCTTGGGAGGGCTCCGTCGGGTGGTCGCCATCGATCAGCGCCCTATCGGGCGCACACCCCGATCCAATGTTGCAACCTACACCGGCATGTTCGACCACATCCGCAAGCTGTTCGCCGCAACACCTGCGGCCAAGAAACGGAACTACAAACCGGGGCGGTTCTCCTTCAATGTCGCCGGTGGCCGCTGTCCGACCTGCGAAGGTGAAGGCTTCGTGATGGTCGAGCTGCTTTTCCTGCCCAGCGTCTACAGTCCGTGCCCGGACTGCAACGGCACTCGTTACACGCAGAGCACACTCGAAATCACCTGGCGGGACCGCAACATCGCCGACGTTCTCGCGATGAGCATCGACGAAGCCCACGCCTTCTTCACCAGTGAGAACGACGTTCTTCGCTCGCTCACCGTCCTACGCGAGGTCGGGTTGGGTTACCTGCGACTCGGACAACCCGCCACCGAGCTGTCCGGCGGCGAAGCTCAGCGTGTCAAGCTGGCATCCGAACTCCAGCGTGCTCAACGCGGCGACACGCTCTACATCCTCGACGAGCCCACTGCTGGGCTCCACCCGTCCGACAGCGACAGACTGCTCGCTCACGCGCAGGGGCTCGTCGACGCCGACAACACCGTCGTCATGGTCGAACTCGACATGCGCGTCGTCGCCCAGGCCGACCACGTCATCGACCTCGGACCGGGAGCGGGCGCCGACGGCGGACGTATCGTCGCCACCGGTTCCCCCGAGCAGGTAGCTGCCACTGCCGACAGTGCGACTGCCCCCTATCTACGAGCGGCGCTGGAAAACACAGGCGCCGGCACCACACAACACTGACCTGACCGCGCACCACCGCCTGGACTGAACGGCGATAAGGATCAACTAGCGATGGCACGACAGGCACCGAAACCCCAAGGCCTGCGTAATCAGCTCTCCAACTCTCTCCGGCCTCTCTCCGGCGTGAGTCCGGCTCCGCGGTGCTGCTGCTGGTGGTAACCGTGACCGCCCTGCTGTGGGCAAATTCGCCGGCTTCGGACGCGTACTTCGACCTCTGGCATCAAGGCGCCGGATTCGAACTCGGCCCGGTGGCGTTGCACATGAGCCTTCACCATTGGATCAACGACGGGTTGACGGTCGTCTTCTTCTTTCTGATCGGGCTCGAGGTACGCCAAGAGTTCGCCCACGGGTCATTACGTGATCGAACCCGCACTCGTATCGCCGTGATCGCCGGAGTCGCGGGGGTGTGTCTACCCGCCGTCATCTACGCCGTGATCGTCGGCAGCGGAGACAGCCTGCAGGGTTGGGGGGTGGTCGTCGGCACCGATACCGCCTTCATGCTCGGGGCCTTGGCGCTCCTCGGGCCCGCACGATCAGGCCAACTGCGAGTGTTTCTCCTTACCGTCACGGTGGTCGACGACTTCCTCGCGGTGTCCATCATCGGATTCGTATACAGCGAAAACATTCGCCTGATTCCACTGCTCGTTTCCCTGGCATGCCTGACAGCATTGTGGCTACTCGGGCGGGCGCGACAGTGGCGAGCCGCGCCATACATTCTCGTGGTGATCGTGCTGTGGTTCAGCACGATCGAGTCGGGTGTTCATCCCTCGCTTGCCGGAATGGTCGCCGGCCTTCTGATTCCCGCGTACCCGACACAGCGGCACAAGGTGGAGGCGGCTCCAGAACTGTTTCGTGACTTCTGGCAGTCTCCGAGCGCCGCATCAGGTCGTGCAGTGTCACGTGGACTGGCCAAAGGCACAGCCGTCAACGAGCGGATACACGAATACCTCCGGGTACCCACCGCGCTGATCGTGGTACCGATCTTCGCTCTCGCCAACGCCGGCGTCGACCTGCGTGGCGGACTGCTCGTCGAAGCGTTCAGTGCCCGTGTGACCTGGGGAGTTGTGCTTGGCCTGGTTCTCGGCAAGCTCCTCGGCATCGGAGCAGCCACATACATCGCTGTCCGACTCGGAGCGGGCCGATTACCGCAGGGGGTCGGCATGGGCAGTGTGATGGGCGGATCTGCGCTATCGGGGATGGGATTCACCGTATCGCTGCTGATCATAGGTTTGGCTTTCGGCACATCTCCCGAACTGGCCGGGCAGGCGACCGTCGGCGTGCTCGTCGCCATGGTGCTGGCTGCAGTACTGGGTGCGGTGATCTTCCGCGTGGCAGCGACCAAGCTGGGTGAGGCCGAAGCCGATCTCCCCATCGTGCTGGAACCTCCCGTAGATCCCGAGATCGACCACATTCGTGGACCCGAAGACGCCCAGCTGACCCTTGTAGAGTTCGTCGACTTCGAATGTGGATTCTGCGCACATGCCACCGGAGGATGGGACGACCTGCACGTCCACTTCGGCGACGATCTGCGCTACGTGGTCCGTCACCTACCGCTGGTGGACATCCATCCGCACGCACTGGTTGCCGCACATGCAGCAGAGGCCGCCGCACGGCAGCACATGTTCTGGGAATGGCTGGACTTCGTGTTCACCCGCCAGAACGCGCTCGCGCGAACCGATCTCATCGGCTATGCAGCCGAGATAGGACTCGACGTCGACCAGTTCGTCGCGGACCTCGACAGCGACGCGGTCGCCGAGCGCGTACAACGTGACATTTCCAGCGCCCAGTCCAGTGGTGCCCGAGAAACACCGACCTTTTTCGTCGAAGGCTGCCGAATAATCGGAAGCTATGACGCGCGCACCCTCACCAAAGAACTCGAGCACAGCCGCCGAGGCGCTCGCACGTCCCTGCAGTAGACGCCGGAGAGTATCGCCCTCAACGGCACCGTCCTCAACGCCCGACGACTTCGCTCGGATTCCCGATGTGATCGAGACGCTGATCGCGCGAATCAGCCGTCTTCCCCAAACCGTCACCTGCCGCACGTGGTCAGAGAACGCCGACGAAGACGAGCCAGTGGACTGCCGCACGGAATGCGGCAGCGAAGGGCGGGCCGACGAACAGCTCCAAATCCAACATCAACGACGGGGATTCATCGGCAGTGCCCACCGGGCCGGCACGGAGCGTTGTCTCGGACCGCAGACACGCACATCCTCCGGCATGAGCCCGGAAGACACACGCGACCAGATCAGCAGAAAGTTCATCGTTGATGTCTCCTCGCCGTTCCGTGCTCGTCGGAATGCGTGGCGCCGGGACTCGAGCTCGTCCTGAACGAGTGCCAACCGGATTTCGTCGCATCGAGTCCGATCCTTCTGCTCAGCGAGCCGGGCAGCTTCCTCGACCAGCTCGGAATCCGTCATTCCTCGCCTGACATCCTTCACCGCAAAACCTCTCGAATAGTTCGTTTCGGTGTGGATACCCAATTACCTGGCGATCAACAGACTCCGACCGGCAGCCCGCGACGTCGGATGGTCGCTAGGTGATCTCAGTGTCGACGCCGTCCAGGTTGCTGCAACTTCGCCTATTTAGATGGCGGAACTATCCTCGCGGCGTCCTACGGCTCGCGATCAAACCAGTCATCGACGTGCCGCAGTGATCGCTGCGGCACCCCGCGGTGCCGCCATGGCCTTCTCCGAGCACTACGACACCATGCCTCAACAGACCTACACGTGGTCGAGTTCGATCAAACCCGAAGCATCACAGCAAAACCCGAACTCGGCCAAGTTGCGCACCTTCTTGGAGTCCTGAGATCGGTCACCAGCTCATGAATAGCCGCACCGTCCCACACATGGCAGCAGAGGAGAAGGACTGAGACTGTGAGCACCATCGGATACACCGGTGTCTTAGAACAAACCCCGAACTGCAGCAGTACGCACTCCGCCAAGCCGGAGCGATCTGTATCTTCACCGACTGCGAATCCGGCTCGAAAACGCAGCGACCCCAGCTCGCCGAACGCCTGAGCTACCTACGCGGGAATGGCGGTGTCGTCCTCGTGGTCTGAACTCGACAGGCTCGGACGATCCGTTTGTCGCCTCATCGGCACGTCCACATTCTTTGCGAACACTGCTCCGTATTCCGTTCTTTCGCAGAAGGATTCGGCACAACCACCGGCGGGGTCGTGAATTCTTCTCCCGCATCATGGCCGCTCTCGCCCAAAGGTGGGCACCACATGATCGTCGAATGCGCTCACGCCGGCCTCGAAGCCGTCCGGCGCCAAAGCCGACACGGTGCCCGCCCAACCGTCATGACACCCGAACGTACCGAACGGGCCCGCTCCGGGAGTGTTTCTTAAACGGTGTTTCGGCCCGACACGCTGGGTGAATGCCCGGCGAGAAGGGTGCCGTGATGACGACACTGGATGATGTGACGAAG
>NZ_JBEUOQ010000045.1:0-9418 GCF_040489275.1 Rhodococcus baikonurensis | reverse complement strand
GTGAATCCGAGTATTCAGTCGACGATTGCGCCGGGCACGATCACGACGATTCCGTTGGGGAAGAAGGATCTCGAGTCGTCGAAGGCGTCGATCACGGCAGAAAACGTGCACGTGAAGGTTGATGCGTGCATGGGGCCGGTGACGATCCGCTCCTACGCACAACTCGCCGTCTCAACTGCAACCTCGGACAATAGCCTGTTCGTGTATTCCGATCCGACCTGGCTCTAACCCCGAGCAGCCGTCGTCAGCGCTGCATTCTCAACCCACTCTGCGCAGGCCACCATGCCCTCGCACACCCCGTCACACGAGGCCCGAGTCACGGGTTTGCCCATCAATCAGCATCACGGGAGAAGTTCATGAAGATTCGTACCTTGGCCACAGCCGGAGCGCTTACCGCAGGTATCGCCCTCGTCGGTGTTATCGGCGGGGGCGTGGCATCGGCTGCTACCCCGATCGTGCAGCCGGAGCAGGGTCGGATCGGGCTTTCGCTCTCGAATGCGGAGACCGCAGCACTGGCGGCGAGCCCGATCCCCGATGCAATCGCGAACATTGTTCCCGGCTCGCAACGTTGGGTTGGCCGGGCTCCGGGTTCGGTCATCACCAACGTCGATGGCAGGGCAAGCGCCCCCGATCGGGTCGTGATCGCCGAAGCTGCGGCGCATCCGGGTGGCTACGTCAACATCTACGTGTCCGACCCGAACAGCCCCGTCACCGGGGGCTACATCGTGCAGACCTACCAGCACTGGAACTGAACTAGGGCCGGTAACTCCGGCCCCTGACTGCTGCCGCCGATCTCGTTGTTTCACTTCACCTATCCGCCGTTTGGAGTTTCTGTCATGACCATCCGCAACGCTGAACACGCTCGGTCCCGCCCGATGACGGAGCCGCCGGCCACAGTGCACAGTGGTCAAAGTGCGGACGTCGACGACTGGGACCCCGACAGTGAGCTGAGCGAAACATCGAAGGCCGTGATCGCCACCGTCTTCGGTCTCGCATTGTTGATTGCGGCGTTCGCGGTGATCGGACGTCTCGGTGGGTGGGCCGCTGATTATGGGACGATTCTGGTGTATCTGGCGTTCTTTCTGTGGATGTCGATCGCGGGCCGGGTGTTCTGGTGGGGCGCGGACAAGCTCATCGCCGAGGCGCGGAAGAAGTCGAACACGGGTGATCGCCGGTGAAGTCCGTGCTGAAGCTGCGCAGGTCCATCGCGGGAGTACTTGCCACCGGAGCGCTGATGACTGGAGTAGCTGGAGCCGTCGGTGCGGGAATCGCACTGATCGCCGCACCTGCGACTGCGGGACCAGCGGAGGACTGTGCGGCGGTGCGGGCACGTGATCATCAGATCTACCTGAATCTGATCGCGTCACTGCCTCCTGGTTCTCCGATCCCGCCTGAGTACATCAACCCGTGCCTGACCGCACCCACCACCACCCCGACGGCCGCCCCGACAACCACCGTCGGACTACCGGGTGCACAGGCTCCGGGCGGTGGCCCGAACGTCGGAGCGAACGCTCCGACGAACTTCCCCACCTACAATGGCACCCCCATTGTTCCCGTGCCAGGTGCGGCGCAACCGGAACAGCCTGGACAACCGAATAGCCCGACACCATCGAGCATCGAGAACCCTGCAGGGATCCCGGTTCCGACGACCACCAGCGGGCCTGCACCGACCACATCGCAACCCGCTGGATCGACCGCACCCGCATCGACCACTGATCGTGGTCCCGGACCAGTGCCCGCGTCGACGCCGAATAGTGCTCCCGGGCAATCGGAATCAACTCCGAATGTCACGACCTCGGGGCTCGACAAAGGCGACGGCCGTGACCGTTACCTCGAACTCGTGTTGGTCGGTGCCGCTGCGTTCACTGCCGGCGGGATCGGGGTACGTGGGCGTCGTTCACCGTTCGGCCCACGCATACCGTTGCGTGGGCGTACGCCGGAATCGATCCTCTTCCAGACAGTCGGTACCCTCGCCTCACCGCTCATGGCGTATGCGAAGGGTGGCCAGTCGAAGATCACGGTCACCGAACCGGGCGGGGGACGTCGTACGTTCTTCCTCATCCACGACGCGACGTCCTCACACGAAGCGGAAATCCCCGTCGAGGTTCCGCCCGGCGGGCATATGAGCGTTGATCCGGACGGCTCAGTCACCGTCTTCGACGCGGACGGAAACCCCGTCTCGGTGGTGGCAGCTCCGTGGGCGTATGACGCCAACGGCAATCCTGTTCCGACTGACTACGAAGTGCGCGACGGCCGCCTGATTCAGACGGTGTACGCCGACGAAGCGACCGCCTATCCGATTTTGGCTGATCCGCCGGAAAAGAAGGCGAAGGCACCCACCTCTGTCGCTTCGAAACAAGTCCAGAAGAATACGAACACCGCCGCACCCAAGCCGAATTCGATGACCTCCCGCACGAGCGCGCAGAAACCGCAAAACAGTGGAAACACGAATTCGGGCAACACTTCCGGTGGGAACACGTCGGCACCGAACTCGATGACCCAGCGCACCAGCGCGAAGAAGCCGCCCGTCAGCGCGGAGCAGCAAGCGACCAACCAACTCGCTGCAGCGCACGGCGAGGTCCCTTCGGGTACAGACACTTCGGGTGCGCCGAACTCGATGACTTCGCGCGCGAGTCCGCAGAACAGTGGGAACACGAATGCGGGCGACACCACTGGCGGGAATACGTCGGCACCGAATTCGATGACAGCGCGCACGACACCTCAAAAGCCATCCGTCAGCGCGGAGCAGCAAGCGGCCAACCAACTCGCTGCAGCGCACGGCGACGTCCCGGACGGTTTCACCGGCAATGTCCCGATCAAACCCGGCACCACCGGCGATGGGGCACCGAATTCGATGACTCCCCGAACGTCACCGCAGGGCAAGCCATCGACCGACGAGAATTGGACTACTCAATTCGGTCCACTCAACGTGATCGGTGGAATTGTTGATACCCCGGGGCAAATGGCAGAACGAGCCACTGCGACGCGAGCGCCGAACGTGTCGACGACACGCGCCGTGTGGCAAGGGGCAGTGAATGGTGTGAAGGGCCTCGCGAAACCGATCCCTGCGCTTGGGTGGATCGTCACAGGAGCAGCGATAGCCTCCGATCTCACATCAGAAAACGGACCTAGTGTCGCCGAATCGGTCGCCACCAACGTGGGAGGAACCGTCGCAGCGGCAGCTGTCGGTGGCGCAGTGCTTGCTGTCAGTGCCGCCCCCGTGGTGGTCGCGGTCGCCGTTGGTGTGGCAGCTGGCTATGCTGCGGCGTGGGCGATATCGAAGTTCTGGGACTAGATGACGAGCTCGGATAGAAGCAAAGGTAGTTCGATGACTTCGAGGACGGAACTTACACGCACCCTCCATGCTCAATGGACCCAGAAACGCGGCGAGCTGGGCTTCCTCGCGTTCATTGTCAGTGTCGTTGTCTTCGCAATCAGTGCGATCGTGATGTACGAGGCGTCCTCGAATGCGGTTTTCGGATTGGGGGCATTTGCTGCGGCATGCGGCGCTGTGTGCTGCATTTCGCTAGTGACGTTTGTGGCCCTTCCTCCTAAACCCGCGACGAACTCTGAAGAAATAGGTCAAGGCCGCACTTTCACCATGACCGCCGCAACTCGGTGGGCATCGGCGTTGTGGTTGTGGTCGGCGTTGGTCTCCTGTGCTCTGTCTTTCGTCGGTGTCGGTCTTAACTATGCGACCAAATCCGGAGGTAGCTCGTTCAATTCGAATTGGTGGTTGGTGCTCGGCGCTTTATCGATCGGTGCCAGCATTCTCTCTCCCCTGAGGTACGTCGGACGGTTTCGTATCGATATTGACGGCGATGGCATGCGGATGGAACTCGGCCGCGCTTACAGCGGATATCTGCGTTGGTCCGATATTGACAAGATCGAAACCTCCGCCCGCGGGCGCTACGCACTCGACCTCGTGCTCAAGCCAGGTGTCCGTGTCGAGAACACCTCGCACGGATCGTCGCTCTACCGGGTAGGACCGGGAATCATCACCGAAGCCTCGCCCTTTCAAGACGGCTACCTACGCCTCGAATGCGGAGGATGGACGGGTGAGACGAGCGCACTCCCGGAGGAAATCGTGCACCACGTGATCACAGAAGACACCACCGAGCAGAAAGCGGCCTCATGAAGAATCCGGACATGATTGCGCTCGCCGTACTCGGCGCAATAGCAGTTCCCGCAGTGCTGTTCATGGTCTTCTCCGAGTCCGCGTTCGTTTTCGGAGCGTCAATCGCCGCCATTGTCTTCATTGCCGCTCGCGTCGTGCAGATCCTCTTCCAACGATGGCGTCGACAACAACGTCGGGCAGCGTGAGCAACATATCCTGTTCGACGGCCGCTCGGGATTCAGAACCTGGACACGGCAAGAGCCAACAGCTTCCCGCTGTCGCGCTCCTCGGTCTTTGGTTCCAACAGAATCGTCCTGCATGCCGACAACACATCTCCCTACAAGCGACATCATGACCACCGTTTGTGGAATTTGTGCAATCACTGCAGGGGCTGTGGCGATGATCGTATCCACGCCTTACATGATGTACCGCAGTCATGCGAGAGCGATCTACTGGAGTTCGTCGATCCTGACCATCGTTTTCGCCTGGCTCACAGCCCCACAGCGGTCGATTCTCGGACCTGTTCTGTTGTGCGGTTTCGCTGCTGTGTTCGTGGCGTGGTGGTGGACCCCCTTCCTCACGCGAAGGCATCCCACCGGATTCAACGATGTTTTCGGTGCTTGGCTGACACGGGCGCTCTACCGCGAGCAGAAGGATGCACCTCCGGTAAACAGGTACGACAAACTGCACTACAAAGACACTGACCGCCAAGCACGAGATACCGATTCTGACGGAAATCAGGTCAACACCTGAGCCGGCGCGTAGAGCGCTTTGACGTGATGTCCTCAATACGACCCTCGCGCGTACCCGAACAGCTTGTAGCGGGATGCCATGGGAAACAGTACTTTCCACATGGCGGCGTACACCTGCCCGGATGGCGCAAGCTGTACAGCAACCAGGATGACCGGTGGCTCGAAATAGCTCTTCGCGCAGCCCAAGTGGTCCAGTAGCGGTCAGCGCCATCCCGAGCGGTAGCCCTCTTCACCTCAACTCTGCAGGTCATCCCATTTTTCGAGCATCCGCCTCGTCTGGACAGTTAAGTTTGAATGCCATCCACTTGCCTCCGCAGATGCCCCTCACTTGTTCATACAGGTGAGGGGCTTTTTCGTGTCCGATCGTGCCAAGATCGCCGTCGACGAGGTCCGCGTCGGCGTAGAGCGACGTCGCTGCAGTTCCTTCGAGAGCTGGATCCAACCTTTGACAGCGGGATGATCGTTCTTGTCGGGGACTTCCCGCAATCTCGCAACCACTCCACCGCCCCAGTTCCGTCCGAAATGAATGACTATCGATGCCCCCAAAAATGGACTCAGGCCGCGTTACGTATTCACCGAATCTCTGATTCCGGTGCGTTCCACGTGTCGCAGGAGCTGAGTCCCTCCTGCATCCCTCGGTTGAACCACATTCTGTTGTTGGCCTGACTCGGGTGGGTGTCTTCGGGGTCTTCGCCGGGGATGTCGATGGCGTCTTCTTGTACTGACAGTTCGGCGAGGTAGGGCAGGATGAGATTGGCGCTGACGCCGGACAGGCATTCAGCTTGAGCTTCCAGGCGTTTGGTCATCAACATCACCTCGCGGTGATCGTTTTCCCGCGCGGCCAATGACGACAGCTGCGATTCGATCCCCATCGCCTCCTGAAGGTGATGTCCGTATTCGTGGGTGGCGACTCTGACGAGGTCGAGTTCGTTGAAACTGTCGTACGTCCAGATGCGGATGGTCTGGGTTCTGGGGCAGTAGAAACTGATCCCATAGACGTCTGCGCCTTCTCCGCAGAGGATGGGTGCATCGTCGCCTTCGAGGCGCATGTCGACGTGAGGTGTCACGAGGTTGCCGCCTCTGAATTCTCTGTCGACAGCGGGGCTCCACATCTCGTCCAGGCAGGCCATCACCCCCTCCGCATACCTCTTTTGACGGGTGATGTCGCCGCGCCAATCGACTGGCGTGCAGTCGATCTCCGGGAACTGCATATCCGTGTCGGTCAATCGTTGGCTGGTTTCGGCGACCGCTTCATATGACGGCAGCACCCGTTACACCACGGAGGCGGCGAGATTGACCCCGACCACCAGGACGGCGACCAGCCCGACCGCGGTGGCGGTCACGATGATCGCTATCTCTTTTCGAGTCCAGCTCATTCGTTCGCCTCAGGGGTCGGTTGTGGATGCGTTATTACGCAGCGGCACAGGGAATTCCCGCACACATCGGTGCCCGATTGCAGTCCTCGCAAAAGTCGTCCGGGATAACGTCGCCTGTTCAACACTCGGCGGCGAACGTGGCCACGGGAAACGAAAAATACTCCGCCCCGCCACAGGAAGAGCGAAGCATCAATTCGACGGCGGAGGGTATTACCAGTTCTGAATGAAGAAGAACTGCTGTGAACCCCTCGCCGGGTTGAGTACGCCGAGAGAAATTTCTCCACCACGGGAGGCTGCTTCGTTGGCGAACTGGTCGAGACGTCCCCAGACGACGTTGGGGCCGCTCTCGAAGCGCGATCCTGGTGCGAGGCGCACGCCGATCTGGGTGGAGTTAGTGATGCTTTCGATCGCAGCGCCGGCATTGAGCTGGCCGAACAATGCCGTCTCACCCTGGTTCAGCTGCACGCCGATGCGCCCGTTGTCGGCGATCGGAGTAACAGCTGATGCTGCGCCCGCGCCGCTGAGTGCGATGGCTGCGATACCGGCAGGTATCAATGCGGCCGCGGTAATCATCTTGCGTAGGTGCGTCATTCGGCTTCTCCCTCGTCGGTGGCCCACTCGAGTTGCGCCTCCACGGGCCACTTTGTCTGATTCTTCCGGTAACAGTCAACGCCATGTCGCAAACAATGAGCAATCCACTGGGTTGGTTTGAGATGCAGCTCACTACTGGAAATCCGTTGAAAAATAAACTGTTTCAGTGAAACTGCTGGTCGAGATCGTGAATGCCAGAGAAGCGCGCGGGCTGTCGTTACGTTTCCGTTACTGCTCGGTCTGGCTGCGAGAAGGACACGCACTCGGTCACCCAGAAACGCTGCGGCACAGGAATTGTCAGAGCAAGAACCCGCGCAGAGGGTCCTCCGCAGTTGAGCGCCACTGTCAAGCGGTCTTTCATTCTTCGAGGGCGCGCTGCTTCGGCAGTGGGCTCTCGACTGTCAGAACCGCACGGTGAATACCACGTGGCGACGCTCTCGGGCCGCGCGCTGCAAAAAGTCCGCCACTTCCTGAAGCCAGCCCCAGGCGTACCCGCGCTCGTCGGAACCGTACTCCGGGTTGCGGTCGTCGAGCGGCATCGCGTCGTAGCGCACGCCGAACTCGGATTCGGTGATTTCCGCCAGGTACGAGGAGACTTCGGCGACCCGATCGGGTGCCAGGTAGGTGACGAGTTGGTCGTCGGTGTCGGTGTTGAGGTCGTCGTCCCCCAAGATCACGCCGTAGGCCGGCCAGTTCTCGGACACGCGCTCGTACCCCGTGCTGGAGAGGGCGCACAGGATCGGATCCCACGCCTTGTCCGTGTCGCACGAGAACTCGGATCGGCCCGTCTCCTCGATGTCCTCGACCACTGCGCCGAGTTTGTCGTCGTCGCCGCGTGCGTCCAGAAGTTCCGCTGCCACGCTGTCTGACAGCGCGAAATGCACCCCAAGTTCCATGGCGTGATGCTAACGGCTGACCTTGCCGGCGTCCCCGTCCTCACAACAAGGCGAATCGCCTCAGGTAACGATCCTGCTCTAACTCCGACCGAAGTTACCCATGGTGGGCCGGCTGTCATACATACTGCATCGGTGATTCCGACAAAACGGACCGGCCTTTCTGTTGTGTCGCTGGTGATCCTCGTCGTCGCGGGGTTGCTGGTCGCAGCCCCTGCCAGCAGCGCAGCGCCGCCGCCTGACTGGAAATACACAATGGTGGCGTTCAGTAATGCCAGCGACCGTGACATGGATGTCTACGAGTCGGCTGACGGCACCGGCTTTCAACTCGTCCAGCAGTCGGCGTACAGGCCGCCGTCTGGGCTCGTGCGTGATCCGAGCATCTTCCGGAACACAGACGGGTTGTATTACCTCACCTACACGACGGGTGGTGGGGCGAACATCGGTTTCGCACGCAGCAGCGACCGCATCAATTGGACACCGCTGGGGAACTATCCGGTTCCGTTTTGCTGCGCCTTGATGCCTGGTACGGGAGATGGCACCGGTTCTGCGAGCCCGCCGGGCTTCTCGGGTTCGGCTGGTTTCAGCGACGGGCCGTCGCTGTCACCATTCGTCACCAAGGCCTGGGCGCCTGAATGGTTTGTGGACGGCGATCGTGTCAACGTCATCCTGTCGATGTCGACCGGTGGAGGATTTGTGCCGTATCTGATGACGGCGTTGGAACCGTCGCTCCGGTTGTGGAGCCCGCCTGTTCCGCTCGCCGGGATCGGTGCGGACCACATCGACACCACCGTGGTCAAAGTCGGATCGACCTATCATGCGTTCACCAAGAACGAGACGAGGAAGGTCGTCGAGCATGCGGTCGCTCCTTCGGTGACGGGACCTTATTCGTTTGTGCCGCCAGGGAATTGGGGTTCGCTTGTCGAAGGTCCGGCCGTAGTTCAGTTGCCGAGCGGCGACTGGCGGATCTATCTCGACGCCTATACCGAAGGTAAGTATCTCTACTCCGACAGCACGGACGGGCTGAATACCTGGTCGCCTGTGCAAGAGGTTCCTGGGGTGTCCGGGACTGCACGGCATCTCGGCATCATGAGAGAACCGGCATAACTTTCGACTCCGAGTTGGTAGGGCTCTGATCAAGGACTGCGGTCTTGGTCAGAGCCCTTTCTCGTACATGCGTACTACTTCTGCGCGTCGTCTGCACGTATCAGTGATTGACAAGCTAACGGTGCGACGCAAGTGGGTCTTGCAAGTGCGCGCCGACCACGAAGTGAACATCTCCGCGTGAACCATGCAGAGTTGCGCTCCTAGGCCCCGCTCAGGTGTCTTGATTGCGATCGATTGCCAAGTAGTGCCTGTTGGTTGCATATTCAAGTACGTGCACTGGCTTGATGTCCGCACTTTCGGCCTTCAACTGCCCTGAGGCCCACGAAACGTGGGTTCAGTTCGGTTTGCCACACCGTTTCTGAGAGTTCTTCTTACCTTCAAACCGTGACCTTGCTCATAGTGGGACCTAGGTCCTTTTTGCTGATGATAAGCCTGTCGATATATATCTGTTACCGAAAGTTCACCCTCAATCCAAGATGGCGGAGTCGGCGCGCTGGCGGGCAAACAGGACGATTGGTACCGTCCGGTAACTAATTCAGTTAGTTGTCGGCTACCGCTCTGGTTGCTGTGTCACGTGGAGGA
>NZ_JBEUOQ010000044.1:0-10164 GCF_040489275.1 Rhodococcus baikonurensis | reverse complement strand
AGCGCGCTCTTTTCCTCGGCCAGTGGGGCCTTCGCGGTCAGCGCAAGGGCGACGGTCCGACGTACGAGGAACTGGTCGAGTCGGAAGGCCGTCCGCGACTTCGGTACTGGCTCGATCGGTTGACGTCCGAGGGCATCCTCGCGCATGCCGCGGTCGTGTACGGGTACTTCCCGGCGATCTCGGAGGGCGACGACGTCATCGTGCTCACCGAGCCGAAACCGGATGCACCCGAAAGGTTCCGATTCACCTACCCGCGCCAGCACCGCGACCGCTTCCTGTGCATCGCGGACTTCGTTCGCTCGCGCAAGGACGCCGAGGCCACCGGGCAGGTCGACGTACTCCCGTTCCAGTTGGTGACGATGGGTCAGCCGATCGCGGACTTCGCCAACGAGTTGTTCGCGTCGAACTCGTACCGCGATTACCTCGAGGTTCACGGAATCGGTGTCCAGCTCACGGAGTCTCTGGCCGAGTACTGGCATCGACGCGTCCGTGAAGAGCTAGTGCTTCCCGAGGGTCACACCGTCGCGGAGCAGGATCCCACCGAGGTTGCCGGTTACTTCGATCTCGAGTACCGCGGCGCTCGCTATTCGTTCGGATACGGCGCGTGCCCGGATCTCGAGGATCGAGCCAAGTTGGTTGCGTTGCTCGAACCCGAACGAATCGGCGTCGAATTGTCCGAGGAGCTGCAGCTGCATCCCGAGCAGTCCACGGACGCTTTTGTCCTGCACCACCCGGAAGCAAAGTATTTCAATGTCTGAGTTGCCGAACGGAATATCGGAAGACGGCCCCTCGCCGTTCGCTCGCCGCGTCCTCGACATCATCGACCGTATTCCTGCAGGCCGAGTGATGACATACGGACTGATCGCCACCATCGTCGACGCGCATCCGCGCCAAGTCGGCCAGGTCATGACCCACTGGGCAGACGAAACACATTGGCACCGAGTGGTCTACGCCAACGGCACTCCCGCTACCTGTCACGGCAACAACGCTCTCGTCCTACTGCGCGGCGAAGGGACGCCCATGCGCGACGGACGGGTCGACCTCGTACACGCGCTGTGGAATGGATGATCCACCTCAAACGATGGCGAGAACCGTCCTGCAATCGTTTTCGACGAAATGCCATGTCCTCCATGCGATTAAGTCATCTTCACCCTCGTATTTGCTCCCCGGGTCATGTCCTAAGTCTGGTATGTCGGATGAGACACGGCCACCCGCTGCGCAGTCTCGACGTGCACTCAGGTGGACTGGCGGTTGACGACACACCCGGGGGCAAGGTGTAAGGCGCGAGAGCGTGTAGCGCCGACGCGGCGTGTGAACGGGGAGAGCTCAGTGACCGGGCGGCCAGCTCGGTATCGGTTCGATGATGTGGACGGTCAACTGACAACGTCGAACACGTTGTGTTCGCGCTTTGCGCTGAACCTCTACGTGGAGACAAAAAGATCTTTCACAGGGCGAGTGAGCGAATTGCGGTCTGGACGATCGGCAACACGTCCTCTTCGAACCACAGGTTCTTGGCAAGCCACGGCTGGTTGCGCGGAGAAGGATGTGGGAGGGGAAGGTACCCCAACGGCAGGTAATCCTTCGCTGCTTTGACGGTCTCGGTCAGTGTCGGCTTGCGCCGACCACGTAGATAATGCGCCTGTGCATACTGACCGACCAACACCGTGAGTCGGACGTCGAGTAAACGATCGTTCAGTGCCCCATGCCAATGAGATGCACATTCGGATCTCGGTGGTTTATCGCCCGACCTGGCTTTGCCTGGATAGCAAAAGCCCATCGACATGACGGCTACCGTGTCCGGGTCGTAGAACTGTGTGGGCGTCAGACCGAGCCAAGCGCGCAGACAGTCACCTGAAGGATCGTCCCAGGGAACACCCGTCGTATGAACTTTGCGGCCGGGCGCCTGGCCGATCACACGCAGCCGAGCCGATGGGCCTGCTTGCAGTACGGGACGCGGTCCGCACGGCAGGTGGTCCGCGCAGAGCGTGCACCCTCGGATCTCCCTGAGCAACTCAGCCAATGGTTCCGGCATATTTCCCATCTCCGGGGTCGAGGCAAGCATAGAAGTGACGTCGTTATCGGACGCGTTCGAGGTCGTCGTCTACCGGGAAATCACCGAAATCCGGGTGGAAGGCTTGAAGCCGCGCCGGTAGGCCGGGCTGACAGATTTCTCAGTCAGCGGGCAGCGGGGGCGTCGAGTCCGCCGGTATTTGGCACGGTTTCCCCTATGTCTCCAACCATGCCTCGAAGACGCATATGCCCGTCGGACAACGTGTAGCAGCGTTGCGACGAGACAGGGTAGCGACAGGACAGAGACCCAGGGTGCCGCGACCGGGACGCATCGGGGCAGTGAAGACATCACGCGGGTTGGCGGCGTAACTGGCTGACGCCTTCCACAGCAGCTCTAGCGATCGGAAGACCCTCGAAGGATCTCGCCGCCCAAGGTGTACGCGCCCAGCTCTCCTGAGTAGGCCAGCGGTCGAAACCGTGACGGCTCATCGGATCCCAGGTCAGTGAAACCCGACGAGCCGTCCCGTGCCCTGGCCCGGCAGAGCTGAGGCACGGCACAAGTGATCCACCGGACGCAAAATTTGGGGGACCGGCTATCCGGTGGATCCTCGACTCACTACCCCCGCTGCCCGTCATGTAAACGCCGCACCGAATCGTGAGCCGAAACGCTCAGTTCTCGAATGCGGTGATGCTCCGGACCAGTGACGTCCGGGTAGGTCGACCGGCGGATGCGCAGTATTCGTCGACGTCGACGGCGATGTACACCGACGACCTTCAGGCTGGCGATCCGCGGAACCCTGCAGTGCACGAGGGAGACGTACTGCGCGCCCGGTTGCGCTTGATGCCTTGCGGCACTTGATGTTCGCCGCGGCTGGGGAAGGGGCCGGCTAGCCGAGGACGCAACAGCAATTCTCAATATCCGGACTGGACGATTTTTTGGCCTACCCGGGGCGAGGGCGGTGTCTGTGGGCGGTTCCTCGGTGCCCTCCTTGCGGGAGATGCGTTGCGAAGAGTCGACGGTCGTCTGCGTACCGTTCGACGGCGATCCCACAACTCGTGTCCGAGTTCGCCTCTGTGGCTGCCCTGATCGCATCGTTGTGCGTCGTGGGTTTCCCACCGGGTGTGCTCCTCGGCGGTTCTGCACATGCTCCTCCATGAAGGCCGACGGTAATGGCGGACCGAAGAGGGTGCCCCTGGATGAACTACCCGAGCGCCTCTACCGCGCGCGCGGGTTGTTGGCGGTGCTATGACCGATTGTCTTCGAACCTTCTCGCAGCGTGAACGACCCTGCGACCTGGGCGAACCCGAAGACACACCCTGACCGTGGCTTCCACGTCGACTGCTGCGATGTGTATCAGTTGACAGAGTGGGTAGCTCGAAAATCATGAGTACCGTGACCGAATCCGTAGATGTCAACGTCCCCATCTGTACCGCCTACGACCAGTGGACTCAATTCGAGTCGTTCCCCCACTTCATGTCCGGAGTACGGGAAATTCGACAAATCGACGATGTGCACACACATTGGATCCTCGAAATAGCCGGACAACCACGGGAATTCGACGCCACCATCACCGAACAGCACCCGGACGAACGCATTGCGTGGAAATCGGACGCAGGCCCCGATCATGCGGGTGTGATCACCTTCCACCGATTGGACGACTCGCACACCAGGGTGACAGCACAGATGGACATCGACCCTGATGGCTTCGTCGAAAACATTGCCGACAAACTCGGAGTCCTCACCCACAGAGTCAAAAAGGACATGGGGAGCTTCAAGGAGTTCATCGAATCCCGCGACCAGGAAACAGGCGCCTGGCGGGGAAACATCGAACGCCCGGACCAGATACGCCCCGACGAAGTCTGAACTCCCGCACCCCGCAGGCCTGGGGACTGCTGCGGCAGGAGTAGGCGCGGGCCACCGGAAGCGCAATCGCCCATCGGCACGGTTCCCCCGCAGGGGGTTACTACGGCTTCCCGAGTCCTACACGTGCGTGCCGAGGGTGCCGGTGTCGTTTGCCACGTGAGGACGAACGAAGCCACTGGAAGTCCAGGCACATCACCACGGTCAGACCGACACCTAACATCACGAGTAACAGAACCACGTTCACCATCGCCACTGCTCCCTCT
The DNA here is from genome assembly GCF_040489275.1 of Rhodococcus baikonurensis. Taxonomy (NCBI): domain Bacteria; kingdom Bacillati; phylum Actinomycetota; class Actinomycetes; order Mycobacteriales; family Nocardiaceae; genus Rhodococcus; species Rhodococcus baikonurensis. The sequence goes on along the minus strand of NZ_JBEUOQ010000044.1, from coordinate 6,027 downwards.
GACATCGAATTAGCCACTCACACCACGGAAGGCAGAATTCTCAGACGCATTCCGGACGCGTACGTTCCGGTAGCTGGACTCAGGCAGCGGTCACGCCATGAATCGATCGGACCGATACGCGCATCCTCGACGTCGCGGACAAACCACGTGCGATCGGTTCTTCCGCCTCGAAACGCTCGATTGCGAGTGCGAGGCCCATGACCTGTCGCCACCACCGTTCACGTTCCTCGGATTCGGCCCACACAATTACATCCATCACTGTCTCCTCATCAACCCTGGGTTTGTTACCCAGGTCACAGATTTTGGAAACGTAGGACACGCGAAATTATGCAATGGAGAGAAGCGGGGACTCGCGGTGTGTCGCCGATAACCAATCCTCCTCGAGGCCTCCGAAAACAGATCCGAAGACACGAAACGAGTACAGCCGAAAAAGGAGCTTGCGAACTGACCCGCAGTCCAATCCACTCGGCCCCCGTCGACGTCAATGCGGTCACTTCACAGGCTGCACAACACTTCTCGTGGGTGTGTTGATACGGCTGCGAGCCGTTGCGCTCAAACACAGGCGACAGGGTCAGGAACCTGACCGTACGCCGCTGCAGGCGAGGAACATGATCAGCCCGCTGCGGATTCGGATGCCGCCCCTGAGGCGAAGTCCGAAGCCGAACGACGCCTATGCTCGGTATAAGATCTCGCGAGAGAGTGGAGCCAGATATGAGTCCGAACAGCACCTGGCTCGACACCCGAACAACCCAACTACGGGGCACGCTTCTCGGTCTGGGGCTGACGATCACCGACTCCCAGGCCCGCGTACTGCTCAACGACAAACTCGACGACTACGCCCGCCTGATGCACGTCACCCGCCGCACCGCCCAACGACACTTCACCGACGAACAGCTCGCCATCTTCGCCAACTCCCTCGCGGCGGCCATTTCCGACGAAGCACCCGGCGAGCCCATGACCGAATTCGAACGCACCATCCCCATGCCCACCAACGCACTCGGACTGACCATCGCCGCCCTGGCAGAAGCGCTGAAAGTCGCCCACGGCAACCTCGAAGAGCACTCTCTGACCGACGGCTTGTCCCACCTGTCGACTCTGGGCATGATCGCCGCCGACGCCCGCACAAACACCCGCACCGGTACCGTTCCCATGCCCCGGCCGCTGCTGCTGCGGATCGCTCGCTTTCTCGACAACACCGCGAAAATGGTCAGCGAGGGAGCGAACCTGCCCGACGGCCTCGACGAAAACGCGCGAGCACCCTTCGTCACCACCCTCCAACAAGACGCCGACGGACTACGCACCCTCGCGAACACCGAAGACGGTCACTCGCCGAAACTTTGGCGTATCCCTGCCAGTAGCGAAACATCGCCCCGTCGCGAAAAAGCCAATCGACGTCATGCCGCAGTCGAAACAGAGCCGAACGCCGCAACGGAAGGCGCGCGCGGGGATTCGATCCGCAGCGGACGACCTCGCCCCACGGAATCTTGACCTGCCAACACATGTGAGGAGTTACTCGTGAGGCCTATCGCCAGTTTCAGCGCCATGTTCGTGTGGGCCATCCTGCTCATCGCCGTCGTCGGCATCGCCGTGAGCCTGACCCAAGGGGCGTGGGCTCCCACCGTCGCCTGGGCGATCGTGGCAAGCGCGGCCGCGGCTGGTCTGATACGTCTGCGACACCGGCAGATCGGTAGCACCCGCACATTGAGAGCTGTTCCCGCGCGGCGAATACATCGCGCCAAGCACGACAAGAACGATCACATCTGACACATCCCACCGACTGCCGACGGCTCCCCTCCGCGGCCCAGATCGTCCCGCCGGCATTCGTAAGCGCCCAGGGGGACGGGCCTTGGGGCCTTGCGTCTGACGAATCCCCGGAATGGTTATCGAGTACAGCTCAGCGTGTTGAAAGCTGGCCTGTTGAAGTCAGTACTGCTGTATTCAGTACTGCGCGTTCGTCATTCACCACCGACTCCGCGGTCCGCGGGAAATCGGTAGACCCGAATTCCGCCCTCGCGATCGGTGTATTGAATGCTCCAGAGCGTGCGATCCACCTGCCCCAACTCGATACTCCGGACAGCTTCCTCCAAGGTCGGGTACTCAGCAGTGCGCTGCGCAGCACCGTCGTAGAGAAAAGTGAAATGCATTCGATCCTCGTCCTTTCTTCCCAGTCAGGTCAGGCTGCGACCGCGACCGGCCGGGGCGCAAAGGAAGACGAGGCTCGCAGTTTCGCGAGACTTTGGGCGAGGAGCCGAGAGACGTGCATCTGCGACACTCCGATCTTCTCCGCGATCTCCGCCTGAGTCAGTTCCCCGAAGAACCGGTAAATCACGATGATGCGCTCACGCTCGGGCAGAGCGAGGAGCGCCGGCCGCAGCGTTTCCTGATTGTCGATGCCGTCGAGGGCAGCATCGAACTCTCCCAACGCATCTGCGATCGATCGACCGTCACCGACGGCGGCTGCATCGAGGGACGCTGCATGATAGGAATCGCCGGCAGCAACGATCTCCGCGACCTCGGCGGGCTCGACTCCGAGCTCTTTCGCCAGCTCCGGCACCGTCGGCTCACGCCCGAGATCCTGCGTGAGCGCGGTGCGTGCTTTGTTGAGCGCAAGACAGTTTTCCTGCAACGAGCGCGGCACCCGCACATCCCATCCACGATCCCGGAAATGCTTACGCACCTCCCCCATCATCGTGGGAATCGCGAAGGCGAGAAAGTCTTTGCCCTTGGCCAGATCGAAACGGTTCACCGCACTGACCAGACCGACGCTGGCCGCTTGGACGAGATCGTCGAGCGCTTGTCCGCGGCCGCGATACCGCAAGGCGATATGGCGAGTCAGCGGTAGACATAGTTCGATGATCTGCGTGCGCAGACGCTCGCAGCGTGCGTCGTCTCCCGGCAGAGAAGCCAACTCTTCCAGCAAGCCCGCGACCTGTGCGTATTCGGCGTCCTTCATGTGCCGGCTCACGCTATCACCCACTTCTGCCGGGTGGTCGTTGCTCGTGCGTATCGTGCTGCGGGCATCGTCTTCTCCTTCACAGTCGCGCTCACGGGTTGATCGCCTGCAGGACTACGCGGAATGAGGCCGCCGCGACGAGGGCGAACGCCACTCCGGTCAGCGGGCCGGCAAGGACGGATCCGACTGCGCCCAAGATTCCGGCGATCACGATCACCAGGACGAGATCGAGCGTCACCCGCCGCCACCAACCTCGGGAGGCGACAGGGGTCGTGATCGGCGATCGCCGCTGCGCAGAAGTCCGCCCGACGTCATATGAGGAGGTCATGGCAGTTGTCATTCACACTCCCGGGGTCCACATGCTCACACACAGCTGTCTGTTCCGATGTCGTAAATCTATACCAACTGATGCAGATAAGCGACAATTAGAGCGGCAGGGAAAGCAGGGTCGAAGGCGCCGTGAGCAATCTCCCCTTGGGCTCACCTGCACATTCAGGCGAGTTTCCGTTCTTACCGGGCGGGTACGTTCTAGCCGTGACTATGTTCGGTTGCGCGAAAATCTGCAGTGCTGACCATCAGATTTGCAGCATCGGCCGGCGAAGGGATAGTGATGAGCCGTGTTAAAGTCGAGTGATATCCGGTTGGGCTGAGGGAGTAGTGCTGTGGCAGTGACAGATGCAGCGCACGTCCATGCTGCCTACGACCGCCGTGGGGTGTACGGGATTTCCGTGATGTCGGAACTGTCCGGCGTCGGCCCGCAAACATTGAGACTGTACGAGCGGCGCGGACTGCTCACCCCAGCCCGCACGGGCGGGGGAACCCGCCGCTACAGCGAAGCAGACCTGGCCACGTTGACACGTATCAGCGCGTTGATCGCCGACGGCATCAACCTGACTGCGATCGGTGTCATCCTCGACCTGGAAAACCGGAACGGGATCCTGGCCGAACAGATCGCTCAGCTCAGTGGGATGCCCGCGGAGGAATCGCCTTCCGAGCGCGTCCCGGAAGGCGGTGACCCCGCGTCGGCGTGAGCGATGGCGCCGAAATCCGCATCGGCAGCGATCACATGCCCCTCCGATTCGAGCTGGTCGATCGCCGCATCGAACGCGTCGATAAGCCACGGCTTCTGCGCCTGCGCGAGCGAAGTTTCCGTATTGTCGTCACCGGTCTGCACGATGTGCACCCACCACGAACCGCTCGCATCGGGCTCGTCCCACAACCCTCGCGCAGAATTGGTGGCCAACACGTAGCGGTTGTACTCGAGATCCACACGAATGGCGTACTGCCCGTCCACATTCACCACAGCAGCGGGCCGCTGCGACGCCGCAGCCAACGCGGTCAGCGCGTCGTCGTACATTTCCGAGAACTTCTTCGTCAACGGCACAGTGCAGTCCTACTCATCGAGGCCCCATGCAGACAGCACAAGGTAAAAGACAGCCCGTTGCCACAGCCATGACCAGCCCGTTGCCACAGCCATGACGAAGAACTGACATCCACCCTAACCCCACGAGGCCCACATCAGTGGGAAGCATCCCACTCCGCGATCACCTACCGTCCCATCGAAAGCCGGAAGAGGACCGAACCCTGTCGAACTGCATACCGATCTCGCGGCAAAGCTCCTCATCACTGACGGCGCGGTCCCCGAAAGCGATCGCGCCCACTGCAGTGCCGTCGATGACAACCTCGCCGACGACACCGACGACCGCACCGTCCTCACGGCAAGCGATGTCCCGCCCCGCGCGAATCACCTGCTCGATCACCGACGCACGGTCGAACCCTGCACCGCCGCGGTAGCGGTGGACACCGGTTTCCTCGTCCCGCACCGACACGAACCAGTCCACCTGCATCGCCCTCACATTCCTCCCCTGCACCCCTCACCTACTTCTACCGCGTGGGGAGCGTATCCACCACCTCGGCCGCGAGCACCGTCAGCCGAATACTGCATTGCCGAGACTGCTCGACGAACACCTCGAACACCTCAAACACCTCAAACACCTCGATCCTCACTGATACCGTGCAGCACCATCAGCATTCCCTCGGCATGCTCGAAGCCTTGCGCGTACCGCCATCCCAGCCTGCACACCCCCGACCTCCGCAGGACCCGCACTCCGCCGCCGGAAGAGGTTGGTATGCCAATGGGCACTGCTCACACACCCGCTACTTATCGACGATCATCCACTCAAGAGTCGTCCGGTCGACACAGGCCTCCACTTTCCCGCCCCAGGGACCCATCGGCCGCCGCAGCGGACTCGCCGCGATACGGAGGTCCGACGAAACGTTCCGACCGACTCATGCTGACTTGCAACAGCTCTCGAATCGGATGGATGGTTTGGCACGAACAAGGCAGCTGCGGCGATTTCAACGACCGCACACCCCCAGGACCCCGGCCCTGCACGTCGAGCCGGGGCGGTGGGATGCCATCTGCGTTGAGCACACAACCCAGACAGCCCTTTTCGTGCGCGGTCAATATCCGTGCGGCCTCGCACTTCCCACCATAAACCGCATTACCGGTATGCACCTGGTCGGATTCCCGGTCGATACCAACTAGCAACCCGGGCGCGTGCGGACAGTCCGGGAGCAGCACTCCCCCACACCTACCAACCCGATCTCATCGGCCGGCTACCACCGCCACGTCGCGAGAACTCCGAAACGTTTTCTGGAGTGGCGATGACACTCGGCGACCTCACGAAGCAGGTCAAACAGATCAGCGGAAAGCCAGATTGACACCGAATCGGCTGTCGAAGGGGTGCAACCAGGTTCGATCCACGGTTCCATACCGCCCCACCCCGACACTCGACAAAGCTGACGGGCAATCATCACCGAGTAGTCGACCGGCACCGATCATGTGTGCTCTCGCCAGATTTGTGAAAGTCCGCTACCACCAGAGGAAGTCAACGCGCTCTGCTGATCGAAGATCTGCCGACACCCCGCATGGAGGCGATAGCGTCGAGACTCTTGCCTTGCTCACAGAGGGAGCGGGGGGACTATCTCGTTAACGGTGTTTCGGCCGTTTTCATCAGTAGGTTTCTGATCCGGGCCAACGATCCGCGAACGTGATCGCGAAGGCATTGAGA
>NZ_JBEUOQ010000043.1:0-11617 GCF_040489275.1 Rhodococcus baikonurensis | reverse complement strand
GCTTTCTGCTGGTGTGGTGGTTTCCGGTGGAAAGCATCCTGGCGATGTCGGTGATGGCGGCGTCGAATCGTTCCCGTCCGCCGGCCGAGTTCAAGTGTAGGTTCTCGCGATCGGTGTCAGTTTCTCAATTTCGTGTCAGTTGTCTGTCAGCGGCGTGTTGGTTTCTCATTTTCGTGTCAGCACGAGTGAAGCTATGTAGGTGCCGCGAAGCGGTGAGGTCGAGGTCAGGTACGTGCAGGGCAACGGTGGTCCTGTCGCGACGACGGTCGCCGCCGCGGATCCGCTACGAATAGTGCGCGGTTTGCCGGTTCGACGAGTGCGAAGTCATCCTCGACGGAGGCATTACGCGGGCTGGTTCTGGTCAGCGACCAATCGTGACCACGTGCTCTACGAGAGCCGGTTGGAGCTCGATCGGCTGTGGTTGGCCGACTTCGCTCCGGGGGTAATCCGGATGGCGGCGCAACCGATGTGGATGTGCGGCTCGGACGGGACGAGCACACGTAGGCACGTTCCCGACATGCTTCTCGAACATGCTGATGGTGGGTTCACGGTCGTGGACGTCAAACCGGAAGAGTTCGCCCGCCGCGAGGAGGCGGCGCAGGTATTCGCCTGGACTGGGCGGGTGTGCGCCTCGCGGGGTTGGTCGTACGAGGTGTGGACAGGCGCGGACCCGGTGGTGCTGGCGAATATCCGGACCATTGGCGCCGCGCGCAGAACGGGCTCGATAGATACCACGACCGTGGCGTGCATCGAGGCGGTCGCCGTGACCGGAATGACGATCGACGAGGTGGTCGCGGCCGCAGACACGCAGCGGGGCCGCATCGCTGTGCTGGCGAAGTTATGGTTCAGGTCGTGGACGGCGGATCTTACGGTACCGCTGTCCGGGCAAACGGTCTTGACCTGGTGAGAGGACGACTTTATGACAGAAATCCTCGATCTCCGTCCTGGGATTCGGGTCTGGTTCGGGGGCGCCTCGTGGGAGGTCGTCGCCCTCCATGGTCTTGAGGTGACGCTCCGGTCAGGGCCGTCGTTGCAAAGGGTCGCGGTCACCGAAATCACTGCCCACGCTGTGGCAATGGCCCATAAGGACGACTCCTTCGATCCCACAGCGGTGGTGCTGTCGTCGCTGACGACGTCGCAGCGCCACAAGCTCGACGTCCGAGCCGGGCACGTGCGCAGCGCGCTCGCCGCGGTCAACGATGACGGGACCAACCTGGAGTCGGTGCTAGCGGCCAAGGCGAAGGAACTGGATGTCTCGGTGCGCACGCTCTACCGCTGGATCGCGGGCTTCCGGGCATCGGGGGTCGCCGGGTTGGCCGACACCCGCATTCGCAGCCGATATGCAGTCGGCGTGGACCCGCGGTGGGACGCGACGCGTCTTCAGGTGCTGGACGACTATGTCGAGGCATCCACGCCGACCATGGGAGTTGTCATCGACGCGGTTGTCCGCAAGTTGGAGGCAAGCTTCGGCCCGGGAACGGTGCCGCTGCCCAGTAAAGCCACTGCTTACCGGCGTCTGAAGGTGCTGGCGAAGGGACGGCATGCGTTCGGCAGTGCAAAGGGACGGCGGTCGGTGGCCGATCGTCCGACCGGTGTGTTCGGTCGGCTCCGTGCCACCCGGCCCGGCGAGTACGTGGTGCTCGACACCACGCCGCTGGATGTGTTTGCGATGGAGCCGATCACGATGCGCTGGGTCGGGGTGGAGTTGACGGTGGCTATGGACCTGTTCACCCGCTGCGTGCTCGGACTGCGGTTGACCCCGGTGTCGACGAAAGCGCAGGACGTCGCGAACGTGCTCTACCAATGCATCACCCCAGACCGCCAGCGGGACGACGGCGGGTGGCCGTATCACGGGGTTCCGCGGAATCTGCTCGTCGGCACCGAGGAACCCGACGGCGTCTCCCAGCAGCGGGTCGGCGACCTCCCTGCCTGTTTACCGGAGGCGATCGTGGTCGATCACGGCAAGCAGTACCTGTCCGATCACGTGATCGGGGTCTGCGCGCGGCTCGGGATCACGGTCCAGCCGGCGATCCCGCACAAGCCGACCGACAAGCCCACGGTCGAGAGATTTTTCCGCACGCTACGCGAATCCGTGCTCCAGCACCTGCCCGCCTACAAGGGCCCGGATGTGTACTCCCGCGGAAAAGACGTCGAGGACAAGGCGTTCTACTACGTCAGCGAACTCGAGCAGATCATCCGCGAGTGGGTCGGGTCGGTGTATCACCGCACCCAGCACGACGGGTTGTGTGTGCCGGAGATCCCGCGGGCCGAGTTCTGCCCGGCCGAGATGTTCGAGATCGGGGTCGCGAAATTCGGGTGCCTGCTGTTACCGAGCAGCCCGGACTTGGCGTACGAGTTCCTCGATGTGCGGTGGCGGATGATCCACCACTACGGGGTGGAGGTCGACGGGCTGCGCTACGACGGTGCCGGGCTGAACCTGTATCGCGGCACCCGGTCCCCGTACGGCGGTGTGCACGCCGGTAAGTGGCCGATCTTCGTCGACTCCCACGACGTCCGGCACGCCTACTTCCAAGATCCGGACACCAACGCCTGGCACCAACTGGTGTGGGAACACGGGGCGTGCCTGAACCAGCCGTTCAGCGCCGATGCCGTCGACTACGCCAAACGCGTCAGCATCCGCGAGCACCGCCACCTCGATCCGCACCGCGCCGTGCAGGACCTGCTGCTCGCGTGGAGCCGGGAGGAAGTCGAGACCCGCCGCGACCGCAGCCTGGCCCGGCGGCTCAGCGCGCAGCGGCCCACCCTCGACGGCGAACGGACGTCCGGTGCCGCGCCGGACGGCGAATCCGTGCGGGAGGACGCGTCGCTGCCCGGGGTCATCGATCTGCTCGAGCACCTCGCCCAACGCTCGACGAGCCCGGTCGAGCTTCCCGACGACCTGGACGTGTTCGAGCAGTACTACGCGCAGCGGCCGGACGAGGAGGTATTCGGGGTGTTCGACGAGTGAACCGATGGGCACGATGGTTGGCGGACAACGGCACCGCCCGCTACCAACTCTCCCGCAAGAAGGGATGGGATGCGTTCGTGCACTCCGCACCGCGCGAGTCGTTCGACGTCCTCACCCGCACCGAAAAGACCCGGCTCAGCGGTGAGGAACGGGAGGACTACAACGAGGCCCGGATGGTGTGGAACGCGAACCTGCCGACGATCAAGACCAGCCAGCTGACCGCCGCGTACTCGGTGATCGATCAGGTCCTGGCCTCCGGGCGGCGGGACGGGGACAAGCTGCGCGGGTCGGTGGTGATCGACGCCGAACCCGGTTTGGGGAAGACGACCATCGCCACCCGGTACGCCCGCGACTTCCACCGCCGCGCCTACCGCCGGGAGGGCCCGGTCACCTTAGGTGGGCATCAGCGGTTGCCGGTGGCGTTCGTCCCGCTCAGCGCCGGCATCACGTTGAAGGGTCTGAACCAGCAGATCCTGCGGTTCTACGGCCACCCCGCCGTCGACCGGGCGTCGACCTCCAAGCTGGGTGCGTTGGCCGTCGACTGTGTCACCAGCTGCGAAACCCGGTTGGTCGTGCTCGACGACCTGCACTTCGTGGACTTCAAGCATCGCAACGGCATCGAGGTGTCCAACCACCTCAAGGGTCTGGCCAACGAGATGGCGGCGACGTTCGTCTACGTCGGAGTTCAGCTCGCCGAGAAGCGGTTCTTCGATGAAGGGCAGCTCGGGGAACAGGCCGCCTACGCGCAGACCAGCCGCCGTGCCACCCGCTGCCCGGTCGCCCCGTTCGCGGTCGATACCGATCCGGGGCTGCGGAGTTGGATCAGCCTGCTCCGCACGTTGGAGGGGCACATCAAGTTGGCCGACGCCCACGAGGGGATGCTCGTCGAGCAGGCGAAGGTGTTGCACCGGCGCACCCAGGGCCGGATAGCGTCGCTGACCAACCTCATCGACCGCGTCTGCTACCTGGCGATCGCCTCCGGCACCGAGACGATCACCCCGGAGTTGATCGCCGCGACCACCATCGACAATGCCGGCGAATCCGCCGCCCGCACGGCCTGACCCCACACCTTCCACCGCGCCCCCGGCGGCGCGACTGAGGCCGATTCCCGGCGGTTACGACATCGACCGCTGGCCGATCACCGTCCCGATCCGCCCCGGCGAGGCCATCCCCGGATGGCTGCTGCATTTCGCCTCCCGGTACCAGCTGTCTCCGGCGCAGTTGTTGCGGGAGTTCGGCTTCACTTCCCGGCCCGCCACCGTCGACCGTGTACTGGACCAGGTCGCCGAGTGCTCGCGGGAGATCACCTGGTGCCTCGGCCTCGCGCCGCGGGCCTTGTCGCCGGCATTGTGTGGTTGGCCGGCCGAGGCCTCGCTCGGCCGCTACCTCGCGCACCGCCGCGGGATCCGGCACCACTTCAGCGGGTCCCGGTTTTGTCCACGGTGTCTCGCCGAGCCGGACTGCATCTGGCAGAGGCAATGGGCGCACCCGTTGCTTCCGATCTGCCTGCGGCACCGACTGCGGTTGCAGACCCGGTGTCCCGGTTGCGGGCAGGTGCCATTCTCCGACACCACCTGGCTCGGCAGCCACGGCCCGCCATGGCACTGCCCCCAACGGTGTCCGCGCGAGAGCGCCGATCGGAAGGTGCGTCCGTTCTGCCGGCACGACTTGCGCGACGCCACCGTAATCGAGGCCAACGACGACCTGTGCACGGCCCAGCGGTATCTGACCGCGCTGGCCGAGGCCACCGACATCGACGATCCCACCTCCCGATACGACAGGACGGCCGCGACGACCCGATTCGAGGCCTTCTGCGACCTCGCCGCCGACAAAGTCGGCATCGAGGCCCTCGTCACCCTCGGCGCCCATCAGGAGCGTCAGCAAATCCGATGAGCACAGGACAGTCCACCCAGTTCGTGGCTGACCCGAAGTTGAAGTTGGTATTCCCAAGTTTGTGTCCCAAGGACACGCGGACGGTAATGCTGCTCAACGCCTGCGATACCCGCAACGCTGCGGGCCGGACCGCCCGCAACACAGATCCCGCCCGCCCCGTTTTGGTCGTTCTTGGAATAGTCGTTCAGCTGGCGGGGCGGTCTGTCACTGTGACCGAGATCTGCTGGATCTTGCCGCCGCGGAGCACGGTCAAATCCACTCGATCGCCCGGGTCGACGGCACGGAGCGCCGCGATGAAGTCCTCCGCCGACTCGATGTCGTGGCCGTTGACCGCGGTGATGACATCGCCCGGCCGGATACCCGCGGTCGCAGCCGGACCGAGCGGGACGACCTCGAGGACGACGACACCGTCGGTGCGGTCGACCGCCAATTGTTCGGCGATCTGCGGTGTCAGCGTGCCGGGCTGAATGCCGACGTACGCATGCTGGGCAGTTCCCGAGGCCAGCAGTTGATCTGCGACGTCGACGACATCCGCCGCGGGGATGGCGAAACCCAGAGCCACCGCACCCGCCGACGGGGGAATGTAGGCCTGGCTCATCCCCACGACCCGCCCTTGTCCGTCGATCAGCGCACCCCCGGAGTTACCCGGCGAGATCGCGGCGTCGGTCTGAATCAGGTCGACCAGCGGCGCCCCGGTGGAGGCCGACCCGGGGATCTGACGGTGCAATCCGGAGATGATGCCCGAGGTGACCGTGGCCTCGAACCCCAGCGGACTGCCCACGACTACGGCGAGCGCGCCGACCTCTGGCAACGCTGTCTCGAACGTCGCCGCAGTCAGATCGGTGCGGTCCGCGTGAAGGACCGCGACGTCGGTCACGCGATCGACGGCCCGCACGTTCGCGGACACCTGTTGCCCGTCCGCGAAGGCCACACTCACCTGCCGGGCACCCTCGACCACGTGGGCGTTGGTGACGATGGTGCCGTCGGTCTTGTAGACGATGCCGCTGCCCACACCGGACCCGGTAAGCACCGTGACGACCGAGGCCTCCACCTGCCGGACCAGTGCCGGCAGGTCCACGGCAGGCCCGGCTGGGGGCGTCGAGGTGGTGGGAGCCGAGGCGCCGCATCCCGCGAGGAGGGGGACCGCGATCGCGACCAGCGGCACCCAGATCGAGGAACGTACGGTCGACGGAACGCGCATCAGCGACCGGTTCCGTACGACATCGGTCTCCTACATGCACCTACTGCGAGTGGGCCCACCAGATCAACATACCCCTGTCTCCTCCCGTGGTCCGCGACTCCCGACCCGCGTCACATGCTCATAGAAATCTACATCGACGATTGCGGTGCGCGTGCCTCAGCTGCTGCGGCGACGAGTCGTATATTGTTGTACTACTTTTATTTTCAAGACCGATATGCCTGTTTCGGCCCGATTCGCATGCCGTACTGTGCAGCCGAGCCTGCGCCTACCGGTTCGGCGTCCGGTCGGGCAGTCAACCGGTTGAGCTCACGAACGGCCCAACCGCAGGAATCGGACTTTAGTGACTTCACTGTACGAGCTGATCCGACAGCTGGAAGAAGAGGATTCGTCACTGGTTTTCTTCTGCACCAAGCGATTAGGAACAGCCGCTGGGTCCTGATCCTCTACGTGAGGGTGAAGACTCTCACCCATTTCTTTCGGCTGCTAGGGTCTTGGTAGCGGGAGTTCTACTCCGAAACCCCAGTCCATCGACGCCGAGGGGGCGTGATGTCAGAGTCCAGTGGCGGAACCTCCGCCGTAAGTCCACACCCACCTGCTCGCCAGGTGATTGCGACATTCGACACCTATGCCGACGCCGAGAGCGCCGTCGACTACCTCTCCGACCAGCATTTCACGGTAGACAAACTGGCCATCGTCGGTCGCGACATCGAGCTGGTCGAGCAGATCGTCGGCCGATTGAACTACGGCTGGGCCGCTCTGCGCGGCGCCGCCGCGGGCGCGCTGACGGGTGCGCTGTTCGGCTGGATCTTCGGGTTACTCGATTGGGTTCAGCCGCTGCTCACGGGCCTCGCGCTCGCCTTCTACGGGTTGGTATTCGGTGCCGTTGTGGGCGCTCTGCTCGGCCTGCTCATGTATGCGCTGCAGGGCGGCCGGCGCGACTTCACCTCAATCCAGTCATTACAACCACGTCACTACGAAGTCCTCGCCGATGTCGAGGTCGCGGACGAAGCCGTCCGCTTGCTCACCGGCCGGACCGATCGAAAGGAATGAGTCATGGCGACTGCTGTGGGTATAGACCTGGGCACCACCAACTCGGTCATCGCAAGCTGGCAAGGCGGCGAGCCGGTGGTGATCTCCAATGTCGAGGGAGCGCGGACGACGCCGTCGGTGGTGGCGTTCACCGAGAGCGGCGAGCGCCTGGTGGGTCAGCTTGCCCGACGGCAGGCGATCTTGAATCCGAAGGGCACGATCTACTCGGCGAAACGCTTCATCGGACGTCACTACGACGAGATCTCCGAGGAAGCCAAAGCGGTCAGCTTCGACGTCGTGCCGGGTGACAACGGTGAGGCCCGCTTCGACGTGCGCGGCAAGAAATACGCACCGGAGGAGATCAGTGCCCTCGTGCTGCGCAAGCTCGTCGACGACGCGAGCAAGTTCCTCGGTGAGAAGGTCAAGGAAGCGGTCATCACCGTTCCGGCCTACTTCAACGACGCGCAACGAAACGCCACCAAAGACGCCGGCCGGATCGCGGGCCTCGAGGTTCTGCGGATCATCAACGAGCCGACCGCTGCGGCACTCGCGTACGGCATGGACAAACAGACCCACGAAACCGTACTGGTCTTCGACCTCGGCGGCGGAACCTTCGATGTGAGCCTGCTCGATGTCGGCGAGGGAGTGGTCGAGGTTCGTTCCACGGCCGGCGACTCCCACCTCGGCGGCGACGACTTCGACCGACGCCTGGTGGACTACCTCGCCGACGAATTCCAGCGCGCGGAGAACATCGATCTGCGCAAGGATGCGCAGGCATTGCAGCGCCTCTTCGAGGCCGCGGAGAAAGCCAAGGTCGAGTTGTCCTCGGTGACCCAGGCCCAGGTAAACCTGCCCTTCGTCACCGCTGACGCGAACGGTCCCAAGCACCTCACCACCACGATCATGCGATCGAAGTTCGAGGATTTGACTGCCGATCTGGTGGAACGCTGCCTCGACCCCGTGAAGCAGGCGATGAGTGACGCCAAGGTCACCGCCAACGACATCGACGAGGTGATCCTGGTCGGTGGTTCGACACGTATTCCTGCGGTGCAGGCGCTGGTTCGCCGGCTCACCGGCGGCAAGGACCCCCACATGGGCGTCAACCCGGACGAGGTCGTGGCGCTCGGTGCCGCAGTCCAGGCGGGCGTGCTCAAAGGCGAGGTCTCCGATGTGCTGTTGCTCGATGTCACCCCGCTGTCCCTCGGCGTCGAGACGCAGGGCGGGGTGATGACCAAGATCATCGAGCGCAACACGACGATCCCGGCACGGCGCAGCGAAGTGTTCTCCACGGCGGAAGACAATCAGTCCGCCGTGGACGTCGTGGTGCTGCAGGGCGAACGCGAACGTGCGGCCGACAACCGGGTGCTCGGCCGGTTCCGGCTGGAAGACATCCGCCCCGCGCCACGTGGCGAGGCCCAAGTCGAAGTCACTTTCGATATCGACGCCAACGGCATCCTGAACGTCACCGCCCGCGACAAGGACACCGGCAAGGAACAGAGCATCACGATCAGTGAACAGGGCAACCTGGACCAGAGTGACGTCGAGCGCATGCTGGCAGAGGCCGAACGGAACCGGGGTGAGGACGAGGCGCTGCGCAAGGCGGTCGACGCACGCAACGCGCTCGATTCGGTTGCCTATCAAGTGGAACGGCGACTCGCCGAACTCGGTGACAGTGCCCCGCCGCATGAGAAGGCGCGGGCCGAGATGCTGATCGCCGACGCCAGGAAGGCGGTCAAAGACGGTGCTTCACCCGCGGAGGTTCAGCCACTCACCTCGGAGCTGCAACAGCTGCTCTACGGACTTGTGCCGGACCAGTCGGACGACGGCCAAGCAGGCGGCGCTGATGCTGCGTCGTCGGATGACGACGACGTGATCGACGCCGAATTCGATCGAAGCTGAGGCACACGATGGAAAGGTCTGCAGATCATTCGACGACCGAGCCGGCTACCGACGGTACCGACGGGGATCAGACCGAGACGGCGCCTGATCGCACCGACACGGGGGCCGAGTTGGCTCAACTCGAGGATCGTTGGCGCAGGGCCGTCGCAGATCTGGACAACCTGCGCAAGCGGTATGCCAAGGATCTGGATCGTGAACGCGCCGCGGAAGTAGCGAAGGTTTCGGCGGCGTGGCTGCCGGTACTGGACAATTTGGAGCTTGCGCTGGCCCATGCGGGCAGCGATCCGCAGGCCGTCGTCGAGGGTGTGAAGGCGATCCGGGATCAGGCGGTACAGGTGCTCTCACGGTTCGGCTTCGAGCGCCACGACGAGGTCGGTGTGCCGTTCTCCCCGGAGCTCCATGAAGTGGTCAGTGTGGTAACCCGACCCGACCTTCCGTCCGGGACCGTGGTCGAGGTCTTGCGCCCGGGTTATGGAGAGGACGGGCGACAGTTGCGGCCCGCCGCGGTGGTCGTCAGCCGCCCCGAGGGGTGAGCACCGATGGCCCGTGACTACTACGAAGTACTCGGGGTCCCGCGGGGCGCCGGCACCGACGAAATTCAGCAGGCGTACCGCAAGCTGGCCCGCAAGTACCACCCCGATGTGAACAAGGATCCCACTGCGGAGGACAGGTTCAAGGAGGCCAACGAGGCCTATCAGGTGTTGTCCGACCCGGACACCCGGAAACGCTACGACCGATTCGGTGACGACTTCCGGCGTGTGCCCGAGGATTACGACGAACGGGTCCGGGCAAGCGCCGGTGGGTACGGCGGCGGGTTCGGCGGCGGCGGGTACGGCGGTGGGGGCGGGGGCAGAAGGGTGCACTTCGGTCACGGTGTCGGTGGCGAGGGCGGCGTCGACTTCGAAGACCTCTTCGGGCAGATGTTCGGCGGAGGCGGTGGGTTCGGACCGATTCCCGGCGCCGATCAGGAAGCGGAACTGGAACTGGCTCTGGAAGAGGCGTATCGGGGCGGAAAACGCACTCTCAGACTGGACGGACGGCAGTATGACGTCGACATTCCGGCCGGTGTCCTGGACGGCCAGCGAATCCGGTTGGCCGGGCAAGGAGGCCGGGGCAACGGTGACGCGCCGCCTGGGGATCTGTACCTCGTGGTGCGGATCAAGCCGCATTCACGGTTCCGCGTGCAGGGTCGGGACATCTACGTCGATCTGCCCGTATCGCCATGGGAGGCGGTTCTCGGGTCGACAGTCGTCGTTCCCACCCCGGGTGGCGAGGCGAAAGTCAAAGTGGTGCCGGGCTCGTCGACTGGTAGGAAGCTGCGCCTGCGCGGAGAGGGAATGCCGAATCCGCGGGGCGCCAACGGCAACCTCTACGCCGAAATCAAGGTGATGGTTCCGTCGAAACCGACAGCACGTGAACGCGAGCTGTTCGAGCAGTTGGGCGCCGAATCGAACTTCGATCCGAGGAAAGAGACATGAGCACCCCGACCCCGGTCACTCAGTACGTATTGGTTCGCCGTGCCGGTTTGTCGCCGGATGCCTTCGCCGAACGTACCGGGCTGCACCCCGACCTGGCACGAAAGCTTGTGGCTCTCGGACTGCTCGACGCCCACCGCTACGCCGGCGGAGAGATGTCGTTCGAACCATCCGAAGTGGTCCACGCCGCCCGCATCCAACGGCTGCGGACCGGCCTGGGCCTGAACTACTCGGCAATCGGGCTCGTGCTCGATCTGCTGGATCGAATCGAGAAACTCGAAGCAGCTTCCCGCAGAAGGAGGACACCCCCATGGACACCGGCAGCCTGACTGAAAAGTCACGAGAAGCCCTGCAGGAAGCCCAGAACGTCGCGACCAGAATGGGCCACACCGAGGTCGACGGAGAGCACCTGCTGCTCGCGTTGGTCGATCAGCAGGATGGGTTGGTACCCCGACTGCTCGAACAGGCCGGCGCGAACGTCGATGCCCTGCGATCCGATCTGGATCGTGAACTGTCGCGTAGGCCGAAGGTCAGCGGCCCCGGCGCGACACCCGGTCAGGTGACGATCACCCAGCGCCTGGCCAAGCTGCTCGACGCCGCAGAGCGGGAGGCGAAGCGACTCAAGGATTCCTACGTGTCGGTGGAGCATCTCGTGATGGCCCTCTCCGAGGAAGGATCGGCCAGCGCGGCCGGTCGGGTCCTCGCCAGTCACGGGGTCACACGAGACGCCTTCCTCACAGCGCTGACGAAGGTGCGCGGCAATCAGCGTGTCACCTCGGCCACCCCGGAGGGGGCGTACGAGGCATTGGAGAAGTACGGGCGCGACCTCGTCTCCGAGGGGCGGGCAGGCAAACTCGATCCGGTCATCGGCCGAGATGCCGAGATCCGCAGGGTAACTCAGATCTTGAGCCGGAAAACGAAGAACAACCCGGTGCTGATCGGCGACCCCGGTGTCGGTAAGACCGCGATTGTCGAGGGTCTCGCCCAGCGGATCGTCCGCGGCGACGTGCCCGAGGGCCTACGCGACAAGACGATCTTCTCGCTCGACATGGGTTCTCTGGTGGCCGGTGCGAAGTACCGCGGCGAGTTCGAGGAGCGACTGCAGGCCGTGCTGTCCGAGGTGAAGGCTGCCGAGGGGCGCATCCTGTTGTT
>NZ_JBEUOQ010000042.1:0-11713 GCF_040489275.1 Rhodococcus baikonurensis | reverse complement strand
GCTCAATGCGTTTGCGATCACCTTCGAAGGACGCATCACCCTGAACGGTAACTAACCGACATCAAGGTCGGATCCACCGTTAATCGGACACTCCCCCTGGAGGTTGCCGGACGAGGTTGTCTGATCGGAATCGAACACGCCGTACCCGATGAGTGCTCGTGTGGCGTCCGTTCCGTTCGTGCGGTCGTAGATGTGCACATTGCGTGCAGTGATCGACGAGGACGGCCACGACGGACTGTTCGCGGCGATGGTGAGCTTGTTGGTCGCTGCGTCGTAGGACACGACGACACCAGTCAACTGCACTCCGCCTGCGGTGTACCCACTGCCCGATGCCTCATTGGTGATGTCGCTCTTGTATCGGTGCGCATCCTGATCAGGAGTGTGAGCTGACGTTGTGAGCATCGCATACAGGTTCGTCGCACCCGACACAATCGACACCTCCTTCGCGAACAAAGACTGAGAGAGTTTGCCGTACAGCTTGATCTGGGTAGTTGCCATGAGGGCTCCTTAGATGGTGACTTGCGAGTCAGTGATGATGAAAAGAGTTGCGGGATCGGGGTTGTCGAGGTCGTCGTACTCGTTCTGCGTGAGGGCCTGGATTCGGGTCACTCCCCCGCCGTCGCGCACAAACCCCAACGCGCCCGGTTCGGGTGGTGGGGTGCCGGCGTCGATCAACGGCCACAAACGGAAAGTCCCCGACTCAGCGGGGACTTCAATGGGGTAAAACTCGTGTGTTGGGTTGTATCTCGACCATCGGATCCCCACCCAATACGGGCCAGGATCCAACACCGGAGTCGTAAACAATCCAGTAGTTGGGTTCACAGGGACGGTGGTGCGTGCGGGTCCGAGGATCGCATCATGCGCCACACTGTCGCGGATGTCGCGGACAGTGAACACAATCTCCGCACCAACACCCAACTTCGCACCATCAGTCAACCGATCAGAAATAACAGGCATCGCTTCTCCTCATCATCCGACCGCCGGGGGCGTACCAGGATCGACAGTGCCCGGGTTCTCCACCTCGGACGAATGCTTCAACACACTCAAACCGGACCACTGCGAACCGCCGTAAAACCAGCGCCAGCGACCCGAAAACAAATCCACCCGAACCGTGTAACCAGCCCCCGGAGTCGTGAAGAACACGTTGCCCATCAACGTCACTTCGCCATCTCCACCATTGTTAGAGATAGCAACCATGTCCATCGAACGCCGGTAATACTCAGAACCGTTCGGAGCCTTCACAACGATGTCCAGATACACCTTCGCGGAACCAGTGAAACCCGTACTACGGGAACGGGTCTGCGCGAGAACCTGCCACAAACCCTTCGAGTCCAGGCGTTGAACTTTCTTGTTCGCCAGCGCTGGATCCGACACCAACGTCACACCGACACTCGGGCCGACCTGCCGATCAAACGACATCGTCCGCATCCCCGGATCATCCTGATCAATCGTGATGAACAAATTCTGGGACGCAACCCACGAGCCGTAACCGATGATGCCCTCAAGCACCTGCGCCCGGTTCTGTAGATCAAAGATGTAGGCGGCGTCTTGCATCGCTTTGTCGCTGATTGACTTCAACGGTCCGGGCCCGAAACCGCCGCCACCGAGGAACGCGTTCGCGATGTCGCCGAGCAGTTGGCCGATGTTCGCGAAGCCGGCGAAAATGTTGCTGAACCAGTTGTTTTTGAACGTCGAGACAATGTCTTGATCCCGAGGCTTACCGGGAGGCAACTTCTCCATCAGCAATCACCCCGCTCAGATCGACATCGACGCTCACGCCTCTGCACACGCACCAACACAACCGTCAAAATCAACACCGAAACCGCGCACCCCGCATACAAAACAATGCGGATCACATCACGCCCCGGATACAGCGAGTTCGACATCGACGACGCAGCGACCTGAATCAACACCAGGCACGTCAACACCTTCTCGGGCAACAACACCCGACCAACCTCGTTCGTCCACCACTTCGACCGAAACGCATAGATCAAAGTGAACGTGCACCACACCACCGTCAGCGCAACCAACAGCCAGTTACCGACTTCTCTGAGCATCATCGCCCTTCCATACTCAGCCGGAACAACTCACCGAAGTGGTTGCGCACCATCTGATCCTGAACACGCTGCCCGCGACGCTCGTGGTCCGGGCGGGCACGACGAGACGCCGCCAACCGCTTATCCACTTCTTCGTCCAGCAACCGTGCCTCGGTGACTGTTTCGTTCTCGGCGCGTTGACGCCGACGCCACCTCACGGCGCCCCCTGGGCTGACTCTTTCCGCCACTCCTCAAGCAGCCGCACCGACAACTCGGACGTAGCCGATAGCTTCGCGATGGTCTTGGCGTCCTCACCGTTCAGCGTCAACGCCTTGTCCAACGCCGACCGGAGATACGTGTTCGCCTCGCGCTCAGCATCCAACTGCTCACGATGATGAGCGCCGACGACGAGGACACCTCTCGCGATCATAAGGAAGACACCGACGACGAACCCGACGACGACACCACCCTCAATGGGGAGCGCGGAAAAGAACTCCCCCATCACCCTTGCTTGCGGTGTCGGCCGACGTACTCGTCGAGTTCCGAAGCCTGCTGCGGAGTGATCGCATTCGGCACCAACCACGCCGACACCGCAAACACACCCTGAATGCTGATCGCCAACACCACCTGCGCAGTACCCGAGATCGGCAACCCGACCAACAGCACCAGCACGTTAGCGAGCAGGCCAACGACGTTCGCGATCGTCTTGCGGTTCTGCTTCACGAACGGAATGTTCTGCACATAGGACTTGGCGAAGCCATCCAACCCGAAGTCTGCGGTCATCACTTGCCTGCTTTGATTGCCGCGGTGAGAGCGTCGATGCTCTCCTTCAGTCCGTCGATCTTGCCGACGATGTACGCGCCGTCTGCGGCATCCAGGACCGCGGCGCCACCGTGCGGGTACGACTCGGGATCAACCTGCCCTTCCGGCAAAGTGCGCGATCGGACAACACCGTTGATCCGTTCAGCCGCAGTCAGAATCGTCTTCTGCTGATCATCGTTGAGAGCCATGAGAAAACCTCCGGGGGTAGCAGGCGCAGCAGGTGCGCCATTGATTCGAGCCTGAATGTCTGCGCGGAACTTGTTCATATCCATCCCGCCGGGATCCCACTTGCCCTGCGCCGCACCAGCCCACTCCTTATGTCCGATCGCATGCGAAGCAGGCTGACCGACCTTCCGGAGGATCGCAGCGCAGCACCGCACATACGCGTCGTACTGCGCGGGCGACCAGCCCTCGGTGCCGTTGTTCTCCGCCTCGATACCGATGGTGCGTTCATTCGCGCCGTTCGTCGGTAGGCCCGGGTACGATCCGCTGCCGGCATGCCATGCGACACCCACACCGACGACAGTGGCGACACCATCTCGGGACAGGTGAATCTGCGAGCACAAGCCGAGGCTCGGATGGTTCGCGATGTAGCCGGGGTTGTTGCCGGGCGGGTTGTTGCCGGTGTGGTGTGCGACGACACCCCAAATGGTTTCCATGTCGCCGTGTCCGCGGTCTTTCCAGCCGGGGTATTCGACGACTTTGATTCCCTCGGCGCGCAAGACATCTGCGAGCCAGACGGGATCTCCTGTCCAGGTCATGTGTTTCTCCTAGGTTGAGTTGGCGATAGCGCGGATGCTGCCGAAGATCGTTTGGACCTTCTTCAAGACGCGCTCCCAGCCATCGCCGACAGTGATGGCGTCACCGAACGTGGTGACGGTCCGCATGCGGCCGTCTTCCTGCTCGGTGATCTTCACGTTCGACACGTGCTTCTCGATCACGACACCGTCATCCCAAACGGTCATGATGTCGCCGACCTTGTAGCGGCGCTCGAAGTGAACTTCCACGCCGTCGATCACTTCTACGTCTTCTCCGAACGTGAAGCCGCGGCCATCCGCGCCGCCCTCGACGACCGTCAACCGGATCGCCTCGGAACCGGAATGCGCCTTCAACGCGGCCTGTCCGACAGCGAACCCATCCAGCGACCACGCGGACGTGTTGTCGCCGAACGCTTCACCGCGACCCATCGGGCCGAGTTCCGCTTCAAGTTCCGGATCCCAGAACTGTTGGAACGCGAAGAACACATCATCGAACAGGTCGCCGATGATGTTGCCCAAACCGAGTCCAGGGAGGATCGCGTTCAAGATCAACTGCAACGCGAAGTTCGCACCCCACTCGATGACCTGATTCAGGATCTCGGGAGCCTTACCGCCGATCACCACACGTGTTGCGTCCGCAGTCTTTTCGACCCGTTCGATCCATGCGATCTGATCGCCGTCAGTGCGCCACTGATGCTCACGCCGATCCCGCTTAGCGTGCGTGTTGAACACGAAGCCGGGGTTCTGCAGCTTCCCCCACTCGGACGGATTCGTGAGGCCGAGGATGTTTCCGGGGTTGGTGAAGTTCAGGAAGTTGTCGGACGTGTAGTCCATGACGGATTGCAGCATCGAAAGGGTGTGAGTGTTGAACACGTGCGGGGACGGCAACCCATCGGCCGGCGTCCACAAGCTGATGGACAAACCGATCTCGTGCGTCTCCACGGTCTGCTTGAACAGTTCGTCGAGTTGGGTGAAGCGCGCTGACAACACCACCATGTCGTCGGGTGACTCGTGCACGATGTTCAGCAAGTCATCCAACGTGTCGATGTCGTCGAGGTCAGGCAGCTCGGGGGACGTTTTGCGGATCGGTAGAGCAGCCACGACAGGCGATCGGAGTCGTGTCATCACCTTCGACACAAACTTCTTGCACACCTGATCGGGTGGCCCCCAGTCAACGTCCTGCTTGCCGGTGATGTTCAACTGGAACTCTGGTGGTGTCGTGTTGTTCACCCACGCCAACGCCCGCAACAGCTTGAACAAGTTCGAAACGCAGGTCAGCTTGATCGTCAACCTGCCAGGCGGTCCCGCGACTTGAGCCTCCATAACCCGCCCATCCCACGGGATTCCATTGTGGCTGGTGCGGATGTGAATGACTTTCCGCCGCGGATGCGACAAATACGACGCCATCGGATGATCGCCACGAATGTAGATTTCCGCGGTGGTGGGGATCGCCCAATCCCACTCGAAAGTGGTTCCCGCCATGTACGCGCCGAGAGGCCGCCATGACATGGCATCTGGTGAACCGACCTCGATCCGGAAACCTTTGACCTCGGTGGTGTTGGGGCGCGGGTATCCGGGGAGGGCGACAGTCATCTAGAAGCCCTCCCTGAATAGTTGCGGCAGCGTCACTTTCACCGAGGTGTTGGTGTTGGTGCCGGTTCCTTGGATCGTGATGGGGACGGCGATTGGGCCGGCTGGGTTTCCGGGGATCTGCTTGTACCAGGCGCGAGCGATCCACGACCGATCGTTGCCGGCGCCGTCTTTGATGGAGAACCAGTTCGGGTCGGTGTTGATGGTCCACACGTCGCCGGCTGCGATGGTGGGCAGTGGGACGAGTTCGCCAGCCCAGCCGATCTTCGGCAGCGTGATGGGGCCGGTGATGACGATGTGCGGCCACACCGGCTCATCCGACTCCGATTCGATAGCGGCTGTTGCGAAGTCCGCGGCCTTGAATGTCTTGACGGCAGGTCGCTTGCGCCACCACGTCTCGTCCGACCGAAGTGTTGCCGGGTCGTTGAGCTGAACCCCAGCATCCTTCAGTAGGCGTATGTCCATCGGCCCGAACTTCGTCGACAACCTCACGTACTGGAATTTCTCGCCACCAGTTTCGGTGATCGACCAGAAGGTGTGTATTTCTTTGCCACGGCCCAATGAGTGCCGCCACAGCTTCCCGAGCCGCAACGCGTCAGCCTTCGGGACAGGTCCGACCTTGCAGTCCAACCCGATGAAGTTCGGCATGTCATTGCGGGCAACCCACGACACCCCAGCCTGACCCACATTCTTCTGGTCATCGTGCGTGAACTCGGCGCCCTCAGTACCCGTCGGTTCCGTACGAAACGAGACGGGACAGGCAGGATCGTTGAAATCCCAGACTGTCCCGTCTGCGCATTCGAGGACATATCGCCTACTCATATGCCGCCCTTCAGGATGTTGATGTTCGCCATGCCCGAGTCGCGGTCGACGTTCACCTCAGCTCGGATCGGCTCACGGTTCTTGATCGCCAACAGGATCTGTTCGAGGACCGGCTGAATTTCCTTGGTCGCGTTCTCGAACCCCTTCTCCAACTGGGAGGAAGAGTTGCTGCCCGTGTCGAATTGGCCGGTGAACTTACCGTCCGCATCGAAGCCACTGGCGAGCGCGAATGCTGCACCAACACCGAACGCCGCAGCGTTATACGCAGCAGCACGACGACCATTCGCCGTCGTCGGCACCTTCAACCCCGGCTTCTCCCCCACATAGCCACCGAACCCTGTGAGTCCGCCGTCAGCCATCGGCACCAACTCGTAACCGAACCGGCGTGCAGTCTCCCGAGTGATTGCGACTGAACGGGTGCGCTTCGACGGGGCGTGCGGAATGTAGGACTCTCCGCCTGTTCCCTTCTCCGCGAACCGAATCAAATCCGCACCATCGCTGTAGAGGCCGGCTTGGTCGGGGAGGTTCATTCCGCCGTTCTCGAACACCTTGAACCCGCCAGACCAGATCAGGTTCGGATCCTTCCCAGCAGCATCCGATGTACCACCAGCCGGCGCCGACGACGGAGCCGACTCAGGCGCCGAATACGACGATGACGATGTTCCGGGCCAGTTGGTGACGAACACCCGCTGCCCATCCGTCGCCAACGCAGCGCCACTGTCAGTAGTGCCAACAGTCATCTGACCGTTGCCGCGAGCATTCGACGCCGCGATGATCTCGTCCGCCTCAGCAGCCTTCACCGCATAATTCGAACCATCCGCAGTGCCCGACTGCTGCACCTTCTGCGCCGCCTCAGCTTCCGACATGCTGTTGTAGTCGAAGTCGTCGAGCTTGTCGTAAAACATGCCCGCCGCACGAGTCGGATCCTTCCGGTCCTCCAACGTGCCCCAACCACCGTTATCGCGCTGCTGCATGATGCCGGCGTTATCGCCATCCATGCCGTGGTCGAGGTTCTGCAAATCGGTTTCAGCGAGGGCGGTCATGACCGCGGCCTTGATGCCCTTATCGCTGATTCCGCGGCGCTTACCTTCCGCGATCACCTGATCGGCGATCTTCTCCCGCTCCGTCCGAGTATCCGGAGCAGCAGGAGCCGCATCCTTACCAGCACCCGACGGCGCACCCAACGGTTCCTTCGACGCCGCATGCACATGGTTCTCGTGCTGCTGCATCGTCGCCGCACCATAGAACGACGGATCGACGATCTTCCCGTCCTTGATGTTCCGAGTGAACCGCGGATCCGAGTAAATCAACTCCGCCAACTGCGACTGGTAGTTGTCGGCGAGGTAGTTCGCCCACGCCAACTGCTCATCGGTGTTTCCTGAGCCGTTGGAGTAGTCGACTGCCTTACCTTGGCCGTGGTAGTCGTTGGTGTCCCGATAGGACGAGGTGAGTTGCAGTCCTGGTGCGTGTTGGGATGCGATGCCGGTGAACGACTCGACGACACCACCGTCAGCCATCTTGATGGCGTCAGGTCGAACAAGCCCGAATCCGAAGCGGCGAGCCACATCCTGCAAGATCGCCTCCGAGCGTTTCCGCTTCGACGGCGCCCCCGGAATATAGGCTTCCCACTGCGTTTCACCTTCCGCGTACTGCACCGGCCCGAGCGGGGACTTCGTGTAGATGCCCTGCCCCGACCCTTGCTGAATGTGAGCGGTGTCGATCATCCCGTCCGCACGCGAACGAACACTGCCATCAGCCTGTGTGACTCCGAAGTAGTCCTGCGCACGCTGCGCCGACCATGCCGGGGCAGTCGAGTTCACATCCGCGATGCGCTGAAGCTGCATTTGGACAACAACTTCACGATGCCCATTCCGCATCAGCCAGTCTTCAAGAGCCCGCGTGGCTTCTTTAGTCTCGGCGTAAACCTCGACTTCACCGTCCGGAAGTTCCCTCGTCTTGATTCCCAACGATTCCAGATGCGCCATCGACTCGTCGGTCAATGCCTCGGTCGTGATGATCTTGCTGTCCGGAGTAGCTTCGATCTTTCCTTTCAACACGTCCAACTCGTACTTGGCTTCGGGCATACCAGGTTGCTCGATCGTGGTCCTCGCAAACTCGGGTGTCAGCCCAAGCGTCGCAAGGTAATCGACAGCCGCCTGATTGGACATGCCCGTCGCCATGACCTGCCCGAGAAGGGCGTCATAGTTTTCGTTGTACTGCCCAGTCAAAGCCTCGACCGTGTTACCCGCTTCCATACCCGTTCGGATCTGATTGCTGAGCGCATCGGCCATACCTCTCAGGCCGTCGTCCATCTTGACCTGAGCCTCATTGTTGCGATCGATCGAACCAGTCCAGTTCTCAATCTTGATCGCAGCACCATCAGCACCAACACCGATATCAGCGATCGCCTTGTTGACCTTCGCCGACTCGTCGTTGAACGCCGCCGACAGTTTCATATCCCCGGCGAACTCGTTGAAACGGTTCTGAGCTTGATCGACAGCAGGCACCAACGTGTTATCCACGAAATCGGCGCCCTGATTCAGGCCATTCTTGATGCCCTCACCAGTCTTCTCGGCAGCGTCAGCCATCCCATTCAGCTTGTCCGACAGGCCACCAACACCAGCATCGAAACCAGGAATGACCAGGCCAATGACGAAGGAAAGCTTGTCGAGGCCGCCGACCATGTCAGCGAGGGACCGCAAGATGCTGACCGACATGTCCGCGCCGGCACCCGCAAATTCGGCGAGCCCACGCATACCATCAGCAACGAACCCGAGCACAGCCTTCGCGCCCTCGAATGCACCATTGCCGACGTCGATGAAGAACTGGATCACACCGGCGCGGTTATTCGAGATGTTGTCGGCAAACTCCTTGATGTACGGGCCGAATGCCTGCGCGAGAGCAGCTTTCATGCCATCGCCAGCAAGTTCGATGGACCGCATCGCGCCTTCAACGGATGTCGAGGCGTTGCCGCCCATCACGTTGATCGCACGCCACGCCGCACCCTCGTAGTCGTTCATCGACTGGATGGCGGTATCAAGATCCATCGCGAACAGGGCTTCGCCAAGATCCTCTGCCTTCGTCCCGAATAGGGCCGTTGCAATTGCTGCGCGTTCCTGCTCATCGCCGACTCCGCGAAGTTTGTCCAAGACCTGCCCCAACGCTTCACGTGCACCCTCGCCGCCGCCTGCGATCTTCTTTCCCATTTCTTCGGCGTTGAATCCTAAGGTCCCGAATCCTTCGGCCATCTTGGCATTGTTCGAAATCAAATCCTGCTGGCTCAGCGCTACACCGTCCTGCTCATAAGCAAGATCCGCAAACGCTTTTGCGCTCAACTCGCTGCCATCGATGGCGCGAATACTGAACTCTTTCAACGCATCCGCAGCAGTGTCCGTGTCTCTTGCACCAGCTTTAACGGCCTGGGACATCAGGCCGATCGAATCAGCTCCGGTTAAACCAAGCTTACGAAACTGTGTTCCGTATTCAACAACCGTGTCGAGGAAGTCTTCGGAGTTGTTCAGCCCAAGCTGAGTTGCTTTTGTGAAAAGATCAAACGCGTCTTGTGCATCGACCGCAAACCCAGTCTTGAGTGCTTGCCCTGCGGCGCGAGCGACAGCCGGTATTTCTTCCTCCATAATCATGGACACGCCGTCGAGACTGTTGATCATCTTCTCGGCGTCACGTTGTGTTGCGGCTGGATCCAGGAGACCGTTGCGCAATGCGAATTTCGCTGTGTCCAGGTTGCCTTCGACGGACTCACCGAAAGCGTCTGCGTAGGACTCGCCCGCGGCGAGACCGAACTTCCGCGCCTGTCCCTCCGTGACACCAGTGCGCGCCTGAAACAGATCCTGCGTCTTCTCCTGCTCCATGCCCTCTTTGATGGCCGCAGCGAGCGCAGCACCAGCCGTCAAACCGATGACAGCGACACCAAGCAGCGAACCAGCGATAGGGCCAGTCGATGACGCGAGGTTGCCGATCGTGTCAGTGAAACCGGACAGGAAGTTGCCGCCAGCCTGATCACCGGCACCAGCGCCGCCGTCACCAGCCTGCCGATACAGGTCATCCAGGTCACCCTGAGCGGCCTGCAAATCCTCCCGAAGCCGGTTACCCAGTTCGATATCGTTCAGCGCACCAGCAGCTTGCCGTGCGCCGGCACGGATTTCGTCGATCCCACGTGCAGCGTCGCGGGCCTCGTTCAGGAGGCGGTCGTTCATGACGATGTCGTCGACTGACTGGTCGGCGCGTTGCGCGTTGCGTTCCAACTCTTGGATGCGTTGCGCGGCTTGCTGCGCCTGACGATCCAACTGCCGATTGATCTCCACAGCTTGCGCTGCTTCACCTGCGCGGGCAGCTGCGCGGGTGATGTCCTGGAAGCCGTTGCTGATCCGTTGTGTGGATTGCCGTGACTGCTGCTCGGATCGTTGGGTTCCCTGGATGAAGCGGGAATCGTCCAATGTCAGTCGGGCTACCAACTCCCCTACATCAAGCAATGGTCAGCCCTCCAGTGTTCAGGTTTTCGGTTTGATCGTGGCGAGGAACTCGGTGGCCTTTTCGAGGTCGACGAGTTTGCCGAGTTGCGCTAGCGCCCAGTGCGCTTCGCCCATATCGGCGGTGAAGCCGTAGTGGATGATCGCGGTGCGCCCGGCGTGGAAGATCATGGGCCAGGGCAGGTCGTCGGCGACCATCTCGTCGTAGACGCCGCCCGACCATTCTTCGGTTTCCGGATCGATCTCGGCGCCGAGGATTTTCAGCGCCTCGAACACCTGCTCTACCGGCGGTACACCTTCCGCGATGACCTGCTTCCGTAGCCGTGCAGCCTCGGGTGCACCAGGCGCCGGCACGGTGTACGTCTTCCCGCGGATCGGTAACTTCAGATCCGGGTCGAAGAAAGTATCCAAATCCTTGTAGGCCATCAGACTGCTTTCGGGTGTAGGGCGTCCCAGAGGTTGGTGCCGGGGGTGGATGCGTAGTGGTCGATGCGCAGTTTCAGCCACCGCCACGTGCGGGCGTTGAGGAGGCCGGATTCGATGTCGTGTCCGTTCGCGTCGAGGTCGAGTTCGATTGCGTGCCAGTGGTTGAGGACATCAGTCCACGGCCGATCTACGGTCTCGTCGACCTGTGTTTTGCCGGGTGTCGGGTTGTACCAGTCGCGGACGCCGGTTACTTCGTCGTACGGGCCGCCGCCAGGATCATCCGGTCCGTAGGTTCCCGGGGCTGAAAGATCTTGCGGGCTAGGGTCGCCCCCACTCTCGATTGGTTCGGGGGTGGGGGCAGGGGATTTCCCGCCAAGACGCCACCAGCCGACTCCCACACCTGTTGCGCCCGCTCAGGCCTCAAAACAAAGGCCATCGCAACGCGACCAGCGAGAACGATCTTCGGCCACGAAACACCGGCGTCAACCATCTCCTGATAGGTGTCACCGAGCACGTACATGATCTCGGCGCGTTCCTGCTCATCATCCAGCCGAACTTCTGAGCTCAGCAACATCATGATGTGCAGGCCTTGCTCGGCACTGCATGAGACCCGGAACTCGCGCCCACCGATAGGCAGGGTGAGTTCCGGGTCCATGAGTTCTGCGAGGTCACGCATACGGGACTGTCTGAATAACGGTGGATCCGGTCCTTGATTCAACACGCCGAGCTGAGCTTGGCGGGAAGGATCGACGATGACCGAAACACTTGATCC
>NZ_JBEUOQ010000041.1:0-13698 GCF_040489275.1 Rhodococcus baikonurensis | reverse complement strand
CGGAAAGCCTTGGAGCCGTTGGAGTTCGTGCGTTCACCGATCATCAGGATGCTGGCGTCCTGCTCGAACGGCACCGCCGAGTACAGCGAAGAGGTACTCGGCTCGTGGATCGGGGTGCGCTGGGCCTTCTCGACCTGACGGACCGCGTCGGCGACCGCGCTGATGTGCTCGGGTGTCGTACCGCAGCAGCCGCCTACGAGGCCGAGTCCGAACTCGGAAACGAAACCACTGAGGGCTTCGGCCAATTCGTCGGCGGTCAGCGGGTACTCGGCGCCCTTGGGGCCGAGCTGCGGCAGACCTGCATTGGGCATGACCGACACCGGCAGCGTCGAGTACTTGGACAGGTGCCGGAGATGTTCGCTCATCTCGGCCGGCCCGGTGGCACAGTTCAGGCCGATCATGTCGATACCGAGTGGCTCGAGTGCCGTCAGCGCCGCACCGATCTCACTGCCCAGGAGCATCGTTCCAGTTGTCTCTACCGTCACGTGCGTGATGATCGGCAACCGCAGTCCGAGTTGCTCCATCGCGCGCTGACTGCCGAGAATGGCCGCCTTCACCTGAAGCAGGTCCTGGCAGGTTTCGACGAGGATGGCGTCGGCGCCACCGTCGATCATGCCGAGCGCAGCTTCGGTGTACGCGTCACGAAGGACTGCGTACGGTGCGTGTCCGAGGCTGGGGAGCTTGGTTCCCGGTCCCATCGAGCCGAGTACGAATCGGGCCATGCCGTCGCGGCCTGGTCCCATCTCGTCCGCTACTTCACGGGCGAGAGCAGTGCCTTTTTCCGCGAGTTCGCGGATCCGGTGAGAGATGTCGTAGTCGGCGAGGTTGGGCAGGTTGCAACCGAAGGTGTTGGTCTCGACGGCATCGGCACCAGCGGCGAAGTACGCACGGTGGATGTCTTTGAGCACGTCGGGACGGGTGTCGTTGAGGATCTCATTGCACCCCTCGAGGCCGAGGAAGTCGTCCAGGGTGAGGTCCGCGGCCTGCAACATGGTGCCCATCGCTCCGTCGCCGATGACAACGCGCTGTTTCAGCGCATCAAGCAGGGCAGAGTTAAATGGGGCAGACATGCCGCCTGCCGTGGCCTTCGAGGAAACAGCGGCGATGGGATTTCTGGCCTCGAATCGGTTCAATGCACTTACCTCACGGGTTGGTTGTCGTCGACACGAGATAGTGCCGCAGACTGCACTCATCGAAAGCTCAAGGCGCAGTTCGGCAATTAGATCGTGGTCGCATGACGAAAGGAGAAAGAACGGCGGTCGGGAATCAGTGTCCGAAGCAGAACGCCTGGTCGATAGCGCGGATTGCATTGGCATTGCTCGGCAACACACACGAGGACCCCAGTGCTTCGAGAGAATGTCGAGCAACCGGGATGAACGAGGGTCCGGCCGAACACAATGATCGAAAGACAACTGGATTGAATCCGTTCTCTAGAACACCGACTTGGTGCAATGTGCCCCCATGCACATCCGAAACCACCGCTGGGAGACTCGGCAGTATGGACAGGGGTTTGCAATCAACGGCGCACGATGCAAGAGATGTGGATCTGCGACTGGTCGCTGCACCGGTTGAAGGACCGCTGGAAGGCCGCAGCGTCACCAGAACCAGGGGAGTGGGGAGATTTCGAGCAGGATCTATCGGTGAGATGCCCCTTTGTGTGCTCACCCCAAGCCCGAGATCAACAGCAGCAGACCGAATCCCGCAGCTGCGATCAGCCCGCCGAACTTGGGGTTGTTCTCGGCGGCCTCGGGCAGCATGGTCTCCGCAACCAAGGACAGTAGTGTTCCAGCTCCAAATGCTTGCAGAAGGAGGACAGCGTCGTCTGTGAGCAGCGATGACGCAGCGTATCCGGCGGCGGTTAGACAGATGGTGGCAACGGCGACGCTACTCCACAGCGCGAGGATCCAATGTCGAGACCGACCGGCTCTCGACATCCCATTCGAAGCCGACATCGCCTCGGGCAGATTGCCGATGGCAATGGCTGCGATCAGCGCGAGTTCCACGCCCCTGCTGTGTAGTGTCACACCGAGTACTAATGCCTCGGGCACGGCGTCGAGAGCGGTCCCGATGGCGATGGGCGCGCCAGTGGCGGGGCCCACCGTCGCAGTGGTCTTCAATTTCGTTAGGCATTCTCCGCAGCGCTTGCGGTCGCGGGCTCCGCGCGTGGCCAACCATGCGTTGATGGCGCTGAAGGTTGCTGCGCCGCCCAAGAGAGCCGTGACTCCACTCCAGGGGTGGGTTGCAACGGCCTCTGCGGCGAGCTCCACTGCAGCGGCCGCCAGTATTAACCCCGCTCCCAAGGCAGTGACTCTAGCTATCGTTCCGTGACCGAACCGGCCGGACATGCCGAGCATTGCGCCGATGAGCAAACCACTCACGCTGAGCGCCGCCCAGCCGATTACCGAGCCGTAGTCACTCACCACCATCACCACCGCGAGACCGCGTCTGGGTCCCGGGCCATGGTGTCTGGACCGGGGCACCGATCACCATCTGCCTCACCATCCGTGCTTCCTGTCCCGAGTAGGTCCAGCGCGCAGCTGAGGGCTGCGCGCTGGCGAAGCTGTCCTCATTCACGAGGGTCGCCAGGCTCTTCCTTAAGGGCATCAATAAGGTAGCGTGGGTCGAAATGAAAATCTGCATAGACGACTTTGTCGTTGGGGTCTATGACGGTGAACCACGGCGTACCCCCTGATCGGTAATCTTCCATGAATGTGGGGTTTCTCTGCCCCGGCGCGGGCAGATCGTGTCCGAAGGGTATTGCCAGCGAGTACTTTTCTTGGTTGATCCGCAGCTTGTCGAAGGTGTTGACGTCCGCACCCTCGAACACGGTTTGAATGGCTGCGAAACCAACCCCTCGGCGGGCGAGATTGTCGTGGAGGACCTGGAGAGTTGGGAAGCCTTGTGAATGACATCCTGGGCACCAGTCCTGGAAGCAGAAGATCACCCGGTAGCCCGTTCCCAGGTCGGCGAGGCGAAGTGGTGTGGCCAGCGGCGTGCCCGCGGAGTCTATCCAGTCCGCGACCCTGAGGTCAGCAGCCTGATGGTGTAGTAGGCCCGAATGCACAGGGAGCTCCTTGAGATCGATGGTGTGTTGTGAGTTATCAAGCGGTTCGGATTTGTCAGCACGCGGATCCAGGCAGTCGAGCTACACGGATGTGCCGGATCTTGGTGAATTGTGAACACTCGCGCCGTGGCCCGGTAGACAGCGCAGGATTGAGTCGGAGCAGGTGAGGTTCGTCCTAGGCTCTGCGACACGAGGTCCTCGATGTGCAGTGTCCGTAGACCACGTCAGTCGCGGGGACATCAGGTGAAGACTTCGCGGTGAGGATTCCAGTGGCCACCTCGCCGTCGACCTCAGGCGGCCGCGTTGTTGTTGCATGCGCGTCTCCTCAACTGCCAAAGCGCTCGGTACGGATGTCGGATGGGGTGAACCCGCGGTCGACGAGCAACTGTGCGGCGTGTTCGACGAACCCAGTGGGACCACACACGTACACGCGGGTCGCTCCTACGGTGCCTCCATGGGCGGGAGTCGGCAAGTCCTCGATGCGGAGCCGGCCTGGTTCCCTTGTGTCATCAGGCAGCCCGGCGCGGGTATAGAGGCGTGTGATGGGGATATCAGGGTGCGCTTGCGCCAGTTGGTGCAATTCGCCGGTGTAGATAACGTGGTCGGGAGTTCGCGCGGAGTAGATCAAGCGGAACGGCGAGTCCGAGTCAGAGTGCGTGCGCTCGCGCAGCATCGCCATGAGTGGGACCACTCCTGAACCACCTCCGAGCAGCAACACGGGGCCCCGAAGCCGCGCTGTCCACTGGAACCATCCGCCGAGAGGACCCCGAACCTCGAGTCGGTCGCCGGGCAGCATCGTCTCGGTGAGGTACGTCGATACCTCGCCGCCCGAAACGCGTTGCACAGTGAGCTCGAACTGGTCCGGGCCGGAGCGGGAGGCGACCGAGTAGCTACGCTGCGCGGTATAACCGTCTTCGGCAGTGAGCCGGACATCGACGTGCTGGCCCGCTGCGTGTCCCGACCACCCAGGTACCTCGAAAACGAGCGTGCGGGCGAGATGTGTTTCCATCCGGGTGGCCTGTAGTTGCGCTGGGAGCCACCGGATCGGCCGGCGGCGAAGCGCGGGGCCGGTGTCCGCATGGACCTCTGCTGCGTCCCTCGAGCGCTCAGTCGCCGGCATAGCGCTGCTCTAGCCACGGGTCGCCGTACGCGTGGTACCCGTGGGTTTCCCAGAATCCGGGCTGGTCGTCGCGTCGAAGTTCGATGCCGTTGATCCATTTGGCTGACTTCCACAAGTACAGGTGCGGCACCACGAGGCGGGCAGGGCCGCCGTGGGGAGGTTTAAGGTCAGTACCTTCGTATTTGTAGGCGATCCACGCGTCGCGGTCGACGAGGTCACCCATGGGTAGGTTCGTCGTATAGCCGCCGTAACATCGGATGAGTGCGTACTCGGCTTCGTCCGCCAACTTGCCGAGCAGCGCGTTCACTCTGACCCCACGCCACGTTGTATCAAGCCTGCTCCACTTGGTCACGCAATGAATGTCGACCGTGAAATCTTCGCTGGGCGCGCGCATGAGGTCCGGCCAGTTCCAGCGGGTCACCGAACCTTCGAGATCGGTAATATTCAACGCCCACGTAGATCGATCGACCTGAGGTGTCGGCCCTGTAGACAACACCGGGAAGTCGTGCGTCTCGTGTTGCCCCGGCGGGAGGCGCCCGCCGCCACCGTTGCTGTGCCCGGCGCCGAACCCCCTGCTGATCACGCTCATATCCGCTCCTCGGA
Organism: Rhodococcus baikonurensis; assembly: GCF_040489275.1. Taxonomy (NCBI): domain Bacteria; kingdom Bacillati; phylum Actinomycetota; class Actinomycetes; order Mycobacteriales; family Nocardiaceae; genus Rhodococcus; species Rhodococcus baikonurensis. The sequence goes on along the minus strand of NZ_JBEUOQ010000041.1, from coordinate 8,911 downwards.
TCTCGTTTGCTTGGTGGATCGTGGGAGAACCTCTCCGAGCTGGTCGAGCAACTCTCAGAGGAAACCTCGTACAGACCACATGACGAAACGTGACTCAATCTGCGTAACCTCCTCCCGCAAGGCGCGACCATATTCGATTGTGGAGAGTCGAAGATTACTGCACTTTGGACCCCTGAGTCCATTCCTTGAGGGTCGCGTTGGGGGTGGCCACCGGCAATCTGAGGGAGGACCGCTCGAAATTGCATCCGCGAGAGCGTCTTACGTCGTTGCCGGCCACGTCTACGGTTTCTGGGAATGCTGCCGTTGCTTCGGGTGCCTGGACGGTGATGGTCCGTGCGGTGTAGGTATCATCACTGATCAATCCTCAGAGCTATCCACGACAGCCCGCCATCCCCATTGTACCGGTTGGTACGCAGCTGGGCTCGCTTTTTACCCGATTCGCTGCATCCGGCTCCTGTTACCGCAAGCTGCCGCTGTTGATCGACTCGTCCATTTGAAACCGCTGGCTACATGCCACGACTACGTAACGCCCGGCAAGGAGGCCCTCCCTATGTCCCACCACTTCGACACCCCCACTGCCCGAGAAGACCCCCGCCTCGACCTGTGTGACTTCTACCTTTTCGCCGGCACCGAGGACACGACGGTGATGGCGATGACCATCAATCCCACTGCCGACGCGGACACGGTCGCACCGTTTCGAGACGAAGCTCTCTATGTCTTCCGAATCGACACCGATGGCGATCGACGCGAGGACGTCGCGATCAAATTTCGCGCCGGCGAAGTCGTCCACGTCTCCACCGATAAGGGTGAGGCTCACGCACAGCGCATCGAAGTTCGCTACGCCACAGGGGAAGACGCCACCAGCGGGGCAGGCGGTGAGGTCATCGCAGTCGGTACGACGGGTTCGACGATCCTGGGCAGCGACGGCGTTCGGGTATTCGCCGGCGTCGTCCAGGACGTCTTCGGTGGCGACGCTGCCGCGCTCGCGAAGTTCCAAGCCGCATTCGCTCGTGGCACCTATGAACCCGAGGCGTTCGACAGCCAGGTGAACTTTTTCGCCGGCAGAACGGTGGGGGCGATTGTCCTGGAGGTGCCCAATTCCATGCTGAGAACGTCAGGCTTGCTGCATGCATGGCCCACCGTCTCCCTGATAGGTCACGCACCCGAACAACAGGTGGCGCGCTGGGGCTTGCCGTTGTTCAGCCACCTTTTTCTCAGCGATGATGAGTTACGTGAGGCTTTCAACCGAAGCGCCACCTCGGCAGATGACTCGGCATTCGTGGCCAGCGCGCAAGCCACCGTGGCGAAGTACGTCGAACTCGCCGGTACATCGGCCGACCCTCAAGCGTACGCCCGCCGAGTCACAGAGATGTTCGGTCCGATGGTGCTTCCCTTCGTTGTCGGCAGCACCGCGTCGTTCGACTACACAGGCTTTAACGGTCGCGCGCTCGCCGACAACGTCATGGACAATATGTTGTCTCTGCTGACCAACTCTCCGCTGGGCACCGGCATCAAGCCCGATCGCACCCAGATCTTGGCGGACTTCCCCTTCTTTTCGCTCCCAATGCCCAGCCAGTAGTAGATACGGATCCACTCACGTCGGTGTACCGCATGGCTATTCGCAGGTGATTCGGAGGTGCAAAAGCCCGTTGGGGTCCCTTCACGTCTCGCCGACGAGGGGATGCCGACTGCCGTTGCGCCGCTGACGGATCAGCGGCAACCCGCACGGATTCGAAATGCTTGTCGATCCGCGCCATTCTTGATGTTACGTGTGGGGCCAGATACGTATTCAGCCGCAAAATGGAGAGTCCGTCGTTCAGGGAAATGGATCACATCTGTAAGGATCGGCGGCTTCGAGAGGAGGGCTTGGCTTCGAGAGAGTTGGCCAGCCTCCGAGACCGTGACCCACCCCAAAGAAGTTTCCCGGGTTCGGTGAAAAACTGCTGGGCATGTATTGGCAACGACGAACCGGACACGTTGCCGGTGACGGCGTTGCTAGAAGTAGCGCTTGAGATCCTGTAGTCGGTCGAAAATGGCTGGTGGGTAGTTGCCGTGTGGTTGGCCACACTGGTTGCATACCGCAAGGGTCAGGCCATCGGAGGTGTCAAGATCTGTGTAAGGGAAAACGCTGTAGAGAAGTACGTGCTTGACAAGTGCTGCGTAAAAATCCTTGTTTATAGGATCGATATCGGAGCTCGCAATCTTGACGAATGCTTGCTTCGCGATCTCTAAAACGCCGAGTATTTCCCTGACGCCATCCTGCTGGAGAAGCCGTTCCGAGTCGTGGAGGTCGATATTCATGCTTTCAATGTCATCAATGAACTGCCGAATAGCTCGACGTCCATGTAACTGCTCAGAGCTCAACTCTTGGGTACTAATTTTCTGGTAGTTGAACTGCTTAATATTTTCGTCCATGAATGCATAGAGTTGATGTAAGTGTGTCGCGACACGTTGCCTTACCTCTTTTTCGGCATCGGCGTCCACCTGTTTTTGCGTAAGTGCGTTGGCGCGCAATTGCGCAGTCAAAGCAAGGAATAACAGAATGATTCCTGCCAATCCTGTAATGGGATTCGAAATTCCACCGATCGTGTCGCCAACCGTTCCGTATTCCTTCAAGTATTCGAAAGGAAGTACTGGGAGGAGTGACAGGGGGACGACGATCGCAAGTAGTGCTCCGATCGTCACGACGACGACGGTCGTCCGCCAGTTTCGTTGGTGGTTATTCATTAGTTCCGTCCAGTCTAGATGGATGTCGTTTTTACGGCTGCACAGACTCCCAAATCGGGTTGGAAGAGTCGAGTTAGCCGAGAGTGTCCCAATCTGGGCTGACAAAGATTATTGCGCTAAGCATCGAGGAAAATCCGCGGGCGGCACGTATTCTTTACATGGCGGTCGGGATTTTTCTGGTCATTTCGAACCTGGAGTTTGAGATAATGCGATGAAATCGCTCGTTGAGATCGACTCGCACAGAGGTATGCTTTGGTTCACCGTTATCGCCCCTGCAAACGTAATTATATACTGTAGAGCCTAGATGGCTCGCCGTTTCTTCGACACAGTCGAGCCCGCTGAGGCTGGCGGCGGCCGTACGGCAATCGTTCAGGCAAGTAGACAAATTCGCAGTCAAGGTGAATCGGTAGAAGGAAGTTGCCCCATGGCTTGACGGGCCATATCGGTCCCCTTCTTCTCGATCTGTGTTCAAGGCAATGCGGAGCTCGTTCACGCCTCCCCGTGAGTAACTATGCACGCTGTGAGGGTCTCGATCGAATTGGTGCGCTTCGGTTTCGGTCGAACTCGGGTGCCGCGCGGTTGCTGTCTTTGCAGACTCGCTCGTCTCCATACCTACGCCGCACCCTGACGGCTGTGGTCACCTATACTTGCAACGCTGGGGCTGGATCGCGCATCAGCAGTACCCCCTTATGCCGGGATGTTCAGAATCAATCAAAGCGTCAGATCCACGTGGCGGCATGTTTTTTACGTCACGCACTCGGTCAGCGTTTCAGCTGCGACGGTAGCTGGGAGTCGATCGACGAAATCTTTCCAGTTGAATGCGTCGGCTCAGCGTAGCTTCTGGTTTGCCGCACGTGTAGTCGTCCTGCTTTCGGTTGCGCCGGGGGCACTTTCGAGATCAGGAGTTGATCGTATGACTGTTAGCTATGCAGTTACCAATCCGCGTACCGGGGATGTTGTTTCGACGTATCCCACTGCTACTGCGGAGGATGTGGAGAATGCTCTCGCTGCGACGAGTGCCGCGTATCGCGGATGGTCGAAGTCGTCGACGGTGGCCGAGCGCGCGGCGTTGATGTGGAATGTGGCGAATCTGTTCATCGAACGCAAGGATGAGCTTGCTGCGATTGTGGTCAGGGAGATGGGAAAGTCTCTGGTGGAGGCGGTTGAGGAATGCGAGCTGTCGGCTTGGATCTGTGACTACTACGCCAGCAATGCGGAGCGTTTTCTGGCTGATGAAGAGATCGAGATTCGGGATGGTGAGGGGTCGGCCTGTATTCGGAGGTCGGCTGTGGGGTCGTTGCTGGGGATCATGCCGTGGAATTTGCCGTTTTACCAGGTGGCCCGCTTTGCGGGACCGAACTTGGTTTTGGGTAACACGATCATCCTCAAGCATGCGCCGCAATGCCCTGAGTCCTCGGCGGCTCTTGCAGAGTTGTTCGTCGATGCCGGGTTCCCGGTGGGTGCTTATGTGAACCTGTATGCGACCAACGAGCAGGTGGCACAGATCATTGCGGACCCACGCAACCAGGGGGTGTCGGTGACGGGGTCTGAGCGTGCAGGCTCTGCGGTCGCCGAGATCGCCGGGCGTAATTTGAAGAAGGTTGTTCTCGAGTTGGGTGGGTCGGATCCGTTTATCCTGCTCAGTACCGATGACATGGATGCTGCAGCTGGGGCGGCGGCCGGGGCGCGGGCAACCAATACCGGCCAGATCTGCAACGCGGGTAAGCGCTTCATCGTCGCTGAGGGGTTGTACGACGAATTTGTTCCGGCCTTTTCCGACAAGCTTTACGCGACTTCTAGATCCACGCCGCTGGTTTCTGTCCAGGCTGCCGAGATCCTTGCGGATCAGGTGGCGCAGGCGGTCGCTGCCGGCGCGACGTACACCGCAGCAGATGCGGGGGGCGTCGATGGTGCGTTTCATCCGGCGGGGATCCTCACTGACGTCGCGCCTGACAATCCGGTCTACAGCCAGGAGTTGTTCGGGCCGGTGGCCATGGTCTTCAAGGTCGGATCGGAGGAGGAAGCGGTACGGCTGGCAAATGATTCTCCGTTTGGGCTCGGCTCGTACGTGTTCACGACTGATCCAGTCCAGGCGCAGCGGGTGGCTGACCAGCTCGAGGTGGGCATGGTTTTCGTCAACGGGGTGGGTGTCGATGCTCCTGAGTTGCCGTTCGGTGGGATCAAACGCTCTGGGTTCGGTCGCGAGCTCGGCCGTTACGGGGTTGAGGAGTTCGTCAACAAGAAGCTTGTCCGGGTGGTTTCCTGACCATTCGAGTTTTCCGCCCTCGAACAGAAAGCGATTTTTCCAGTCACGGGATCCTCGAAGTTGGGACGCGCCCTGAAGCGAGTCCTCTGCACATCTACGGGGCGCACTCCAGTGAGCGGAAATCTTGTGTCAGCGATGCGTCCTGGATCACGACTTCGATTGAAGTACCAGAGATGAACGAGCGGGGAGCTGGGGGTGTGGTGCGGCAGATGGCGATAAGGGGAGCCGACGACGGAACGAATCCGCGACTGCTTCAATCACGGCCCAGGCGCTGAATGTTAGCTATGTACTAGGCTTTCGGGGGGGACGCTCAGCCGGACCCAACTTCGCTCAGCGCGAAGGCTGGTTTCTGTAGGTCTGTGCTCTGCGGAACTCTCGAGAGTGCCGCTACTCGGCCCAGACAAGCTGATTGCAGCCCGGTCGGCCAGTTCTTGTTGTATCTCATCCTCTTCGAGGAATCCCAGCGATCCTTCCGTGTGTATGAGCTCATCGCGTCAGTTGAACAACCAGAGCGAGGACATGGAATGGTGTCGTCTTCTACCGGTGATGAAGGCTTGACGTGGGTGGATGATTTGGTGTGTCCGCATTGTGGTCACCGCCTTGGTGTCTTCGATGAGCCTTGTCCGGGTCGTGGTGAGCGATGGGCTGCCAAGATCGCCGATATGGTGGGGACCTGGTGGTTTCTGGCGGGCTTGGTGACGGTGATCGTCAGCTGGTTGGCGGTCAATTTTGTCCTGCGCCCGTTCGAGCCGCATCCGGCGACCATGCTCACAGGGCTCGGCGCCATTTTGGCGACGGTGGCTGCGTTGCAGGGGCCTTTGATCCTGCTGTCCCAGCGCCGGGCTGCGGCTCGTGATCGCGGCCGTGCTCGGGAGGCGTTGCGGGTTGCCACCAACACGGAGGCCGACCTGCACGCTATTCGTGGAGTGCTCGTACGTCTGGAAGTTCCCGTGGGCTCTGACAGTTCGATTTCGGTGTCCGATTCAGCGGCACAGTCAAGGAAAGGAACGCAATATGGCGACGACGCATGATTTGATCGTGATTGGTGCCGGGACCGGTAACTACCTGTTCACCCCGGAGTTCGATGGGCTGCGGAGGGCGATCGTGGAACCTTCGCGCTTCGGTGGTACGTGCCTCAATCGTGGTTGCATCCCGACGAAGATGTTCGTGGTGGCGGCCGATGCTGTCCGGTCGGCACAACGTGCTGGAAGGCTGGGAGTGCATGCGCGGGTCGAGTCGGTCGATTGGTCCGAGATCCGCGATCGGATCTTTGGGCGCATCGATCCACTGCACGCCCAAGCGGTGGATTATCGGCGTAAGAACGGCGTCGACGTGTACACCGATCAGGCCCGTTTCGTCGCCCCGGGACGGCTGCAGGTCGGGGAGGTGGAGCTCTCCGCTGAGAAGGTTGTGCTGGCAGCAGGCTCCCGGCCGATCGTGCCTGCCATCCGTGGCCTGGACGAGGTCGAATATCACACGTCGGACACCATCATGCGCATCGACAATCTGCCCTCGTCGTTGTTGATCATCGGCGGCGGCTTCATCGCTGCCGAGATGGGGCACGTGTTCTCCGCTTTCGGTGTCGAGGTCACCATCGTTCACCGCGGTCCGCGTTTGCTCAATGGTGAGGATCAACAGATCGCCGACAGGTTCACCGAGTTGGCTGTGCAGGAGATGACGGTGCATCTGGACGCGGAGGTGGTGCGCGTGGAGCCGAGTGCTTCGGGTGTGGTCGCTACTGTGGAGACCGCGCAGGGGCAGCGCGAGGTCTCCGCCGAGATGCTGCTGGTGGCAGCGGGCCGGCGACCCAACTCCGACCTTCTGGATCTGTCGGCCGCCGGTATCGAACTCGATGAGCATGGTCATGTGGTCACCGATGCGGCCGGGGCGACCACGGCGCCCGGTGTGTGGTCACTGGGCGATCTGGCGAATCATTTCCAGCTCAAGCACTTGGCCAACGCCGAAGCGCGCACGATGGTGCACAATCTTCTCCACGCGTACGATCCGAAGCCGCTGCCGACCGGTTTGGTGCCGCACGCGGTCTTTGCTGATCCCCAGGTCGCGAGTATCGGCGCGACCCAGCAACAGCTCGAGGAAGCTGGGATCGAGTACGTCGTCACTGTTCGGGCGTATGCCGACGCTGCCTACGGGTGGGCGCTCGAGGACACCACAGGTTTCGTGAAGCTGCTTGCCGATCCTCGTGGGCGGACGCTGCTGGGTGCGCACATCATCGGTCCGGATGCGGCGGTTCTGATTCAGCCGCTGATTCAGGCGATGATGACCGGTCAGACGGTTGATCAGATCTCCCGCGAGGTGATGTACATCCACCCGGCGCTCACGGAGGTCGTGGAGCAGGCGTTACTGCAGCTATGAGACATCCGCGGCCCGTCAGCCTGCGGCTGACGGGCCGCGAGCCAGATACCCCGCCCGGCGTCGTCTAGTTCGCGCGACATCAAGTTGTATGCGCGGGGACAGCCCGATATATCCCGGGGTCGGTGTTCCGCAAAGCGGTGGTGACGGTAACGGAATTGGAGGATCGGCCAGCTCTGTGCACCCGCCGAGACTGACAGAGCTAGGCAAGACCGTTCTCGGTCGTGTGCGCGCGCACCAGCGCGATCGCCATCTCGAGCGCTGCCTGCATAGGACGAACGTTGCGGGCTGTCTTGGCGAGAAGATATCCTCCCTGTACGGCAGCCAGAAGCCCGCTCGCCATCGCCCGGGAATCCGCATCCGGTCGCAGGACGTCGCGTCTCTTCAACTCGTCCATCGCATCGACCAGCAGTTGGGTCCATGCCTCGAAGTGGGCGGCAATCGCTCGGCGTGAGTCCTCGTCGTGATCTGCAATCTCATTGGCCAGGGACCCGAGTGGACAACCATACGCTCCGTTCCGAAGCGCGTTGCGTTTGACCAGCTCGTCACGCCACATTTCGAGACCATGCAAAGACTTCACCCTGGCTAGGCGTCGGCGCTGGTGAGTGAGTACGGCGTCGCCACGAGCCTCGATGACCGCCCTGACAAGTGCATCTTTGTCGGCGAAATGATGATAAAGCTGTGACTTCGACGTGGCACTTGCAGCGCGGACGTCAGCAAAGGTTGTGGAGGCCACACCTCGCTCGTACATCAGCTGATCGGCAGCCTCGACAATCCGCGTTCGGGTCGCGGCACCGCGTGCGGTCAAGCGCCGCGCACGTAGCTCACTATCATCCTCACTCACAGACCGAGATTAGCCTGATCGTGTGATCGAGCGATGCAGCGGCCTCCGCGCCCTGATGACCACCGGGTTATAACCCCGGTGGCCATCAGCTGGGACACGAGTCGAGTCCGCTGCAACTGTAGATCGCAGTCATCACTGCTCATGCATTTCGCTCGTCGGAGGTGTCAATCCTTACCTCGGATGATCACTGTGCCGGACGGCGTTCCTGGGTACAAGCCCGACTACCATCGCTGTCACGCATAGATCACGTGTCGAAATAGGTTGCGACAGGAGTCTCCTGTACCGCGTCACCGCTGTCCGCTGACCCAACCGGCGAACACGTCGGAGAACACGTCGGTTTCGCACGCATGCGCCGATTCGGGGTAGGCACATTCGGGGTATCCGGCGACGACGGCGGCAAGTTCGGCATTGCAACACTGCGCCAAGAGGCCGCGCAGGAGGTCCGCGGCCGACCAGCCGGCGATGGATGCTGCTGGGATGCCCTCTTCCTCGTATACCTTCACCAGATCGCCATGCCTCCAGGACAATTCCTCGGCCACCAGTGCATCGCGGTTGAAAGACATGGCGCGGTCGAGTGATCCGCGCAGAAGCGAGTGTGGATCGTCCTCACCGCGCAGCCTGGTCGCGAGGTCGGCCGGTGCCTTCTGCATGACGAACATCCAGGGTTTGCCGTCGGGAAAGACTCCGCCGAAGCCTGCCACGTT
>NZ_JBEUOQ010000040.1:0-14526 GCF_040489275.1 Rhodococcus baikonurensis | reverse complement strand
ATCGGGTCCTCGTGCCGGAGATGTTCGTAGGCGACGAAGGCCGCCTGCGACGGACGCTCGTCGATGATGAGGAGCTTGGCGACATGTTGGGCCAGGTCGGGGCTGATCGATCGCACGAGTGAGAGCGCGAGGTCGATGTGGGCGAACGCGGCGCCGGCGGTGACGAGGTTCCCGTCGACCACGACCATGGTGTCGAGATCGAGGGCGACGGTCGGATAGCGCTTCAGGAACTCCGGCCCCAGGAACCAGCTGGTCGTCGCCCGCCGATGATGCATCCGTCCGGTCTCGGCGACGGCGAACACGCCGGTGCACGCCGCGGCGATCCGGGTGGTCGCGTCGTCGAGGCGCCCGAGCGAGGCGATGACCGAACGAGCATCTCGGCTCTGGAGGGCGTCGTTGGTAGCGGCGGCCGTGAGGGTTCCAAGCGCAGGGACGACGACCACGTCGAACTCTGCGGACTCCGACAGCGGGTGGTCCACCGACAGGGTCATCGATGCCGTCGTGGTCACTCTCCGTTTCGGTCCGAGGATGGCGAGTTCGATCGGGTCGATCCGCGGGTCGACATCGCTGCGGGCTCCGTCGGCCACCCGCACGATGTCGATGATCGACGCGACAGCCGAACCGAAGCAGCCGTCGATCGCGATCAGTCCGATACGCATGGCGCGAACAATAGCAATACTGCCGTATACGCCACTTCTCACATGCCCTTGCTCGTCATACGCTTAACTCGCTTCACCAAGAAACCTCGACACCTAGGAGAACCCCTCATGTCCACACCCGCATCACTTCCGTATGCCTTCGTCGCCAAGATCGTCGCGGCCGATGGACAGCACGACGCGCTCGCCGATCTGCTCGCCGGCGCTGTCGCGCTCGCCAACGAAGAAGTAGGAACGATTGTCTGGTTCGCGGTCAGGACCCACGCCGACACCTTCTGGATCTTCGATGCATTCCCCGACGAGGCCGCTCGCGACGCCCACGCCAACGGCGCCATCGTCGCAGCCCTGATGGCCAACCAGCACCTCCTCGGCGCAGCACCCGAGATCCTGGCGGCCGACGTCCTCGCGTCCAAGCTCCCGTAGTCCGCCAACGCACGAGACGATCGCGCCCCGCCGAGCCGTCGCCAGGTCGCGACGCAACGCCACGCTGCGTTGCCGAGCGGTGCGAGGCCTATCGGCACACGGACAGGATGCCGGCCGCGAGCGCTCAGCCGGCGAGGGTTCCGTCGCAGAGGAGAGCGACGTCGGTGTCGGGCAGAGCCGTGAGGCCAGCGCATCGCGCGACCACCAGAACCGAACCGCCCCTGCCCTGCGTTTCCGCAGGTCAGGGGCTGTTCGCCGGAGCCGCCTGTCGGAATCGAACCGACGACCTAATCACATCGGCTTTGCGTCTATCGCTTGATGCGCCCACTGGGCGAACGAGCCACTGACCTGCGCAAACGCCGAGCGTGGGGGACGCCGCCATCCGGTGGTGACCGACGTCGACCGACCAGTACCGACCGTTTCACCGGAGCTTGCGGCGGCGTCGAAGCCGAGCAAGCTCCATTCCTTTAGCTCACCGCGCCCTCCTCCTCGCCGGTCCCGTCGTCGTCGAAGACGTTTCAGGGGTCTTCTCAGATGACGGTGTAAGTCGGCCGGGCGCGTCGGTCCGCAGATAGACGTCGAGGTCTCCCGACGACGGAGGTTCCTACGCCATCCATCCGAAAGACCTCGACGTGTCCGACGCTACCCCGCCGGCCGGCTTCGGCCGCCCTGACCTGACCGCCTTCGCTCGACTCGACGGCCTCGGTCTGAGCGTGACCGGACAACGACTTGAACCGGATCGTGCGGTCCTCGCGTGCCGCGTGGTGGAACCAGATCAGTGGTGCCGACGGTGCGGCAGCGAAGGCGCTGCTCGTGACACCGTGATCCGGCGGTTGGCCCACGAGCCGCTGGGCTGGCGACCGACCGTGCTGGAAGTTGTAGTGCGCCGCTACCGCTGTGCCGACTGCGGACACGTGTGGCGCCAAGACACCAGCGCCGCGGCGGAGCCACGCGCGAAGCTCTCGCGCACCGGGCTGCGGTGGGCGCTGGAAGGGATCGTGGTCGCACACCTCACCGTCGCCCGTGTCGCCGAGGGACTCGGGCTCGCGTGGGACACCGCCAACAACGCGGTCCTGGCTGAAGGCAAGCGGCTGCTGATCAACGACCCCACGCGGTTCGAGGGCGTGAAGGTCATTGGCGTCGATGAGCACGTCTGGCGCCACACCAGGCGTGGCGACAAGTACGTCACCGTGATCATCGACCTCACCCCGGTCCGCGATGGCGCCGGCCCAGCAAGGCTGCTGGACATGGTCGAGGGCCGGTCGAAGGCGGCGTTCAAGACCTGGCTCGCCGACCGCGACGACGCCTTCCGTGACGCGGTCGAGGTGGTCGCGATGGACGGCTTCACCGGGTTCAAGACCGCCGCTGCAGAGGAGATCCCGGACGCGGTCACGGTGATGGATCCCTTCCACGTCGTGCGCCTGGCCGGTGACGCCCTCGACAGGTGCCGGCGCCGGGTCCAACTCGCGATCCACGGGCACCGTGGGTTCAGGGACGACCCGCTCTACAAGTCGCGGCGCACGCTGCACACCGGCGCGGACCTGCTCACCGACAAGCAGAGCGACAGGCTACGCGCGCTGTTCGTTGATGACGCTCACGTCGAGGTCGAGGCGACCTGGGGTGTCTACCAGCGCATGATCGCCGCCTATCGCCACGAGGACCGGCAACGTGGCCGCGAGCTCATGGAGAAGCTGATCACCGACCTCAGCGCCGGCGTCCCCAAGGTGCTCACCGAGCTCACCACCCTGGGCCGGACCCTGAAGAAGCGAGCCGCTGACGTGCTCGCCTACTTCGAACGACCCGGCACCAGCAACGGGCCGACCGAGGCGCTCAACGGACGGCTCGAACACCTGCGCAGCTCCGCACTCGGGTTCCGCAACCTGACCAACTACATCGCCCGAAGCCTGCTCGAGACCGGCGGCTTCAGACCCCAACTCCTACACCCCCGATTGGGATGAGCCCCCAAACCGGCAGAAATGATCTGAGGCGTTCATGCGAAGACGCCGTCGGCTGATGTCGTGGACGAACGAACCACGTGCGTGGATCAACGGCAACCATCGCTCTACAGAACGTCGATGCCGGTCAGAACGAGCACCTTCTCCTCAGTGAGATCTTCCATTGCCGAAAGGACTCCCTCTTTGCCTGTCCCAGAGTCCTTCACGCCCCCGTACGGCATCTGATCGGCGCGGTAGCTCGGGACATCACCGACGATGACTCCACCGACGTTCAGAACACGTGAGGCGCGAAAAGCGGTCTGCAGGTTTGAGGTGAAAACCCCTGCCTGCAAACCGAACCGAGACTCATTGACCTTCTCGAACGCATCCTCGTCCGAGGAGACCTTGCAGAGCGCCACGACAGGTCCGAAGACTTCGTCGTCGAGTACCCGCGCGCCGCGGGGCGCGTCCTCGATCACGGTGGGCTCGACAACGGCCCCCACTCGTCCGCCACCGGCGAGAACGGTCGCACCGCCTGCCACCGCCTCGTCGATCCACTGCTCCACACGCACGGCAGCACGCTCGTCGATCAGTGGACCGACATCGGTAGCGTCGTCGTCGGGTGCACCGGTGGACAACATGCCGATCCAGGACAGTATCCGTTGCCGCATGCTCTCGTAGTGCTTGTCGTGCAAGAATACTCGCTGCACCGCGATGCAGGACTGACCAGCTTGGTACATCGAGAACCGCGCAATTCGTTCGGCCGCGAAGTCCTGTCCGGCTTCATCGGACCAGTCTTCACACACCACGACGGCGGCGTTTCCTCCCAATTCGAGCGTGACGTGTTTTCGCGGCACCCGATCGCGGATGGCCCACCCCACAGGAACCGAACCGGTGAATGAGACCACCGGCAGACGCGGATCCTGGACCATCTCCGAAGCCTTTTCGTTCGAGACCGTCAACACGGACCACGCGCCTTCTGGCAGTGACGTTTCCGCCAGCAGCTCACCGAGCACCAGACTCGACAGCGGTGTCGCTGGCGCAGGCTTGACGATGATCGGCGCACCGACGGCGAGCGCCGGCGCAACTTTGTGGGCGACCAAGTTGAGCGGAAAGTTGAACGGGGCGATCCCGAGGATGGGGCCGCGCGGGACCCGGTGAACCAGAGCCAAACGACCGTCCGAGCCTGCATCGGTATCGAGTCGTTGCATGTGTCCACTCCAGCGCCTGGCCTCCTCGGCTGCCCACCGGAAGGTGGTAGCGGCGCGGGTAACCTCGACACGCGCCCACTTGATTGGCTTGCCGGATTCGGCTGAGATGAGCTGGGCAATCTCCTCGTGGCGGTCGTTCAGACGCGTTGATATGTGTATAAGAGCGTCTGCGCGGATATGCACGGGTGTACTCGCGAATTCGGTGGCCACCGCCGAGGCAGCTGCGATCGCGGACTCGATGTGCACCGGATCCGCCTCGGACACAGTTGCGACAATCCGACCGTCGAATGAATTGCGGATCTCGATACGGCTATCGGTCGTCGTCGCCTCGCCGGCGATCAGGAATGGAAAGTGTTTAATGCTCATCGGTATTCCTCTTCGAAGTGTACAAACAACTGCTCGCCGACCCCCTTGTTGCGGTGGCCGGCGAGCGCGTTGATGTACTGGACAGGTCAGACGGATGCAGCGGTGGCTGCGTTCTTCTGGAGAATCTCGAGCGCTTGGATGAGGTAGGTGCGGAAGACTGCGTGGTTCTCGCTCATCGGGAAGTGACCGATGTCTTTCATCTCGATGAACTGCGCGTTCTTGATTTGCGCGGCCGTTCGGGCGCTGTCTTCCGGCGTGGTCAGGTAGTCGTAGTCGCCGGTCAACATCACGACGGGGCAGCGATCGCCGTCGATCTGATCGAGCTTGTCGCGCAGATCGTGATCGACCGAGTAGAAGTGCAGGTCGCCCTTGAACGCTTCGGATCCCTGGGTGTAATAGAACCAGGTCTTCCAGCGATCTGCCTCCGGTGACTGGGGAGCCATGAGATCCCACGTGCCGCTGGCGCACACCTGCGCTGCGTTCGCGTGCGGGTGCTGCCACCAGTCGAGGTAGAAGCCAGGCGAGTAGTCGGCACCTTCGACAGGGATGACGCCGGCGAAGCGATCCGGATTGCGCAGCGCAAGCTGCAGGGCGATGTTGCCGCCGAACGAGGATCCCATGAAGATCGGATTCTCGAGTTCGAGCGCATCAACGAGTGCAACGATGAAATTGGCGTAGTGGTCAGCCGAGAGTTTGTATTCCTCGGTCCACCACTCGGTGTTCTCCGGCGGATCGGACTTTCCATGTCGAGGTAGGTCGTAGGCGATGACGCGATAATTCGCGGTGATCTCTTCGTCTTCCAGCAGCCCGCGCCACTGATGGTTGTGAGCCCCGGCGGTGTGCTGGCACACCAAGGGCTGACCGGTGCCGTTCTCCAGGTAGAAGACCTTGTACAGCAGGCCGTCGACGTCGACGTCGACGTAGTGTCCCGTCACCGGGGAAATCTTGCTCATCTCGAGGGTTCCTTCGTTGGGGGGAGATTTTGAACTGGTTTGGGTGGCGCTGGTGAATCAGACCGGCACACCGACAGTGCGGAGCAGTTCGATCTGGCGTGTCACGCACCGCAAGTTCTGCATGAGAACCAGCACGTCGCCTTCGAGCTTCATGTCCCGTTGGAATGAGGCAGCCCAGATCCCGTGGTACATCGGCGCGGGTACGGGCACGCCGAACCCCTGCCAGGTCTTGGCACTGGCCCGGATGGCGAACTGGTACGGGCGGTCGAGGGGGCCGGGATCGACCGTGATGGCGTGTACTTTGCCGGTCGTCATCTCGACGACGAAGGTATGTGTGCCCATGTCCAAGAGGTACGAACAAGTGAAGTACTTGCCGTGCGCCTGGATTTCGGGATCCTGATCCGAGGCCTGCTCGAACGCATCGGCCCACTGCTGGGGGGTCTGAGTGATGGTGGCAGTCATTGTTTTCCTTCGTCGACTTGTGTGCCGGATTATTTCTGGAACGGGGATGATCGAAGGGTGATTGCTAGTGCTTCACCGTCGCGAACATGACACCCATCACACCGACAATCGACGGGTACGTCCAATACCAATGACCCTTCCGATCGATAGGAAACAACTATTGGTGTGCATCTACCTGGCCGAATAGCATCGGCGATGTGCGCTTACCCCTGGAGTTGAGGCCGCTGTCGTACTTCGTGGCGGTGGCGGAGGAACTGCACTTCGGCCGTGCGGCTGCACGGCTCCATATCGCCCAACCATCTCTGAGTGTTCAGATTCGAAAGCTTGAGCACTCTCTGGGGACAGCGCTGTTCATTCGTGACAGCCGTCATGTGGCCCTGACGCCGGCAGGGGTGAGGCTCTTGGAAGGAAGCCGTCAGCTACTCTCGGATGCCGAGCGCATTGCGTCGCTCACCCGGCAAGTCGGCCGCAGTGCGCGCAGCAATCTCGTTATCGGATTCCAGGCGAATGCTGCCGCTGAGCTGACCCCGGACATCCTGTCGGCATTTCGCTCGATGCACCCGGATGTCGAGGTGGAAATGCAATCGTTCGACTTCTCCGACCCCTACGTCGGACTAGGCGACGGCACGGTGGACGTAGCGTTCATCAGGCCGCCCGTCGTCGTTGCGGACTGGCTCGCGCTCGACACCCTTTTCATCGAACCGCGAGTGCTGGTCGTTAGCTCGGACTCCCCTCTTGCGCAACATGATTCGATCAGTGTCGAGGATCTCACAGGTCAGCCATTCGTTGCTCGTCGCAGTACCGACGAGTGGCGTGACTTCTGGCTCGCACTGAGCTCTCGCGATGGGCATGACGTTCGGCTCGGAGCCGAGGTTTCAACGGTCGACGAGTGTTTCGAAGCGATCTTGTCGAAGAAGGGCGTCGCGTTCTCGCAAGCATCGACGCAGCGGTTCTATTCTCGGCCAGGACTAGCGTTCGTTCCTGTCACCGGCATACCACCAACGCCGTTATCTATCGGTTGGCGATCAGACGTCGATTCTCTATTGACTCGCGACTTCGTAGAGGCTGCTCGCAGCGTTGCTACAGCCCGCCCTGTGCCGAATTCATGGATGCCCGCGGTCGAAGGTGTGACCTCCTTGCTCGACCGTTTTCCGGCCAAGCTCACTTCGTAACGTCTCGCCGCGCACTTGAGGATCAGGCTAGCCGGTCCTGGCAGTGAGCGCAGTCTGATCGCCGTGCGCACCTGGCAGCGACTTCCGCTACTACTAAATATTGGCGACGGCAGGATGAATCATCCGTTTTGTCGATGGTCAAAACGCACACCCAGGCCCACAGTGAATCGCATGTAAGTGTTTGTAGTGGCCGGCCCGGGGCTGGCTGACAGGATAGGTGTCGTCGCTACAACGCCGTGTGACTCATGAATCGCTTTGCTCCTTTCGGATGCACTGGCCGGGGTTTGTCCACTCTATTGTGGCGGCGACGCCGGTCCGGTCTTGCTTCGGTGGCTTAATCAGAAGCCTGCCCGACCTCGTTGCCGCGAGGTCGTGGCCCGTTACAGGCCTGCCTCGAAGTGCTCTTTCCGGGCCGACGCCGACAACGACGTCGCCCATCGGAAAGGACATCCGTCGCTATGCCTATCGTCGCAGATAACTACGAGATCGTCATCGGGGTAGATACCCACGCCGCGGCCCATGCGCTGTGTGTCGTGGCCGCCGCAACCGGTGCGGTACAGGACAAAGCAAGTTTTCCGGCAAGCCCGGCGGGTCTTGATCGGGCCCGCACGTGGATTGCACACAGGGCAGGTCAACAAGCCGCCCTCGTCGTCATCGAAGGCATCGGCTCCTACGGCGCCGGACTCTCCGACCGCGTTCTTGCGGCGGGATTCCCGGTAGCCGAACCCTCCGTGATGGGTTCGGCGGATCGGAGAGGAGTCGGTAAGACCGACGATCTCGACGCCGCTCGTATCGCCCGGTCAGTTCTGTCCGTCGACATCGATCGACTGCGCCGACCACGTGCGGACGGATCGCGAGTGGCGATGCGCGTTCTCGTGGTCGCGCGCGAGCAGATGACGTGCGAACGGACGCGCGCGGTCAATGCGTTGACAGCTTTGGTTCGCACCGTCGAACTTGGTGTGGATGCACGAAAATCGTTGGCATACAGTCAGATAAAGGAGATCGCCTGTTCAGCCGATAGACAAGGCGTCGCTTAATAGCCGAAAATCCAAGTTCGCCATTCGTTCGCCATGACAGGAGTGACAACCTTGCCCTTCTGGTCATCGAAACCCGGCAAACCGCCGCAACTAGGATCTGCAACTTCGCTTCCGCAAGTGCAACCCCCGACACCATCGCTGGCGTCGACCCGACCTTGGTACGACGGCTGGGGCACCCGCAGGAAGGTGCTCGCCAGCTTGTTCACGGCGCTGGCGCTGTTTGGCTCCGGACTCGCCTCCGGATGGTGGCTGCAGAACGAACTGGTAGCTCGCCAGGAATCGAGTACCGCTGCCCGTCCCGACGACGGCACCCTCGACGATTTTGCTGCCGATATCGCATCGGGTGCCATGCCTGACCTGCGCAGTCTCGGCTCCGACGCATCGAAGCAAATCCTCGCTGACAGCGGAATCCCGGTCGACCGTGTCGAGGTGACCACCCGCGCGGCCGCCGGACGTCCGGGCATCGTCATCGAGCAGACACCACCGTTCGGCAGTTCCGATACGGCGAAGGTGACGCTGGTTGTTTCGACGTCGGCCCAGGTGCCCGTCATCGAGAACCGCTCGGCTACGGAGGTGATCTCGGAACTGCAGGAACTCGGTGCGCAGGTGATCGTGAAGAGCCGCTACCAACCGGACGCGGTCCGAGACGGTGCGCTCGACGTGGATCCACCAGTCGGTGCACCGATTCCCGACGCGGTTACCCTCACTGTCGCTCAGTCCCCCGGATCCGCCTACCCTTCGAAGCTCGACGCCATGGAGAGCGGGTGCGGTACCGGGTCGGAGTCGATGGACGGCAAGAAATATGAGAACTCGGTGACCTGCACCGCGAACAAACCTGGCACTGCCAAGCCGCGCAAGTCGGTGTGGAATCTGGCCCACGCGGTCGACGAGATGCGCGCCACGGTCGGGGTTCCCACCGATTCCATGCCCGGCACCAGGGTCCGCGTCGAGGTGTTCGCAGACGGCACACCGGTCGCGGCCGTCGACGCTGGCTACGGCCAGCCCGCAGACCTCTACGCACGTGTCTCGGGGGCACTGCAACTAACCGTCGTCGCGACCGCGCTCACCGACAGCGGATCGTCGAGAGACACCGAAGCCGTCCTCGCCGACCCGACCATTCTCGGCAGCCAGCAGGCCATCGTAGATCTCACCGAGGACAACTGATGGCCAACTGGTGGCCGAGACTCGGTGCATTGCTCGTGATCCTCGTGTCGGCTTGCCTGCTGCCCGTTTCGTCTGCGGCACAGACACCGACCACTCCACCCACCCGTGCGGTGTCCGCCGCACCGGCGGCCCTGCTTATGGTCATGGACTTGTCCGGTTCGATGAACGACAACGACGCGAACGGCAAGAACAAGCTGACCGGCGCTAAGCAGAGCCTGAGCAGGATCGTCGGGGACACGGCTTCCTCGAGCACACCGCTGGGCCTCTGGACGTACCCGACAGCCGGCAGCAACTGCGATCCCGGGTCATTTCTTGCCGGCGCAGACGGAGGTGTGCGCAAGGACACCGACACGCTGATGGCCCAGGTGTCCGGTCTGAAAGCGGACGGCGGGACACCGACAGGTCCGGCTCTTCGTGCGTCGGTCGATTCGCTGAAGGCCAACGGCATCACCACTGCCACCGTGGTCCTCATCTCGGACGGCGAAAGCAACTGTGGCCAGGCTCCGTGCGACACGGCGAAACAGATCGTCGCCGAAGGGTTCGACGTCACAGTCGAGGCGCTGGGCTTCCAGCTGTCGGGACAAGGTCGCACCGAACTCGAATGCATCGCATCCACCACAGGTGGCCGCTACAGCGACATCGCAGACGTGGACGAAATGCAGAAGAGGCTCAAGGAACTGATGATTCCCGAGTTGGCGTTGACGATCTCGGCTCCCGATACCGTAGCGGGCGGCGCCGACGTCACACTGACAGCGAACGTCACCAACTCGTCGGCACGAGCCGTCAACGACGTGCGACTGTCCCTCTCGTTTCGCGCGGACACCGACCAGGCTCTCTTCCCTGTCGTCATCCCGCCCGTCGCGCGACTCGGCAACATCCCCGCAGGGCACAGTGCAAACTTCGAGTGGAAGCTGCGACCCGCGGACTCGAATGCAACCCAGGACCGAACCGCGAACTACCGGGTCATCGCTACCGCCGCCCGACCCGCCGCCGCAGCCATGGCAGAGGGCACCATCAAGATCGACCTTCGCTCCGTGGCGGGCGGGGTAGTCAAGGCACTCCTCGACAATGGCTCCACGGTCGCGGTATTCGGCGACTCCTACGCCGCCGGCGAGGGCGCCGGCCGATACCTTCCCGGCAACAGTCGTGTGGACGAATGGTGCCATCGGTCCCAATCCACCCATGTGACACAGCTTTTCGGGATCGAGCACACCAAAAACTACGCGTGCTCCGGTGCAGTTCAAACGAACCTGTTCGGACCTCAGCCTGGCCGGGTCACATACGACTCCCAGGTCGCCCAGATGGACGACGGACCCACCGTCGATGCAGCCTTTCTCAGTATCGGGGGCAACGATATCGGATTCGCCGACATCGTCACCGGCTGCTTGTACCCGAACTACGATGCCAGGCTGGACACCCTCGACGGTGTCCACCTCAAGGAGACCATTTCCACCTGCGGATACGCGGATGCGAACGCTCAAGGACTGGTCGACAACGATGCAGTCAGGCAGCGCACCGTACGCCAGAAACTCGACGACCTGAGCACACAACTGCCCGGCACCTACCGGAAGGTGTACGACGCCCTGAACACCAAGGCGGAACTCGACCAACGCGACGGTAGTGAAGCTCCGCTGCTCGTGCTCGGCTATCCGCTGCCGTTCCCCGACACCGTCGGCGTCACGTGCGGCGAGTTCTCCGCCAGGGAGGTTGCGTATGCCAACAAGGTTGTCCGAGAACTCAACAGAGTCCTGGCGCGGTCGGTGAGCGCCGCACAGAATGACGCCCGCCAGATCTACTGGATCGACACCGTCGAGCGGTCGATGCAACCGGTGAACACACTGTGCGACGGCTCCGCGTCAGGAATCAACGGCGCCACCTTCGGCCAGGGCGCCGGCCTCGCAGCCCAGCAGTTCGTGGGCCTGAATGCGAACAAGCAAGAACTCGTCCACCCTAACGAACTGGGCTACAGCCGGATAGCGGGCGCGATCGCGCAGTGGTCGACCAGCTCTTATGCAGCTCCACATGAAGCTCCATCGTCCGCCAGGCACCACTAACCGCGGAATTCACCACCGGAGTCGAGTGCGCACTGCACGCCGTCCCGAACGTGCAAGCCACCGAACCCGCCCGCTGTATCCAGACCATGAACACTGTGGTCCCGGCCGGCACCTACTACGAAGCCGAGATTCGAAGCATCCCACGCACCCTGGCGACAGGATTCACGACGCAAGACGGCCCACTCGATCTCCACGTCGTCATCCCCCCGGACCTCGACTTCGGCACACACACGATAATCGTCAGGACGGTAAATCCATCGGGGAACGAAGCAGTCACCGCGTATCAGATCACAGTGAAGGCACCAATACCGCTGTGGTGGTGGGTAACGGCGGGCACCGCCGCGGTCTCACTGCTACTGGCAGTTTGGTTCACCGTCCACTCGCGGACGTTCCGCGGCAAGTCTTTGCGAACTCCGGCGAGTACCTGACAGCATGAAATAGATCGAGCGCCACACACAAGTGAACCGGTCCCGGGGAGTCGGACCTGAATTCTCAGTCCAACTTCCGTGGAGCAGCTCACTGCTGCGGGACTACTTCCCCAAGGGCACCGACCTGAGAGTGCATTCGCCGCAGCATCTCCTGGCGGTCGAGAGCGAACTCAATCGCCGACCCCGCCGAGTTATCCAAGACTGCACTCCCACAGAACTATTCGAGTCACTGCTAACCTCAAGCCACGTCAACTGTTGCAACGATGGCTAGAACCCGCCCCGTCGTTTCTGGACTACTTTTCAACCGTCGTTAACAACTGGTACCAAGTCGCAGGATTCAACACCGAGTTGCCGAAACACGACTGCGGGCGCGTGTCCGACATCCTCGAGATGTTCCGGATCATCACCTACGGCATCGACCACCACTCAAAGAACCGGACGCCCGTCGAGGACAAGCTGGCGTTCGAACTCGAGTTCCAGGGCTTCAATCACAACGACCCGCAGGAAAATCACATGGCGAGCTACGTCGACTTCCTACTGGAGTCCTGGCTGCACCTACGTGCGGGTGAGGAACGTCTGCGCGCAGAATCGGTAGTGGACGCTCTGGGGAAGTATCCGCGGCCGATCACCCTGTCCAACTTCGTCGCCTTCGACGTGGTTGGGTGCTGACAGAACTCCCTACCTGCTGTATAGATCCAATAGGTTTTTACTGTGATTATTGCTTTATATGGTCGTAAATGCGACCATATAATCTATGGATGAGATGACGGTGCACGATGCGGCAGCCGCACTTGCGGTGACCGAACGTCAGGTCACCAGATTGGCGCGCGCCGGCACCATCACCATCACCCGCGAGGTCGGCAAATCCCTCCTACTCAGCAGCGCATCCGTGCATCGCATCGCTCAGACCACTCGCCGCCGCGGCCGCCCGTGGAACCCGGACGTCGCATGGGCTGCGCTGGCACTGCTCTCTCACCGCACAGTCGACTGGATCTCACCGCCAGAACAGATCACCCGACTCAAACATCGTTTACGTCGGTCCAACGCGGACGAGGTGGCGTACCTCGCCAGGAACCGCGCCACCACACACCACATGGATACATGGGACGGAGATGCAGACGCCCTGATCAGGGACGGCCACCTCGCTGCCACCGGAGTCAGTGCCATCATTCACGTACCGGAAAGGGCTGCCCGATTCGGACTGTCCTCGACCCTGGGTGACAAAGCCGACGGGTACATCGTCGATGACGCTTTCGAGGACATCGTCGAACAGTTCGGGATGCTGTCTCCTGACGGAGACGTCACCCTGCGGGTCGTCACCGCTCTGAACCCGTTCTTCGACACGACAACACTGCCGATCGCGGCCGTGGCCGTTGACCTGATGGAATCCCTCGACACTCGTGAGCGCAGCGCCGGCACTCGCGTCCTACAGGAGCTGCTCGATGACTTCCGCTGACAGGCCACAGCGGCCCGACCGAACCGCGTTTCCGAAGCCGGAGCAGGCTGCCTCTGAGCGTCCCGAATGGACGGTGACGGCTCCTGCCGGTGGGCAACACCGTGGCCGCAAGCTGCAGAACTCGCCCACACCATCCCTTCCGAACAATGGACCCTGGTCGGAGGGCTGATGGTGCAGCTGCATGCAGCTCGAGCCGGGGTGCCACTCAACCGGCCGACTGTCGACGTCGATATCGTGCGGCACATCGAAAGCGGCGCGGCCATCTTCAACGAGATCAAGAAGCAGCTAGAAGATCTCGGCTACGAGCTCGTCATGCCACTCACAGATGACCCGATTCGCCGGTTCACCCGCGGGCCTGAGAAATCGAAGCAGATTGTCGACGTGATGGTCGCCGACCCCTTGTCACCCCGACATGCGCCAAGGTTCTAGGAGCGCCCGGAGTCCCCATACCACCAACCACGGGACACAACATACGCGAACATTTCATCAATAGAGACACAATATGTTGTGCCAAAACCGCTTCTTTGGCGATTTATGTCGGCACCATGACCTATACTCACAAATGCAGAAATGCCCGCTCCTGGGCATTGGCGCAGGGAGCGGGCTGGTACTTCTGTGGTGGAAGCCAACCTATAACTCTCTGTATCCGTCCGTCAAAAGGGCGCGTGTTCAGTCCTCGCGATTCCCTTGTCTGCGAAGGGAAGAGGAACGCGCAGAGATTTTAAGGAGGAAGCCATGGCTTCCAAACCGCTCAAGCCTGGCACACCGGCGCCCCGCTCCGGTCAGGTAGAGATCGTCGGCCCCCGTGGTGGTCGCACTGGAGACGAGCGAACGACCGTCCGAGGAAAACCGTTACCTCCGACGCCGAAGCCCGGCCAGGGTTACATCTTGGTCGATCCGACCAAGAACGGAGCAGGGCGCAAGTAAGCCGGCCCTGTAAAAAAACTCCCCGTGCATCATCAGATGTACGGGGAGTTTTACAACCGAGCGCGAAAATTTCGGAAATGGCCAGATCGACCATCCTGCATTATCACTGATTTCGTTCTTACAGCATCAATAGGGATGCGATGGACTGAGAGCGCCGGCCACTGAGGAAAGTGAACACACGGACTAGCTGTTGTGGGTATGGACGTTGCTGACGAGGGATTGAAGTAGACGGGCTGGTCCTCGGCGTAAGAATGGGAGTTGCGACACAACCGTTCTCGACCAA
>NZ_JBEUOQ010000039.1:0-15341 GCF_040489275.1 Rhodococcus baikonurensis | reverse complement strand
ATTTCAGCGAAATGCGAACTGATTTCACCAGTCGTTAATCCTTTGGCGTACAACGACAACACGATCTCATCGACCCCGTTCAATCGACGTTGGCGTTTCTTGACGATCTGCGGCTCGAACGTCCCTTCCCGATCACGAGGGACCTCGATCGGGACATGCCCACTGGCCTCGGTCAACACCGTTTTCGACCGAGTCCCGTTGCGAATATTCGTAGACTCCCGATCGGCCGGAGCTTGGTTCTTGTCGTGCCCGAGGTGCTCGGTCATCTCCTCGTTCAGTGCGGTTTCCAGAACGGTTTTGGTGAACTGCTTGAGCAAACCGTCCGGCCCGGTCAGCGACAGGCCCTGCTCCTTGGCCAGGCGCACCAACTCCGCGGCCGCCGCAGCTTCCGCGGAGGGCTCGGCCCTCTTCTTCGTCACATTCTCCAGTGTCGTCATCTCGGCACCTCCTCGCCGAGCATTCACTCAGCGTCTCGGGCCAAAACACCGATTACGAAACAGTCCCCGGACGCAGGCCTCGCAGTCCTGGTGGGCTGTACACTTCTCGCTGCGGCTGCGCTGTTGGGGTATACGTGGTGGTCGTGGAACTCTTCCGCACCACGGCGGGCAGAAGACATGGCTGATGATTATGTGTTGACCCACGGGGGTTTCCGAGCCAATTCTGTTGTATTTGAGCGCTCTCGCCGCCGATCCCACGGCCAAAGGAACGGCGGCGCATCGGGACCCTGCCGATGGGTTGGCTCGAATGGAGGGAAAGGCTGCGGACACAGGGCGGTACCGCGTCGGTTTTGACGGTTCGGCTCGTGCTTGGTTCGTGTGAGGATTACTGCTGCCCGCCGGCCTTCTCGGGTGCGAGGGCACGACTGACGGAGGATCTGCCGACACGGAGTGTCGAAGCTATCGTGTCGAGGCTTTTGCCCTGTTCACGCATCGTGCGGGCGAGTTCGGTGCGTTCGGGGGTCATGACGGTGGGCCGGCCGCCGTGTCGACCTTGGCGTCGAGCGGCTTCGAGGCCGGCGTGGGTGCGTTCGACGATCATGCGGCGTTCCATTTGGGCGAGGGCTGCCATGATGTGGAATAAGAATTCGCCGCCTGCGGTGGTTGTGTCGAATCCTTCGGTGAGGGAACGGAATGCGATACCACGTTCGCCGAGGTTGTGGACTGTGTCGATGACGTGGCGGACGGATCGTCCGAGGCGATCAAGTTTCCAGACGACAAGGACATCACCGTCGTGATCGCGTAGGTAGTTCAGGCATTCGGTGAGCTGGGGGCGCTGCGTTGTCGAGCCGGATTCGTAGTCGGTGAAGATGCGGATCGCGCCGGCTTGGCGGAGTGCGTGCTGCTGCAGCTCGGGGTTTTGTTCGAGGGTGGAGACGCGGGCGTATCCGATGATGCTCACAGTCTCGGTCCTTCTGGTCTGCTGCTGTGTTGTGGGATGGTGCGGCTGTTCATGAGTTGGTGGTCGACCTCGGGGCTCCAGTGGGTATGGAACTTGGTGGTGTCGAGGTCAGCAAGTTCGCGCTCCGGAGCGACTGGTGTGGGAGTTGGCCGAACCTGGGTCGACTGTGACTCGTGTTGTGATGCTTCGTCCGGTAGGCCTTTGAGCCCGTCGCAGACCAGGAAGAATACGTCCCGGGTGCCGCGATGTCGGATGTCTGTCAGCACGCTCATCGAAGAAATTGGCGCCCTCACCGCCGGGGCCGGCCCACAATCCGAGCACGTCGCGGTGTCCGTCGAGGCTAACGCCGATCGCGGCATAGATCGGCCGGTTTGCGACCTGACCGCCGGCGGACTTTGACGACGATCGCATCGACGAAAATCGCAGCGTATACCTCGTCGAGCGGTCGGGCAGCCCAGTCCTGTATCTATCTTCGAGCTGAACCACATACTTCGAGAACAGCGGACACTGTCCCCAGCGCCGCGGTCTATGACATCAACTACCCGTGCAGGCCACATTCAAACAGACGGCCAAGCGATGTGGTGCTGAAGAACGATCACGGCAATGCCCGCGAGAGCAGTCGTCGTTGCCAATCCGAGATAAGATCAGGAACAGTCCTGAGTCGACAGCGGCGCCAGGCCTGCCATGAGCCATGCAAGCAGCATCGGCCCCGAACAGATAGGCCTGCCATGAGCCATGCAAGCAGCATCGGCCCCGAACAGATAGGCCGACCAAGACCATGCCCCTGACAGTGAAGTACTCGCAAACCTACGGCGACGCATTGACCGCATTGGCTGCCGTAACCCAACGTCCGGTGAACGTCGTCAACCTCGCCGGGATGTACGCCATCCGCGTCGAGCTGGAATACAACCGCTACGTCGTCGCCACCAACACCCCGCACGGACTCTCGGATGACCCCGAGATCGAAGGCTCCTGGCTGGTGCGAATTTTTCAAACCAACGCCGACGACGCACTGGACGAACTACTCACCGCAGCCACCCAAGTCTGGCTCATCGACGCCTTCGATTCTGCTCTCGAACAACTCGAAGCGGACGGCAACAAGATCCTCGCGGACGCAGACTTCGGCGACATCAGTCGCTCCGAAGGAGCAATCGTCTCTCCTACCGGCGAGGGGCTCGGCCTCGTCACTCTCGGCGAAGACGGCGCTCACGCTGAAGCGGTCCCGCCCCACTGAACTGACCGAGACGCGCCTCAAGCAGTGCATTCTGGGCTTCGAGGGAGAGAATCAACCGAACCCCCACCACGTTGACCCCCTCGTCGATCAGTGCGGTGATTCGGTCCAACGTGTTCAGATCCACGTCGCTGTACCGGCGCGTCCCCCCTGCAGTGCGAGTGGGGGCCAAAAGACCGCGCCGCTCGTACAGTCGTAGCGTTTGAGGGCCCACTCCAGAAAGCTCCGACATCCCCGAAATCCCATAGACCCCTTGCTGTGAACGCTTGTTCGTCATCGCCACACCTGAGCGAATTCGGCCGACATCATCACGACTCCCTAACTGCATACGCACAAAAATTTAATCTGACCTCCACGATACATATTTTCTTCATTCGCGGAATAAAGTCCGGTAGAGACGTCGGGAGCACGGGGAACTCAGGTAGGCGATATACAGCCCCACGCGCGATCGAAACGGGCGCTGATCAACCGGACGAGATCATCATCGCTGATTGCCGAGTCGCCGAAGGCGATCGAATCCATCGGCATGCCGGCAATAACCGCGTTTCCCACAAGGCCGGTCATCGAACCATCACCACCGAACGCGACGGCGCAACCCGCCGCAACCACCTGCTCGATCACCCACCCACGATCGGACCCGGAGCCGCCGCGATAGCGAAGAAAACCGGATCCCTCATCCCATATCGATACGAACCACTCCACAACTTGCCCCTCCATATCGGCGCGCATAGACGTCCAATCCTTAGACACCAAAGGCGGGTTCTGCCAGCTTCTGCCCCTTCCACTCTGCTTCAATGCCCGCGATCTTCAGAAGACCTCCACACCTCTGGGCCCGCATAGATGGAAGCCCGAACGTGTACTCAGCGGTTATGTGCTCAACACGGATGAGAAAGAAGGGAGCCCTCGGCCGTTGACGGAGAACGAAATCTCCGCAGATCAGGAAACTACGCAACAACCAATGACGCAGCCCCTTTCAATCGGTGGACAGCTCGGCAGCTGTTCATAATCTGTATCCGATGGTATAGATTTTAGAGTGTTGTTGACGTAGGTACGAAGAAAGCACTCACAGAGTCGGGAGCCCGATAATGACGATCGCCGTCTCACCAACTCGGCACAGCGAGATCAGCTTCACCTGCGCGAGCTGGGGTGCAGCGGATGTCGGGCGGCGTATCGCTTCGATGCTTCGAGGCATCCCGCGTGGGCCTTTCATCGATGTCGCGTTGGTGGTCATGGCAGCTGTTGTCCTGGGCCTCACGGTGGGGTGGCTGCTTACCAACGTCGCCGCAGGCTTGGCAATTACGCTCGGCACCGCGGTAGCTTTCCGCTTCGTTCTAGGCACGCTCACTACGTGAGAGACCACAGTTCGCTGCCGCAACTCACCTCGCGACATCGAGCGGCTTCGAAGTCGGCGACATCCCCCGACGCCACCGTCCATCCCAGTCCAGGAGGAACTTATGCCATCACGTAATACCGTCATTCGCAGTCTGCACGACCTCGGAGCAGCAGCATGGTTCGGCGGCTCGCTGATGGGGGCAGTCGGTCTTAACGGCGCCGCCGATGCGGTTCGTGACCCCCAGGACCGCGCACGGGTCGCCTCGTTGGGATGGGCGAAATGGGCTCCGGTCAACGCGGCCGCTATCGGTGCTCACCTCGTCGGCGGCGGGGCACTGCTGTATGCGAACAGGGACCGAGCGCAACACCAGGGCGGGGTCAAAGCGAACACGATCACCAAGATCGTTGTCACGGGCGCTGCCCTTGCGGCGACCGCATACAGCGGTGTCCTCGGAGCCAAGATCGCCACAGCAGACGGCGAATACGTCGAGGGTGCTACCGAACCGGCGCCCTCGACCCCCGACGAGGTCACCGCCGCTCAGCGGCAACTGCAGTATGTGCAGTGGG
The DNA here is from genome assembly GCF_040489275.1 of Rhodococcus baikonurensis. Taxonomy (NCBI): domain Bacteria; kingdom Bacillati; phylum Actinomycetota; class Actinomycetes; order Mycobacteriales; family Nocardiaceae; genus Rhodococcus; species Rhodococcus baikonurensis. The sequence continues at coordinate 10,813 of NZ_JBEUOQ010000039.1, read as the reverse complement.
CTCTGCCGGCTCTGACCGGGGCCATCGTCGTTCTGGGAGCGCAGCAGGGCGAGCAGCAACGCCCCGCACAAATTCTCACCGGGCTCGGTTCCACTCTGGCCCGTCGTGTCCGCAAGTGAACCCGCACTGTTTCCCGAACAGACACGATTGATGATGCAAAACAGTGACAGTTCGACGATTACGGTGGAGGACGCTCGACTGCTGCGCGGAGGGCAGGTAATCGGAGTTGACGGCGATGTTATCGGTGTGATCGGGTCGTTGCTTCTCGATCCGATCACAGCGTCACCGCATTGGGTGACTGTGGACTTCGATGACGCTGGGTATGCCTTGGTTCCCCTGACTGGTGCTTATCGTGACGGGCAAAGCCTGCGAGTGCCGTTCACCGGCGCCCAGGTCAGCGGTGCACCGGAGCGGGGACATGTCGATGCTCTAACTCCTGATGACGAACAGGTTTTGCGCAACTACTACGTACAAGTTCGAGCGAGAGGAACTGATCAGAGATGACCGGCGCTGACACCGCTCCGGTCGAGGCGGACCCGGACGACCCTCGCAAACCGCAGTCGCCGACCGAGCTGACGAAATCGTCGTGGCTCTACGTACTGCGCTCGACCGCTCGCCAGTTCTCGCGTGATCAGTGCACTGACCTCGCGGCTGCGTTGACGTATTACGCTGTGCTGTCGCTGTTTCCGGCGATCCTGGCAGTGGTTTCCCTTCTCGGAGTATTCGGCCAAGGTCAGTCGACCGTGGATGCGGTTTTGCAAATTGTCGGCGCCCTCGGTCCATCCTCGGCAGTGGATACCCTGAGGGGACCGATTCAGCAGCTCGTGCAAGCCCCGGCGGCTGGGTTCGCCCTCATCGCCGGTATCGCGGGCGCGCTATGGTCCGCTTCCGGGTATGTCGGAGCGTTCGGGCGTGCGATGAACCGCATGTACGAGGTCGACGAAGGCCGTCCAGTGTGGAAACTTCGGCCGGTGATGCTGCTGGTGACTATCGTCGCGTTGACGTTGATCGGTTGCGCTGCAGCGATGTTGGCGATCAGTGGGCCCGTTGCACGAGCGATCGGCGATGTGATCGGGGCGGGAGACACCGCCTTGACTGTCTGGAATATCGCTCGCTGGCCGGTGGTGCTGGTGTTCGTCGTTCTCGCCGTTGCGATTCTGTATTACGCCACTCCGAACATCCAGCAACCGAAGTTTCGGTGGATCAGCGGCGGCGCCGCCCTGGCCATTGTGGTGTGGATCCTCGCATCGGTCGGTTTCGGGTTTTACGTCGCCAACTTCAGCAGCTACAACAAGACCTACGGCTCCCTCGCCGGCGCGATCGTGTTCCTGCTGTGGTTGTGGATCACCAACCTTGCACTGCTGTTCGGCGCAGAACTCGATTCCGAACTCGAACGCGGACGACAACTTCAAGCCGGGATCGCCGCCGAAGAACAACTCCAACTCCCGCCCAGAGACACTCGCGTCTCGGACAAGAACGCCCAGAAAGACGCCGACGAGGTCGAACGTGGGCGAGAGTTGCGTCAGGCGCACATCTCCGACCACGGTAGCGAAAAGTCCAGGGCTGCTAGTTCTGCCGACCCGTACCCACCGAAACCGGGAGGAACACCGATGAGTGATCCCACACGCGACCACGCTGAGCGCACCCCTACGCCGAACTCCCCCCAAGCGGCGGACTTGTCGACCGTTCAACTCGTCGAGCGACTCACCGAGCAAGTGTCGACACTGGTGCGCACTGAAATCGCCGCCGGACTGGACGAAGTCAAAAACAAAGGCACCCGACTCGGGATCGGGATCGGCATCTCCGGAGCGGGAGCCGTCTTGGCGTTGTTCGGACTCGCAACTCTGATCGCCGCAGCAGTACTCGGACTCGCCACCGTCGTTGCCCCCTGGCTCGCAGCGCTGATCGTCGGCGTTACTGTTCTGATGATCGGCGGAGCGGTGGCCGCGGTGGGCGCAACCCGATCCAAGAAGGCACTACCACCAGTTCCGCAGGACACCGCGGCCAGCGTCAGCGAAGACATCTCCACCATCAAGAAGGGCATCCGATGACCGACAGTCATGACAACCCGTCCGAGAGCATTCCACCTGGGGCGACCGCGTCGACTGACCCGGAGCGGAGCGTGGAAGAACAGCGCGCCGATCTCGCGGACACCGTCGCCGCGCTCGCCGCCAAAGCGGATGTACCCGCGCGGGTGCAGGACAGTGCGAATGCACAGCTGCACGAAGCGAAAGCCTTTGCCAAAGAAAACCCGCAAATCCTCACCGCAGTCTCGCTCGGCATCGCCCTCGTCGCGTTGATCATCTTCCGCCGCAAGCGGTCTCACAGAAGGAGTGATCGATGAGCGCGGTCGTGAAAGCAATCTACAAACCGCTCTCCCTGGCGACGAGCGTGCTCGGCGGTATCGCCGCCGGCGTGGTGTTCAAACAGATTTGGAAGCGCGTCGACGACAACGACGCGGCCGCACCGAACCCGAAAGATCTCCACCGTAGTGTCCGAGAAGTATTGATTGCCGCAGTCATTCAAGGGGCATTCTTCGGCCTGGTCAAGGCAGCAGTGGACCGAGCCGGTGCCACCGGTTATCGTGCCTTGACTCACGAAGATCCGGTGTAGACGTTCTCGGTCACCGAGGTTGCCGAAATAAGTGGGTTGACTCTCGGCATCGAAAGATGCGCGGTCGGCGACGATGCCGCGGCTCGGCCTGGTCGATGGAACCAGTCGTGAGGACCGGCTCGCGTGAAGATACGACGCGCCGCACGGCCGGGGGACGCGGACGAACCGACCATCTTGGTGCAGGTGGGCAGACCAACGTTATTACCCGGGCAATAACCGATGTGCACCCTTCTCCGACGCCTTCGGCGTGGAGTACAGGACTGACGAGTCGCTGCGACAACGACAACGACGTCAACCCTCAGGCGTGATCCGGGCACCGCAACTCAGACGGTACGGTCCATCCGCTCGCTGTGAGCCACCGGCGCACCGGGTCCGGAAAACCATCACCACTGTGGGCGGCCTGGGCGAGATCGCCGGCGAGGATTCGGCCCGTCGCCGCACACCGCGCACGCGACATCGAAGGCCGGCGGCGGTTCGCACTGGTCGCAATGAGATCGGGCGATGACCGAACCAAGAAGGTCCGCGCGTTGGTGGGCGTCTTCGGCTCTGGTGCTCGGCTCGTAGCCGCAGAGGCAGATCCGCGGCGACAGCATCGCCACAACAGGGACCGCAGCCCACCATGTTCACCGGTACAGCCGACGAACTCGCAGCCCGGGTGCGTGTGTTGAGGTGCCCGTACACGGTGGTACGGGGAACGTTCATCGAACTGTGAGCGTGAGGCCTTCGCACTCGCGTGGTCGGTATGATTGTTTTCGGCGTCGAGCCCGGCTCGCAGCAACGCGTCGACCTGGTATGTCGACGGCCGTCGTAAGCTCCCCACTGGCGGCCATTTATGGCGCATTTTGTGGCCATGGTTTCTCCCCGCGTACGGCCAGATAGTTCCCCGGGCACTGTCACGTTAATCGAAAAGTGAAGCGGCGAAGGATGTTTGGGGCATTCTGTTACAGGGCACTGCTGGGGCAGTTCACTTTCAGGCGGCGACACCGGCCGCGGTGACTTCCTGCCAGACCGCGAAACGGTCGGCCATCTCGGCACGCCATTCGGGCGCGGTCAGTCGATACCGACCGGGCCGGAAATGCGGTGAGATCGAACTAAACGCGGACAGGAAACGTTGCGCGTGCCGGGCCGATGCGAACCGTTTCATCGCATGTTCCCGCTGTCTGGTGGGTTGATGCGAGTTCTCGGCCCGATTGTTCAAATACTTGGATCGGCGATGCTCGACCGAGGCCAGCATCTCGCGGTGAGCGACGCTGTAGCTGGTCAGCTTGTCGGTAACGATCACCCGCGGCACATACTGCAAGCCCTTGAGCAGCTTACGGAAGAATCGCTTGGCGGCGTTGCCGTTTCGGCGCGACTGGACCAGCACATCGAGCACGTTCCCGTGCTGGTCGACCGCCCGCCACAAGTAATGCAGTGTGCCGTTGATTTTTGGCAGCCGAGATCGAGGCCGTGTTCGGGGTGAAGCTGGTCTGTCCGGTGGATGAGTTCAACGCCTCCCGCCATGTCGGCGACGATTCGCCGGCGCTGGTGCCGCCTCCGACTCCGGAGCGCGTGCGGGAGTTCTTCGAGTTCATGAAGGCGCGCATCATCACCGCCCGAAAATATGGGCCGGCAGCTCGGGACTACGCGCTGTTCCGGACGCTCTATCATGCCGGACTGCGCTCGGAAGAGGCTGCGCTGCTCGACCTTCCGGATGTGCATTTCGATCGTGGTCCGTTCGGCAAACTTCATGTCCGCTTCGGTAAGGGCGCCAGGATGTCCGGTCCTCGGCCGCGATGGGTTCCGATGCTCGACGGTCTGGACCTGGTGCTGCGCTGGTTCCTGACCGACGTGCGGCCCAAGTTCCCGGACTCGCCGGTGTTGTTCGCCGACGAGTCCGGCGGGCCGCTGCATCGTGGAACGATCCGCAACCGGCTGCGATATCTGATGGAGCTCGAAGGGCGCCCGCGTTCGGAGCGGTTCAGCCCGCATGCGCTGCGACGTGCGTGCGCGACCCACAACTATGAGCGTGGCGTGGATCTGGTTGCGATCCAACAGCTTCTGGGTCACTGGACCGTCGGATCGACGATGCGGTATGTCCGGCCATCGGCGACCTTCATCGAGGACGCGTATCGGCGCGCGGTGACCACCACCCTGGCCGAGCTCAGCGGAGAGGACGAGCGAGCGTGAGGATCAAGTGGCGACTGCGGATGGCCGCGGCCCAACGCGAAGTGTGGACCGGGACCGAGCTGCGCAGGCTGCTGGCAGACAAAGCCGGGCTGGAGATGTCGGCGGCGTCGGTGTCGGCGCTGTTCACCAAGGAACCCACCCAGATCAAGATGACGACGCTGATCGCGTTGTGCACTGCCTTGCAATGCACTCCGGACGACTTGTTCGAGATCGACGCCACTCCCGTCGAGCGTCCTGCCGATCCGCCAATTCGACCGGCGCCGACGCAGCGCCAAGCCGTCAACGCCCGCGGCCGCTCGCTTCCGCCGATGTGACGCTTCGACCTGGAAGTCATTGCAGAACATGGGTAAACGCCAGCGTGACTGTGCCGAGTGCGGCGGACCGGTGGGCATCATCGGCCGCGACCTGTGCTGCCGGTGCACCGCCCGCGCCAAGGACGCGGCCGCCAAGCAGCCGTGCCCTGACTGCAGCCGCAGTAGGGTGCTGGTCGTCGAGACAGGTCGTTGCGTGATTTGTTCCCGCCGGTGCGCGCAGTGCGGTCACAAGGTCCGCTTCGCGGAGGCCGTGTTGTGCCGGGGCTGCCAACGCAAAGCCGACCTGCAAGCTCGGCAACAGGACTGTCCGCGGTGCGGCAAACCCGGGTATCTGCGCGTGGACACCGGCTGGTGCGGTCACTGTTCGAGGCCGCGCCCTTCGAAGAAGCCCCCGCGCGTCTGCGTCGCCTGTGGCGTGTTGCGTCGCCATGCTTGCCGCGGCATGTGCTCGCGATGCTGGCAGCGCCATCCGGATCGGCCGCATGTGGCCGGCGAACATCTCCTAGCACGTCTTGCCGACCCGCCGGATTGGCTGCCCGGCCTGATCACCTGTCTCGCCGACGGCTATTCGCCAGGCCGTGCGTGTGTGGCGGTCACCGAGCTGGGGCGACTGCTCGACGACGAGCACTCCAATCATCCGCCGTCCCTGCTCGACAGGGCACGCCGCTCAGGCCGTTCCATGGGTCCGCTGGCCAGATCGATGCAAGATTTCTTCACCGAACACGGGCTGGCGATGCCGACCGACCACAACGAGCGACTCGCCGCCGGCCGCCGGCAACGGCGGATCGAAGCGGCCCCTGAACCGCTGCGACCGGCAATCGCAGGATTCGCCGAGTTCATGCTTACCGCCAAGGCCCGTGCTCGCCGGGCCGGAACACTGCCCCGCAGCGATTCGACCATAGAGGCCGCACTGGCGGCCGTTCGAGATTTCGCTTCGTTCTTGAACAGTGAACGCGGGAAACAAGATTGGGCGACCGTCGAGCTCGGCGACGTCGAGGCGTTCCTAGTTTCCCTGCCGAAGTCGCGCCAGCGAAGACTCACCGTGCTGCGCCAGTTTTTCCGATTCGCGCGCAGTCACCGTCTGGTCCTTGTCGATCCGACGAAGAGCCTGGACAGGAAAGAGGCCAAGGGTTTTCGTGGCCGGACGCTCACTCTCGAGCAACAACGCCGGTTGTTCCAGCGGTGGACCACCGACCTGCTGGTGCATCCGCATGAATCCCTGGTCGGCATCCTCGCCTTGCTGCATGGCGCTTCCAGTCGCGAAGTCCGGCTGCTGACCTGCGACGATGTCGATCCGCTTCGACAGACCGTCAGGCTTGGCGAGCGACCGCATCCGGTCCCGATGGACCCGGCGAGCTGGACGATCGTGCAGCGCTGTTTGGCCCAGCGCGCCTCCTGGCGCACCGCCAATCCGCACGTCATCGTCACCAAAGGGACCAAGGCCGGACGGTCACCCGCATCGGTCGCCTATCTGAGTCATGTGCTCGACGATTGCGGGTTCGGCCCGCGGATGATCCGCTGCACTCGCCTTATCGATCTGGTCAACACCATGGATCCGAAGCTCGTCGCCGCGGCATTCGGCATGACCGCCGAGGCCGCCATGATCTACCTGGCAGACTTCGTCGACCCCACCCGACTGCCGAACCCGTGAAACTTCGGCGCGACTACGCACAGATTCGCGCGAACATGTGCGCTTTGGAGAACGACTCGTTCGACGCGATCGCGACGGAATTTTTCTCCTCCCGTTCGGTCAAAACCTGGAAGAGCAGCTCAGCGCCTCGCTTGTCGAGTTCCATGTAACCGAGCTCGTCCAGCAAAAGTAGATCCACTCGCCCGTAACGGGCGATCGTGCGAGCGAGTTGTTTCTCGTCGGCGGCTTCGACGAGCTCGTTGACCAACCGGGTCGCGAGGACGTATTTGACGCGGTAACCGTGCTCGGCGGCCGCAGCCCCGAGCCCGATGAGGAGATGCGATTTCCCGGTTCCGGAGTCCCCGATCAAACACAGGGGTTGGCCTTTGCGGATCCAGTCGCCGGTGGCGAGGGTTCCAATGGTCGCGGGATTGATATTGGGGTTGGCATCGAAATCGAAGTCTGCCAACCACTTTTCGCGAGGAAACCCCGCTCCCTTGATTCGCCGCACCACACTTCTGCGGTCACGGTCGTCGCATTCGGAAAGCAGCAACTCCGCCAGAAATCCGTAGTACGAAAGCTGGTCCTTGCGGGCGGCAGTGGCGGCGTCCTCGACGACGGCACGGATGGTGGGAAGTCGTAGTCGGCGGCACGCTTGATCGACCGCGGCGGTGGCGGCCTCCTCGGTCAAACCTCGGCGGCGCAACGTGGTGGAAACCGTGACGGATTGACGAACCATTCTCGGGCCTTCTTTCACTCGGCTCGGGCAGCGGGCTGGGCGGGATTGCGGCGTTCAGGTAGTCGCAGGAGTTGGTCGTAGTGATCGACCGTCGGCGCAGGCCGAGAATCGGCCGGCAGACCAGCGATGACCGCTGCCGGATCGGCGAGACGACGTTGGGTCAAGCTGACAACGCGTTGCTCCCGGCCGCTGCGACGAGCAACGAGATGACGGCCTGAATCAGACCCAGCCGCATCGACCTCCAATGATGCGTGGCGGCGGGCTTCGACCGCGACGACATCAGCGGTGACTGCGCCGACGGTCAGAGCTTCTTCAATGCCGGCGATCACGTCATCGCTATCGATGGTGCGGTGCAGGAGCAGGACATCGATGAGTTGGCGGGTTCCGCCGGCATCACCGTCAGTTTTTCTGGCCGCGGCCCAGAATGCGTCATGACTCGAGGTAAATGTTCCGTTCCTGCGGGCAGCGGCCAAAGCGCTCGCCCCTGGCAGGGCGCCGGGTTTGGTGCGCAACACTTCGAGGTAGTGGTCGAGATCGAGGCTCTGACCGCCCCGGGCGATGACCCGTTGATGGCGAGCGATCACCGCCCGGCCGTCGAAGACCACCACTTCCGACGCCCGCAACGAGACTCGCACTTGTCTGCCGATGAAACGTGCTGGGACAGAGTATTTCGCCATTCGCACCGTGATCAACGCTGACCGATCGACTCGTGGTTCCAGCGACAATCCCGGGTCGAAGCCCTCGCTTGGAACAGGTAGCAGGAGCGGTGCTTCGACGGCGAAATCCTGCCCGACAGTGCGTATCCGGTCATTGATTCGGCGGCCGTTATCTGCCGTGTCCCAAGCGCGGATCTTCTCGTTGAGCTCATCGAGTGAGTTGACAACGGGCATCGGGGACAACCTGTTTCGGCGGAACCGGCCCACCTCGCCCTCCACGCCGCCCTTCTCGTGCGCCCCCGAGATACCAGGCTGGCAGTAAAACGGGTCGAACCCGAAGTGCGAGCGGAACAGTACCCATCGCTGGTTCTCCACCCGCGCTCGGGAGGAGCCGTAGATCACTTTCTGCACAGCACTGGTCAAATTGTCGTAGCGGATGTGACGGGTGGGGACACCGCCGATTTCCTCGAACGCGGCGATATGGCCTTCGAGGAACGCTTCCTGCCCTTGCGTCGAGTACACGCGGTGCACAGCTTTTCCCGAGTGTGAGAGGCGGAAGGCGAACATATGGCATTTGGTTTTCACCCCGGCCAAGATCACCCACACTTCACCGAAATCGACTTCCGCCTCGGCTCCGGGAGCATGTTCCTGCGGGACGAACACTTCGATGCGACGTCCGGCTTCGACGTCGATCTGTGCTCGCCGAACCCGCACGTAGTCACGCACCGTCGAATACGAAAGGTGCTGCGCTCCATGTTCGTCGGCCAGTCTGGCGAGGATTCGGCGGGCCGTGTGGCGTTGTTTTCGTGGTGCGTCGATATCGGCGGTGAGCATGGCGTCGATCGCGGCTTTGAACGGATCGAGCTTCGGTGAACAACGCACCGGAACTTTTCTCGGCGGCGGCTCCGCCTGCGCCAACGCCATCCGCACCGTTGCCCGGCCAACCTGGTGGCGGCGGGCCAACTGCCGGATCGAACACCCCTCGACCCGGGCATCACGTCGAATACGAGCGAACAACTCCATTCGAGTCTCCATCACTGCCCTCCAGCAGTTGCTGGCATCCGAACAAGCCAGATGCCACAACACTGAGGTGGGCTCAGCTCAAACCGTCACTACCGGTCCGGCGAGTCGCAGATGGGCCTGGGTCTAGCCGTCACGGTGGTCTCGACTCAAGCTGTCATAAACACGCACCCCGACGATCGAGGCGATCACCCGGCCCCAACAGCACCAAGTTACTGCAGATCGAGGTGCAGCCGCAGCGCGTCCTCGAGTGCGGCGAAAGTCTCCATCCCGACCTTGCCGACAGGTTCAGGATCCAGACGCCGAACCGATACCGAACGCACTTGCTCCGCTTGCGCTTTCGACGCTCGCGCCAAACCTGACTCGTCGGACTCGACAATCACCTGAAACGGAAACACGTGCGCGGTATTGGTAGTCAACGGAACCACGGTGATCACGCCCCTGCCGAGATTTTCTGCAGTAGCGTTGGCCCGGTCGTTGCTCACCACCACCGCCGGTCGTCGTTTCGCCGCTTCACTGCCCTGCGCCGGATCGAGATCCACCCAGTGAATGTGCGCGCGGCGAATCATTCGGTGTCTGCCGTGACAGCGTCCCACACTTCATCTACGTCACCTTCAGCAAACGCTGCAGCGTAGTCACGTTCGAGTCCGGACGTCGAGAGTAGGCGGAGTGCGGCTCGAATTCCTGCCGACCGGCCACGAAGTCCGTGATCACGCACATACTCGTCGAGTAGGTGCGCATCCTCGTCAGGCAGACTTATGGTAAATTTCGTGGTCATACTTTAAGCGTACCAAAGTATGATCTGGTGGTCACCGTGAAACGGCTACACCGCTCACCAGTAAGAAAGAGCCCATTACCACCCCGACGCGTCTCCGAACCTCATAGCCACCCGGAGATGCCGTCCTGATTTGATGTACCTTCACGGTCAACAATCCTGCGATCTGGACGAGCACCGTCAACATCATTCAGGAGTGGTGACCCAGGACCAGATCGCGGACGTTTCGGGGACAGCGACCCGCGACTGCGCTAGCGAGGTGGCAGAAGTTGGTCCAGAAGAACCTTGGCACCGGTAAGCGACAACGCTCGATTAGCCCGACGCAACTCACGTAACGCGACCAAAGGTTGCTCCGAAGCAGAAATTCCCTCCGACTCCAGTACGTCTACAGCCCAACGCGTTCCGGCTTGGACCGCTTCATGCTCGGTCCCGCCGAACACGTCGGCCAGATTCTTCCTGCCGCCCACAGGACGGCGCGCCGCGACAGCAACACCCACCACTAAAGCCAGTGCGTATAGAGCGCGATCACACCATGAAGGCCACCGCCGATCTACCGGGAGCGCCCGACGCAAACTCCGCTCTTGCAGGGCTCGGCACTGAACAAGTCTCAGCCAACCGACGGCACTTCGGTGATGGCGTCGGCGGTCACGAGCATGTCGATCTCGACGCTGTTGGTTCCCTCGCCATCGGTGACGCGCACAGTTACCCCTGCCAGAGCCATTGGTCGTCGTGCATTTCCGCCCAGAATTTCAATTCAGATAGCGACTTCCATCGAAACTGGTTGTTACACAGTCACTTAAGAGGCTCTTCGCGCTTGAGCGGGGTGCCCGGTAGTTGATGGGGCTCGTGGCCCCGACATGCTGTTGGTCTCTCACAACGCGACAACAGCGAGGCCAC
>NZ_JBEUOQ010000038.1:0-15941 GCF_040489275.1 Rhodococcus baikonurensis | reverse complement strand
ATGGATGGCGTAGGAACCTCCATCGTCGGGAGACCTCGACGTCTACCTGCGGACCGACGCGCCCGGCCGACCTACACCCTCATCTGGGAAGAGCCTCTTTCGACACCGCATCGCTGAGCACCGACTCGCTCGAGGAACTGAATCTCGGCAAGATCAGCGAACTGCTCAAGCTCGGCATCACCGCCGTCTCTTTCATCACCGCACTGAACTCGCTCAGCTGAGCGAACATTCGGGCTGACGCCGAACCGAAAACCTGTCGAGGTATGAGTTCGCCACGAGATGCTCCCTGCGCGTTGGGACCGAACTCCACGGCCCTACGTGTAGGGAGCAGTTCAGTTTTTGAGTAGATAGATCTCAGGGGAGCGGAAGCGGTCATTCCTGATCCCGGTCCATCGGCGCCGGCAATAGGAATACGTAATATCCACGGTGAGAAGAAATTCAGCTTTCCGGTACGCATCACTGTCTAGGCTGAGACGTGTGATTGTGGGCGAACAAGTCTCGCGGCGAACACCTTCCGGCCGGACTGAATCTCGGGGTCAACAAATGGACGTGCATCTTCTTGAGGATGTGGCGGCGCGTAGCCTCGATTCGGGTGCAGACCCTCAGCGGTGGCCCGATCCGTCACCACGGTGTTAAGAGAATGCGGCCTGCACCGCAGTAAATTGTTTTCCGGGCTCAGTCCCTCGTACTGTTCTAGTATCGTCGACCAGCGCCCCGCCGCACGGTTCCAGGCCCTCAATTCAGGTGTCGATAGTGAGTCGCCAGACTTTGTATGCACGGTAGATGGATGCCGCGATCAAGCCCCCCCTTTCCGCTTGGACGTCTCTTCGCGAAGGCAACGAGCGGTTTGTCAACCACGCGTCCATGCCCTCGACAACGGAACTTGCTCTCAATACGTCAACGCATCACTGCTGGTGACATGATGCGTGATCGTGGAGGCATGGATGGGCAACAAGGCGCTCGGGTTCACTGTGGATCAAGAGAACACGATCTGGGAGATGTGGCGTCGCGGTGATTCGCTGAGTGCGACCGGGCGGGTCCTCGGGGAGAGTGTCCCTCAGATCGGCCGGTTCCTGCGTAAATCCGGCGGTATCCGGCCGCTCCCACGTCGTCGGCGAGCATCTCATCTCACGGCCGGGGAGCGTGAAGAGATTTCCCGTGGGATCGCCGCCGGTGACAGCGCTCGGACGATCGCCGACAAACTCGGAAGATCCCCGTCCACGATCGCACGGGAGATCGCCCGCAACGGCGGCCGCGAACACTATCGGGCGACCCCGGCGGATGCCGCAGCGTATGTCCGCGCGCGCCGCCCTCAAATCTCGACCCTCTCTACCAGGCATTTTCTGCAGGAGGTTGTCACAGGGAAGCTGAGTGAGCAGTGGTCACCGCAGCAGATCTCCGCCTGGCTCCGGCGCGAGTACCCGTCCGATCCGCAGATGTGGGTTTCGCACGAGACGATTTACCGTTGCCTGTATATACCGTCGCGACAAGTATTCGACGACACAAAATTTCACGAACTGCGTACCGATCGGCGGATCCGCCGGCCTCGTGGGAAGAAACGCTCCCACGGGCGCGGGCAGATACGGAACAGGGTCCCCATCGATCACCGCAGCTCTGCGGCCGGTGATCGTAGCGAGCCCGGACACCTCGAAGGCGATCTCGTGTTCGGCACCCGCCCGTCAGCGGTCGCGACGCTGGTGGATCGGCAATCACGCGCCGTGCATGTGGTCGCACTGCCGGACGGGTACCGGGCCGAGACGGTTGCGGACGCCTTGATTGCCTATCTGGGCCGGTTGCCTGCGCATCTGCGTCGGTCGTTGACGTGGGATCGGGGACTGGAAATGGCCGCGCACGAGCGCATCACCGCAGCACTCGACCTGCCCGTCTACTTTTGCGCCCCGCATCATCCGTGGCAACGAGGGACGAACGAAAATACGAACGGGCTCCTGCGCCAGTACCGCGCAAGAACGCTGACCTGCGCACTTTCAGCCAGGAGGGCCTGAATTCGATCGCGGCGAGACTCAACGATCGGCCTCGTCGGGTGCTCGACTGGGACAGTCCACGCCAACGAGAAGACCAGGTGCTCGGTTCCTCCGCAGTTGGATAGCAAAGCTGGCCATAACGGCGGTTGGCATGATGATGGTCATGGCTGCTACCGGACTTCCCGAACTCGATGTCGCCCGGATCGTGAAGTACTGCGCCAGTAGAGTTCCCGATCGTCTGCGTCATGAGATTCGGGTCGAATGCGACATCGCGCCGCGCCATGTCACGATCTGCGAATGCCGGTCGCCGTGGCGTGAGGACTTCGGACCGGAGTGGACGCGATTCCCGATCGCCCGCCTGTCTTACACGAAGAAAACCGGGCTGTGGACTTTGTATTGGCGGGACCGGAACCTCAAATTTCACCGTTACCAGTTCTTGGCGCCGAGCCCTCACGTTCAGGATTTGCTCGATCACATCGAAAACGGTGGCGATCCGATCTTCTGGGGCTGATCCGTTATCGTCGGTGATGCGTTGACCTATTGAGACCAAGAACTGTTCCGGACAGCTTCGTCCGCAGTGCGGTCGAGCGTGGTTCTGATAGGCAGCAACGAGGGCTTGTCCACCGTCGACGAACTCGAAGGCCGTCACGTCGTGGAGACCGGCGCGCTGATCATGCAGAGGTCGCGGATCATCGCCGACAAGATGGACAAGAGTGCGTGCGCGATCGTCGGTGTCACGTACACGTTGTCCGACGGTCACATGCGAGTTCAGGGCACAGTCGGCGACATCGGGAGCATCTGATCCGCGAACGAAAGTAACGTGCATCGGTATCGTCAGGGTTGGGTTACAGCATTTCGGGCTTGAATTCAGGATGCCGTCGGATCCGTTTTTGGCCCTGGAGTGTGAAGCGAGTGCAAGAGCATACGGATCTCGGTGCGGTGGTAGCGGCGGTGACCGCCGATGGTCGAGGTAAACCCGATTTTTCCTTCGTCAGCCCAGCGAGCGACTGTTTTCGGAGTTACACGAAAAAGTTCGGACACTTGTTTTGGAGTGAGTAAGTCTTCGGAGCCGATATCAAAGACAGCGGGAGGAGGTGGCGGTCCATTGCCACCGCTGCTTTCGTGCTGAGCGGAGGCTGGAGTCGACCCGTTCAGGCCCATGATTGTCCTTTCGAGGAGTCGACGGTGCGTGATTCTTTCTGACTCGGATGCCCGGTATCGGATCGAAGAATTTTTCTGTACGCGGTGAGCAGATATTTTTCGGCAGCGGTGTAGTCGGTGATCGGGGTGCCGTCTGAGTCTGTGGTATCGACGATGAGTTCGAGGTAGCGGCGGCGGTATAGATAGGCATCGGGTTGCTGCAGCAAGAATTGCGCGGCGGCGATGACTTCTGGACTCGACGCTGCACGTGCGAATCTGGCGTGAGACTGCAGGTGGCGATCTATGTCGTTGTGCGGGTACGGATCTGACTCTGTATTTGTTGGGTCGTGGGCGTTCATCAGGTCGTGCTCCTGGCGTTGATTCGTTCTGTGTCGCCGTCGTAGTAGTCCAACAATCTCTGATCCATCACCCGGCGCCACAGCGGTGGAATCCACGCGATCACGATCATCACTGCGTAGCCGGCCGGAAGTTGCGGCGCTTCGGCCGCGCTACGCAGACTTTGGTACCGCAGCTTCGGGTTGGCGTGGTGATCGCTGTGCCGCTGCAGTTGGTAGAGAAACAGATTGCTCACGACGTGATCGCTGTTCCAACTGTCAGCGGGGCTGGCGCGAACGTACGAGCCGTCGGCACGCTTGCCACGCAGCAGGCCGTAATGCTCGAGGTAGTTCGCGGCTTCGAGGAAGGTGAATCCGGCAACTGCCTGCAGCAGGAGCCAGGGCGCGACCTCCCAACCGAAGATACCGATCAGCGTCGCGAAGAGGACAACACTCATCGCCCAAGCGTTGAGAATATTGTTCTCGAAGCTCCAGGTTCGTTTGCCTTTCCTCTGGAGTCGAGCGCTCTCGATGCGCCATGCCGAACGCAGCCCGCCGAACACACTTCGTGGCAAGAACCTCCAGAAGCTCTCACCGAACCGTGAGCTGGCCGGGTCCTGCGGAGTAGCTACACGCACATGGTGGCCGAAATTGTGTTCCACGTAGAAGTGCCCGTAGAGAGATTGCGCAAGCGCCACTTTCGCGAGCCACTGTTCGATCTTCTCGCTCTTGTGGCCGAGCTCGTGGGCCGCGTTGATACCGACGCCGGCGACGACGCCCACCGTGAACGACATCGCGATCTTCTCCGCGATTCCCATCGGAGCGTTGATCCAGCACCAGCAGGCGAAGACCAGACCGGCGTATTGCAAGGGGAGGAACGCGTAAGTGCACCAGCGGTAGTAGCGGTCCTTCTGCAGTCGTGGGATCGCATCGTCCGGCGGACTTTCGCCGTCTTCACCGGCCAGCATGTCGATGATCGGGATGACGATGACCAGTAGCCACGCGCCGGTCGCCCAGAACAATCCGAGACGAAGGTTGTCGACGAGAAACCAGGAGATGAACGGGCTGAGTGGAATCAGCAATCCGAGCGGCCACAGGTACCTCTTACGATCACGCCACACCGAAGGGCCTTCGATGCTCGCGGGTGTGGAAGCCGCGGGAGTCATGGTGACATCTGGTGAATAGGGGGCATTTTCCTAAGGATTCAGTCTTAGAGGACGTTTACGATATGTGTATCTCATTCCAGAGCCGAGGGTTACACGTGGAATCGAAGTAAGAGGTGATCGCACGTCGGGGGCTGAGGCGCGGCCCTACGATCTCGGCCTCCTCGGATATCCACGAATCGCCGGTGGCTAATCCGTCTTTTTCGCACGATCGATGAATGATCTTGGTGAAGAACAAGACTCGTGTTCATTCCGGGATGCCTTTGCCAACCTGCTTGGGCATGTTGCGACTTTGGGTGTGCCCATGATTCGGAGCGAGCGCTCCATCAACCTCGGATGCGGGTGATGGAGACCACAGCAATACGGCAGGGGCTAGCTACACGACTTCCGGCTGCTGTGTACTAACTGACATTCATTCGAGACGTTCGAGCCCCACTTTCCGAGGTTCCTGCTGAGTGCAGATGACTATGCTCGCTCTGTAAGTTCACGTGAGAGTGGGGCGACCGTGATGGTAAAGGCTGATCCAGACGACCACCTTGTTGCTGTGCTGTGTTCTGTTTCCTCCGGGAGTCGTGCAGCTTTCGCCGAATTCTACGACCGGACTTCCCCTTGGGCCTGCGACCTGCTCATGCAGATGTTCGGTGATCAGCGAGTTAGCGACGAACTGGCACGGTCGGTGTATCGCGAGGTATGGGCATGCGCGCCCGAGTACAAGACGGAAAACGGGAGCCCTACGGCGTGGGTAATCATGATTGCTCACCGGCGAGCGATAGAAAAGATTCGCTCCCGCCCTCGGCGCGAGGCTTTATGGTCCTCTCAGGAGGCCTCCGGATCGGCCGAGGAAGCCCACGCATGCAAAGACGGCTTCAGTTGGTCAACAGGGGATTGCCGCGCAAGAAGATACCTCTACCAGGGATATTACTGCGGTTGGACACAGCGGCAGATAGCCCATCGTGACGGGGTGACCGTTACCCTTGTGCGATCGAGCATCAAATCAGCCGTATTGACTGCACGCGCTAGTCAGCAATGCAGTCTGATGTAGCCGGAGTTCTGACGGAGGCATGTTCGGCGTTGGTGCTACGAGCGGAGAGCTTCGCGGGGTGATCGGGCGCAGTAATCGAGGTTTGCACGAATTAGGTGGTCCGACTGTGAAAGGGTTTGCAGGAAGGAGACGGGATGTGCTGGACGAGTACTGACGGCGCTCACGAAGGAGCGCCGGCGACGATCGTCGCCGGCGATCGCACCGCACTGTCGTACAGCGCCCGGGGCTTCGGACTCGAGGACGGAACGTACGTGCCCGATGAAGCGACGATCGGTTGGCGGGCGCAATGCTCGTGCGGATGGAAAGCAGTGGGGCTCATCGAGCGTGTGACCGACGCCGACCTACCTCCACGACCGGACCAGATCCTCGACCTCTCGGGAGGGCCCGCATTCCCGGAAGTAGAAGACATATGCCACGCACAATGGCTTGAGCATGTCCGCCGATCCGCTTCAGCATGCTCCACGAACGCGTTCTCCATGACCACATGACGCACGACTCGGTGAGGTATCGGTCGGGGACCTATGATTCCTGATCTGCAGTCGACTCACGCGTGAGGTCTAGGGCCGCACACCTCGCTGTTGTACAGGGGGGAGTGGTGCGTGCACCACTCCTGAGTGGTCCCGGCGTATTGTGACCCACCGCGGAGATGCGGTGGTCGGATCGAGAGGCATCGACCCGACCACGCCGATGACACCGTCGTCAACACCGATCACCTGTCCTCCGCGTAGGAGGGTGACGTCTTCTCTGGTGATCTTGGTCTTGTCGGCGCGAGCCGTCATCAGCCACTCTCCGTGATCATCCGTCAATTTCGCGAGCCAGGTCCCCATATGACCTGCCTCTACCTTCGTGTTCGTTGGCGGACCCCCCGAGTCGCGCTCTCAAACAAAGCCTCGCGCGAGCGCAGCCAGTGGGTGCCCCCGCTGTGTCATCCGCTCGGAGCACTTATCTCTGGGAGTGCATGTCCATCGTGTTTTCGTCGGCTACGAAATCTAGCCAGAAAACGCTAGCCAACAAACTCGTAGTAACGTCACTGAACGATTGTGACCGTGTTTTTCGGTGCGCTCAGTGCGTCAATTCGTCCTTCTTGGCGCGAGCCTTTTCGAGCGCCTTCTCTGCGCGCTTGCGAGCACGCTTACCCAGCACCTCGGTCTGCTCCGACGCCGTTTCTGCCCACTCGTTGCTCTTCTCGAGGGCGAGTTCGGCGAACTCCGAGCTGCGCTTGCTCGCCAGCTCTGCCAGTTCGGCGCTGCGCTCACGTGCGGTCTCGGCCAGTTCGGAGCCGCGCTTCTGCGCGACTTCGAGGATGTCCGGGCCGCGTTCTTTGGCGACCTCTCCGAATTCCGCGGCTCGCTTGCTCGCGATCTCCGCGAACTCGGAGCTGCGCTCCTTGGCAAGTTCGAGCCAATCCGTGCCGTGTGCCTTCGCGGTTTCGGCAAGTTCGGAACCGCGTTCGGACGCCACCGACAGAGCGTGTTCGACGCGATCGCTCGTGTGATCGGTCTGCGATGCGACCAACGGAAGTGCCGCGGCGATAGACGCCTGAGCCTTCTTCGCGGCGCGGCGGCCGCGCCAGCCGAGCGACGGCTTGCCCTCTGTGTCGACGGACGCGATCATCAGTCCGCCGAGCAGGCTGACGTTCTTGATGAAGTTGGTCCGCTGCATCGCTCGCAGTGACGGATCGGTTTCGTTCCAGAAGTCGTGACCGGCAAGCGTGGTCGGTACCAGGCTCCCCGCGAGGACCAACGACGCGAGGCGCGGCGCCTTGCCGGTGGCCAGCAGGGCACCGCCGCCGATCTGGACGGCGGCGTTGATCTTGACGAGTGTTTCCGGATCAGCAGGCACCTTCTGCGTCACTGCTCCTGGCAGCGTCTCGACGGATTTGTCGATCAGCGGTGACGCTTTGGCTGCTCGCTGAGCGGGGTTGCGCAAAGCATCGATTCCCCCGGCGATGAAGATCGTGGAAAGCAGTGGACGAGCAATTCGACGTACCAGCATGTTTCAAGCCTTCCAGAGTGAATGCGACATTCGGAGATAAACACTCTCCGCGGGGCCTCCCGGCAGGTTGCCCAGCTGCACTGAACTCTGTCGACAGGCACCCTCAAACGTGGAGGTGGGATGTGCCCAGTACCTCTCTTACAGGAGGAGGCGATCCCGGTAGTGGTGCATCATCATGGGTCGAGCAAATTAGGTACCCGCGCGAGCCAGATGTCCCAGGCGAGGGTTAGGCCGAGGTATATAGGGTGTTAATACCAAACTTTTCGACCGCCCACAGCGCGACCCATAGTGCCCAGAAGTGTCAGGATTGCGCCGACCACCACCAAGATGATGCCGACTGTCGTCAAAATACTGATTGCGGTGAAGTAACCGATCAGGGCCAGAATGATGCCGAGGACAATCACAGTGATTCCTATTCTCTCGCTAGGTTCTCGCTCTGCGCACCGGCCAGCCACCAGATCCGGCGGTGCGAGAAGTTCAATAGATCACAGAATCTATACCATCAGACATAGATTATAGGCAAAATTGAAACCAGATGTAGTGAGGTGGCGTTAAGCGCCGACCTGGCCCGGCCAGGAGGCCGGTCGGTGCCTGGCGAACATTGAGGAAGGACGTAGTCAAGGGCCCACCGACACTGAGCACGAGCAGAGTCTCGGTGGGCGGGCACGCGCCCGCCGTGTCGGCGACGAGCGCGAAGTTCGGGCGGTCCACCGACATCAGGTGTGAACATCGGTCGGTGGACCGTGCGTGTCAGAACCGGCGACAACTCCGACACGCAGATCGAAGACCCGCCGGGACGGAGTGGGGGACTCAACCGGCGGGTCAACATCCTCCATGCCCTGGTGCCTTGTTCTCCAAACATGAACAGCCCGCCGTATTTGTCGAGCAGGCACAACGAGGCCCAGCAGAAACCGATCAAGGCGACGGGCAGCACTCCCTGATGCTGGCCTTGTCGTCCAGAGTCGCCTGCTGCACCAGATGAGCGTCATTCTGCCGTGCGTCAGTACAAGTACATTGCCGCGTTCCTGACAAGTAACGGAGAAGGGTAGTGTTCGGCCCTCGTTCCAGGCTGGCGCGGGTGGGTGGGGGGCCGAGAATGTTCATCTCGATCACGCCGGCGGTGCGAAGCCTCACGCCCGTAACTCGATGCCATTCTGCAGCGGTTGCGACGCGGATAGACGTTGGTGATCACTCCCCGCGAAGTGGCGAGATCGTGGTATCGGTCAACGGCTGATGTCGATACCGACCGGCTGTTCGATAACGCCCCTGCATCCGCTGCGGCAATCAACGAAACTTTCCCGGCGGTCGGTCAGTTCAGGTGGTGAACCGGCGTAGAACTCGAGCACGGTAATAAACAGTGGACATCTACATTGAAGGCAGTCGCGTCCGAGTTCGGTGCCGACGACGGGCACAGTGCTCACGAAATCGACCATAGGCCAATTCTTCGAACGCGCATTCCTACTGGCAGGCAACGCATCCCGCGCACCGATGACACCGGTAAGTCTGTGACGCGATGTATGTGTCTGCTGCGCTTACCGTCGCATTCTGCAAGCGAGCCACCGACTGGGTGGGGAACACAGGAGATAGAATGAATTCTAGTAAATTTCGGAAGGGGCTTCATGGGCATCGCTGACCAGAATGGCACAACGCCGGGCGTCTCGACAGAGATGAAGTCGGGCAAGGACCTGCCACCCTCGATGATCGAGCGACTGACGTTGATTCTCGACGCCTTCGGCGGCCGAGGAGCTCGGATCACGCTCGAACAGGTTGCATGCCGTACTCGATTACCTCGCTCCACTGTCCACCGCATTCTCGATCAGCTCACCACCTTCGGATGGGTCGAGCACGCCTCCTTCGGATACTGCCTCGGTCGCCGCGCTCTCCGGGGGACGGCGACGGCGAGAGGCGCAGCTCGCTTCGTGAAGCGGCCGCACCGTTTCTGCACGAATTGCACCAGCAGACCGGTATGGTCGTGCATCTGACCGTCCTCGACGGCCCCGACGTCGTCGATCTCGACAAAGTCGGCGGACGTTTCGCCGCTGCAATCCCGTCGCGTGTCGGGGGTCACGCCCCCGCCCACTGCACCGCCGGCGGAAAAGCGATCCTGGCGTGGATCGCCCCCGAACGCGTCGACGCTCTTTTCGGCTCAGTCCTTTCTCGCAGTACGGAAAACACCATCACAGACATCAATGTTTTGCACCAGGAACTGAGTCGCATCCGCCGGCGCCGCGGTGTGGCCTTCGAGCGAGGAGAGTCAGCTCATGGTGTGGCCTGCATCGCTGCTGCGGTTCGCGGATACGAAGAACCCGTCGGCAGCATCGCCCTGTGCGGCAACAACAAATCCGTTCAGCTAGAACGCCTCGCCCCTTGGTCGTCCACGCGGTCCGTGAAATTTCTCGATCGTTGTACCCCGAATCGGACCATTCCCGTAGACCACGAAAGGCGCCTTCCGTTCCTGCGGCCACATTCTCCGCGGAGATGATGGATCGCCTCCTGGCGGCATCACCGGAAGACTGGATCTAACGTATCTCGACCGATCGAGTCCGCGGTGTCAGTACTGGACGGTATTCCCGAGAACTCGCTGACGCATCCTTAACTCCTCGACCACGCTGGATGGCGCTTGTTTGCATTCTCCAGGGCTCGCCGTGGATCAGCCATGTCATTTTGAACATGTTGGGCTGCAAGCAGATACATTTTTCGTTGAATGTGTCATTGTGCGAGAATGCGGATTCCGTTGGCGTCCTGGGCGAGGATGTGGGCGAAGTGGCGGTTGGATTTGTCGAGTCCGTCGGAGAGGTTCGCGCCACGCAAGAAGGATGCTGCGGCGGCGTCGAGGTGCCGCGCAATGCGCAGGAGCAGGCCGAGGGGCGGGAACGAGGAAGACGTGGGCGTCTGCGGTGATAATGTCGAGGGTCGATAGTAGCGACAGACCGGCCTCAGTTTCGTTGTCGTCGTGGTTGATGTGGGCGACTTTCAATGCTTCGGCCGGGGCTGCCGCTGGAAATTTCTGTGCCGAGCCTGCGACAATGTTTCCGTTTTGTCGGCACGACAGCGAACTATTGGCGGTAATGGTGTTGTGCTGCAATGTGTCCTTATTTTCAACGTTGCTTGACAGGGGCGCACGGGAGTCGGAAGCAGAAAACGGCAGGGTTAACCGCGATAGCGGCGAGGGAACCGCTGCATGCGCGGGAAGGATACGAGCTGCTGAGTCCGAGCGCTCCTCTTACCGGCGGCGACATGTGATCATCGTTCTGAAATCGATACTGTCTAGGTTTTTCGACGTGAGGATCGTATGTTCGCTGATCGGTTGAATATGTTGTTCGAGGATTCGCCGCGATTCGGTCGTCCGGTCACGCAAGCTGTGGTGGCGGACGGTCTCGCCGCGAGTGGCTCTCGCCTCTCCCGCCCTTATCTGTCTCAGTTACGTCGAAGTAGGCGGACGAACCCTTCTCCGGATGTGGTCGCTGTGCTTGCTAATTTCTTCGGCGTCGATGACAAGTATTTTTATCTGCCGGTCGACAGTGAGGGGGCGGAACCGTCGGTTGTCATCGACTGTCTCGAACAGGGGGCGTTGCGGCAACTGTTGGCTGCAGTGGTCGGCCTTTCCGAGTCGTCCACAGGGCTGGTCGTCGACATGGCGGAACGTTTGCGCCGCGCAGAGAAACTTCCAGAGATCACTGCGGGCGCTGATTGACCGAAACGTACTGCTATAGACCGGTTCCCCGACGCTGAAAGGTGAACGGTCTGGAGTGGTAGGGACGAGTATCTGCTCCTGACTGGGGAACTCGTTTTCGAAGACCACTGGGACTGCTCTCCGGGATGCGTTCGACTATGCCGTGCTCGATCGTCGGAGAACGTTCGGCGTGTTTGCGGTGCGATCGCTCACTACCCGACGTAGGGTCGGATTCCGCCAGATTATCGACCCAACCCCGAGAGTATGGCGCCGGGGGACGGGTCACGGCATTTCTCTGCCTACCGCCCCTACTTGAGGTCCCGTGCCCTTTGCCGGCTCTGGGCGTCCGGCTCGCCGGCAAGCTTCACTCCCTTACCGCCCTGCTCGAGTAGCACCTTGAGGCGGCTGAGCAAGTTCGCTCAACATGTGACAGAGGTGAACGAGCCGCCGGTACCGAGGTTCTCGTCAGAACCTCGGTTCCTGCTTGCCTGCCGGGCAGGCAAAAAAACGTCGCGTTGCGAGCGATGGGAGGACCGCGCGGAATGGTGGCAGTGACCGAGAGTGCCGAATACGCCCATCGGATCGACATTCCAGTTGGCGTCCGCCAGTAGGGGGTGGACGTTCGCGCGAGCCTTCACCAACTGAAGTCCGGATGGGGAAGTCGCGGAGTTCGGTGATGAGGGCTTCGAGGCGTAGACCTCAGCGAGGTAGGTGAGAGCGCTACCTAGTGCCGCGCGCCTAAAATTCTTTGACAGTGCGATTTGAGATACTTCAAGCATGCGGATTAAGCCCCTACTCTTGCGAGACGGCGACGATCTCGAGTTGGCCCGACGACTGCGGTCGAGGTCGATCTCCTCCGGTGCGGCGCAGCGAGCGAGGATTGTTTTGCTCGCATCTCAAGGTGAGTCGAATTCGTCGATCGCGGAACTGGTCGGGGTGTCGCGGCCGACGGTGATCTCCTGGCGCGCCCGCTACGACGTAGACGGCTTGGCCGGCCTCGAAGACGATGCGCGTTCGGGGCGGCCGCGTAGCCTCGATCGCCGGGAGATCGTCTCCGCGACCTTGATGCCGCCGCCGAAGAAATACGGTGTCACACACTCGTTCAGTGCGGTTTCCAGGACGGTTTTGGTGAACTGTTTGAGCAGGCCGTCCGGCCCGGTCAGCGACAGGCCCTGCTCCTTGGCCAGGCGCACCAACTCTGCGGCCGCCGCAGCTTCCGCGGAGGGCTCGGCCCTCTTCTTCGTCACATCTTCCAGTGTCGTCATCTCGGCACCTCCTCGCCGAGCATTCACTCAGCGTCTCGGGCCAAAACACCGATTGCGAAACAGTCCCGGCAGCCACCAATACTTTGGAAAACATCGTTCTTCTGAACCTCGGCTCGTTGCTCGGATGGCGTGGCAGGGAGGGAAGCGGTGCATGCGCCCCGGTTGTCAGGGGGTCCTGCTCGCGGCATCGGTGCGGGTGAACCGGGTGAAGTACCGCAGGGCGTCGGGGTCGTCGATCGTGTCGGATCCGATGATGCGATCGACGTCCGCTCCTTGGACGATGCGTTTGATCGGTATCTCGATCTTCTTGCCGGTGCGGGTGTGCGGGATGGCGGGTACTTCGATGATCTCGTCGGGAACATGGCGAGGGGACGCGTGGGTTCGGATCGCGGTGGTGATGCGCTCGCGGAGCTCCTGGTCGAGTGACCTGCCCGGTGCGGGGACGACGAACAGCGGCATCCAGTAGCCGCCGCCGTCGAGTTCGATTCCGACGACGAGTGCCTCGCCGACTTCCGGCAGGTCTTCGACGATGTCGTAGATGTCGGCGCTTCCGAAGCGCACTCCATGACGGTTCAGCGTTGCATCCGATCGACCGGTCACGACGACGCTGCCGCGTTCGGTCACGATTACCCAGTCGCCGTGACGCCAGAGACCGGGATAGGTCTCGAAGTAGGAGGTGCGATACCGGGTCCCGTCCGCGTCATTCCAGAAGAAGACGGGCATCGAGGGCATCGGTTCGGTGACCACCAACTCGCCGACGTCGCCAATGACGGGCCGACCGTTCTCGTCGCGGGCTTCCAGGGCCACACCCAGCATCGGTGCGGACAGCTCGCCCGCCCACACCGCCGTGTTCGGGGCGCTGCCGGCGAACCCGCTCACCACGTCGGTTCCGCCGCTGACGGAGGCCACCTGGATCGTCGATCCGACGTGGCCGCGGACCCAGTCGTACTGTTGCTCGGCCAGGGGTGCGCCCGTGGATCCGAGTATCTTGAGGTGGCTTAGATCGAGGTTTCGGGCGGGTTCGACACCCATTTTGGCGCAGGTGAGCAGGTATCCGGGGCTGACTCCGAGGACGCGGGCTCGGCAGTCCGCGGCGATCGTCCACAGGCGCTGCGGGTTCGGATACGTCGGACTGCCGTCATAGACGACGATGGTCGACCCGAGCAGGAGTCCGGACACGACGAGGTTCCACATCATCCAATTAGTGGTGGTGTACCAGAAGAAGCGGTCTCCCGGCCCGAGGTCGTGGTGCAGGCCGAGCAGCTTGTAATGTTCGAGCAGGACTCCGCCGTGTGAATGCACGATGCCTTTCGGTATTCCGGTGGTCCCGGACGAGTACAGCACCCACAAGGGGTCGTTGAAATCGACTCGCTCGAACTGCACCGGCGCGGGGCGAGCGAGGATGTCGGCCCATGCGTGAGCATCGGCGACAGCGAGGGCGTCGGTCAGGACCGGGACGTGCACGGTGGACCGCACCGTCGGCAGCAGGTCCTGCAGCGCGGCGACGTCGCTGCGCCGGTCGTGGGGACGACCGTGCCAGGTGTTCAGATGCGCAATGGCATCACGCTGCAGACCGCGAGCGTGGTCGAAGTCGAACTCCTCCAACGATTTACGGGCAGGGAAACGAGCGGCGCGGATCCGGGATTCGCCGCCGTGACTTTCTCGCGCGGAGACTTCCCGCTGCAGGCACGCGACCAGAAATTCTTCGTGAGTCCAACTCTCTTCACGTGCTCGTTCGGTCAATCGTCCGGCGGCATCACGCAAGGTCGGTGCTTTGAGGGCGCGGGACAGGAAATTCAACTCGGCGGTCAGATCATGCTGAGGCTGCCGGGTTCCGCTGTTGTTGGTGGTCATAGTGCCTCCGTTCCATCGTAGTCAGGGACGTCGAACATGGCGTCGTAATCGCTCAGCGATCGAATCTGAACCTCCGGTTCAGCCGCCGGGTGAACCACTGTGATGCGGTTATGGCGCAGTGTGACAGCAGCTTTCACGTGATCGGAATCGGAGATCGTCTGATGTTTCGCCCACGCCCGAACATGATCAGCGACGCACCGGCCCGCGCACCACACTCGCACCCGGGCCAGATCGGCGGTGACCTCGATGCGCTGTCCGATCACCGACGGATGCACCGAGTAGTCGTTCGAATCGAGTCGGATGTAGTGATCGCGGGCCAGTCTGGTCGAGTACTGCCATCCGGTCACCGGTGGCACGGGCGGCAACTCGAGCATTCGGGCGCGGTCGGCATCGATGCGATCGGCCGGGGCGCAGCCGAGGGCGCGTTTGCGACGGCTGTTCGCGATCGCTAACCACGCCGACAGTTGCCGGTTGAAATCATTGGGACCGGTGAACGAACGGCCGGGCAGAAACGAGGTCTCCAGATAGTCGTGATTGCGTTCGATGATGCCCTTCGCTTCCGGATCGGCCGGCTTACAGACGAGCACTTTCGCACCGAGAGTGCCGCGAAATCCCTGGCAGTCCTGCGTTAGTTCCACCTTGCGGTGCCGCCATCGGCCGATGGCACCTTCGCCGTCCCAGACAAGTACTCGGGGCACTGCGCCGAGCCCGACGATCAGGTGCCACCAGCCGGCGAACAGGTCTTCGGCGCCGCGGGTGGGAATCAACAAGGCAGAGAACCAGCGCGAATATCCGCAGGTCATCGTCAAGACCGGTAGTTTCGTCGCGGTCCGAACATGGCCGTGATCGATCGGCAGAGTGATCGGAGGGAACCAGAAGTCGCACTGAGCGATCTCGCCGGGAAGATACGTGGTTCGTGAAGCCGGGTCCGGCGGCAGATAGACCGGTCGAAATTCGGCGACCCTTGTGCTCAGGGTTCGGATTGAGCGGTCCCAGCCGATGCGTTCGGCGATCACCGTTGCGGGCATCGTCGGGAACTCGTGGAGCAACTCCCGAATGCGGGGTTCGACGACGTCGACGATCGAACCAGATTTGGCGCGTTGATATTTCGGTGGTCCGTCGGCGGCTAACGCCGAGCGGACGGTGTTGCGGGAAACTCCCATCAGGCGAGCGATTGCCTTGATCGGCAACCTTTCGCTTCGATGCAGACGCCGGATTTCGGCCCAATCTTCCACGGACAGCATCCCTTCGTCCCTCCTGGCTCGACTAGAGCCAGGATCGGCGGTCAGGGGTCAATATTGGGCTCTCCGCATTTGAGCGGGGCGTGTGCTGATTTCATGCTGCTGGTCTCTGCCCTCGGGTGAGGGCGATGTGGACCATGATGCGCCTTCGGTAGACGGTATGAGGGTCGGCCCGTTTCGGGCCGGGGACTCGCTTGCAAGTTGCCGTGGGTTGCCGAGTAGGCGAAGCCTGGATCGGTAGTGCCTACATT
>NZ_JBEUOQ010000037.1:0-16472 GCF_040489275.1 Rhodococcus baikonurensis | reverse complement strand
GCTTTCTGCTGGTGTGGTGGTTTCCGGTGGAAAGCATCCTGGCGATGTCGGTGATGGCGGCGTCGAATCGTTCCCGTCCGCCGGCCGAGTTCAAGCCACGATCGGAGCAATGAGGAATGTTTCCCGGAACGACATACACGTCGCGTTCGATGCCGGCGCGCTCCCACCCGTCCCGTGCGGCGACACCCAACAACAGCACTATCTCCAAATTCGGGCACAACGCGACGAACTCTCGGGTCCACTGAGCCGAGCGGGCACGTTCGGCCGGGGTGGAACCACCGTTCTTGACCCCGGAGACAGGGAACGGGACGACATTCCAATGCACCACGTCCGACCACGAAATACCGGCGCGGGCATACGCTTCGCGACAGTTGCGTGCAGTGCGGTCGTTGTTGTCGAGACTGAGCAGACCCGACCCGGTCCCGGCCTCAGCTTTCGTGGAGGGGTTGTCCAGCAGAACAAGAACTCGCGCATCGATTCCACCGAGATCCGGATCCACGTAGGGCACGTGTCCGTGGGGGAGCCCGACAGAGTCGGCGATACGGTCCGCGAGCGAATTCAACGCCGCCACATGAGTGTCGCGAATACGGTTCTTCTTCTCGACAACTACCGTGGGGTCGGCGTTGCGTCCGTTACTCATGATGGTGAGTATTCATGGTCGTCGTACTCCTCGAAACAGGCGCCCAGCAGATAACTCGTCCACCGGCCAGAGTTTATGAACATGCTGTGGCAATCGCTCCGATGACAATCACCAAGAAGACAACGAAACCGATGAATTCCACCACTCCTTCAGCGGGTGAACCCTTTTTCGCAGCACTCATCTGAACCTCACTCCTGTCGTTTTCCCCGCGAAGCTCGGACACGATCAACGCAGATGCGACTCGCAGTCTCATCGCCCTGTTTCACAGCAAGAGTGGCACGGCCCGCCGACATGTTCCGTTGGCGGAGAATCGCTGAACTCAGAAGGTCAGGCGTGCAGTTGGTCGCTCCGCAGCTAGCGCTCAGCTCTGTTGGTTCACAGGTCGGCCGGATTCGAATCGCCAGATCGCATGATCGAGATGGGTGACGTTGTGGCCGCATTTTTCGGCGACCGCTTTCACAAGCATCGCGGCATCGGTTGCGCTCACATTCTCCGCGACCGCTCCGATCGCGTCGGCGACGTAGCGGATGACCATGCGATCAGCTTTCACACCGGGAGTACCAGCGAGCATCAGGAAGTAGTTCCAGGTGATCCCGGAACGCTGGCCAGGTACCCGCGCCCAGGCTTTCTTCGCGCTCGCGAGATCGTCGGCGTCGGCGGCGCGGAGGTCGTCGGTGCTGTCGATTCCCAGCTCACGCAGCCGCCCGGCAGCCTCATGAATAGCCGCAGCCTTGAGCGGAGCACCTTTGGTCGTCGAGGTCGGTTTGCGGTTGTTCGTCATCTCGGCCCACTCCTTCGGGCCGCCGAGTTCGTCGAAAGTCTCCAACAGGGCGCCGGCATTGTCGGTGTCGGCATCACCGCCCTGCGCCTGCCGGAAGTCGATGTAATGCCTCAGGACGTTTTTGACGGAGTTGTAGTGTGCGCCGGTGGACGCGATCGAGTCGATGATGCACAGAGCAAGGCTGCGCGGGTAGCCATCCGGGCGGAACCACAGATCAGAATCGCCGAGGTCGGCGTTGCAGCGCTTCGCGAGGAGTTCAAGCCGATCATCTGATGGCGTGGGCATGTGTGTCCTCTGATCTGTGCTTCGTGTAGGGTCTCGCTGCCGATGACATTTCGAGACGCCGTGACATGCGCGTTCATGTCGGGTCTCACGGTATGGCCACCGCGATCTGTCTCAACCTGATGACATTTCTTCATCGGACACTGTGCCCACACCAGCTGCCTGTCCCGTGTTTTCGCGTTGGTTCCGAGTAGCCGACCGCGAGATCCCGTTTGTTCGGACTGCCCCGTTTGACGCCCGTTTGACGCCCCGAAGGCAAAATCAGTGGACGGGGCTATCGGGTTTGTACTGGTCGGCGAGTTTCGATCAAGGGCCGGTTTCAGGACGTGCCGGTGCGGGTTCGGCAGACGGTACATCGCAAACCTCGTCGGCGCTTTTGAGTTGGGACGCATGTTTCGCCGGGCCGCGATCATCGCGCCTCGTTCGACCGACTCCGCGTTTCCTCGATGCGTTGCCGCTGTCGGACCCCGTACGCCGCCTCTTTGACGGCGGCGTCGTCCTCGAGACCCGAACCGAGGGCCCCACCGATGGTCGCGATGGACGCCAGCAGCCAGGTGAGCGTCAGGTAGTCGGAGAAGTTCACCCCGTGCCCGAGAACACTGGACAGCAGTTCCGAGGGAAGAGTCAGACACGCGGTGAACAGCAGCAGGCAGAACAGGGCCACATGCAGCACGACGACACCGATGACCAGGGTGACTACGGTCGCGGTGTTGTACAGCACCGATCGATCGCGTTCCGCCGGCGACTTCGGCCGCTCCCAGAGTTCGTGGTCGAGGATCAGCCAGAGAATGATCGCCACGATCGACAAAATCATCGCCACACTCATACGCCATGGCCCCATCGTGTCGGCGAACAACCAGATCGTGTTGGTGGCCAGCGCGATCGCACCCGTGGCGAAGGCGCCGACGAGGACCTTCGACAGTCCGGTGACCAGTCGCCACGGCCGGTTGGCGCGCACCATCCCCGACAACAGTCGCAGTCGCCGCAGTCCAGAGGGCGCGAAGTACCGGATGCCGTCCTCAACTTGCGCAGACCGGAACCGTCGCGCCGCACCGGGGGGGCATGAGTGCCGGCTCACCGAGGATGTGGGCGATGGCGAGTTCGGTGATGGTGCGGACGCGGCGCTCGATGTGGATGCCGCCCACTCCGGCGACCGAGATGAGCGCGAATTTGTGGTCGGCGCTGACGTCGGCCACCACCGGGAGGGTGTCCTCGCGGCGCGGCAGATCGGTGAGGTATACGACGATGTCTTCCTCTTCGGAGGACGGATCGACCGTGTCGATGATATCGGCGAAATCCGCTTGCTCGTCGGGCAGGTACGGTTTGCGGCGCACGCACGTCGTCCACCGGCGCTCGTCCCGGTCAGGGCTGCCCAGGCGTTCCGGCAGGTACTCCGCAATACGTTCGGCAAGAGCCGCTGGTTCGCCCGGATCCGCGATCAGCAGCACCGAGACCTGCTCACCCGCGGCACCGGAGCGCCCTCCCTGCAGGTGCTCGTTCGCCTTCACCGCCTTCGCGTACCCGCTCGGTCTGAGCCCAAACTCTAGGCAGTGGGGTGCGAGACGATCCACCACGCCCACGCGATAGGAAAGCGGAGCTGGAACGGGCCCGGCACCGACCGCGGATGCGGCCGTCGGTCACCCGGTCTCGTTTGACGCCGGCCACTCCCCGGGGATCGGACCTGCGTGGGAGGCGCGGACTTCGGGGTGGGGGCGCAGCGGTGGGTGCCGGGATCGACGGTGAGGTCCTCGGTGTCGGCGAAGATCAGCCCGCCCGTCGTCGAGCGCGATCGCCCACCGATGCGCCGGCGCCCAGCCGTAACCGGCGCCCCAGGTTCGGTCAGTGCCGCGAAGTCCTCGACGACCTCGCCGAGGTCGTCCGCTTCGGGCTTTCCGGCGGACCAGCACCCGGACGCCGATCGTCAACTCCGGGCCGCGCGCAAGCCTGTTACCGCTTCTAGTGGGCCATGGGCTGCACCCTTTCGCTCGGTGAAGTCCGGGGCTCGAAGCATAAGCACCTTCCCTGCAGCAGGCGACCCGAAGTGCCCGGACCAATCCGGCGATCGCCGGTTACTCACCGGTACAAATGCTTTGGCTCCCCCCGCCCCGGTTGCCACTTGCCAGATGGTGGTGCACCATCACTGCCGTGCGCAGTCCACGCTGGCCCGCGACCGCCCCACCGCCGTGCGGCGGTGACCGGGTGCACGGTCGCCGACTGCTGACCGTGCGCACTCACCTGACCCTTGAGCTGGTGCCGGATCACCGCGTACCCATGCGGGCTCGCGCTGCAGCTGGCCCTGAGCGCCACCGGCCGCCCGGCCCGGCGCGCTCTTGCACCAGACCCGCCCGCTGACCGACCCCGCGGATCCGTCGGCCCAGTGGTCCTACCTCGACGTGTGGGCCGGGACCGACGACCTCACGGTCGCTGACCCCTACTTTCCCCGCCCGGATCTCCACGCCACCGCCACCGGGATCTGCACCTTCCGCAGCGAGCCGCTGTACTGGCTCCCGGCACCGGCGCGGACGGTCACCCTGACCGCCGAATGGCCGCAGATCGGGTTGCCCGCGAGCCTCACCACGCTGGACCTGGCTGCGGTCGCAACCGTCGTCGACGCACCGCCCACCCTGATACCCAGGACGCCGATCAGTCTCCGCCATGCCGCCCGGCGCCGCGCAGCTCGGGATACCGGGCGGTCAGCCGGGCCACCCGTTGATGCACCTCGGAGAGTTGTCCCCGTGGCGGTCCTCTGTGCGTACTCCTCGGATGTTCTCGATTCGGGCGGTGAGTCCCTCGATCTCCTCGTCCAGCAGGTCGCGGAAGACCCAGGCTTGCGCGATATCGGGGTCGAGGTCGTCCTCGGTCGGTGTCATCCGGTGCTCTCTGCTCGGTGCGTCCGGAAACCGGGAGGGTGCGGCCGCGCGGAACCGGGAGGGTGCGGCCGCGCGGAACCGGGAGGGTGCGGCCGCGGAACGTGACGAGACTGCGCCGCGGCAATCCAGCGAGACATCGTTGCCGAGCCCGGCGACCGGCGTCAACCCGCCACTCCACTCCACGGTACGAACCACCTCTCACCAGACGTGATGTCAACCGCAGGGATCGTCGTCCCGAGGGACGGGTTCTCCGAAGTCGTCGGTGAGCTTGTCCCGAAATCCTGGAAATGGGACGCCATCCAAACCCCCGCCGGGATCCTGTGAAAGCCCAGGGCGGCGTGTCCCAGAAGTTAATTCCATAATTGTGTATCACAAGTTCGGTTCGAACATAACTTTCGGTACGCTCCAGGTGTGGAGTTGGGATACGCCCGGGTGTCGACGAGCAAGCAGGACCTCACCCGGCAGATCGACGCACTCGCCAAGGCGGGAATCGATCCGGCGAACATCTACGTGGACAAGAAATCCGGGACCACCACCGAACGCCCCGGACTACAGGCGCTGCTCGAATGCGCCCGCGGCGGTGACGTGATCGTGGTGCACACCCTCGACCGGCTCGGCCGCACCGTCCGCGACACCCTGAACCTGATCCACGACCTGCACCAGCGCGACATCGGCTTCCGCAATCTGGCCGACCCGGTCCGGATCGACTCGACGAACCCGGACGACCCGATGGGCCAGCTGGCGGTGGTGCTGCTGGCGCTGTTCGGGCAGATGGAACGCACGTACGCGGTCGAGCGAGCCGCGCACGCCCGCACCGTGGCCACCGAGAAGGGCCGCCGCACCGGCCGGCCCAGCGTGGTCAGCGACGCCCAACTCGCCTACGCCACCCAGCTACGCGAGGGCGGCGCCACCATCGCCGAGATCACCGCGAAGACCGGACTGACCCGCTCGACCCTATACCGGCATCTGCCGCCCCGACAGTCCGAGACGCTTACCGCCGACACCGACCCGGACGAGGAGAAGCCCTCGCCGTCACCGGATCCGGCGGCGCCGCCCCCGACGACGGGATCGGCATGCCCGACCTGCGGGTATCAACCCACCACGCGTCGGGAACTGGTCCCGCACCGCGCCGACCTCGCCACCGTCTGGCTGCACCTCGACAAACGCGAGCACCTGCACAAGGCGCGGCACTGTGCCCGCTGTCAACCGCACGGCCACGTCGTGGTGGTCAGCTGCTCGAGGTGCGGTGACGGCCCGCTGCTCACCGGCTCCTCCAGCGACGACCCACCCCGACCGGTCCTGGCGTGGCTTGAACGTCACGAATGGACCACTACTCCAGAACTCGTCTGCGGCAACCACAACACGCGACGGCGACTCGATATCGAACCCCGCAAACGTTGATGCTCGCCAGCGGTGGCCCCCAACGGTGAAGCGCTGGGGCAACCGCAGCTCGGCGAGTGCGCCGGATCGTCCGCGGGGCACCGAGTCCGATACCTGCCGATCTATGCCGAGAGGCGCGTGATCTTGGCGAGGGTGTCGCCTAGCTTGTCGGCCGCAAGGTCGAGCTCGTAGCGGTCCTGGATGTTGAGCCAGAACTGGGCGCTGTTGCCGAACGCCTTGGCCAGCCGCAGCGCGGTGTCTGCGGTGATCGACCGCTTGCCGTGCACGATCTCGTTGATCCGCCGCGGCGGCACACCGATGATCGTGGCCAGGCGGTTCTGCGTGATGCCGAAAGGCTCGAGGAAGTCCTCGCGGAGGATCTCGCCGGGGTGAATGGGGCTCAGGTCTGTAGTCATTGTCGGTGTTCCTTTCCGTGGTCGGAGGTGTCGGTTCCGGGTGGTCAGTGGTAGTCGGTGATCTCCACGTCGTATGCTGCGGTGGCGCGCCAGATGAAACAGATGCGGTATTGATCGTTGATCCGGACGCTGTACTGGCCCACCCGGTCTCCGGAGAGCTTCTCCAGGCGGTTGCCTGGGGGCACCCGCAGGTCGTTGACGTCGGTGGCCGCCTCGATCAACAACAGACGCCGGCGCGCGATCCGCTGAATGTCCTGCGGGAGCTTCTTCGAGAACTGCCGGCGAAAGACTCGCTCGGTCTCCTTGTCGGCGAACGATTCGATCACCTCACCACTATAACGTACTGCGTTAATAACGCGCAACGTTACACGCGCGTTCGAGCGTCGGGACCAGCGCCGCAGTCACCTGCGGTCTTGTTCTCCGGGCAACGTTTTGCCCGGCCCTGCACTGTGCACGACTCGAGCGTGCACCGCACGACGGCCGAGACCGATCAGTGCGCCAGCCGCCGGATCGCTACGGACTGCGGGTTGCCGGCGTCGGTTGGCGGCCGAATCGGGATGCCGTAGTCCTTTGCGATTCGGCTCATCCGCGACACGCTGCGCCCCACCTCGTGTCCGAGGTCCCGCAGGGTTCGCCGCTGGGTGACGTACTGGTGGTGAAACCATGCCGGATCGACCGGCGGGCCTCCGGCGCTCGGCGCGATGCCGTGGTGTCGGGCCAGCCGACCGGTCACCTTCCGGCTGGCTCCGATCATCGCGGCGATCTCGGCGAGGGTGCGGCGTTGGACGCAGTAGAGGTCGACGAACTGCGCCCGGCTCAACGTTTCCTCTGCGGCGGTCTGGGCGACGCGTCGTTCGAACCGCTCTGCGGCAGTGGGTGATGCGGGAGCGGGATGGTTTTCGAGGAGGTGGCGGATCACGTCGAGGGTGGTGGCCAATTGCCGCGCGATCTCCGACAGCGCGGTGTGTTCGTGGCGGGTCAGGTCGTGGAGGGCGGCGAGGTCCACGGCGGCGGGGTTGGGTCCGGGCAGTTCGAGCCCGTCGAGCAGATGCAGGGGTGGATGCCAGTAGACGGGTTCCTCGTCCAGTCCGTGGTCGTCGAGGAAGCGGCGGGCCGCCTGGTCGAGCGGCCCGGACAGGGCGGGGGTGAGTGCGCGCGGAAATCCGGACAGTTTCGCGCGGACGTCGTAATCGTCTGCGAGGAACGGGGACTGGGACGCGGGGAGCCCGCTGAGTCGTTCGAACAGCAGGCAGCGGGCGAAGTCCGCCTTCTGGCCGGCGCCTGGGGGTGTGCCGGTCCGGCGGCATATCTGTTTCCACAGGTCCTCGGGTAGCAGGTCGCGGTAGTCCAGGCGCCGCCGCCGCTCGTAGTCGATCGGCGGCGGTTCCGCGCGGAGGTGGTCCGCCAGAAGGGTCAACGCGGTTAGGGTGTCGTCCCAGTGTGGGGCGTTCCGCAGATGTGCCAGTGTGCGGGTGACCCCGCCCGCGGGGACCGCTGATCCCAGGCGATCGGCGGCCTCGCCGACGGTGAGCGTGGTGCCCACCAGCAGTAGTGCCGTCGACAGGGCCGGGCGGACCTGCGCCGAACTGCACGGGGTCACCGTGCACCGCAGCGACCATTGCGGCCAGAGCAGGGTCGGGATGCGGCGGACGGCGTCGTCCACCGCGGTGGCGTTCGCCGACGGGCGGCTCGGGACGGGGGCGGCGCTGCGGTATCGCAGCTGATCGACGGCGCGGACGAATAGTGGCCGCAACGCGGCGACCTGGATGGCCACCAATCTCGTGCTGGTGGCGCTGCCCCAGTCGCCCATGACGCCGGCGTCGACCTGTCGGCCCAGCCGCCGACCGCCGTGCACCAGCCACCGCAGCGACTCGCCGGCGTCGGCGATATCGGACCGATCCAGTATGGCCGCGGCCGCGGTCACCGCGACGGCTGTCGCGATCGCCCCGCCGGCCCTCGAACGGCCGCATCCCCACCAGCGTGGTGCGCCGCGCCGTCTGCGCCTCGGCGAACAGGCCGCGTTCGGCCAGCCTGACCCCGATGAACACCACGGTGACCGGGAACTCGTTGGCGATGTACTTGAAATGGTTGCTGATCTCCACCCCGCTGGTGGCGTGCACGCGGAGAAAATGCAGATCATCGACCACCAAAAGCCTGGTCTCACACGAGGTCACACAGTCCAGGGCGCGACGGGACAGGTCGGCGCTGGTGCCGCGAGTGTTTCCGGGGTGGGCGTAGAACTCGAGCATCGCCCGGTTGAACTCCTTGAGCCCGGTGTTGCCGGTCAACCCGACCCGGCACACCGGCCACCGCTGGTGGCCATCGCGGGTGTGGGTGCCCTTGATCCGGATCTCGCGGCGGTGAAAATCCTTGGCGAACGCCAGGACCGATGTCGTCTTGCCCAGGCCGGGGTAGGCGTCGATCGCGACCGCGCCCTTGGCCTTGTCGCCGAACTGGAGGTTGCTGTCGACCACGGTCGAGAGTTGCTCGTGCAGCGTGGTCAGTTGCGGTGTCCGGATCGGGCCCAAATTGGCGTGCCACAGCTGCCGAAAATGGTTGTAGACCTCGGCGTCGTCCGCGGTGAGCGCCCGCAGCTGCCGGCGGGTCAGCACCTCCGGCGCGACCAGGGAAGGGGCGTCGGCGAACTCGCGCCACCCCTCCTTGCGGGAGAGCGCCACGTTGCCCAGCGGCGCCAAGTCCTGCAGGTGCTGCCGGATCAGGGCGATCGTCACAGGTACTCCAGCGCATCGGCGTAGAAGTCGCCGTCGTCGGGCCGGTCCGGCTCGTCCTCGGCGTCGTCATCACCGACGTCGATCCCCTCCTCTGAGGCTGCGACCGTGGGTGCAGTATCGCCGTGTGACGGATCGAGATGACGCCTCACCGATGGCGGCCCGGTCACCTCGTTCGTGCGCGGCGGTTCGAGGTCGAGTGCCGCGTCCTCACGTGCCATACGCAACGCCATGCGCCGCTCGGTCATGCTCGACCCGAGGCCGAGATTCCAGCGCTCGAGCAGGTCGGCGACCGCGATCCGGTCGTCGGGGTAGGTGTACTTCGCCTTCGCCAACCGGCGGGCGAATGCCAACGCGTCCTCACTGAGCGGCATCTGCATCGACCGGGCATGCTCCCACTCGAGCGGATACCACCTGCGGGAGATCGGGTCCCGCAGGTAGATCCGGGTGATGTCGTCCGGGTCGACGTGCAGTGGCCACCACCGGCCCTTGCCCTTTCCCCGGTCCGGGTACGGGCTGGCACCGTCGCGGCACCCGAGCGGCAGGTCGCCGTGGTACCGGCGACCGTGCACCTCGAACCCGTAGTGCTGCAGGGTGCGCCACTCCACCTTGAGGAACTCATACCCCAGGTCAGGATCGCGGGGAACCTCGATGTAGCCGGCCCGGGCGATGCCGTGCTCGAACATCACCGCCGGCGACATCTTCACCGACGGCAGATGCGGATCGAGCAGGCTCTCGTGCGGCCGGTGGTGGTACACCACCGCCACCCACTCCCGGATGATCGCCTCCAACTCGTCGAGGTAGAAGAACGCCTCCGACTCCGGCGCCACCCCACGCGAATGCACATCCGGGCCCTTGTATCCGGGCAGCGCCTGCAACAGGTCCTCCCGGATGGTGCGGAAGAACCGCTCCATCCGGCCCCTTGTCGCGGCCGGTCCGCAACCGGGCCGGCTGGATCGAGATCCCCATCCGCTGACACACGCTGGTCAGATGCTCGGAGACGTAGATCTTGCCGTGGTCGATCACGATGGTCTCCGGCGCCAGCGCCGGAGACGCAGCCCCACACATTGGCCCGTCGATCGCGTCGACGTCGACCAGCAGGGACCGGGGAATCCCGTGCTCGGGCCACACCGCATGCGCGGGCCAATCCTTGCCCGCCGGACGCGGCCGGAACGCCTGATACAACGTGGCCGCAGCATCGACCGCCTTCGTCGACACCGGCGTGAGCTGGATCCCGACGACACAGCGGGTGTACCAGTCCATCCCCACCGTCAATTCCGCCTGCACCCACCGCAAGGTCACCGGATCCAGGGCGAACACGTCCAGCCGGGTGGTGTCCATCAACAGGTACTCACCCGGCCGGGTCGGCCGCAGCTTCCCGTACGGTCCCTCCGGGCGGGCCGCGATGTCCCGATTGCGTTTGGTGCTCAACCGGAACGTCGGGTGCCCCCGCTCCAGCTCCTCGAGTATCCGGAACGCGGTGGCCCGCGACGGCAGCTTCACCACGCCCGCACCGAACCGGGCCACCACCCGGGCGTTTGCCCGCTCGATCACCATCGTCCGTGACGGCCGCGATTGATCGGTGTGCTCGACCATCACCTCCAACGCCGTCTCGATCCAGCGTTGGTCGCGGTGTTCCATCGGCGCGTTCCCGGCCGCTCTGCCCGATACGAGGCCGGCCTCGCCGCCGCGGCGGTAGTCACCGACCCAGCGCCGCAGTGTCCGCACCCCGATCTCGAGCTCCGCGGCCTTCGCCGCATACCGCTCAGTCAACGGCACCGTAGGGTCGTACTCGGCGCGCGGTTCTCCGCTCGCCGGCAGCTGCGCAGTGCCCGACCTGTACCCGGTCAGCACCTCGCGCACGTGCGCGGCCCGTTCGAGTACCTGGGTACGTTCGGGCTCGGTCAGCATCGCTGTCACGACGGAAGACAACTCGCCGGGATCGTCGGAGCACGGCCCGCCCTCATCGGGGATCACCCGCACATTCTCCGAGGTCAGCAGCTCTCGGACGGCAATGCGACGGATCTGACCGTTCGTCTTGGTTCTGAGCACGACCTCATTACTCGCCGCAGTTGCCATCATCTCGATCACCTCGACGATCTCACCGTCGTAGATGAACCGAGTCCCGACACCGACCCGCGTCGCTGCGCCACTCATGACGCGGTCCGCAACACGCTGGCGGTGGTCAACCTCTGGGTCATGTCCACACTGAACTCCTGCCGCCACAGCAGATGAAACAGTGCCGCCCGTACAGACGGTGCCGGATAGGCAGACACCGCAGACAGTGCTTCTTCAATCCTGATCCCCTCCCACACTGCACTTCTGACCGCGGCGAGCACATCCGGATCGAAGAACCACGCCCGCCGATAGCCGGCGAGGAACCGCACATTCTCCAGCTCGATCGGAGGGGGCTCGCTCCACACCTCGTAGCGCCATCCCCGTGCGGTCAACACCGACCTGGTCCACTCGAACGTGAACGCCACCGTCTTCGACGCCAACTGCCGGCGAGGTTTCACATCCACGATCACCGGTCCAGCGTTTGTCAGCAGTAGGTAGTCCGGAATGTGTCGGCGTTCCTTGCCGCCGACGGAGCAGCTCAGCAGAAACGGCTGCGCGGCAATGCGCTGCACCCCCACATCGAAGTCCGCGAACAGTAGCCGTGCCAGCTCCAGCCGCGACTCGTAGATCACATGATCGGACTCGGTCGCAGCCCAATAGGTACCCGAATAGTGCTGCTGACCTGCATACCAGCGAAAGGTCCGCCACGGCGTGGAGGCAACGACGTCGTCGACCGCGACCTCATCGAGTGGTCGGATCTCCTCGGCGCCGTCCCCTACGTGGCGGCGCGACAGCTGCGCCGCACCCAGATTCCATGACCCGGCACGCGGTTTCGCCGATCCAGCGACCGTAGCGTTCCCCATCGCGGTATCTCCCCGCATCGGAAGTACTCGGTTGGATCATCCACCCGTTATCCGCGCCCACCACGTAGCCACGCCGAGACAATCTCACTCAGATGGCCAACTGGCCACCGAGTGGCCATCTCGCGTGAGATTTGGCTAAGGTTCTCGAGACCCTACAATGCTCCGCTGCGCTCCGCTCTGTAGAAGCGAAAAGATCCTTTTTCCTTTCTGTCCTTCCGATCCTGATCGACGGCGGTCCCGGCGCAACCCCTGGCGGCTTCGCCGGCCTCCGGCTCCGAAAACTTTTTCAAAGACGCTTCGCTGAAAAACTTTGCGGCCCAAGCATTGCGCCGTGCCCTCATACCGCCGATCCGGAGCTCCATGTCAGAACGGAAAAAAATTGTCAGGGGCCACCGAGAGGGTCCGGACACCAACGAAAGGTCAAGTCAGTGAACGGTTACGACTTCGAACAAGGCAAAGACCACGACGCCGCGACCATCCATTACGCCGGACTGACTTGCGGGTGCGGTGACTACTCCTGCCCTCGCATGCACGACGACGCCGCGCAGTGCGTCAACGCCGAGTAACGACAACCACCCACCAACCTCGAGCAAAGGAAAAACGATGAGCAACGAGACGAACTGCGATTGCGGCCAAACCTCCTGCCCTGCAATGGCAGACGGCACGCAGATGTGCAGCTACCCGGACCCCGGCGACTACGCCTGCACCGCGCAAAGAGCTGGCGACGAGGACTGCATCTGCGGTTGAGCGACCCGCCACCCACCACCCACCACAAAGGAGCCCCACATGAGCACCGAAACCGACACCCTCGCACCCGCGCTTGTCGCCGTTGTCGAGGCGACCGCAGCGCTCGATGCAGCGATGTTCGACCGCCGCCGCGAAGGGTTCATCGACGTCACCGCCCTGGTCGACGCCTTCGCAGCCGCCCGCGCCGCAGCACGCGATGCCGGACACACCGAGGAGGACATCGACGCCGCCGCCACCCCCACCAACTAACCACCCACCCATCCGTCACACGCAAGGACGCGCAGCATGACCGACCACAACCGCCCGACCGAAGGAGAAAACGATGTACGGCTACGACCTGCACAACATCTGCGAGAAAGCAGATGCCTGGGCGAAGTTGTTCGAGACAGCCGAGTATCTCGACAGCGTCGTCGAGCACAACTGCTGTTCGGAAATCGACGTGTTCGTGGAGTTGCTCATCGCACTCGATTACCACGGCCACGCCTCCGCCCTGATGGACGCACACATCGAGGCCGATAGCTGCCGAGACCGTCACCCCACGGCCGATCAAGTGATCTTGGAACCGGCCACCGCTTGAGATCGAAAAACCTACGGAAACAACACAACACCGGGCAGTTGGTACCTGCCCGGTGTTGTGTCCCGAAGTCTACGAGAGGAATCGCGATGACCGCAACACACACCGCCCCCGCCGCAGCGATCGAGGTCGCGCAGCTGCACCCCGACGCCCTCGACATCGGTGAGAACGTCCGCGACAGCGTCGATCTGGCGCAGACCCCCGACTTCGTCGAATCCATCCGCGAAAACGGAGTGCTCGAAGCGATCAGCGCCGTCCGGACCGCAGACGGAACGATCGTCGTCCGCGACGGCCAGCGCCGCACCCTCGCCGCCCGCGAAACCGGACTGACCACCATCCCCGTCGTGATCTACCCCGACACCGAAGGCAGTGACAAGGCCCGCGCCGTCGACCGGATCGGTAAGCAGATCACTGCCAACCGGCACCGCGAAGGGCTGACCGCAGCGCAGCACACCCGAGGAGTTGCGCAGATGCTCGAATTCGGCGCATCCATCACGAAGGTGTCCAAGACCCTCGCGATGGACAAAAAGGATGTCAAAGCCCAGGCAGCGGTAGGGAAAGCCGAGGCAGCCCGCGCCGCCCTCGATGCCGGACAGCTCGACCTCGCACACGCGGCAGTAGTGGCCGAGTTCGAGGAAGCCGGAGACACCGAAGCCGTCGAAAAGCTCCTGACCACCAGGCCTTACAACTTCGACCACGTAGCGGAGCGACTACGCGGGTTGCGCGAAGAACGGGAGGCATACGCCCGCGCCATGGTCAGCCCCGTCTTCCGCAACCAGTTGTAGCCGGCGTTTTCATGAATGCCGACCGCTCGCGCTGCGGCGCGGACCGTGCCACCTCTATCGAGCAATCGAAAGAATTCTTCCTTCTGCTGATCCGTGTACTTTTTCCCAGCCACCGCCACACCTTCCAGTAGGTGTTGCGACGATCGCTGGAATCCAAGCCCGTGAAGGTAAAATTTACTGCGCCGCTGTCCTGGATACGTTTTCGAGGCGAGTCGTCGGTTGGTCGATCGACAGCTCGCAGACAGCGACGTTGGTGACAAACGCTCTAGGAATGGGCATTTCCAATCGAGGCCCAACACCCGGCACACTCATTCACTCGGACAGTGAGACTGTTCGTGCCGGTGTTTTCGGAT
The DNA here is from genome assembly GCF_040489275.1 of Rhodococcus baikonurensis. Taxonomy (NCBI): domain Bacteria; kingdom Bacillati; phylum Actinomycetota; class Actinomycetes; order Mycobacteriales; family Nocardiaceae; genus Rhodococcus; species Rhodococcus baikonurensis. Next base: position 1,994 of record NZ_JBEUOQ010000037.1, on the reverse strand, counting down.
TTCCTGACCGTTACCGCATGGAGACGAGAGAATGCTGGTGCCGGGAGTTCCCAGTGTTCCTGACCCTCACTCCGATCGACGATCGTGTGTCTTTCCTTGGATTTGTCGGTTCCTGGGAACCCCCGGTGAGGCGCTACGCCTCACCGTCGGGGTGACCTGAGGAGAGCCTGCACCACCAGGTGCTCATCACTGTCTTGTCCGCCGGTTCGGTCGATGCGCGGCGCCGCCTTGCTCATCGGTCAACGGAGAGGAAAGCGACATGACAAGGATGCCTGACAAAGCCGATCTCGATCAAGACCGGCGAGTGTTCGCCGGAGTCGATACCCACAAAGAACTGCACGTCGCCGCGGTGATCGATACCGACGACAACGTCCTCGGAACTCGCAGTTTTCCGACCACCCGAAACGGGTATCGAACCATGCTGACCTGGATCGGCGAGTACGGCAATCTGATCCGGATCGGTATTGAGGGCACTGGCTCCTACGGAGCTGGGCTGACCCGCCACCTCGCGAAAGCCGGCGTGACGGTACTCGAGGTGGACCGCCCCGATCGCTCGGACCGTCGCCGTAAGGGCAAAGACGACGACCTCGACGCCATCAACGCGGCCCGCGCAGCCAAGACCAACCGGCGCACCACCACCCCGAAATCGAAAGACGGTGCCGTCGAGTCACTTCGGGTGTTGAGGGTGACCCGAGCCCATTCGGTACGAGAGCGGCGCAGTGCGCTGCAACTGCTGCGGATGACGATCATCTCCGCTCCCGACGAGCTGCGCGCTCAGGTCCGCGATCTGACGCGGATGCAACTGATCCGCCTCCTCGCCGCCTGGCGACCGGATGTCGCGAACGCTACTGATCCCGTGACCGCCTACCGGGTGTCGATGAAGTCCCTGGCTCGCCGCTATCTCGAATTAACCGACGAGATCGCCGATCTCGACGAACTGATCAACCCAATCGTGAAAGCCCTCGCACCTCAACTACTCGAGCGCGTCGGAATCGGTATCGAAGTCGCCGGACAAATGCTTGTCACCGCCGGCGATAATTCCGATCGAATGAAATCCGAAGCCGCGTTCGCGATGCTATGCGGTGTTGCACCGCTACCCGCATCTTCTGGCATGACCCAACGCCACCGCCTCAATCGCGGCGGTGACCGCCAAGCCAACCGAGCCTTGCATCTGGCCGTCATCGGCCGCATTCGACTCGACCCGAAAACCCAGGCCTACGTAGAGAAGAAAACCAGCGAAGGCCACTCGAAACTGGAAACTATCCGGTGCCTGAAGCGCTACCTGGCTCGCGAGGTCTACTACCTCCTCAACCCTGGACCGCAGACAATCACCCCGAACACCCGACACCATCGAAAAGCAGCTTGACTCTCAGGAGAGCATCCACGGAGTGCAGTTCACGTCCTGGGCATTCACCCACCGGGCGCACGACTCAGGGCTGGTCCCGTCAATGGGATCGATCGGCGATTGCTATGACAACGCCGTGATCGAATCTTTCTGGGGCAGAATACAAACCGAACCCTTGAACAGAAAACGCTGGAAAACGAGGATCGAACTGGCCAACGCCATGTTCGAGTACCTCGAGATCTTCCACAACGGTAGCGTCGGCACAGTGCACTCGGGATGCTGACCCCGATCGAGTTCGAGACATACACTTCACACGTCAACCCGTTGCCTGAAGTCAAATATGGCGGCTCCACGAAACTCGGGGTACATCACTACGGATACTGTCAGGTAGAGACCGATCTAGGCGATCGCACGTGTCACCAAAGTCGTCATCAAGTTACCTCTTCCTGTCACAAGCCGGAGGGTTCGGCGCATCGCGGATCAACCCTCACACCTGTTGGACCCTAACGAGTGTCACTGTTGAGCGGGACCCATCCGACCTCAGTCGGATGCATGGGACTGTCTGAATAACGGTGGATCCGGTCCTTGATTCAACACGCCGAGCTGAGCTTGGCGGGAAGGATCGACGATGACCGAAACACTTGATCCC
>NZ_JBEUOQ010000036.1:0-16645 GCF_040489275.1 Rhodococcus baikonurensis | reverse complement strand
AGATCGTCGCCGTCTCGCAAGAGTAGGGGCTTAATCCGCATGCTTGAAGTATCTCAAATCGCACTGTCAAAGAATTTTAGGCGCGCGGCACTAGCAGCGAATCTCAAGTCGACGCTGCCCGGCAAACGAGAATGAGGACGAATGACCGTAGAAGCTCCGATGTGGAAATCTCAATCGACCATCACCATTCCGTGGAAGGGCAATGCCGAGGTAACCGTCACGGAATTGCTGTCAACGACGCTTGATGTCGCTCGTTCCGTCCTCATCGACGTCGCGAAAAGCGGTAAGAAGATCACGTACGGGGAGCTCGCAAAGCGTTCAGGAACCGGATATCCAGCGCAGTCGATGGGCAAAGTGTTGGACGTGCTCAGCCTGGACTGCAGCGACAGAGGTGAGCCGTCACTGGCACCCATCGTGGTGAGAGCAGCGACAATGAAGTCGCGGACGGATATGTCGGGTCTCCAGAAAACGATCGTGCCGCTCTATACCAGTGGTGGGTCACGCATTGACTTAGCCGGCAGGCAACCATGATCGACCCTCAGTGGCCGAAGCGATCAGAGTGACCAGTGGCGGCCGAGTATCACGTCCGGCGAGACTTATCGAGCGTAGGACGTCGACGACTGTCGACAAGCAGTCGTCGTACCGGGTCAGATCCGGCGCGATAGTGACGGCGGCAAGCTGCTCGAACCGTCCGAAGGCGACCTGCGATCTCGGGACATTTCGACTACCACGCTGATCGGTGCTTCTTTCACACAAACCGCCCGGTCTACAATGAGATCTTCACAATCTGGCGACTCCGTCAACACCGGGAGGTAATACCGACGCCGTATCTGGGCGGACTGATCATCGTCCTGTGGATCTTCTGCCTCATCGACGTCGCCACCGCCGATGAGCACGGTGTCCGGCACATCCCGGGGCTGCTGAAGGTTCCGTTGACTCGTTCGTTTAGGCCGCCAGCATGTTCGCTGGTGTCATGATCATCTCGTACTCGATGGGGGTGAGCTTGCCGAGGGCGCGTTGTCGGCGTCGTCGGTGGTAGGTGCGTTCGATCCACGTGACGATTGCGATCCGAAGTTCTTGCTGGGTACCCCACCGTCTCGTGTCGAGGACGTTGTTCTGCAGGAGCGAGAAAAACGATTCCATCGAGGCATTGTCACCACATGCTCCGACACGCCCCATCGATCCGACCAGGCCGTTGTTGGCCAGGACACGGACGATCGAGAAGCGCTCGAAGCGGAGATCGGCGCCAGCTCTTGACGTCGCTCTCGACGTCGCGGAGGGCATGCATGAACACAGTGATCAGACGATCACGCACATCGCCTGAGATGTGCTGGTCGTCAGCTCCCCCGTAGAGTCGCGCACGGTAGACGACGTCCTCATCAACCAGCGGATCTGGCTCCCACCGGTAGGTGAGCCTGGCGGTCAACGGTTTTCCGGTCACGAGAGCGTCGCCGAGGGTTGCGACGACGGAAGCTTCGTCCTCGAAATCTGTCACCTCCAAGGACACTTCAATTGACTCGCCGCTGCTGGTCGGATCTGCGTCTGCGGTTGCGAGGCCCTCCCAGAAGTCCTCTGGCCGCAATCGTCGCTGATCGCCGGAAATCGTGTTGTCGAGAACTAGGCGCATCGCGTGCAACAGGTTGCTCTTGCCCGACCGATTCTCGCCAACGATCACAGTGTGGCGGGTCAGTGGCACGTCGATGTTGACGAGATTGCGGAAGTTTTTGACCACGATTCGGCTCAGTCTCACAGAGATACCGTAGCGGCGACTTGGGCATGGCCGATATTTCCGGTTGACGCCGAGCCGACACGACTACCCAGTACCTGTGCCGCGCCCCGCACGGCGTCAGGGGAGGATGACCTGGCACGGTTCGGTATCGGAAAGGTTGGTCGGGTTCATGGGTTCAGTTCACGAGGTCATCGAGGCGTTCCGTAAAGCACCCTCGAATTCCGAACGGGGAACCAAGTTCGAGCAGTTGATGGTCCGGTACTTCGAGCTCGACCCGATGCTGTCGCAGCAGTACGAGAAGGTGTGGCGGTGGATCGACTGGCCCGGTCGTAGGGGAAAGCCCGACACCGGTATCGACCTCGTCGCCCGCGAACGCGACACCGGCGACTACACCGCGATCCAGTGCAAGTTCTACGAACCCACCCACACCCTCGCCAAAGGCGACATCGACTCCTTCTTCACCGCATCCGGAAAAACCCCGTTCTCCACCGCAGTCCCCCACCGAACTGACGAAGCGGTCATGGATTTACGTCCTGCGCGCGACCGCTCGTCAGTTCTCGCGCGATCAGTGCACCGACCTCGCGGCCGCGTTGACGTATTACTCTGTGCTGTCGCTGTTTCCGGCAGTCTTGGCAGTGGTATCACTCCTCGGCGTCTTCGGGCAGGGGCAGTCGACCGTCGACGCGGTTCTGCAGATCGTGAGCGATCTCGGTCCGTCTTCTGCCGTGGAAACCTTGAAGGAACCCGTCCAGCAGCACGTGGAGGCTCCTGCCGCGGGATTCGCCCTCATCGCCGGCATCGCGGGCGCGCTCTGGTCCGCTTCCGGCTATCTCGTGGCGTTTGGGCGAGCGTTGAACCGAATGTATGAGGTCGAAGAAGGCCGGCCGGTGTGGAAGCTTCGGCCGACGATGCTGCTCGTCACTGTGACGGCATTGGCATTGATCGGTTGTGCGGCAGTGATGTTGGCAGTCAGCGGTCCTGTCGCACGAGCGATCGGAGATGCGAGTGGGGCGGGTGATACCGCGTTGACGGTATGGAACATCGCTCGCTGGCCGGTGGTACTGGTGTTCGTCGTTCTCGCTGTTGCGATTTTGTACTACGCGCCTCCGAACATCCAGCAGCCCAAGTTTCGATGGATCAGCGGCGGTGCCGCCTTGGCCATCGTGGTGTGGATTCTCGCATCGGTAATCTTCGGTTTCTACGTCGCGAACTTCAGTAGTTACAACAAAACCTACGGCTCCCTCGCCGGTGCGATCGTGTTCCTGTTGTGGCTGTGGATCACCAACCTGGCCTTGCTGTTCGGCGCAGAGCTCGATTCCGAACTCGAACGTGGACGAGAATTGCGTCAGGCACACAACTTCGAGGGCCACGCCGAAGGATCGGATGGTGTCTGCACTGACGTCGATACCCCGAAACGCAAGGAAATGCCGATCGGCGGCCCAACGCACGCTATGGGAAATACCAAGCACATCGTCACGGCCGCGTCACTCGGTGCCGCTGCCGTTGCGGTGATCATCGCTGCCGGTAAGCGGCCTGAGCGGAGAGGCGGTCGATGAACGTGGTCTCGCAGGTCCGTGGTTCGCCGCTCTCACGGGCCAGGGCTTGCGCCACGGCACTGTAGCGAGCATGTTTCCCGTCCTTCTGACTTCGTCATCGACGGTTCAACCCTGACACGAGGCTTGCGGCCTCCTTCGAGATGATTGCAGCGTCCGCTTGCCCGGTATACGTGCGTTGCCCACCAGGCAGTCGCGTACGGCAAACTCGGGTTGCCCTCGCTCGACTGCCCTGGTTTCGGTGCGAATCAGAGGTCTGCCATTGAGTGTCATCCGAAAATTACGGTTCCCGCTGGGATCGGCGTCGGCTCGGCGGGGCAGAACTGCTCGTGCGGAAGATGCGCAGAATGAGCGCTACATGCTCACCCGGCTGATGTGCGGTGAGCGCGGTCAGCTCGTCCGACAGTGCTGCGAGTTCGCGGGCTCGGGTCGGCGCGAGGGCGCGCAGGTGGTCGGCGTCGGTGGCGTAGAGAGACACGGGTGTGAGGGGGTGTAAGGAGTAGCCGAGCGATTGGGCGCGTATCCAGAACTCTTCGGCGCGTGCTCCGCTGCGGATGTAGTCTGCGGCGGCGGTTCCCTGCTGAGTGATGACGGCGACGGCGTCGCTGGAGGCCAGGCGGGTGCGGGTCTGTGCTCGGAGCGCTTGCCCGGCATCCCAGTTGTTCAGTTGTTCCATCACGTCGGGGCGGCGGAGGAGTTCGAGGGCGGCGAGTTCTGAAGTAGGGATACCCAAGCTGGAAACCTCGATACCACTGGCGAGGTCGCGCGAATGTGGCCAGCGTAGCTCGGAGATCATCTCTCGATGCAGAGTGTCGGTGAGGAATCGGATGCGGTCGGTGGCACTGATGTTCTCGGCCAACCGTGTGATCGTCTCCCCGTCCTGGATCAGGTGGACTGCGACGGTCGGGGAGGACAGACGCGCCGCCAGGTGTGCGAGGTCCGTCGGATCGCACGGCGGCAGGCCGGGATCGGGCAGAGCGCGGTGTGTGCTGCGATGGAGCATCCCGGGTAGTTGGTCGGTGAGCGAGATGTCGGTGCCGGCAGTGAACTTGATCCGCGCGGAGGTCGCCTTACCGTCGCCGATGATGACGGTGTCGCCGAGGATATGTCGGTGTGCCGCGGCGACGCGAGCGTTGTGCAGTGCGGCACCGAGCGCGACGAAACTTCCGCGGTACTCGATATCCACACTCGACGAGCGGGTTTCGTCGAGACGCAGAGTCAGCGCAGTCTCGTCCGTGTGAATGATCCACGGTTGCGAGTTACCTCCCGACGGAGCGCGTGCGGCAGCGAAAGCGACGGCTTCGGTATCGGGGAGCGCGTCGTACTGTGCTCGCAGATCGATCGGACGCGAACCGTTTGTCGCCGGTGAGGCGATCGAGTCGGAGGGAATGTGTGGGTCGGTCAGTTGATCGAGGTGCTGACCGATATCGATGCGCACCCTCCCCGAGGGAAGAGCCTCACCGAGACCGAACCGGCGGATCGCGGCGACCACAGACGCCCCGCCCAGCAAAACGTCCCCGCCGAGTTGAGGCCAGGTGGCCACGGTGGTGCCCACTTCCAGGACCGAGGCGGCCATGCGGGCCGAAATCTCGGCCCCCTGCAGGATGCGTAAGCCGAAGGGAATTTTTTCTTGCACGCTCAGCCCGGATACGGTGGCAGCGTCGAGATCTCCGACCAGCCCGTGAAAGAGTGGCCTGGCGGGTTCGAGGTCGAATCGTTCGACGTCGAAGAGACCGCGGTCGCTGGTTTCCATGATGACCGGGATGCCCCGCTGCCTCGCCCGGTCGCGAACGAGGACCTTCACATCGAAGGAGTCGCACTCTTCGATCACCAGGTCCAGTCCGGCGAGGAAGTCGTCGATGCTCGCTTCGTCGACACCTTCGGTCCAGGCGTCGACGGGCAGGTACGGGTCCAGTTCGGCGATGCGTTGTCGAGCCAGAGTTGCCTTGTTGACGCCGAGATCGAGGACTGTGGCCGAAAGCCGGTTAAGGTTGGACAGGTCTAGGTCGTCGAAGTCCGCCAGACGGAGGTAGCCGACGACGCCTTCGAGAGCAAGAGCATGGGCGATGGCGCTGCCGACGCTGAGTCCGACGATCCCGATGCGCAGCCGTGAGAGTGCGCGTTGTTCCTCGCTGGTGATCTTGTTGCGGTTGCGATCGAGCCGCAGACGACGAAACCCGCTGGGGCCGAGCAGACGGACCAAGGTATGGCGCCACGGGTAGTAAATCCAGTGCGAGGGTTCGGCGATCTCGTCGGCGTCGGACTCTGGGCGGAGATCGAGCAGCGACTGTCGTTGCTCGGCCAGTGTGTCGAGAACCCTTGCTCCGGAGGTGCGCAGTGCGCTCACCCGCTGCATCTGCGCCGGGTCGGATTCGTCGAAAAGTTCCACCCGCCGCTCCGTTGTCTCGTTCATTGCCGAGGCTTGGTCTGTACCGGAGAAGTCCTGCATCACGATCCCTTCCGCTTCTCAGTTGCGCGGCGGGCCTTGATCACTCGTCCGTCCCCTCCATCCAAGCACTCCTTGCGCCAGGTGTTGCTCACCAGGGTGGGGTGACGACGCAGCGGCGGGTGTCGGGAGGCTCGAGCCGGCATGTCAGCGGACAATCAGCGAGCGCGGACCCGCCTGGGTGGTACGCGCGGTATTCCGGCTGCCAACGGCGCAGGTCCGGACTTCTTCAACAAAGGGGAAATGTGATGACAGTGATCACCGAATACACACGCGGCAGCGTCGAGGCGAGTCATGCTGCTGTCGAGGTGCCCGGCACCGACGGTGTCCGATTGGTCCTCTCGTATCCCGCGACGGACGACTATCTGTGGGACGAATACTTGTCCGGTGCGTGGGAGTCCTACAGGCGTCACGGAGCGCAAGCAGCCTTGGATGTGCCGGCAGTGCGAGACGGTGTTTCGACCTCACTGTTCTACGCTCTCGTCGACGGCGACGGGGTGGTCGTGGGCGGGGTACGCGCACAGGGACCATACGTCTGCGCTAGTCAGTCCCATGCGATGGTCGAATGGACGGGTAACCGCGCCCTGGACGCTGTTCGAGAGACAATCGCTGCCCGAATCCCCGAGGGGGTGGTGGAAATGAAATCGGCGTGGGTATCCCCCGGGTCGCGATACGCCGGGAAGTTGTCTGCTGCACTGGCGAGGGTGGCGTTGCCGACGATGGAGCGACTGCAGTCTCGTTTCGTGCTGGCCACTGCCGCTGACCACGTGCTGAGCAGGTGGGAATCCTCCGGAGGCAGGGTCGATGTACGGATACCGGCGGCCGCGTATCCCGATGCGCGTTATCGCACTCGCATGATGTGGTGGGATCGTCGATCGCTGCGTGCCGACGCTGATCCTGCGGTGTGGCCACTGATGTGGTCCGAGCACCGGACACTGTGCCCGATCACGACGAAAAACACAGTGCACGAGCAAACGACCCGTGTTCACAGCGCCGCCGTGATTTCGCTAGTGAACAGGGTCGGTCGCTGATGTCGTGATCTCGAACAATGCGGGCCTGCTGACATCACTGTGCTGCCCATGCACCATGTTCACCCTCAACGGCGGAAGGTGTTGGTACCGAACCGTATTTCGTCCCTCTGCTTTAGCGGCGTACATGAGGGCATCGGCACGATGGGTCAGAAGATCAGTCAACTCCCCCAACGACATGTCCGGGGAGCCAGCGTGATCGTCGAGGGTGCAGTAGATCGCCCCGATACTGACCGTCACGTCGCAGGACTCGGCGACCGACGCTCGGATCCGTTCGGCGAGAGTCATCACGTCGTCCACATCCGCGGCGGCGAAGAATGCGACGAATTCTTCGCCGCCGGACCTGGCGATCAGCACTCGCGCAGTCGCCGTCCGCGTGATGGCCGCAACGACACTGCGGAGGGTCTGATCCCCCGCGCTGTGCCCGAACAGATCATTGATCTGCTTGAAATGATCGACATCGATCATCAGGAAACCGACCTGCGCGGAACTGACCGTGGAGGTGCGGTGATACCGCTCGATACGATCGAGAAATCCTCGGCGATTAGGCAGATTCGTCAACGGATCGGTATGAGCCAACTCCCGGTACCGCGCTTGGGTCAACACCAGAGAGCGGCGCAAGGCACCGATCATGAACACCGGCAACCAAATGACCGTCGCCGACACAGTGCAGCTCACCAGAGCAGCAGCGAATCCGTGGGCCACGACAATCGCTACCGCACAGGCCAGTGCAATCGCGACGATCGTATGCCCGACGATGACCCGTCGACTCGACGCCATCGCCGCGATAGCAGGTATCGCCGAGAGCAGAGTGACGATGCCCCGGGCCGCCAGCGGATCGGTGACCAGATACGCGGATACAGCGATACCCACCATCCCGATCAAACCCACGACGGAAAACATTCGATCCGACAACCGACCTACGGCCAGCGTCAGAAGGAAGATCGCCAACGTACTCGCCCAGATACCGACGAGGTACGGGCCCGCTCCCGCGCGAAGGAGCGCCGGAGACAACAGCGCGATCACCGGCAGGGGAAGGGCTCCGCCCGTGCTCAAGAGCACAGCCAACGACCGCGCATCCGTCCGCGCCCGAAACCTGGCATATCTCGCATACAGCCCATGTGGCCTCACTCCGCCCACCATAGCGGAAAAACCGTAAAGTATATTCCTCACGGTTAAGGTAGACAATTTTCAGTTTTGTGACTAAGTGGGGCGAGGACGGGCGAAACAGCAGGCCGGCGCACATCGTTTCACCTCATATGTGCGTTACACGTCAAGTTTCCCCGTCCAGCACATGTCTCGTTATCTCGGCCACACCGCACGAGAATCACTCCCGATCGTTTCAGCGCAGGGAGTGTCCGATCCGTTCTTGTGGAGGCTCCTTCGTCGAAGCGCTCAATCTCGACGCCCCTGGATCGCATTCGCTGCAATCGCCCCGGCCCCACAACGTCGGCAATGACGCCCGGCAGAAGGGCAGGTTTTAGTTTTGCGTTCCTGGCGCTCATGCCTTGTACTGGTGAACGGAGCCCCTTATGCCCTCCCCTCGTTCGGCCGCCTACCAATCGACCCTTCACTCCTTCTCGCCGCCGGTTTCATCGCTTCATCCCGTACCGCCGTAGGACAGGAGGTTCCCGGAAACGCACTCGGGCGGTCGACGTAACCTCCGGCGCAGCAATCGTTTTCCGTGCAACACAGGTGATCCGGAATCGACGTTTCGTAAAGTTCTGACGAAAACCCGCCGTAGCGGCGGCTCGTTCACCGCTGCCCCATACTCAGCGAACCTATCGCGCCCACTCACCTCCTGGAGCATGCAAATGCTCCGGCGACCCACGCTGCGCCCGGCCGCACTTTGTGGCGGCCCGTCATCGAGGCGATGGTGTTCCCCATCTTCTTCGCTGTGATGTTCGCGCTCTGCTATGTCAGCGCGTTCCACAGCCCGACGCCGCATCATGTCGGGGTCGTGGTCGCTGGGCCGCAGTCCGCCACGTCGGCCTTGGTCGAACAGCTCGCGCCGAACGTCGGGGACAAGTTCGACCTCGCGACCACAACGGACACCGCAGCAGCACTGGAGCGACTGCAAGGCCGCGAGATCGCCGGCGTGATCGAACTGGGGACGCCGATGAACGTCCACATCGCCTCCGCCGAAGGGCCGATGCGGGTTCAGGCTGTCGAGGGATTGGCCCAGCCGCTGGCAGCTGCCCAGGGGCAGCAGGCGAATATCATCGATCATGCACCTCTCGCGGCTGACGACCCGACGGGTTCTGCACTGTTCTACCTGCTGGTGGTGTGCACAATCATCGGCTACTTGACAATTACCGTGCTCGCGCAGGTTGCTCCGGCGATGGAGCTGCGTGTCAAACTCGGTGTGCTCGCGGTGATGGCGGTCATCGGCGTGATGGTGTCGTACTTTGTCTCCGCCATCTTCGTCGGGTTCTACGAAGCATCCTTCGTCGAAAATCTCGGCCTGTTGGCTGTGATCTTCACGTACACGTTCACCGTCGGATTGGTCAGTATTCTCGCCAACCGCGTGTTCGGTAAGACGGCGATCATGATCGTGATGCTGTTGATGATCTTCCTCAACTTCCCGAGCGCAGGCGCAGCCTTCCCAGCGGACTTTCTCCCCGGATTCTGGTCCGGTCTCAGTCACTTCTGGATCGGCGCCGGAGCGATGGACGCAGCACGCTCGATCGTCTACTTCGGAAGCACGGGGATCGGCCACGGGCTGTTGATCCTGGGTGGATGGCTCCTGTTGACGGTGGTCCTTCTTGTACTCACCCATCTGCGTAAGCCCACGCCGACGACTTCGCCCGCACACGCTTCCCACTGACAGACTCCACGGCGCACCCGGCCCCGACACAGTGCCGCCCGTAATACTTTCGGGCGGCACTGTGAGGCTCGGGGCGGCACAGTGAGAACAAGCACCTTATTCTGTACGACTTCTGCGAGAGGAACTCTCATGAATCGCCTTGCTGGCAAGAAAATCGTCATCACCGGAGCCGCGAGCGGGATCGGGCGCGCCGCCGCCGAGCTCATGGTCACAGAGGGCGCAAGTGTCCTGATCGCTGACCTCGACGGGGACGCCGCCTCGAATACTGCTGCCGAAACCTCCCGCTCAGAGGTCGGGGATCGCGCCGTAGGTATCGCGGTCGACGTGATGGACGAAAATCAGTAGCCACCATGATCGACCGCGCTGCCACCGAATTCGGCGGTATCAATGTTCTGTGCAACCACGTCGGCGGAAGCAACCCGCGTAAGGATCTCGACCTGTTGCGCCTCGACCTCTACGAGTGGGACCGGACGATGGCGTTGAATGCCCGAAGCACGGTAGTCACCTCACAATTGGCGCTGCCACATACGCTCGTCGCCGGCGGCGGTTCGATCATCAACACCGCCTCGATCGGAGGTCTCGCTGGGGATACTCTCCAGTGCGCCTACGGCGCAGCGAAAGCGGCTGTCATTCGCCTGACCCAATACATTGCCACTCAGTACGGTAAGCAAGGAATCCGTTGCAACGCTGTTGCTCCGGGTGCGGTCATGACACCCGTCCTTCCGCGACAACGTCCCCGCAGAGGTCATCGATGAAATCCGGCAACACAACGCCCTCGATATGATCGGTGATCCCGAGGACATCGGCTGGGCGATGGTCTACCTCGCATCGGACGAGTCCCGATACATGAGCGGTCAAACGCTGGTACTCGACGGGGGTCTCACCGCGCAGAGTCCCATCGCCGCGAGCCGCCGCGTATTGCTCGATCGCTGACAACAACCCCTAGTTCTGGCCCACTTTCCGTGAGGGATTGCCGCTCACTCCTCATCGGCTCACCAATCCGCCGTCATCGATCAATCCGGAGACCGAGGCAACCCCTCTTCACGCTCTCGGAGAGGGCACAGGCACGGACTTGTCGAGGCTGGTCGACTGCGTCAAGCTCGATTACATTTGGGCACCAAAGTAACGGGGACCATGCGGCGCCGATGGCTCTGACAATGCTGCCCGGGTACCGGAGACGACGAGCTGCGTGAGTACATGCGTGTGAAGTCGCCGCAGCTTTCGTAGCCGTGTCTACGGCACTGTCACGTTGTTGAACGCGGGAAACTGGGAGAATGTGGCGTGAGCACCTCACTGTCGTACAAGGGCCACCGCTACCCGGTCGAGATCATCAACCACTGCGTGTGGTTGTACTTCCGGTTCCCGCTTAGCTTCCGTGAGGTGGAGGAGATGATGCTCGAACGCGGTGTCGTGGTGAGTTACGAGACGATCCGCCGGTGGTGCGCCAAGTTCGGGCAGGCCTACGCCAACCAGCTGCGCCGACGGCGGGCCCGGCCCGGTGACAAGTGGTACCTCGATGAGGTCTTCATCAAAATCAACGGCACACTGCATTACTTATGGCGGGCGGTCGACCAGGACGGCAACGTGCTCGACGTGCTGGTCCAGGCCCGCCGAAATGCGGTGGCGGCCAAACGGTTCTTCCGCAAGCTGCTCAAAAGGCTGGAGTATGTGCCGCGAGTGATCGTCACCGACAAGCTCGCCAGCTACCAGGTGGCGCACCGCGAGATGCTGGCCTCGGTCGAGCATCGCAGGTCGAAGTATTTGAACAATCGAGCCGAGAACTCGCATCAACCCACCAGGCAGCGAGAACGTGCGATGAAACGCTTCACATCAACCGGGCACGCGCAACGATTCCTGTCCGCCTTCTCGGGCATCTCACCGCATTTCCGGCCCAACCGGCACAGACTCTCTGCGCCCGAATGGCGGACCGAGATGGCCGACCGCTTCACGGTCTGGCAGGAAGTCACCGCCACCGATGCCGCCGCCTGAAAGTGAACGTCCCGGCGGCGTGCCGTAGCGTCCTGCCCCAAACCAGCCGCGCCGCTATACTTTTCGACTAACGTGACAGTGCCCTGGTCAGCGGGGTATATCCCGTCCATCCGAAGTCGGCGGCTCCTCCGGGGGTGAGGAATCCGGATACGGTGATGAGCGCACCGAAGAGGTACAGCCAGTAGCTGAGCGCGTTCAGTCGCGGGAACGCCACATCCGGTGCGCCGATCTGCAGGGGAAGTATGTAGTTCGCGAAGCCGAAGACGATCGGAGTGGCATAGAGCAGCAACATGATCGTGCCGTGCATGGTGAAGAGCTGGTTGTACTGCTCGTTCGAGAGAAACTGAAGACCGGGGACGGCAAGTTCGGTCCGGATCAGCAGGGCCATCAATCCGCCCAACATGAAGAAGGCGAACGAGGTGACCAGATACATCACGCCCAGCTGTTTGGGATCGGTCGTAGTGGCAGCGGAATAGAGGAACGTGCCCTTGAGCCCCCGCCGTTTCGGGTAAGGCCGCGAAGGAAGGAGCTCTGTCACAATGGGAGTCATTGCCGTTCCTCACTGCGCGGGAGATGGCGGTCCGATATCCGGACGATTCGAGTGCGAATACCCGCCTACCAGCTCCGTATCGACGCCTACGCGACCAAGCTTCGCGGATCCGCCCGGCGACCCCACTACCTCGGCCGCACCGGGCAGTCGCCGATGGAAGAAGCGGGCATTGTCATCGATGAAATCTTCCCAGCGGGCGGGGACGTCGGATTCGTACGAGATGGCCTCGACCGGGCAGACCGGTTCGCACGCACCGCAGTCGATGCATTCGTCCGGGTGGATGTAGAGCGACCGCGCTCCTTCGTAGATGCAGTCCACCGGGCATTCCTCGACGCACCCCCGGTCCAACACGTCGATACATGGTGCAGCGATCACGTACGTCATGAGCGTCCTCTCAGGACACCGCCTATTTTCGAGGAAATCTTTCCTCTAAAGTCTTACAGTATGGCGATACGAAAGGGAACCGGTTCTGCGCGCGCCGGCACCCATGCAGTACTTGCGTCCCGGCGGCGAGTCCAACTGCTGGACGCTTTACGAGCCGGCGCGGAATCGATGGCCGCCAGCGAACTGGCGGATCTGTGCAACCTGCATGTGACCACAGTTCGGTTCCACCTCAACGCGTTGATCGAAGTCGGCCTGATCGCGAAGGAGACCGAGCACAACGTCGCCCGAGGACGTCCACGCCAGCTCTACCGGGCACAGAATCCACTCGGATCAGGAGTCGGGATCACCTCCGGATACGAAAAGTTAGCCCACGTTTTAGCGGCGCACTTCGCGCGCCACTCCGGTGATCCGGAAAACCTCGCCGAGGCAGCAGGTCGACAGTGGGCGCTGGATGATCTCGGCGAAACCTCCGGAGCCGGCCGATCCGCAGAAGAGACGGCGCTCGTCCTCACCACCCTGTTCGCGGAGATGGGGTTCGATCCGGAACTCGAGCCCTCGAATGTCGAAACGCGTATCCGATTGCACGCCTGCCCGTTCGAAAGCGTCGCCCGACAAAACCCCGGCGTTGTCTGCTCCTTGCACCTCGGTCTGATACGCGGAGTTCTGACACGACTTGGCGCACGCCAGATCGAGAGCACACTCACCCCCTGGGACACCGCGCATACGTGCCTCGCGCAACTGGAGCAGCAATGACACATAGGACCGTACAAACGGCGCATATCAATGTTCCTGTCGCACAGTCACATTCCCCTCCCCCATGTTTTGTGGGACCGCTGATGTGCTCGCGCGATCGAACATATTCGTCGTTTCGGCGGACCGCATCGAGAAATGAACAGCCGGAAACTTCCTCACTACAACGGATTACACCCCATGAGCATCTATCGCATGATCTGGTGGATTACCGCGGTCATCCTGGCCGCTTCAGGGGGGATCGCCGCAGCCATCACCGTCCAAACCGACATTCTGGTATCGGCGGTGACTGCCGCAGTGCTGATCGGAGGGGGTTCACCCTGGCTGCGACCGATCACACGTCGTACTACCCCACCACCGCGAACTCTCCTTCCGATTGCGCTACGAGACGGCGCTACGTGGGCGGCAGGGGTGGTCACTGTCATCGGATTGATCACGCTCGCCGGCGCTGCTGCCTTACCGTTGATACTGCTGATGGCCATCACCTCGGCTCCGGTGCATCGCTACATTGGCGGCAGAGTCGAGTTCACACAGGCACTCCTGTGCTCGCCGAAAAGTCCCCTGATACGCACCAGCACCGTCGATGTGCCGCTTCTTCCGTTGCCGGACTGCAGCCAACTCTCGGACGAAGCCCTGTGCCGATGTTGGCGCATGAGCTTGCCCGCGCTGCAGAACGGTCCCTCGACATCGCCCTCGACGACGGACGCGCTGCACCTCGCGCGTACCCGCGCGACTTACCTCGACGAAATCGAACGTCGCGATCCAAGGGGTTCCTCACCACACGAGATCACCCACCCCCACCACATCAGCCCTGATTCAACGCCCCTTGAGATGCCCATGAACCAACTGAGAAACCTCCTCATGGCCGGACCAGTGGAGAACGATTGAAATGCCTGGCCAGCACCGCATAAACGCAAAGAAAGCGAACATCGTGGAAAAGATGTCATTGACAGCGCTAGCTCGCCAACTCGCCGACAAGGCGGAAAACTCGAAGAGCGGCCGTAGCGCTCGTACCGTGTACGGCGGCCATGAACACGTCCTGCGGCAAACCGTCATCGCGCTGGCAGAGGGCCAAAAACTCGACGAGCACGAGAACCCTGGGGAAGCGACCGTCTATGTCCTCACCGGCCGGGTACGCCTGTGCGCAGCCGAGAATGCTTGGGAGGGATCATCCGGCGATCTGTTGATCGTCCCGAATGCTCGACATTCTCTCGAAGCGCTGGAGGCCTCGTGCGTACTACTGACGGTCGCTAAAGCAATCTGAAGTATCGACCCGGTCTTCACGGCCACTGATCTGACCGTCATTTCTTACTCCGCTTCGTCATCGACCATGCTCCAGTCGCGAGCTGTGCCCCGCATCGTCCGCGGGCACGGTTCGCGGTCCTTCTACGTGTCGATGGCAATCGTCCTGTTAGGTAAATGCATTGAACCGTTTCGAGACCAAGGATCCGAACACCGTTGATTCCTCGGAGCCCGCTGTCGGCGGCTTGTCTGCCCCATTTAACTCTGCCCTGCTTGATGCGCTGAAACAGCGCGTTGTCATCGGCGACGGAGCGATGGGCACCATGTTGCAAGCCGCGGACCTCACCCTGGACGACTTCCTCGGCCTCGAGTGCCGTCAGCGCCGCACCGATCTCACTGCCCAGGAGCATCGTTCCGGTTGTCTCGACCGTCACGTGCGTGATGATCGGCAACCGCAGTCCGAGTTGCTCCATCGCACGCTGGCTGCCGAGGATTGCAGCTTTCACCTGAAGCAGGTCCTGGCAGGTTTCGACGAGGATGGCGTCGGCGCCACCGTCGATCATGCCGAGCGCAGCTTCGGTGTACGCGTCACGCAGGACTGCGTACGGTGCGTGTCCCAGGCTGGGGAGCTTGGTTCCCGGTCCCATCGAGCCGAGTACGAATCGGGCCATGCCGTCGCGGCCTGGTCCCATCTCGTCCGCTACTTCACGGGCGAGAGCAGTGCCTTTTTCCGCGAGTTCGCGGATCCGGTGAGAGATGTCGTAGTCGGCGAGGTTGGGCAGGTTGCAACCGAAGGTGTTGGTCTCGACGGCATCGGCACCAGCGGCGAAGTACGCACGGTGGATGTCTTTGAGCACGTCGGGACGGGTGTCGTTGAGGATCTCATTGCACCCCCTCGAGCCACTCGGTATCGACATGATCGGTCTGAACTGTGCCACCGGGCCGGCCGAGATGAGTGAACATCTCCGTCATCTGTCCAAGTACTCCACGCTGCCGGTGTCGGTCATGCCCAATGCCGGCCTGCCGCAGCTCGGTCCCAAGGGCGCCGAGTATCCGCTGACTGCCGACGAATTGGCCGAAGCCCTCAGTGGTTTCGTCTCCGAGTTCGGACTCGGCCTCGTCGGTGGCTGCTGCGGTACGACGCCCGAGCACATCAGCGCGGTCGCCGACGCGGTCCGTCAGGTCGAGAAGGCCCAGCGCACGCCGATCCACGAGCCGAGCACCTCTTCGCTGTACTCGGCGGTGCCGTTCGAGCAGGACGCCAGCATCCTGATGATCGGCGAACGCACGAACTCCAACGGCTCCAAGGCTTTCCGCGAGGCGATGCTCTCCGCGGACTACCAGAAGTGCCTGGACATCGCCAAGGACCAGACCCGCGACGGCGCACACATGCTCGACCTCAACGTCGACTACGTGGGCCGCGACGGTGCCGCCGACATGTCGGAACTTGCCAGCCGCCTGGCGACGTCCTCGACGCTGCCGATCATGCTCGACTCCACCGAGCCTGCCGTGCTGCAAGCCGGCCTCGAGCACCTCGGTGGCCGCTGCGCCGTCAACTCCGTCAACTACGAAGACGGCGCCGGCCCCGAATCGCGTTTCCACAAGATCATGACTCTGGTCAAGGAGCACGGCGCGGCGGTCGTCGCCCTGACCATCGACGAAGAGGGCCAGGCTCGCACCGCCGAGACGAAGGTCGCCATCGCCAAGCGTCTGATCGAGGACATCAAGGGAAACTGGGGACTCGCCGAGTCCGACATCATCGTCGACGCCTTGACCTTCCCCATCTCCACCGGTCAGGAAGAGGTGCGACGCGACGGCATCGAGACCATCGAAGCCATCCGTCAGCTCAAGGCTGCGTACCCGGAACTCCACTTCACCCTGGGTATCTCGAACATCTCGTTCGGTTTGAACCCGGCCGCACGGCAGGTCCTCAACTCGGTGTTCCTGCACGAGTGCACCGAGGCAGGTCTGGACACGGCGATCGTTCATGCGTCCAAGATTCTGCCGATGGCCCGAATTCCTGACGAGCAGCGTGAAACCGCACTCGACCTCGTCTACGACCGTCGTAGCGAGGGGTACGACCCGCTGCAGAAGCTGATGGCTCTGTTCGAGGGTGTCTCGGCTGCGTCGGCGCGCGAGTCCCGTGC
>NZ_JBEUOQ010000035.1:0-19566 GCF_040489275.1 Rhodococcus baikonurensis | reverse complement strand
CTTCGTCACATCATCCAGTGTCGTCATCACGGCACCCTTCTCGCCGGGCATTCACCCAGCGTGTCGGGCCGAAACACCGTTTAAGAAACACTCCCCGATCCTGTCGGGGAGACAGATGCGGGATGGCCGGGGGCGACGAGTGTTTGCGGGGCGAGGGAATTTCCGGGGGCGAATTTTCCGCAGTTACTCGGGGCGGGTGCGCCGTTGAACCGGTCGACGAGCCACTGCAGAGCGCCGGGCAACCAGAGCGCGCCACCGATCAAGTGCTCGATGGTGTCGTACTGGTCGTACTGGATGGCGAGGCCGGCATTGCAGTAGCGGGTGGCGAGGGCTGCGACGTCATCGGCGACCATGACGCCGTCACCGGGGCCGGTGCCGGGACCGCCGGGCAGGGTTCCGTTGAAGATGCCGTTGGCGGCTTGGGCGATGAACATCGGGATGGTCGGGATCGGGGCGATGCCCATGTTAATCGTGTTGACGACGTCGACGAACTCGGGAACCGAATTGGGGTCCGCGTACTCGGGTTTGACCATCTGCTGCCAGGTCAGGCCGGGGTACTGGGCGCCGGCGTTCACGATCGACGCGTCCTGCATTCGCGCCATGATCTCGCGGCCGTAGTCGTTGAGATACGGATCGAAGTCGATATCGTACGCGCGACCGATTCCCACGATCGCCATTCCGACAACCCCGCCCCACCCCAGACTTCCGTTTGCGTACCGCAAATTGGTGGCGGGATTGACCATGACGCCGGCTTCGGCGGCACCGATCAGGTCGTCGTCGACATCGGGGGCGTAGTCCGGGGCGAGGATCGCTGCCCAGTTGGTGGCGATCGCCCCTCCGGAGTACCCCATCAATGCGATCTCCGCATCGTCGGTGATGCCGGTCTCCGCGACCTCTCGGGCGGCGCGCAACGAATCGAGAGTCAGCATCCCGTACTCCGGCCCGGCAGCGAAGTCCGCCTCCGGGCCCTCGGTGTCGGGAATGACGACGGTGTACCCGGCGGCGAGCATCGGTCCGAACATCGCAATCTCGCCGGACACCATGGTGCCGCCGAGGTTGAAGTTGCGTCCGCTCGGGGTCCACTGTCCGATCGGGGTGTTACCGGCGATGGCACGTGAGGGGCTGTCGTCGGGGTTGAGTGAGTCGTAGACGGACTGGTAGGAGAGAACTTTTCCGGGTTGCGCGTTCGGCGGTCGCAGAATCGAGGTCACGTTGGCGACGGGCCGGCCGAGGGCGTCGGTGGAACGGTAGAGCACCTGCACCGCCTGCAACGGGGTCGGAACGTTCACCACGTGATAAGGCACGGTCCGCGTTTTGAGGACATCACCGGGGGCATACGAGGACAGCGGTGCCGAACCGTCGTAGTCGTAGAACGTGTCGAACACCCGCGGCTGCGCCGCTGCAACCGAAACCGTGACCGGAGCGGTCACACCCACGAATGCGGCAGCAGCAACCACTGTCACCACCATTCGGGCGAGTGTTCGTGAGGGCATATTTCGACTCCACATCTATGTGACTGACACCACCGCCGGACTGCGTTATGACGATCACCATATATTACTGCCCGGTAACAGCGGTAGCGTGAAAAATCAGACACCCATACCGAAAGATCATCTGCGCCAGCGATCGGCTTCCCCGTCGACCGGGTCAGCCGGAGCACGGCCCCCGCCGCTCCGCCCCGAATACATAAGCCCGCCAACCACAACCACCCGACGCGCTCGTCCTGCCGGCGGTATGGAACCACCCCTCCTCGTCGGGAGCGAATTCCCCGTCAAGTGGCTCATACGATCGAAAGCCGGGGACACCGCAGGTCACCGGGTCGCCGAGCAGGCGGATGACAGCCTGCTGCCTGCGGTCATGTCAGTATCGTGAATACCGAAGGGCACTCACGGTGAGGGAGTATTTAGTGCACGAATTCGCGGAACTGATCGACAAGGTTCGCAGCCGACACGAACGGGAACTACACCGACTACTGCGAAAAGCTCTGGTGCCAGGGACATCTCGCACGATCGCCCGCAAGAAACCCCCGCCGAAGCTGATCGGACGATCGATACTCGACCGAACCGTGGAGGTTCGGGTGTTCGCTTCCCATCTGGCATTGGATACGAGCACAACGATGACCGGTCCCTATCCGGCCGGGTCGGTGCTGATGATGACGTTCGTCGGCGGCCGGCACGTCCGCACCGGCGAACCCGTGGCGCTCGATCCCATCGAGGCGGATGCGTGGGGGCTGGCGCTCGTTCCTCCTGGCTTCGAGGAATATGCCTTGCGGCTGGGCACGATCGCGAAATTCTCCGCAGGTGTCCGGCACTATCGAATGGTCGTGGCGTCGGACGGAACTGCGTGTGTGATGCCCCCGGCCGACAAAGAGGTCCTTCTGACGAGCATGGGCTGAGTTACGCCGTCTCAACGCTGTGTCGATCGCCCGATACGGAGTCACGGGATACTGATCGCGTCTTCACCGACACAGAGATCGAGTGTGACGGAATTCTGACCGTTTCCGCTGCTCGCATTCACGGGCACGACGGCCACCCTCTCCCGGAGCTGGTGTGGAACCATGCCGACTGCGTCGCAGCCATGATGCCTTCGACGCGCACAGCACAGGCTTTCACGCGTAGAGGTATGTGGTCTGCTCGTTTCCCGTATCGGGCGAGGCCGAGGGCGACGTCGATGTCTTGTGCCCGCTACCGCCCAAGAAGAACGGCATCGACAATCTTGCCGCGCTCTGGTCCAGAGCCGTCGCCGACCAGCCTCATCGGAGGCATCTCACTCATCGCTGTTCCCCGTCGTTCACAGTGCCGCGACTGACAATCCCCGACAGAGAAACGGGCCCACATGACCAGCAACAGTGAGGACACGAAAACCGACAGCAGCGCGACCTGGACGGTACGCACCGTGGGAAGCTTCGCCGCGATCCATGTCAGCGGAACCTCACGAGCACAAATCACGGCCGCCAACGCCTTCGTACGCACCGCGCAAAACCTCGGACTCGTCTGCTACAACCCGCTCAGCGAACGAATCCTGCCGCCACGGGACTAGAACTGGATCTCCTTGAGCCGACATCCCGAGATGCGACGGCTCCCCGATGACGGCTCACCGAAACCATCCACGACCTACTCCTGAGAAATGTCAGTGGCCCAGCAACCCACCCTCCCGGCACCGCTGCCGGAACGCTTCGTCTGTCAGCACAGAAACCCACCTTCGGCATCCCCAACCACCGTCGCGGCAATACGCGCCGCCCATCCCTCGTGACCGAGCAAACTCCACACCGGGTCACGGTCGTCCAATGGTGTCGCAGCCAGCTGCACACGCCGCACAAACCGGCCGACAGCAGGAACAGACAACGCGATCCACCGCCACGAACCATCATCCGAGCTGATACCGAGTCGGCTCATCAAGCCAGTCGCGATCACCGACACGTCACCGTTCACTCCCGCAAGAGCATCCGCCGAGACATGAAGAACAGCCACCCACGACTGCACCGGCGACTTCGGCCCCCGCGGTGACGACCTCAAACCTGATCTCACCCGCTGCGGCCCCTCCATCACCGCTGCCACCGACCGCACCCACCCCGCATCATCGACACGGCTCGCCGGCAACGGATGCGATCGAACATGCCGACTCATCTCTCGACAACCGCCAACGACCTCCACCCCACCGACAGGTTCGGTCCCCAGCAGAAACTGCAACAACGAACCCACATCACTCGTCATACGCACATCCGAAATCACGGCACCATCCCACCGGCAATCAAGTCACCCGACGCGTCGCTGCTCATCTCGACACCTTCCCCTCGATCGAAAACACCGTGAGCCAACGGATTCGGCGTACGCAGCGGACCCGGCCGCCCGATCAAACCATGACCGTTCAACAGCGTCCCGACAATCGCCAGAGCGCCACGATGAAATGTCGCACCAGAGATCGAACACACCCGACCAAACCACGGGCCAGTGTGAAACTGAAACGACGGATTTCGGCACGAGGAGATCGAAGTATGCAGATCATGATCTGACCGGCTTACCGAGACGAGCACCCTTCGACCCCCTGTACGCAGTCGGTGCGCGGTTCTAAAATGGACGTCGCGGCGGTTTGATGTCGGGCACACAGTCTGCCGCGCCGGCCGGCCCCCGGGTGTCTTTCCCTCGGGGGATGGGTCGCCTGAACTGCGCACTGTCAGATAGCAACGGTTCGGTGCGCACGGCTCACCGCCAGTGCGCTCACAGTCCCGCTTTGGCGGTGAGTCCCCGGCCTCAACGCAAACCCGGCGGACGCATCGGCGCCCAACACGTCGAAGGCCGCACACACCGCCTTGCAACTACGTCGTCAGCGTCGAGATCGAAGGCAACCTCGACCAACTCACCGTCGCACTTCCCGACAGAGAAACGAGCGGACCACAAATATGGCCGCGCACACTGCTCTTACTGAAATTTTTCGGCGTGATCGCTCAACAACCGAGCAAGAAACCGAACCGTCTCAGGGTCAGTCATATCACCACCCCGCGCGCAACCGAGTCGGGCACCGGACGCCGCCTCCGCAGCCCGCAACTCCTCGTACGCCGCAACAAGCTCAGGACTCGGATTCGCCGCCAGCTCCGCCCGCCGCTGCCGCTTGGCCTCCCGGGCAACGCGCATCCTGTCCGAAAACTGCTCCTCACGCCAGATCCCGAACCTGCGACGCTTCCACGGCGACCGGACCGCAGCACCATCCATCCACTCCGCGAACTCAGCCCCGTCCTGCTCCCACCTCCGCGCCCGAAAAACCGGACTCCAGTCATCCACCAATGTTCTCCCCCATCTCGCGCCCGAAAGACCGGACTCCAGTCATCCACCAATGTTCTCCCCCATCTCGCGCCAAACCTCCCGAACCACACGACAGAGTCTGCCAAGCCGTCCACACCAACAAGCGATGCCAAGTCGCATCGAATTGCGTCACACCCACATTCTGCGGCCCAGCACCCACCCAAAACCCCTACGCCTCTTCCCATTGCCACTCATGCTGACGCCACGCCTGTTAACGGGACAGACAATCGCCGAGTTGATGAACGATAGTCTTTTCTGCGAGAGACCACGACCGTGGTCGACGCAAGACCACGACGGGCTAACAGATGCTGCTGACGGCGAACTGGCGAGACTGGTACCACTTCCGCCATCAACAGGAGTGTTTCAAGTCGGGCACAGCATTCGAGGACTATGCCTCGAAGGTGCTGGATCGATTCCACGACGACTACGTGAACCCCGCTCCGTCAGGAACACTCGGCGATGGCGGGTGCGACGGGCTGGCGGACTCAGGCACCATCTTCTACGCCTGCTACGGCCAACGACCGGCCCGCAGCGCAGAGCGCGAACTCGCTGCCAAGATCAATTCAGACTTCGCACGGGGGCTCTCTCAGTGGGACAGCTTCCACACATGGAAATTCGTCACGAACGCACCAGCAGGTCCAGAGTCCTTGAAAGCCCTCACCGGTCTCCAACAAAGTCACGGTCCGTCCGCTGAGCGCCCACTGACCATCCGGCTCGTTAACACCGAGAAACTCTGGGTGGAAGTGGTCGGAACCCTCGATGTCGCTGTCCTCAACGCGCTGTTCCCTGGGGCGCCCGGGGCAGAGAACGTGGAACTTTCTGACTTGTTGCCCCTACTTGACGCGCTCGACTCCAACACCGTGATTGTGGAAACCGGCGCACGTGTACTGGCCGTCCCCGCAGGCAAGATGGACTTCAACGAGCTCCCCGACGCGAGCCGTCTCGAGTTCAACGCAGGCCGGTTACTGGCTCCTCGTATTGACCGTTGGTATGAAGAGTTGTCCGACCCAGGTCTGTGTGACGTTCATGGCGAGAAATTTCGGTCGATGTACCAGGACGCCCATGCGGTGACGGCAGTACCAGCCGAAGTTCTTGAACGACTGTATGTGTCGGTAGCCGGAACTAACTTCAGGATGGATGGAAAGCGCGCCAACGCGGCGTTCGCAGTCGTCTCGTACTTCTTCGATTCCTGCCACATATTCGAGATGCCACCCACCAACGAAGACGGCCCAGAAGTGGAGACACCCAATGCTTTTACCCACTAAAGGGGTGTCATCGGACCGCGCCCTCATGACAGTCGGTTCCAAGATCCTCGAAGAACTCCGCGATCCGATGTCGGTCTCGGCCCTCTGGGAACGGTTCAGCATTCACGAACATTCGTCACATCGAGCCCAACGCATCACATTCGATTGGTTCACACTCGCACTGGCCGCCCTCTACACAATGAGACTCGTGGACACATCCGATGAAGGCTTCCTCAGGCGCACACATGTTTCTTAGCCGCCTCACCTCCTCCGACCCAAGATTCAAGACTCTGCGGTTTCGCGAGGGCCTGAACATCCTCGTCGCCGAACGCACCGACACATCCCAGCAAGGCGACAGTCGAAACAGCATCGGCAAAACCAGCGTCATCAAGATCCTGAGGTACCTCCTCGGCGGCGACCTACCGCCAGAATTCAAAGCATCCGAACTCACCGACCACACATTCACCGCCACCCTCGCGCTTCCCGCGAAAGATGGCGACCGGGACGACGAAGTTACTGTCACACGCGCCGTCTCACCGACGACCCGCGTTCAAGTCTCCGGTTGGTCGATAACCGGAAACTCGACGGACATCCACGTCGATGAATGGCGCGAATTACTCTCCCACAACATCTTTCGGATACCATCCGACGCAACCCGCCCGACAGCCGGTCAGCTCTGGAGTCAACTGATCCGAACATTCTTCAACAACCCCATCAAGGGCCACCAGTCCGAGGCCGACTGGGAATCAGGCGTGAAGATCGGCTTCATGCTGGGACTCTCACCAGAAATCTTGGGCAAGGCAGGCGATGTCGATCGCCTCACCAAACAAGGCAAAGCCATCCGCGCAGCAGTCCGTGAAGGCGCAATCACCCACCTCTCACTCGACGAATCCGCGATCCGCGCACAACTCGCGACAGCCCGCCGCCACCGCGACCGCGCACAGGGGGATCTACGCGGGTTCAAAGTCGATGAACAATACGCCGATCACCAACAAGAAGCGGACAAGCTCAGCGCCTCGATCCAGAAACTCAACGACGAAGCCCTCGCTCTACTACGAAGGTCACGGGAGATCGACGAAGCAATAGCCGACGAAGTCGAGACGTCCGAGCAGGACGAACTGACGGCGAAACTCTCTCGTGTCTACGCCGAGATCGGACTCGTCCTCCCGAACACCGTCAGCCGGCGCTACGACGAGGTCAGAGCATTCCACGAATCCGTGGTCCGCAACCGCCGATCATTCCTGGAACAAGAACTCAACAGCATCCGCACCCGCCTCGAAGCCATCCACTCCGAACGCAGCAGCCTCGACAACCAGCGATCCCAGATCATGCTTCTCCTCAACGAAACCGTCGCACTCGACACCTTTCTGAGCCTCCAGCGTGATCTTGCGAAGAAGGAATCCGACGTCGCAGACCTGGAACGACGACTGGAAGCCGCGAACTCAATCAGCACCATCAGCGACACGATCAAACTGCGAACCGCAGAACTCGTCGCCTCGGTCCGAACCGAACTGAACGAGCGAAATGACAGCCTCGTTGAATCGATCTCCCTATTCGGCGAACTCGGCGCAGAGATCTACACCGACCGTGAGGCATCACTTCTGATTTCGCCGACACCCAAAGGACTCTTAGGCGTCGAGCCCCGCATATCAGGCGACGCGAGCGTAGGCGTCCGCAGCGTAGAGACCTTCATACTCGACATCGTGTGCGCAATCGCCGCAATCAAAGCAGGCCGTGCACCTCGGATACTCGTACACGACAGCCACCTCTTCGACGCAATCGACGGCCGCCAAGTCGCATCGTGCCTCAACATCGGAGCCCGACTCGCCGAACAACACAACTTCCAGTACATCGTGACCCTCAACTCGGACTTCCTCGCCACCGTGGAACTTCAAAGCGACGGCGCCTTCGACGCAGACCCCTACATCCTCGACACACGTCTAACCGACGAAACAGACGCCGGCGGACTCTTCGGCTTCCGCTTCGATTAACCGCTCAACATGGCCAACAAGATCACCAACCAATGGGGCCACTCGGGACATAAATCAATCAGGGTGGGCTGTAGTCAACTACCCAAGCGGTCTCGGTCCGGCGGTGCGGTGCAGGCAGCGGTGGCGATGATCCTTACAACCCAAGCATGCGTCCGGGGGCCTTTCCGTACACGGATCCCTATTTCGTCTCGTTCGGATGGTTGGTGTGCACCTGCTCCACGTGCACCGTGCGCCCCTCGACATAGAACCAAATGCGGGCATCACCCTGCTGAGTGGGTTTGTGCTGCCACCGCTGATGGCTCACGCCGTCGCGAGTGACGACGCCGAGGTCGCCGCGTAGCGGGTAGTTCTTCGGATCCACCACCAGCGGGGTTCGCGTCAGGAAATCCCAGGCCTCCGCCAACGGGTTGCGGATCACCGCAGTGAGGTCCCGCCAACCTTTGCGTGCATTGTTGGTCGCGAAGCGGATCTCGTACTCGGTCTTCTTCGTCGGTCGAGGTACGAGCTCGCCGCGTTTTCCTGCCACCGCTACGGACGCTCCACCATCGTGTCGTCTTCTGGAGTGTCCAGCCATTCGAGGTCGGCCTGACCGAGGCCGGCAGCGATCGCGGTCGCCGTTTCTCGCCACGAGGTCAGTTCCGCAAGTACCAGGTGCGGTTGGTCGGTCGCGAACGACGCGCGTGCGGCGTCGACCAGGTCTCGAGCGCAGACGGCACGATCCTTCGGGGAAAGTGCCAGCATCCAGGGGAATGCGCGCGACATCCGTCCGTCGAGGGGTCCGTCGTCGTCGACGGCCACTCCGATCAGCTGTGCCGCGAACTCGAGGAGTCGGGCGCGGCTGTCTGCTTCGCGTTGTGTCATGAGCACGAGATCTTCGCCGTCGCGGCGGGTGACGGTGACGGGGTGGTCCTCGGCCTCGGCGAACACCTCGGCCGAGTGTTTGCTCAGGTCGGAGGAGCGGCGTGTGGTGCGGGTCGCGGTCGGGGCCATGCCCCCACAATATTCGGAACGTGTTCGGAAGTCTATGTGAAGTGCACTGCACGGCGACCGGCATGGCCCGGGTCCAGGCTTCTCCGGAACCGAAAACTCAGGCCGCGACTGTGACTTTCGGAATTATTTGGCACGTTCTTCCCTGAATCTTTTGGCACGGTGGTAGCCGTCAGACACTCTCACCTTGGGATCCTCGGTCGAGCAGGAGGCGGGAGGTATCTCGGTTTTCTCACTGTGTTGAGATCCGCCAACCCGGCATCCTCAGAGCCTCCGAACAACTCCTCGACGCGGCGACTGTTCAGAAAACCACTGATCAACTGCCACAGTTCATCCGCGAACGCCGGGGCTTCTGGACCGACCAAGCGAAGCAAGAACACGAACGCATCATCATCATCGAGCGCGGCCACGATGCCGTGCTCGGCAATCGCCCCCGCATCATCGGGGTACACCCCACTCAGGAACTCAAGCCCATGCAGATAATCGTCGAGGTACCTGTTCGGGCGCATCCCCTCATTCTTCCATCACGATCACTCCTGCAAGATCGGCAAGCCCGATCGCCCCGTTCGACGGTCAAACCGAAAGGATCTGTTTTTTCGAACAGATGACGGTTGCTTTGGACGCGGGGAATATTGTCACTCACAGGCGAAATAGCAACGGCTGTCGAATAGCATTCGGAGAATGTATGTGTCCGGTTCCGACTTCGGTGCCAGGTGGGATGTCAGATTCACATTCGAGCCGTCACCGGAACTCCAAGAGATACTCCTGACCGTGATCGCCCGGATCTCGCGCGACACCCTTCGTTTCGATGGAATGCGGGAGTTCGATCCGGGGGTGTGGCGCGTCGACATTCGACGAGACGTGTTCCCGGTTCCTGGGCTCGTTCTCAGTTTGGGAGTGAACAATCAGGACGGTAGCGGGTTCGGGATCTCCAGCGGCCTCGATGCTTTGGCCGCAACCATCGAGATCGCGCACAACTTCCAGGACTTCAATGAATGGCTGCAATGGCCGACTCTGCCAAGCGGCGGTCATCTGGATCCCGGAATAGTCGACGGTGAGGCAACGTGGATGCTGCGAGGCGAGGTTGTCGCCCCGATCGGACAGCTCACCGAGTATCTCGACCTGCTGGACCATTGAGCCCGCACACTCTGGACCCGAATGGGCTCAGATCGTTTCTGAGGGCTTGGGTGTGCGTTTTGACCATCGACCAAGCAGGACAAATCATTCAGTGGGCGGGACCAGACATCGAATACGGGTTATCCAGTGGCCAGCGGACTGACAACACGACCACTCTTGCCTGAAATCCAGACTCTGAATCACACCGGCGAGTCCGGAGACTTACTGATTTGAGAACTCCGCGATTCGCGTAGCTCTGTGTTCACCGTAGTAGAACGCCTCGATTCGGCGAGAATACGCGTCGATGACGAACGCGACGTAGACCCAGCCCGACCATGTCGAAACGTATGTAAAGTCGGCTACCCACAACATGTTTGGCGCGATCGGGTTGAACTTCCGTTGCACCAGATCGTCTGCGCGATGCCCTTGTGGATCGGCGATGGTGGTGCGCTTGGCCTTGCCTCGACGGGCACCTTCGAGCCCGAGGACACCCATCAACCGTTCGACCGTGCACCGCGCGCTACCTCGATACCCTCTCGCCTCAGCTGAAGCCACACCTTGCGGGCGCCGTAGACCGAATAATTTTCGGTGTGCACCCGGCTGACCTCGACTTTAAGCCTTTCGTCGCGCAGAGACCGCCGAGACGCAGGACGGTTGCGGGCTTCGTAGTAGGTGGACGGCGCAATTGAGCAGCCGTGCTCGGTGAGCACCCTGCACATCGGCTCGACGCCGTACTTGCTCTTGATCGGTTGACGAAGTCGATGAAGTCCCCGGAAACTCCGGTGTGATTCAGCGGTGAGCCGGTCATGGTCCCGGAGAGAGATCGTGGAACGGAAGTCGAGATGTAGTCATAGATGACGGAGAGCGGGCCGCACCGAAAGGTGTGACCCGCTCTCGTCGATGTCCCATCACTCCGATCGGCGATGGACTTCTCGGAACTCTTAGTTTGCCAACACCACGATCTTGTTCGTGACCGCTGAGTTCGAGATGGTGATGGAAGGCGGTGTCGATGACGTCCCAGGGCTGAATTTCACGGTCTGGACCCCGACTTTGTAGCTGTTTTCACTCTTCCGAATACCACCGCTCTTGAGGGTGCTGTAGAAGAGTCCTCGCGCGTCGTTCGATTTCACGTAGCTCACTCGTGGTGAGACACCTGCTGGATTCGAGCTCCGATTGATCAGCGTTTCGGGGCTGTTGATGCTGCTCGCCTGCACCACGGGAATAGAGTTACTTCCGCCTTTCGGGACCAGGATCTCGATTACTTTGTCGAGGACGACTTGAACGACGACCCCCTTTGTTGCGTCCTTGAACTCCTTCTGCCAGTTGACCTTCTGGAGGTACTTCACAACTGCCCCCGCTGGGCCTTGCTGCGGTGCGACGACGGGGGTCGCGTGGACGACAGGGACGACGACGAAACCACCAAAAGCGGTGAACGCTGCGAGAGCAGCGGCAACCGTTGCAGTGCGGATGGAAGTTGACCTGGACATGTCGTTCCTCTCGGTCGGGCAGGCGCCCGGCGCGGCAACCTGCACAAACAGAGGCTAATGGGCGAACCTGCGCCGTTCAAGCACTCTGGTTGCTCCATAAATGGCACACTTGCCACATGGTGAACACAGCAGATCCCGCGTGGCTTCGATTCGTGGAGTTCGTCAAGGAAGACCTGGCGCATCTGACTCCGGTCGCACTTGCCGAAATGTTCAACGACGAAGAAGTGACACCCAAACGGATCGCGGACTGGAGGCGCGGCCACGGAAGGCCGAAATTGGCAGAACTGCCTCGCCTCAGCCTCGAGTGGACGTCATCTGCCGCTCACGACGGAGAGGTAGACGAGCTGTTCTTCGCCAGGATGCTCGATGCAGTCCCAGACGTGCAAGAGGCGCTTGCGCACGAAGTATGGCTGCACAGAAGGGTTTTCGAACTGCGCAGTGAACTCCGAGATCTCGAGATGTCGGTGCGTCATTCCGACACCACCGAGGCAACCGGCGCGATCATCGCAGCCACCACCGCGACGCAGAATTGGGCGGTCGCAGTTCAACCAGCTATTGAAGGACCCGGCGATCTTCGGTTTCACGTAGCGGACATCCTGGACTTTCGGCGGGTGTACAAGCAAGGGAACGACTCTGATGTCTCACTGCGGGACGAACGTAACGACCTGGAGAACGAACTGCATCACGTGCTGAACAGGTACGGGGCGGTCTACGCGCCTCGCGCCCCCACTCAATGGATGAGTAAGGCAGACGCGGAGGCTTCAGGGGACGCTGAACCCGACAGGTTGCGATACTCCGTCAGGCACACGATCGCCGAGCGTAGCCCGGATCGTCAGTGGCAGCACAAAGATGTCCCGGCTGTCGCCATCGTCTCGTTGACCGACGGTCCTTGGCCGGCAGATGTCGGTGCACTCCTCGCGAGAATGTTGGGTTACGGATTCTTCACTACTCGGAAAATTGCGCAAGGGTATAGGCCCAACAACAGCCTCCCCACCAGCGAAGAACTAGACGCCTACCGATCACAACTCCACGGAGAGCACCTGCACAAGCCTTGGCCTCGCTACGTCTGGGCCCATCGAGGCACCGACGTCCTACCAGGCCGGTTCTTGCCGACACCGCCGAAAGATGTAGGCAATGCGCCCCAATCGGGCCCATTGCATGTGATCTGGCTGAGGGAGGATCGCCAGCTCATCGCCAATCTGGTGAGGGGACGAAAGCTGGATCGGAAACAGGCAGCCGCGATCAGAGAGGGGCGGGACAAAATCGACCGGACGATCAAGTCGTTCGAGGGTGCAGACGCTCGCGTAATAGTGCACACGATCAACTGCGAATCAGTGGGGCCGGGGCCAGACGACCGGCGTGGCCCGCGATGGCAACGCTCGTTCAGGTTGGCCAGAGAGGCAGTCGAACTGGTTCTCGGAGAAGAATACAAGGACATCATCGCACCCCACCTAACCAAGCTGGCAGTCAAACAGAATCCCGACCCTATCGAGAAGTGCCTGATCGACTGGCTCGGTAAAGACTTCCTGAGTTGATGTCAGAGCTGTAAGTCGTTGCAGGATGTGCACCGCTGGCACCGCCGCAGAAACGGATCCCCAAATATCACCTATGAGTGATATTATGACGAAGTGTCGATCTGGAGTGTGGACGTCGAGTTGGTCGAAGATTGGCTTGCACAGCTGGATCAGTCGTCCTATGAACAGGTTGTCGCTGCACTTGAATTGCTCGAAGAACGTGGGCCTCAGCTCGGTCGGCCGCTGGTCGACACGGTCACTGCCTCCCGCCACAAGAACATGAAGGAGCTACGGCCGGGATCGAGTGGGCGCTCGGAGCTGCGAGTGCTGTTTGCGTTCGACCCGCATCGAAAGGCGATCTTGCTGATCGCGGGAGACAAATCAGGTCAGTGGACCAAGTGGTACAAGAAGAACATTCCGATCGCCGACGATCTGCTCGACACCCACATCGAAAACCTGGAAGGGAAGTGAACGTGATGGCAAAAAGTCTCGACGACATGCTCAACGCACGGCCCGTCGACCGGTCCGCCGTGGACGCGCACAAGGGCCGACTGCTCGAGGAGGTACGGGCCTACCGACTCAAGGAACTCCGCAAGAATGCTGCCTTGACTCAAGGTGAGGTCGCAGACCGTCTCGGCGTCGGCCAAAACCGCATCTCCAACATCGAGCGCGGGGACCTCGCACGAATTCAAATCGACACCCTGCGCCGATACGTCGAGGCAGTAGGCGGTTCCCTGCGTGTCGAGGTCGAACTCGGAGACGACCGCTTCCACATCGCCTGACCGCAGTGCCGGCCGGTCACCTACGGCGGTGGATCACCGTAGGTGACAACCATCGAGACGATCTCCGGACCGGGCAGGATGACGCGCATCCACTTGTCGGGAACCTTCGCCATCTGTGACGCGGCAGCATCGCGGACAGACAACGGGGGACTCAGGACCAATTCCCTGTTCGCCATCTCCGGGTCGGGCGTGTATTTGGCGACCCGCCCACCCCAGACCGTGCCGCTTTTCATTTTGACCAGGGCATATGCGACACCTGGGTCAGGTAGATCGTCACGCAGGACCGACCTCCATGCGGAAATGTCGGAGATCGCGGCTTTGTCCGTGCGGTAGACGAGACGGAACGCGCCGTAGGAGATGCCGAGCGAGACCCCCAAGCAAAGGGCTGCTGCCCACGACACCGCTGCGAGGTGCGCGTTGACGTAACCTGAGCCGCCGCGGATCATCGACGCCGGATCCGGAAACGGGTACTTCTCCCATCGTGCGGCGACGATCATGCCGATTACTGTCACCACAGCTGCAGCGCCGGCACTGCACAGCGTCGACATCAGTGTGATCCGGCTGATCTCGGTGAACACCGTCTCGTGTCGACGGGTGCGCTTGGTGACGCTGGCCAGGTCGTACAGCAGCCCAGGAGCTACGAACACGAAGAAGGCCAGCACTGTCAGCCAGGTACCAGGTGTCACAGTCAGTGGTCGAAATCGCCCCACTGGTCGGAGACGGTTTCCCCGGACGCGGGCGGCGACTCCTGGCGTTGCTCGACAACCACCGGAGCCTCGACGTGCAGCGAGTCGATCGACCCCAAGATCGTGTCCGGATCCTTCGGAGGCACCGCGTAGAGCGTGCCGTCGTCCTGAGCTTCTTCAATACCCATGCCGCTGTCCGTTCGTTCACTCGCGCCGGCACTACTCGCCGCCACTCTGCGCCGTCAGTGTGCCCCATCACCACGACACATGGTGATCGAACCGATGGTCACCCGAAGCTGTCGAGGTCGAGGGTGATCTCGACACCCTCTTTCTCCACCACGATCTTCGCATGCACTGCGCCGGCCGCGGCTAGGTACTGGCGCAGGGTCGAAAGCAGCAGATCGTCGCGATTTTCTATTCTCGATACCGTGCCCTGATCAGTGTCGAGGATCGTTGCGACTTCGGTCTGAGTCAGCTTGCCCGCTTTGCGGATGTCCGCCAGGCCTTGTGCGTAGATCCGGTTCACTTCCGCGCGCTCGGACGCGTAGCGGGTGACATCGTCAGCGATCAACGGGTCCGCAACGAGTCGGTCGATGCGATCATTTCCGCGAATGAATCGGGTCTTATCCGACTGTTCGGTCATCGTTGATCTCCTTCTGTCTGAAACTTCCATGCTCGGACTGCGGCGTCGGCTCGGGGTCCGACACTGTTGTAGAACACGTCGCCGATTCTCGATTTGTCGCCCGCGAACAGTGCCACTACGACGGTGTTGCTGTCGGGTGGGAACCAGCAGATCAGCCGAAATGCGATGTCGGGGTCGAACGGATGGGCAGTGCGCCAGACCTGGTGTTGACCTGATTGGCGGACTCGTTTCAAGTCGGGTTCATCTTCTTGTGGACAGCCTCGCAGGCTCCGCAACAGCGAGAGTGCATCGGCGGCCCACGCGAGGAGGCGCCGGGAGAGCTCGTCTCCTCCTCTGGCCGCGAGAGACCCGATTCGCCTCGTGGACTGAGGAAAATCGGGTCTCTCGATTTGCTTTGGTGAGCTACTCGGCCAATCGACGCAGACCGAGTACTGCCTCTGCGGCGGCGATTGCTTCTTCCTTACGTTCGCTCCAGCCCACGTTATCCCCCGCGTCGATCATGATTGGGTTTCGCAGGGGCACCTCGTACGGAAGCGTCCCGATACCGGTGGAAACCCACAGGTGGAACGCGCCGCCAACCTTCCATCCACCGTCCGACTTCAGTATCGCGGCGACGTTGTGGGTGACATTGAGCCACTGCGTCGCCCCGATTCCGCCGTCGTCGTATTCGTAAATAGGGCTGACGCGTTTTCCGGGGCCACGGCCTCGGTTGTATTCCTCGTCCGGAGTCGCCGCAACAGGGAACCCGTCCAGCCAATACTCCTTAATGATGGCCCTCACCTCGTCGCCCAGCAACGCCCAACCATCGGCATAGCCCGTCATTCTTTCCTCTTCGTTGTGTGCCCTGCCGACTGGCACTGTTCTACGCACGCGTATCCATGACCATTCAAGCGGACATATTTCCAATACTGACTCGGTAAAATCCTCGCCCTGGAGCAACGGCCGCGACCAGTCAATCCGACGTACCCTCGAACAATCGCTCAATCCGACGCACATGTTCACGCGTATAACCAGTCCGACGAACAACCTCCACCTGCGAAACTCCAGACTGTCGCGCGCGCCAAATCTCGCCGTACAGAGCATCCCGAGCAGCCTTCTCCGCGACTACTGCACGCTTGTGCGCCTCGACGGCCTTCTCCAGCGGATCCATGCAGGTGACGTTACCGTCCGACCTGGACGCGAAACGATTCTGAACCGAGTCCACCCTGAATGCTCGGCCAAATGTCCTTCTCACACTTGCCAATGTGACATGCATGAGGCATCCTGAATGTCACATAGAGTTCTTTCCTTCGTGCTTCACAATCCGCGACAGCTCCAGTCACGCTGACCGCATCGCAGACAGAGGACCTCATGACATCCACGGCAACAAATGTCCATGCCCACGCGCAGCGCGCCTGCGACTCCCTCGTCGACCTTGCCGACAATCTCGACGCACTCGGCCGCTACAACCTCCCACAAGACATCCACACCGCAGCCCTGACCGCACAACACATCTCAAACATCCTCAAAGTCGCTTACCAAATCGCGTTCGCCTACCACAACGCCATCCCAGCACCCCGCGATGCGCTCAAAATCTACGACGTCGACGAACGCTCCTATCTCCGCGTCATCCGCAAACACAGTCTCTTCGCCTTCCGTTCCGGATACGACGCATTCCGCTGCTTCGACGACATCCACGACGTCGCACGACGACTGGAAGCGACAACCAACGCCAAGACCGCAGAGCGACTGAGACCGAAGGGCGAGTAGACATTCCGCCCACAGACTGATCCGTTCACTGTCGTACCCCTACACAAGGATTCCGTCCATGCCCGTGCGCGCCATACCTGGACTTACCGATCTCGCCACTCTGCGACCAGATCTCGCCGCAGAGTGGGATGCAGAGAGAAACAAACGGCAACCGACCGATATCACGCCGAAAAGCAGCATCCGGGCGTGGTGGCGATGCGGAAAGAAGCATTCCTATCAGGCCTGCGTCGCCGACCGCACTGCCAAAATCGGTCCAGGATGCCCCTACTGCACACTGATCCGCCCAATTCCCAATGAAACCGACTTACCTACGACTCATCCCGAAATCGCGTCCCAATGGCACCCCACCTTCAACGGCGACCGGACGCCTACCGGCTTTACAGCAAAAAGCAACTGGAAAGCTTGGTGGCGATGTGCCGGCGGTCACGAGTACCAAACAGAAATCACAAAACGCACCAACAGAAAATATGGGTGCCCACACTGCGCAGGTCGCTACGCGATCACCGGGGTCAACGATCTCGCGACAACCGAACCCGAGATTGCAAAGGAATGGGACACCATCCGAAACGATCGACCACCAACTGCAGTCAAGACAGGATCCGAGTACAGCGCGTGGTGGATTTGCCCAGACCGCAGTCACTCGTACGCATCAAGAGTCGAGCAGCGCGTAAAAGCGATAATTGGCTGCCCTTACTGCGGTGGGCGGTTACCTATTCCAGGTGAAACCGATCTCGCCACGCTACGGCCGGAGGTCGCGCGCGAGTGGCACCCCACCAAGAACACGCTCTCCGCCCACGACGTTCTCGTTGCCTCGAACAAGAGCGTCTGGTGGGCATGTTCCAGTGGTCATGAATGGAAGACCACGGTCGCCAGTCGAACAGGAAAATCTGCGACAGGCTGCCCGGTCTGCTCGAACCGGCGGATCGAGCAGGGGATAAACGACCTTGCGACACTTCGACCTGACATTGCTGCCGAATGGCACCCAACGCGAAATTCGATCTCATCGGAGGAAGTTTCAGTCGGCTCGGCCAAGAAAGCCTGGTGGCTGTGCACCCAGTTCGGACACGAATGGCAAGGAACCGTGAATAGTCGCACGCAAGGCAACGGCTGCCCAGTCTGTTCAGGCCGACGCACACTGGCTGGGTTCAATGACCTCGACACCACCCACCCACATCTGGCCAACCAGTGGCACCCGACCCGTAACGCCCAAACAACCTCTTCCACGAGTCCAGGATCCGCATATCGCGCATGGTGGATCTGCCCAGCCGGCCACGAGTACTTGAGCGTCGTAAGCGCACGCGTCAGGGGACGAGGCTGCGCCTACTGTGCAGGGAAACAAGCCCTCGCAGGATTCAATGACCTCGCCACAACACATCCCACAGTGGCTGCAGAGTGGCACCCGACCAAAAACTCACTCATCCCGTCACAAGTAACAAGTGGAAGCAAAACCAAGATTTGGTGGCAGTGCGCCGGGCAGGGACACGACTACCAGGCCACCGTCGAAACCCGAACATCAGCCGGCACTGGATGTCCCGTCTGCACCAACAGACGAATAGTAGTCGGATTCAACGACCTCGCCACACTGCGACCAGAACTCGCGGCCGAATGGCACCCCACCAAAAACCTGCTCACCCCCGCCCGAGTTGGAGCCGGAAGCCATCTCAAAGCCTGGTGGCAGTGCCGAGACCACGGACACGAATGGCCCGCTGTCGTGGTTTCCCGAGTGAACGGTCGACAGTGCCCCATCTGCGCTGGACGCAAGGTCCTGCCAGGTTTCAACGATCTCAGAACCACCCACCCCGCGATAGCATCTGAATGGCATTCCACCAAAAATACAGGTACACCAATTGATTTCAGCGCCGGAAGTGATTCCCGCGTATGGTGGCGATGCCGCGCTGGCCATGAATGGGAAGTCTCGATCGGTTCCCGCACGGCAGCCGAAACCGGATGCCCACATTGCTGCACTATTGGAACCTCAATGCGAGAACAGGCAATCTGCCAGCTCATCGCGAAAGCGTTCAATCAAACCGATTACACAGGTCCTGCGGGTGTCGTCGGGTGGAGATGGGGAGTCGATCTCGCGCTGCACCATCAAAGGGTCATAGTCGAGTACGACGGCTGGTATTGGCATCGGGACAAGGCGGAGAAAGACCTCCTCAAAACACGAGTGCTCGAGAAGGCAGGATGGACAGTCATCCGAATACGCGAAACCACCGCGAAACGCCCGCTCCCCGAGCTACCCGTGACCACGATGGAATGCACCTCCACCGAACGTGCAGAAGCAGTGGCGCTGCGGACTATTCAACTTATCAACGAAATTCACCAGCATTGAATGCGCGAGACAGCAATCCCCATCACACCATCTACCGGTCGCAAGCACGCAGAATGATGCCCGCGTCCCTCAAACTGGACAGTTCAAGGTGACGCGGGCATCCGTATGACGACATTCAGTTCGGTGTCACCAAAACCTGCAACTGTCGACGGCCATCGTAAGCTCCCCACTGGCGGCCATTTATGGCGCATTTTGTGGCCATGGTTTCTCCCCGCGTACGGCCAGATAGTTCCCCA
>NZ_JBEUOQ010000034.1:0-19935 GCF_040489275.1 Rhodococcus baikonurensis | reverse complement strand
GGAGCCCTGCCCGTTACTTCCCGCACCCAATCCGATGGACGACCCACAACA
The DNA here is from genome assembly GCF_040489275.1 of Rhodococcus baikonurensis. Lineage (NCBI taxonomy): Bacteria > Bacillati > Actinomycetota > Actinomycetes > Mycobacteriales > Nocardiaceae > Rhodococcus > Rhodococcus baikonurensis. Next base: position 19,884 of record NZ_JBEUOQ010000034.1, on the reverse strand, counting down.
CCCTCCTGACCTCGAATGTTGCGTCCACCGATTGAGCCCAATCAGTACACCTCAAAGGGTTTCGCGATGCTCTGCGCGAAGTTGGGTGTCGCGCAATCGATGGGAGCGGTGGGCACGAGCGCAGATAATGCCCTGGCCGAGTCGTTCAATGCGACACTCAAACGGGAGACCCTACAAGGAGCAGCCCGCTGGGAATCGCCCCGGGTGGCGAGGCTGGCGGTGTTCCGGTGGGTCACCCGTTACAACACCTGGCGTCGACACTCGTACTGCGACTATCTCAGTCCCACCGACTACGAAACCGCTCACACATCCGATAGCCTGCAGCAAGCCGCGTAATCACAAACCCCGTGTCCAGTTTCCGGGGTCAAGGCCCCCTCGACTGATCCTCGTACCGAACCGCGTGCAATCCCTTGTGGCGCAATGCCGTCAATGCGACAGTACGTGCATCGTCCACATCTGTCTTGCGTCCTCCGCCGGTATCGAGCACGCGCACACGCATGGCGAGGGTGGACGGTACGTCGACGACGTGTTCAGCGTCGGCGAGCAGTATTTGTGCGATACCGCGCCCCAATCCCTTGGCGCCTTCGACGGCGAAACGCCGCTCGGCCCATCTGTGTGATCATTTCCGCAGTTGCGTGGCAGTACCGGAATTGACAGCGAACCTGCGGCGGGCCATTGTCTCGCCGCTGTTGTCGACGGCGACGGCTGTCAATGATGCTTTGTGCGGGTCGATTCCGATGATGATTAATTCGGATGCTCCTGTTGTCCGGGTGCGGTTTCGGTGTGCACCTGCGGTGGGCATCCTGACTTGAAGTTGATCGTTTCACGCCTCTGTCGAACCACACCGTAGGCCGGTGTCGATCGGAAGGGCACGCTATAAGTGAGCCAATCACCCGATTGGGGCGGCAAGGAGCTTGCGAGCCTGCGCCGACCGACACCGTGGACTTTACGAGATTGCAGATCCCGGTTGTCCTGGTTTCCATTGAACAAGTCAGGAGCTTGGGTAGAAGCCCCGTCAACGTCTTGTCTGCCCTTCCTGACCGGCGAGCCCTCGTTTGGTAACAGGAAGGCACTTTCCATCATGACAATGATCGAGTTGGAAGTCATCGCCGGGATCGACACCCACGCCGACACCCATCATGTCGCCGTGATCGATACCACCGGTCGCAGGCTAGGAGACGCGGGATTCTCGACAACCTTGAAAGGCTACAAGGCGATCGCCGCGTACATCGCCGCGTTCGGCCTTGTCCGACGGGTCGGAGTTGAAGGCACCCACTCGTACGGCGCTGGGATCACCCAGCATTTGAAGGATTCCGGGGTCCGTGTGGTCGAGGTGATCCGTCCGAATCGGCAAGTGCGGCGTATGCAAGGAAAACAGATCAGGTCGACGCCTATGCAGCCGCATCAGCGGCTTTGGCCACCGACGATCATCCGGAACCGAAACAACTCGACGGTCTCGTCGAGGCCGCCCGCTACATCCACGCAGCGCGTCGCAGTGCGGTCAAAGCACGAACTGCCACTCGCGTTCAGATCAAAAGTCTGCTGGTCACCGCACCCGAGCAGATTCGGGCCCGGTACCGAAGTACCGCCGACACGGCATTGTTCCCCGCCTTGGCCCGCACGAGGCCGGCATCGGAAGAGAACATGCTCACCCGCACAATCATGTCGTCGTTGAAATCTCTGGCGCGCCGGTACCAGCACCTCACCGCGGAAATCGACGTACTTGAGGCCGATCTCGAGCAGCTGGTGCTTGCGATCAACCCGGGGCTGGCGCAGACGAAGGGCATTGGAACCGTCACCGCCGCACAACTATTGATCACCGCCGGTGGAAACACCGATCGACTGAAGTCGGAAGCGTCTTTTGCAGCACTCTGTGGGACGAGCCCTATTCCGGCTTCCAGTGGCAAGACCACTCGTCACCGGCGGGGTCGCGGCGGCGACCGGCATGCAAACTCCGCCCTCCATCAAATCGCCCTCACGCGAATGACCTACGACCAACGAACCCGCGACTATATTCAACGTAAGCAGCAGGAAGGCAAGGGAACCAAGGAAATCCTCCGCTGCCTCATTGGATGAGTATGGGTAATGCGGGCCATGTCGGCTCGTTCGTCGGGAACGACGGGGGACGGCCACGCTGTCTAGCCACTCGATGGCCCGTTTGAGCAGGTCGCCCTCGCCGTTGCCGGGGAGTGTGATCGGCGCGAGAGAGCAGCCCCACGAGGGCCGAACAATGAGGAACCGACGCCCTGCCCGGCTCCAGCGACGGTATTCGGACCTGGAGGTCAACACATGTTCTGTGGATGGGATTGGGGTTCAACTCGGCACGGCGTCTGCTTAATCGACGACAACGGGACGGTAATCAAGACCTGGATGATCGAGCACACCGAGAAAGGCATCGCGGCGCTCTTCGCCGAACTCTCCCAACTGGGTGATCCGGCCCGGCTCCCGGTGGCGGTCGAGCGTGGTGAGGGTCTGGTCGTAGGGCGCATTGCCAGCGCAGGGCATCCCGTACTGATGATCGAACCGGCATCTTTCAAGGCTGCGCGGCCACGGTGGGGTTCGGCAGGAGCGAAGGCTGTCACATCATGCTCGCCGACTACGCCCGCACCGACAATCACCGCCTGCGCCGGGTCGAACCGGTAGCGCAGGCCACCAGGGAACTTGCCACACACGTTCGCGCACGAACCGTGCTGGTCCAGGCGCGCACGGCGTCCTCGAATCAGTTGTGGGCCATCTTGTCCGAGCACTGGCCCGGCGCGGCGAAGGTATTCCAGAAGCTGACATCCCAAGTCGCACTGGCATTCTTGGCCGACTACCCCACCCCACAGTCGGCGGCACTTCTCGGTGAAGGTCGGATGCGCCAGTTCTGCCATCGGCACAGCTACCGTGGCGGCAAGTCCGCGGGCCGAACTCGTCGGGCGGCTCCGGGCAGCGCCCGCCGCCGCGAACCCCATCGCGCCGAAGGTACTCGAAGCGATCATTCGTGGATCAATCGCCCAGATCGCCCTGCTCAACACCGAAATCGCCCGTCTTGAGCACGAACTCGCGGACGCCCTGGCTGCCCATCCCAAAACTGTGCTCTTCGAGTCCCTTCCGCGCGTCGCCAACGTCAGCCTCGCGGCGCTCATCGCAGAGATCGGGCCCTGCTCGAGCGATGCGACTACCGGCGAACAGGTCGCCGCCCTGTGCGGGGCCGCACCGGTCACGAGGGCCTCGGGAAAATCCCGCAGCGTCGGCTTCCGCTATACCGCCAACAAGCCGGCACGCGCCGCGATTACAGGCTTCGCCGACAACTCACGACACAGCTCGGCGTGGGCTGGCGACTGCTACCGGCGTGCCCGTTCGCGGGGTGCTCGGCACCCACACGCGGTACGGATACTCGCCCGTGGATGGGTCCGAGTGATCTGGGCCTGCTGGACCACCGACACCCCCTACGCTCCTTGCCGACACCGCGGCGAACAACTGCTTGTCACCGCGACTTGACCAAGAGAGCTCAAACGCGTGATCGCTCGAGAAGTCTTTCACACTCATCAGTAGCCCCGTCCCCGTTGTCGATCACCGAAAGCTTCGACCGCTCCGCCAAGAACGCGGACTCATCCAAGTTCAGGCGGCCGCAGCCTTGGGCGTCAGCATCGCCAAGATTTCACTCGCGGAAAACGGACGGGTCCACGACGCTACCTTCCTCACCACCTACGAAACATGGCTCCGAAACACCGATTTGACACCCTAGGAGCATCAATTGGCCTGCTGCGCCCGAAAACTGCTGTATCCCAGACAACTTGACAACATCTACCGGGCTCCGCACCGCAGGCGAACCCGCGATGCGAGTCATGCCTTGACCACGAAAAGAGGGCTTCAGATTTATCAATAATATTTGCATCACGTGCAGAAAGCGTTAATCGATGCGTAGCGCTGCTGCGGCGCAACCCATTCAGTCGCGGTGCTCCGATGTGGGATGAGTTCCGAATTGCTCGGCTAGGGATGTATGCAATCCGGTTGTCAGCCCACATCTTTCGCGGGGCCTTGTATTGCAGAAGTGTTGAACAACGAAAGGTGGGCGGTTTCAAGAAGCCAACGCAACACCTTCATGCGGAGGTTGTCGTGACGGTTTCGTGGAACGATCGGTGCATCGCGTATTCGATGCTTCTTATGGGTGCTTCCGCTCAGGAAACGGCGAGCCGATTCGGTGTGAACACGGGAGCGGTCGTCGAGTGGGCCAGGCTAGCGGGCATGGTGATCCGTATGGGAGCCCGAGGCGGCATCGAGCCTGTCACTACGTCAACGTCAGCGTTGAATCCTCAACGCGCATACCGTCGCTTGACTCACCAGGACCGTGTCTTCATCGAGATGGCGATCAACAGCACGCCCGCGTGGTCGATACGAGCGATCGGCCGGCACCTGGACGTTGCCGCGTCCACAATTTCACGGGAGCTTGGACGTCACAGAGTCGAGACCGGGCGAGGGCGCGGCGGGTCGCGAGAGACGAGATACCATGCCGGTGTCGCGCATCACCACACGATGCGCTCGCGCGTGAGAACAAGGGCACGCAAACTTGATTGCCATGAGCTGCGGTCACTCGTCGTCACAGGCTTGAACGAGAAGCACTCTCCGCAGCAGATCGCAGGGAGACAACGGATGATGTTCCCCAACCAGCCGCAGTTGTGGGTGTCCCACGAAACAATCTACCAAGCCCTCTATGTCCAAGGCCGGGGATCGTTACGGCACGAATTGACCGTCGCCAAGGCGTTGCGTTCAGGCCGTTCTCGCAGGACACCTGCCTCACGATTGCCATCCCGCGATGTCCGACCGTGGTTAGCGGGGGCCCGGCTCACGGACCGGCCCGCTTCCGCGGCGGATCGTGCTGTCCCTGGGAATTGGGAAGGCGATCTCGTTGTCGGTCCCGCAAACTCCGGGATCGTCACGCTCGTCGAGCGGAACACGCGCTTCGCGTTGATAGAACGGCTACCCGGCGTCCGCGACTCGGCCACCGTGATCGACGTCATCCGCAACCAAATCATGCGCCTCCCAGAACATCTCAGGAAAACTCTGACCTGGGATCAGGGGCAGGAGATGTCGAGACACAAAGACTTCACGATCGCGACCGGATGCCCCGTGTTCTTTTGCGACCCGCATTCGCCCTGGCAACGAGGCTCGAACGAGAACCTGAACGGCCTAATCCGCGACTACTACCCGAAGGGCACTAACTTCAACAACGTATCCGACGACGCGATCGAGGCAATGGTCGAGCAGCTCAACAACCGCCCCCGGAAGATTCACGGATTCCATACCCCTCGTGAGAAACTGAACGAACTCATCAGCAGTGTTGCGCTGGGTTCTTGAAACCGCCGTGCACTTACGCTGTGAAAAGAGAGTTTTTCAGGTCGGTGCGTTCGCTACGCCAACCGGTGCCGTGTGAACTCAGAACTCGCAGAACCCTCGTTGGGTTCTGCTCATCGACACGAGTCTTCCTTGGTGCAGCACGATCCGGTCTTGAGGTGCGGCCGCAACGGCTTCTTCGAGGCTTTCCGCACGGATGGCTAACAATTCGGCCTGTGCATCTTTCTCGATTCCCGACTTCGGAAGTGACATGACGTCACGGGCGCCGTCGCTGACGGCCCGATAGGCCTCCTCGACAGACAGATGCCCGGCAGTGACCAGCAACATCGCTGTCTCGAGAGCATCGCTGCGTCCGAGCGGGTTGTAAGGGTCACGAACGTTGTCGGCGCCGGCGCCGAACCGTACACCGGCATCGATCAATGCCCGCGCGGCGGTGAGACCACGCGGCATTGCCACAGGGGTGTCCCAGCCCTGTAGGTACAGATTGGTGATCGGCAGGCTGACGATCCCGACGTTGCTCTCTTTGACCGCTTCGATCACGCGGGCCAGCACTTCCGGCGTGACCATTCCCAGACTGACGCAGTGTCCGGCGGTCACCGGCATCGAACTCGGCCAGTCCCGGACGGAATGAGCAAGCTCCTCGAGCGTGAGCATCGTCGGGTTGGTTTGCTCGTCGGTGTGCATGTCGACGCCGACGCGGCGATCACGTGCTATTGCCAACAGTCGCTGCAGATTTCCGCTGGGGTCGGGTGTTTGGTGCGGATGCCCACCCAAGAAATCGACGCCGAGGTCGAGGGCTGCATGTACTGCCTCGTCGCCCACGACGTACGGCGTCATCGCCACGAGCTGAATATCCATGACGCTCGAGAGTTCCTCACGGACTTTCACCAGTGCCTGAATTCCACGTAACGGCTGGTCGCCTCGTAGGAGATTGACGTGTGATCGCACCGCGGTCGTTCCGTTGCCCAGCAGCAACAATGCCGCGCGTCGGGCGCGCTCGGCAATACTCTCGACGGTCAGGGACGGTGTGTGGTTTTCCCAGGTTTCGATTGCGGAACCGAGATCACCAGCAGGTGGCCGGATCTCGTCGAACGATAGTGCCTTGTCCAGATGCGCGTGCGGCTCTGCCGGCGCCGTGAGCAGGAGAAATCCGGTGAGGTCGAGGTCGTCCTCGCTTGGCACTAGCCCTTGCGCGGGTACGACGTCATACACTCGCCCGCCCACGATATGAACATCGACGATCCGTCCGTCGACGAGGGTCGCATTGTGCAACGTGGGCACTGCGTGTCCGCCCAGGACGAGGGGCAGCGGTGCGGCGAGGGGCAGCGATGAATTCCGGGTCACGGTACTCCTAGGGTCGATCGAGTGAACGAAAGTCTTTCTTGCGTATCGAGCAGTGGACACCTTGGACCAGGTCTACTACCTGCGTCACCGAAAAGTCGCCCGCTGCACTGAGATACAGGTAGGCCTCACTGGGTGTCATACCGGTGTACGAGGCGAGGAAATCGACCGAGAGTTCCGCGCATTGACGCATCGCCTCGTCCAGACTCTCGTTCATCCCGAGGATGATCCAGTGATCGTCGGTGTCGACGAAGGGCATCGCGGCACGGGGCTGAGACAGAGTCTTCACGACGGTCAGTCGGGCGGTGACCCGCAGCGACCCTTCGAGTGCAGTGAGCGCGATCTCGCCGTTGCCCTGCGCGAAGTGCGGGTCGCCCAGGTAGAAACCCGCTCCGTGCACCTGGATAGGCAGGTACAGCGAGGTTCCGACCACCATCTCGCGCACGTCCATGTTGCCGCCGAACGGACCTGGCGGAATGGTGCTCAAAGGCTCGTTACCGGCAGGTGTCACGCCGCACAGTCCCATGAAGGGCCGCATGTCGATTGTCGCTGCGCCACCGCTGAATTCGAATCGTGCACGATCTGCGGTGTCGTCGAGTGGGCAGAACTTGCTGAATACTGCGGGAATGCTGCCGTCGACATCGCGCGGAAGGATTTCCGGCAACGCACCTCGCTGATGCCTGCTCGAGATCACTCCGTAGGGAACTCGCGGTGTCATCTCGAGGAAGTCGACGCGTAACCAGTCGCCGGGCTGGGCCCCGCGCACGTGAACGGGTCCGAGCACCACATGTGGAGCTTTAGGCGCTGTAGGTTTGCGGAGGTCCGATGCAGCCAATTCGATGGCGTCGGCCAGTACTTTCGAGCGGTGGACTCCGTATTGCCGGAAGTAGGCCACGGGGTCGCGGCCTTGGTCTTCCATCAGACCTTCTTGCGAGACCGTGTCGAAAGTGACAGTCTCGCCGCTGTCGAGGGTGAGCACAGGTTCGGTCGTCGCGGTGGGGAGAGTGCCCCAGCTGACTGTGTCCGGTGTGCACCAGAGGTAGTGGTCAGCGGAGCCCGGATAAATCCCGGCCTGGAGTATCTCCATTACGCGGTCGCGGCCGCGGCAAGGTACGCACGCCAGCCACCTGGGGTGGTGATTTCGCGGGCTGAGTCTGTGACGAGGGGCAGTGATCGGCACACCATGCTCAGCGAGCCGCGGCCGTCCTCGAGTTCGATCACTGACAGTTCGAGTTCGTCCGGCTCTCGCGGCAGTAATTTCTCGCGCAGCTCGGCGTACGACACCTCGTATATCTCGCCTGGTACGGACCAACCGCCGACATCGACGGGAGCGAGTCCGGGAAACTCGTCGTCGAACGAGAAGAACCGATAGGCCGGTGCGGTGCGCACCGCACCGACAAAACGCGCCGAGGACAGGGCGTCGTTGAGTGAACCTCCGCTCATTGCTTGGCCGTTGACGAACATGAGGACAGTGTTGGGGGACATCGTAGGAACTCCTTGTTGCGGCGGGGTCAGTTGCGAGTGGATCAGCGCAGTGTGGTGTTGCCGTGCCCGCGTAGTGCGTGGATACGCACGGCTGTGGTGGCACGGTCGAGGTCGCCGCTCGCGAGGTCGTCGAGCAGTGCGCGATGTTGGGAAATCGGTTCGTGTCCCGATTGCTGGACGTAGTCGTCGGTGGGATACAAGAACGCCTGCCTCTCCAGGAACGACGAGGTGACGGGGCAGAACGCGGCTCGGTTAATGGCCATGTGGAATTCGAGATGAGTCATGGCGTATTGAGGGCTACCTACCCCGAATTCACTCAGTGCACTATCGAGCGGTGTCAGCATCGCGTACAGCGAATCCCAGTCCACGCTCGAGGTTTTCGCGGTGATGAGTCTGGCAGCCACTTGGTCGAATGCGACTCGGAGTTCGTGAAGCTCGGCACGTGCCTGCGCATCGACATCCACGACGATGAGCTGACCACGCCGAACGCGTTCGACAAGACCTTCACTTGTCAACCGCTGCAATGCTTCTCGGATGGGAGTCCGGCTCACACCGAGCTCGTCGGCGATCTGCTCCTCGGTCAAGCGGGTTCCGCCACTGAATTCACCGGTGGTGATCTGTTGCCGGAGATACAGATATACACGTTCGCGTGCACTGACAGGATCGCCGCTACGGCTCACGATCATGCTGTCCAACGGGCTCACAGGGTCGTCCTCGCTTTCGACAGTGCTGCCCGGCAAGCGTTGGTGGCGCGCTGCATGAATGTTCCGGACATCACGTTCATACCTGCCGACAGCGCAGTGCTCTGCAAGGCGCTCACCCGATTGTTCAGATCGAAGAACTGGTTGCCCGGAGATACGAGAGCCGAGAAGTCGAACACGAACGGCGACTCCTCGGAGGCGTCCGTCTCACCCCACGTGGTCGTATTGACCAGCAACGACGGCGTGCCCGGGCCGAGCAGCGCGGAGACGTCAGCAGGTGCTGCGAACTCGGCGTCGAATCGCTGCGCCCACACCACTGCAGCGTCGAGATTGCGGGCACTGCCGATCAGTCGCACACCCGGCCACGCCCGGCGGCACGCCAACGCTACCGAGTTCGACGAACCGCCGGACCCGAGAATCAGAATCGACGACGGTGTCCGGCCACCCATCAGCGTTTCCATCGCCGCCTGAGATGCCCAACTGTTGGTGTTGACTCCAACCTCGCCCCTCGACTCACGAACTATCGTGTCGACGACACCGGTTCGCACGGCGGACGGAGTTGACATCGCCAAATACGTTGCGACCGACTGCTTCCACGGACTGAGAACGAGCGCGAGTGTCCACGCAGGATTCGCCAGTAGCGCCTCGGGATTGTCGAATGGCAGTGTCCCATCCAGTTCGACGCCGTAGTCCGCCAGCGCATCGAGGAGCAGTCGACCTTTCAACGCATGCGCCGCTGTGGTGCCTATCCCGGCGATCGCAGCGGGGTCGGTAGACGGTGAACCGGTGGACCCACCATGTACTTCGTCGACGCAACGCTCAACCGCGGCACGGATAGTGGCGGAACCGGTATCTCCGAGCAGTGTTGCCTGTATGTCGCTCACGCGCTCTCCTCGTCTGTTGTGCTGGATTGTCATTGTTCGCGGATCGGCAAGTCAGCGCACGGAATCGGCAGGCGTTCGCGCCGGCTGGACCTGACGGCCGCGGGGTGCGCCGACCACTTCTCCCTTCTCGTAGACAAGGCCGCCGCGCAGGTACGTCGCGACAACACTGCCGGTGAGCGCCCAACCGTCGTACGGAGTGACGTTGTGCTTGGAGTGGAGCGAGTTCTGGTCGAGAACAACCTCGGCTCCGGCGTCGACGAGGACGAAATCGGCATCGAAGCCGGGCGCGATCTGACCTTTGTTCGCCATCGACCAGCGCTGCGCCGGAGTGTAGGAGCACAGGCGGACGATGTCTTCGACGGTCAGCTTTCCCTGCGCAGCGGCGGTGAGCATCAACGGAAGCATCGTTTCCACGCCGATGAATCCGCCGTACGCCTTCCACACATCTGTCTCGGCCTGCTCGTCGACGGTGTGCGGGGCATGATCGGTGGCAATGATGTCGACGTCCCCGCGGTCGATCCCGTCCCACAATGCGGCCACGTCGGAGGCCGGGCGAATCGGCGGGTTGAGCTTGATCAAGTTCCCGTAGGTGTCGTAGGCATCCGCGTCGAGGAACAGGTGCGAGACAAGTGCTTCGACACTGACCCGATGCCCCTGCGCACGCAGATCCATCACCCGCTGGAGTCCGACGGCCGTCGATAGGTGATGGATGTGCAGTTTGGTCTTCGCTTCGGTTGCCATCGTGATGATGCGAGTAATGGCCTCGACCTCGACGAAGGCGGGCCGGCCTTCGAGGTGTGCGCGCGGATCCTTACGACCGGACGCTTGGAGGCGGTCACCGAACATGCGCAGCAGGTGATCGTTCTCCGCGTGCACGCCCACGACAAGATCGGCGGCAGCGGCAGCTTCGAGTCCACGGAAGATCGCGGCGTCGTTGGGGCAGCGGTTGTCACCCGTCGTCTGACCCATGAACAGTTTGAGTCCCATGGCGCCCAGCTCCGCCATGTCCGCGATCTCGTCGGAGTTGGCGTGATCGAGCATCCCGTAGAGCCCGAAGTCCACGTACGCCTTGTTCTTCACCAGGTCCAGCTTCTGCCGGTATCGCTCGGCCGTCGCGACGGGGGGTTTGGTGTTGGGCATGTCGACGACGGTCGTGACGCCGCCCGCAGCTGCAGCCGACGTGCCGCTCGCGAAGTCTTCCTTTTCGGTCATTCCGGGCTCGCGCAGATGGACGTGCATGTCCACCAATCCTGGGAGAACGAGCAACCCCGTCGCGTCGATGGTCGGCACTCCCGGGGCGAGGAGATTGTCGCCGACTGCGAGGATGCGCCCATCGGCGACCGCGATGTCCTGGCGGCGGCGACCGTCGTGGGAGATAACGGTTCCGCCGGTGACGACGAGGTCCGGGGTTGTGGGAGAGGACATTTCAGGGCCTTTCGGTTGCGAAAACAGTGTGTTGGACAAGGGAGTGCTCTATGCCAGCGCCAGGTCTGGATTTTCTTCGTGGACTTCGCGAATGGGCCCGAGGTCGAACAGGTCGTCAACAGAGAGGTTCAGGCCGCCGGCTGCGATGGCTTCGATGTTCGCTGCGGCAGTAGCGTCGGAGATCGACAGAATTTGCTGTCCGGCAGAGCCGTTGCGGATGAGTTCGTTGCCCGCGATGCAGCAGTCGTAGGTGGACTGAGGGTTCAGGTTGAGATCCTTGCCGTATTCGTTGACGGTGAGGTCCGCTGCCCTCTGTGGGTCCGCGAGAACGTCCTTCCACCCCCGGATCTCGGCGTGTAGGAATGCCTTGAGCTTCTCGCGGTTGTTGTCGATGTTCTCCTGGGTGGTGATGTAGGTCTGCCCGACGAGAGGAAATCCGACGTCGGCAAGGAGCATCGTGTTGATGTCGAATCCCTTGTTGCGCAGGTCGACCACCTGACTGTTGACAAATCCGACGTAGCCGTCGATCTCACCGACAGTCATGCCGATCGGGTCGCCCTGTACCGGCACCGTGTTGATGCGGGACTCGTCGAGACCGAGCGCTGCAATGAAGTTGCGCCAGACCGGTTCACTGGACGAGGCGCATCCAATGGTTTTGCCGTACAACTCTTCCGGTGTATTGACGGGATTGTTTCCCATCGTCATGACGCATCCGGCGTAGCGACTGTAGACGGCGCCGACGATCTTCAGCGGCGCGCCCTTCGCGACGGCAGATCCGGCGATGGGCACCTGCGAGACTCCTACGAAGGTGCGTGAGAGGACATCGGATTCGATCGGTGGAGCGGTGGGTCCACCGGAGACCAGATCGGAGCCACTGAATCCTGCGTCGGTGTAGTAACCGTTCTTGTCGGCGACGTAGCTTCCGGCGAACTGGGTGTTCTTGATCCAGGCCAGCCGCTGGGATGCAACTCCGAAACCGTCTGCGGAGGCGCTGCCCGAGTCGCCGGACATGCAGGCCGACAGAACGGCGGGCCCGGCCAGAGCGAGGCCGCCCAAGGTGAGTCCGCGGGTGAGAAATTTCCTGCGATCAAACTGTGTGGTCATCGGGTATCCGTTTCGGTAACGAGGAAAGGTGGGGTTCGGCTGGCGCCGCTCTCAGCGGGGAGCGCTCATGCGTGATGTGACAGCGGCTTCGATGACGCTGACGATCTGGTAGATGACAATGCAGGTGACGGTGAGTACGACGACCGAAGACCACAATCGTGCGAATTCGAATTCGTTGGCATCCCTGAGCATCTGGCCTCCCAGTCCCTGCCCGGTGGCTAGCCATTCGGCCAGTAATGCGCCGACGATCGAGGTGGTGACGGCTAGACGCGCTGCGGCGAACCAGGTGGGAATGGCATGGGGCAGAGCAACTTTCCAGAATGCGGACAGAGTGGATCCGCCATACGCGACCACCATATCGACATCGGTCCGCGGAGTACTGCGGATCCCCTGCAGCATGGTGAGCAACGCGGGCACAACGACGATCGCAGCACCGATGACGGCAGTGCCGACCAGTCCGCGTCCGAAGATCAACACGAGAATCGGCGCGATAGTGACCATCGGGATCGCATGCAACGCCGTGACAGACGGAATGAACATGGCCTCGGCTGTGGCCGAAAAGTAGAAGAGCAGTGAAACACCGGCCGCAAGAAACAGCCCGAGGACAAATCCATACGACGCATCGGTGAGCGTGCGGGCCAGATTGGAGGTGATCACTGCGCGGTGCTCCGCAGCATCGGTGTCGGTGATCAAGTAATTCCAGACATCCGTCGGCGACTTGGCGACGAACGGGCTCACATCGACCAGTCGAATGAAGAGGGTCCAGGCGGTAAGGATGGCGATCACTGCCCCGACGAGCGTCGCGAGAGTACGCGCCAGGCTGTGCACAATCGTGAGGGCCTGGTTTCGCTGTGCGGCGCGCGGGCCGGCGACCTCCGAGGGCGAGTCCTGTGTGATTGTCATGCGTTGACTCCCGACGTACTTGCAGCCCAGGGGGTGGCTATCTTCTCGACAGTGTTGACCAGCAGGAATGCAAGACCGGCGATGAGGCTCGATACCAGCGTGATTCCCCAGGTGCGCACCACGTCACTCGAGGACTGAGCGACAACGAGCGCAGCCCCTAAACCTCGCTCCTGCCCCATGAACTCACCGATGATCGTTCCCAGAATTGCCGCGGGCACAGCGACTTTCAGTGCAGTCAAAATACTCGGCAACGCCGACATGAGCTGCACCTTACGCAGAACGAGGTACTCACCGCCGCCGTACGCACGGACCAGATCTTCGCTCGACGAATCAGCATGTGAGAGCCCGTTGATGGTGCCGACGAGGGTGGTGAAGAAGACCGAGACTGCGGCCATGATCGCGGACGTGACAACACCGTCGAAGCACGCCGCGAGGATGGGTGCGATTGCGATCAACGGGATGCACGCCGACGCGATACCCACCTGCAACACCAACTTCTCGAGGGCCGGAACCGTCGTCACCAGCGCTGCGCACGCGATCGCGGCAAGATTTCCCCACAGGTAGCCCACCGAAGCCGATGCCAACGTGACGGGAATGTGGACTCCGTAGAAGGCGAGACCGTCGTGCATCACGCCGCCGACAATGGCGGTGGGTGGCGCTATGCCCGGGCCGAGAATGCCTGTCATACCGACGATCTGCCACACGATGAGCACGACCCCGGTGCCGAGCACTCCGAGGAATCGACTGTTCTTCATCGGCGGTCACCACCCACGGTGGCCAGTGCGTCCTCGTCGCGGGTGCGAGCGCTGAAGAGAATGGAGGACAGGAGATCGACGTATTCGTGGAATTCGCGGGTGCGCATCATCTCCGGTGTCCGGGGCCGCGGCAGATCGATCTTGACCACCTTCTCGACGCGCCCGGGCCGGGCGCTCATAACCACCACGGTGTCCGAGAGAAACACGGCCTCAGCGATACCGTGCGTGACCATGAGGGTGGTGGCAGGCCGCTCGGTCCAAATCCGGAGAAGCTCGATATTGAGCTTCTGTCGGGTCATGTCGTCGAGGGCGCCGAACGGTTCGTCGAGGAGCAGAACGCGGGGCTTGACCACGAGTGCCCGCGCGATTGCCACGCGCTGGCGCATACCTCCGGAAAGCTGTGCTGGTCGTGCATTCTCGAAGCCGGTGAGGCCGACCAGGTCGATGAGTTCCTGAACGAACTCGTCCGAACCCGTCTGCTTCGACACCTCGAGGGGGAGACGAATGTTGGAGCGGACCGACCGCCAGGGCAGTAGTGCAGAGTCTTGGAATGCGATTCCGAGGTGGCGGTGTCGGCGCATGTCCTGCGGAGTTTCGCCATGGACCAGTGCGGTGCCTGCGCTCTGTGATTCGAGGCCGGCGAGGATCCGCAATACGGTGCTCTTGCCGCATCCGGACGGTCCGAGGAGCGTGACGAATTCGCCTTGCTCGGACTGAATGTCGACGCCGTCCAGTGCGGTGACAGTGGAGCGTCCAACCTTGAATTGTTTTGTGAGACCGCCGATGTGGATCCCCGGCGCGGTAGGCGAGATCATTCGTTCTCCCTTGATCGGATGCGACCCCGCTTGCATACAAGCTTGGATCCAAGTGCGTAGATCGAACTTTAGGGACGCTGTGTTTCGATTGCATGAACGACGGAAACATGTGGATTACATTGCGCTCACGGCTCTTCCTCACGGTCCAAGGCGAAGCCCGCAAAACGATATGCAAGATCTTCGTCAACTCGTCGTGCCGCCTTTACGCGCTCAGCAATCGGAACCGCGCGGGTTCCTAGAATCTTGGAACACCCTTGTATGAACTGGTACCCGGAAGTTGGACTGGCTGATCCGTGCCCCTCAAAGTGAACCATCTATATGAGAGATGAGGCAGAGTGATCCACAGGAGGTCACAGGATGTTGTCAAGTTGTCTGGGATACAGCAGTTTTCGGGCGCAGCAGGCCATTCCACAGAGCAGTCGGTCAGGCAGTGATGCGTAGTTCAGTGACCTGATTCCAAACCTGGAATCGAGCGCGGATTTCGGTGCGGCGGTCGGTGGCGTTCATACGGTGGCGGGGCGGGCGGAAGTGCGGGGAGATACGACTGAAAGCGGCGAGGAATCGTTGCGCTGCACCGACGGAACGGAAGCCTTTTCATCGCCCGCTCGCGTTGCCGGGTCGGCTGATGGGAATTCTCGGGGGAGTGGAACGCCGACAACCCTGATTCGATTGCTCCGCGTCTGGAGGAGCGGACGCGTACCGCGTTGTTGCGGTTCGCGTGAGCGTGGATCGGTAGTCGGAAGGGGACCGGCCCGAAGCTACCGGGCCGGTCCCCTTCGTTGGATACTCGGAATGGCCTCTCACCGTGGGCGGATTCCGTCGATCGTCGCAACACTCGAACCGGGGATCCACTGTAACGACCCGCCCAGATCACCCTCGGCGGATGACGCGGAGAGTGCTCGACCCCGGATATCGTCCGCTGCATGGACAATGATGTGGAAATTCGGGCAATCGCGAAGGACACGTACACATTTCGGATACGCGATGGTGGAAAACTATCGCACGATGTACGCCCAGGCCATCGACGCAAGCGACCCCCGCTACATCGGCGGATTCGGCATCTACCGGCACTACCCCGAGCCCGCCAGGCCTGAGAATACAGACATCGTGACCCCCAACAACGACACGCCGTATTCATGGCTGTGGCTGGACTTGCGAGCCGAACCGTACGTCGTGGGTGTCCCGGCGATCGACCGCTACTACATCCTTCCGTTTCACGATCTCTACACCATCTACGCGGGATTCGTCGGCGCTGTGACCACCGGAACCGGTGCAGGGTCCTACCTCCTTGCCGGGCCTACCTGGAACGGCGACGTGCCCGCCGGCATCGACGGGGTCATTCGTTCTGCCACTGATTTCGTCGGAAGCCTCACCCGCACAGCGCTGATGCCCGACGGTATCGAAGCGATGGAGAAGATACAGGCCGCCTACGACGTGCGCCCACTGAGTGCATTCGCCGCGACCGAGAAGCCGCAACAGCCCCCTGCCCCACAATGGCCGGTCTGGGATGAGCAGAAGTTCACCACCACAGTCGCCTTCTACGAGTTGATCGACTTCCTCCTTCAATACGCGCCACCGCTCGAGGAAGACGTAGATATCCGCGCGCGGATATCTACGATCGGACTGCGTGGACAGGGGAAGTTCCGCACCGAGGACCTCGACGCCACTGAACGGGCACAATTCGAGAACGGCCTCGCAGACGGCAGAGCCGAAATCGAAGTACAAGAAGGCCATACATCGTCATCGATCGGCATCTTCGGAACCCACGAACAGATGGCAGGCAAGTACTCGCACCGCAACATTGGTGCAGCTAAAGGGATTTACGGGCTCCCTCCGAGCGAAGCGTGGTACGCGGGCTGGCTGAATGACACAGACGGCGACGTTCCTGTCGGGACCAAGTCATTCACTGTCACTTTCGCTGCCGATGCTCTACCGAAGGTCAAGTTCTTCTGGTCGGCAACTATGTACCGACTCCCGGAGCGGCTACTCGTCGCGAACCCCATCGACCGATACTCGATTGGCGACCGCACACCGGACATCGTGTACAACGATGACGGCTCTCTGACCCTGCACATCTCCCACGACGAACCTCGCGAACCCGCAGCGAGAGCGAATTGGCTCCCCGCTCCCGAAGGGCCCTTCACCGTCGTCGTCCGCGCCTATGGCGGTGAAGCCGACATCGTCGACGGCACTTAGAGAGCATTCGGAAACTCGCGGCGGTGCTCGCTCAGCGCGCTTGTGGGGTAGAGGCGGGCTCCTGGTTGGGTCAGGGATGAACAGTCGCTGACCGCACCCAGGAGCCCGCCATGTCATCATCACTTGTCGCGTCGTGCCCGGCATGCCCGTCGGGGGCGCCTGGGCATCGGAACGTGGTGTATCCGTCCTCGTCACTGACCGACGCACAGTGGACGGTACTGCAACCATTGCTACCTCGGCCGGGCAACTCCACCGGATGGGGCGGCAGGCCCGAAAAGTACTGCCGTCGTTTGGTGTTGGATGCGATTCTCTACGTGGTTCGGGGTGGGATCGCGTGGCGGCAGTTGCCGGTGGAGTTCCCGCCGGCGTCGACGGTGTACGGGATCTTCGTCCGTTGGGTCCGCGGCGGGGTATGGCAGGGCATCCACGACGCGCTGCGCGACCGGCTCCGTGTGCGGGCCGGACGAGACCGGTGCCCGACCGCGGCGATCGTCGACTCGCAGACCGTGCCCGCAGCCGACACGGTGCCCGGATCTCGTCGCGGATGGGACGGCGGGAAGCGAACGAATGGGGTCAAGCGGCACATTGCGGTGGATGTGAACGGGCTACTGCTCATGGTCGTGGTGACCGCCGCCTCGATCCAGGATCGAGACGCCGCGCACCGGTTACTGGCCGGTCTGCGGGGCGGCTTCTCCACTATCCGGCTTATCTGGGGCGACGGCGGCTACCCCGGTCGACTGCTCGGTTGGGCGAAAAGCGTGCTCGCCCTGCAGGTTGAGATCATCAAACGGATCCCCGGTGCGAGCGGATTTCACGTGCGGCCCCGGGTTTGGGTAGTCGAGCGCACGTTTGCGTGGATCAACAAGTACCGCCGTTGCGTGCGCGCTTACGAGACCCGACCCGACCACCACGAGGCCGTCATTCACGTCGCCATGATCGGCCTCATGACCCGGCGCCTTGCAAGGGCATGAACCCAGTTTCCGAATGCTCTCTGAGAGTCCAGACGCACGAGGAACGCTTTTTCCCGGTTCGTGACTTTGGTGAGGTTTTCGGAGGATTCCGTGCGTGAAAGTCTGGGCATTGCCATCGATGATCATTCCATTTCCACGGCGCTCGTGGACGCGGACACTCCAGTGCTCGGGGCGATCGACGATTTCCGTCATCCGTGGACCGCGGACGTCCGGTCTGCAGCGTCGACGGCGCGCGCGTTGACCTCTGCAGCCGCCGTCGCAACCGAGAGAGCAGCACGTTCTCAGTTGCATCCGACGACGATCGGAATGGTATGTGAGCGTGCAGATGTCCGCGACCTCGTCCCGGAGGCGTTGTTGGCACAGGCACGAACAACCGTCGAGCTGGTCAACAACCTCGAGGCGCGTCTTGCTTACCTTGCCACGGTGGATGCTCTGGCCGGTGTTTCCCCGGTTCTCGTGGCTTGGCCGGAGGGTGAGGAGGGCATCGTCAACTTAACTGGGCCTCCGTCAGGGATGATCAACGGATGAGTCGGGGAGACGAGACAAAGGTGGATTCGACGCGGTCACTCTACAAACGGCACCGCTATCCTGCGGAGATCATCGCGCACTGCGTGTGGTTGTACTACAGGTTCGCCTTGAGCTTGCGCGACGTCGAGGAGTTGATGCTCGCCCGTGGCATCGTCGTCTCGTACGAGACGATCCGTGCATGGTGCGCGAAGTTCGGGCCCGAATACGCGCGTGGCCTGCGCCGACGCGCTCCCGAACCTGGCGATACATGGTTTCTGGACGAGGTGTTCGTCAAGATCGGCGGCATCCGGAAGTACCTGTGGCGGGCGGTCGATCAGGAAGGAAACGTCCTCGACGTCTTGGTCCAGTCACGACGCAACGCGAAGGCTGCGAAACGTTTCTTCGGTAGGCTGATGCGCAAGCAGGGCCGGGTACCGAGGGTGCTGGTGACCGACAAGCTTGCCAGTTACGTTGTGGCGCATCGGGAGTTGATGCCATCGGTCGAACACCGGCGCTCGAAGTACCTCAACAACCGGGCCGAAAACTCGCACCAACCCACCAGGCAACGAGAACGCGCCATGAAGTTCTTCCGTTCACCGGGCGCAGCGCAACGGTTCCTGGCGGTGTTCAGTGCGATCTCGCCGCACTTCCGGCCCGGGCGACACAAGCTCACCGCGAGCGATTACCGCTCCGAAATGACCAACCGATTCGCCACCTGGAACGACGCCACCGGCGTACTCGCCGCCTGAACCTGGTTTCTCACCAACAGAATCCGCCCCAGTATGATCGAATATTGTTGATTCCCAGTCATGTTCAGTTAAGTTGACAAAGCCCTGCCGGCGGTGGGGTGTCGGCTGGGCTCGGGCCGATCGCTCGGCGGTGCCGGCGGCGGTGGGTGGGGAGCTGCTGTTGCTCGTCGATTCGGGCGTGCGACGGGCTCGGGAAGGTCGATTTTCGGGTGTTTTTGAATGTTGTTGTGTTTCAGTAACTTTGGGTGATCGGTTGGTGCATAATCAGTTTCGGTAGTTACGCATGGAGTTATTTTTGAGAAGTTCGAATTGTGTTGTTGTAGTTACAATTTCGAGGTTTTGTGGTTCTGTATTGTCTTGCGATTTGGGGTGGGGTCCTGTAGGATGGGAAGCATGATGACGATGAGCTGGCAGACGCGAGACGGGGTAGCGTCGAGCGACCCCCACTCCTCCCCGGCCCCGTTTGGTGCTTGGGTACCGACTTTTCAGTTACGATCAAATCCTTTGGTGACAAAGACAATTCAGGAATTTAGAGGAGCGAAGCGAGTCGATCGACGGCAGCCTGGCTGGACCCACTGCGAGCCGCGCAGCGGCTCCCTGGCGGGGAGCGAAGCGAGCCGCTTCCGTTCCCGATGCGGAGCATCGGGAGAGCGCCGCGGTTCAGTCCTGATGGGGCGCCATGTAGCGAGCCGGGTATTCGCCGCCGCCGGG
>NZ_JBEUOQ010000033.1:0-21674 GCF_040489275.1 Rhodococcus baikonurensis | reverse complement strand
TTCTCGGGATGAAAGTCTGCGGCCGCGTGAAAGAAGAACGCCGCCAGCCGTTCGACAAATCCTTCGTCGGTGTGTCTGCTGAGATACTGATTGAACCGATTGTGGTTGAGCAGGCCTACGTCGAAAACGAGTGTGGGTACGTCGGATTCGAAGACAGCGGCGGGAACCGCATGACTGCGAAGGAAGATCGCGGCGCCGCCGTACCCCGGCAACCTGAACCCATCACGCATCTGGTGTACTCCCGTCGCAGAGGTGTCCTTGTCACGCCGGGCCATTGCTCGGACGCGTGCTCTTTGCTGGACGGTAGTCGAGGAAGAATTACCGACTGTGAGGCTTCTCGACGAGTAATTAAGGGTTGCTCAGCTGGCCCGGCGACACAACGAATACCGCGGACCTGACAAGTCCGCGGTCTCCGTTGTGGCTGAATTAGCCGCTACGCCTAACGTCCGAAGGGGCACGCTCGGGCAGTATCCAACCATCACGTGGGAAGTGGCATGTGTAACCATTCGGGTATTTCTCCAGGTAATCCTGGTGCTCGGGCTCGGCAGCCCAGAACGAGTCCGCAGGCTCGATCGCGGTGACAGCCTTCCCCGGCCACAAGCCTGAGGCGTTCACGTCGGCAATCGTGTCGCGAGCTATCTGCTCCTGCTCAGGTGTCAACGGAAAAATTGCTGAACGGTAGCTGGAGCCAGTATCGTTGCCTTGTCGATCCAGTGTCGAGGGGTCATGGACCTGGAAGAAAAAGGCCAAGATGTTCCGATAGGTGGTCTGCGCCGGGTCGAAGAGGATCTCGACGGCCTCCGCGTGGCCTGGGTGATTACGGTAAGTCGGGTAGTCGTTCTGCCCACCGGCGTACCCCACGCGACTGGCGAGCACGCCGGGCTGACGGCGGAGCAGATCCTGCATACCCCAGAAGCAGCCGCCGGCTAGAACGGCCGTCTCTATGCCGGAGACGCGTGTGATCGTTCCAGCGTCCTTGATATCGCCTGGCATACTGTGTCTCCCCTCGTGGTCGGTCTCGAACAGTGAACTGAACTCGCCGTACCCCTCCTTGGCAAGCTGTGAGACTGGGACGAAGCGCAGAGCGGCCGAGTTCATGCAGTAACGCTGGCCGCCGGTAGCCTCAGGGCCGTCGCTGAATACGTGCCCGAGATGGCTGTCGGCACCTGAGGAACGCACCTCGGTGCGAGCCCTGCTCAGTTTCTGATCCGTTTTGGTCGTGACGGCCTCATTGTCGATAGGGGCGGTGAAGCTGGGCCATCCTGTCCGGCTGTCGTACTTGTCCGTGGAGGAGAACAACGGCTGACCCGAAACAACGTCGACATAGATGCCGGCCTCATGGTTGTCCCAGTACGGGTTGCCGAACGCAGGCTCGGTGCCGTCCTCCTGTGTTACTCGGCGCTGAATGTCGGTTAGACGGCTCAATGCCTCAGAGGTCTTACGGTAGTCGTTGGTCACTGGACTCCTCTTCTGTGACGTAAGTGGCTACTCCTGCAGGGATCCGTCATAGCTGCCACTTGTTCTAGAACGGTCTTCTGGGTCCAACTATTCCGGATCTGTTCTGAGATGATGCTGTGATCGAGGCGAGTGTCGCGAATGGAAACACATGTTCGCACGACGGTGCAGTGATCATCTGACTTTCCCTAGTGTAGTTAGCATATGGTTTTCCGGCAACGGAGATTCGACAGCGAGTGCGGAGTGCGTCGACATGGTTAACTTAGACCCACGGAGGAGACTTCGACATGGACCTACGAGTCCATACGAGATCTGACCGGCTGGCCCGAACAACCGCGACGGGCCGCAGTCGATAGAACTCCAGAGACGCGGGGACCTTCGACCATGATGGACGATCAGGCAGCCATCCATCTCTCACGACGGGATGATGTGGAGTCCCGCGCAACTTCGTTCGCAGAGCAGGGGCCAGGTGACATTTTTCGCAACTCATGTGCGTAGGCGTACCGCCTGGCCGAAGTCAGGATGGCCGAAACCGCAGACAGGTTGGACATCGCCATTATGGAGGGAAAGTAAGCGACGCCGAGGTATCGAGGTTCGTTCATCGAAGGCATCTCAGTGCGCCGTAGCGATCAACGGCCTGGCCACGAATGATTGGCGTCGTTGTGTCTGAGGTCAGCGCGGAGGGCTGGATGTCAGGGTCCGAAAATGTCCGGTTCGACAACACGCGGTTCGACCCTGACCTCACACCCTTTCACGAGCTGGCCAAAGAAATGGCAGTACAGTTCGGGTACTCGGCTGAATTGTCGGTGGATCGGAAACTGTTGCAACTCCTCCGTTTGCGTGTGGCGCAACTGAACCCATGCTCCTACTGCCTTATTCTGCACACCCGAATTGCGGCAGAGATTGGCATTTCATCTGCACTGGCCGCGCATCTCATCTCCTGGCGTGAGAGCACGATGTTCTCATCTGCACAGAGAGCGGCTCTCGCGTATTGCGAAGGCCTCACATTGTTTCGTCACCAGCAGTTCTCTGCTGTTCACGACGAGTTGCGGCTCCACTTCACGGAACTCGAGGTCGCGGAGATCGCGGCGGTGATCATTAACATGAATGTGTGGACCCGGCTGAAACTTGCTCAAGGAGCTGTCCCGGTCACGTGAGAGCGATTCGATTCAACTACCTCCGAACCAACCGCGCGGGGCGGAGCTTCTTCCCAACCGAAAATTCGGTGCTGCCGAGGGAAGCGTTCACCTCGTCCCGAGGCGAAAATTGCTGTCGGCGAGCGAATCATTGCGACGTGCACGGCGCGGGCGGAGAGGTTCTCTGTAATGTGCACGGTCTCAAGATTCCTCGAAGCCGAAGGCTGGTTTCGCAACGGTTGAATCCGGCCGTTGATAGTGTCCAAGCAACATGCCAGCGAACATCCCAGCGACGAACATCGTAGAAAGGTTGAGGAGCGCACATTATGGGAGTTATCAATAGTGGCTTCGGAGGGCGGCGAGGTTCCAGTAACCCGAATCTGCCTCCGGGGCAGACGCTCGTCGATGACTGGCCGGTGCTCACTGCCGGGCCCACGCCGGCTGTCGAGGAGAACGACTGGAGTTTTACGATCAGGACGGAGGACGGGACCAAGCACCGGTGGAACTGGACAGAGCTTCTGAGTGTCGGCGTCGAGGACATCGTCACTGATATTCACTGCGTCACCCACTGGTCGAAGCTGAGCATGGCGTGGCGTGGGGTGTCATTGGACCGGCTGTTCGAAGACGTCGAGACTAGTCACGACTACGCGATGGTCCGGAGTTTCGGGGGTTACACCACCAACCTTCCTCTCGAAGACCTCCTCGACGGGCAGGCTTGGATAGCCACCGAGGCTCAGGGCTCGCCGCTCTCAGCAGAACATGGAGGGCCGGCACGGTTGCTCGTACCCCACCTTTACTTCTGGAAGAGCGCGAAGTGGGTACGCGGAATGGATATGATGCCATCGGATGATCCGGGCTTCTGGGAACAGAACGGCTACCACCTCCGGGGCGACCCGTGGCGGGAGGAACGTTACCAATGACCAACCCAACCCTGGTCCGCTGGCACGTCGGGCGGGTAATCGGTCGACGCTACGAAGCCGACTCGGCTGTTCGCCTCGAACTCGATGTTCCGACCTGGCCCGGAAACGACGCTGGATCGCACCTCGACCTCCGGCTGACGGCTCCGGATGGTTACCAGGCGTCCCGTTCATACTCGCTCGCATCCTCGGGTGAGTCCACTCGAGTGGTCTTGGTGGTCCATGAGGTACCCGACGGGGAAGTATCGCCTTTCCTGGTGCATCAACTCGCTGAGGGCGACGAAGTGGAGATACAGGGACCACTCGGGCGGTACTTCATCTGGAATCCGGCGGATCCGGATCGATCGCCGGTCCAGCTCATCGCTGGGGGTTCAGGCGTAGTGCCCTTGTTCTCGATGGCTTCGGCGCGAGAAGGCGTTGAGGAAAGCGCAGACTTTCGACTGCTGTATTCGGTCCGGACTCCTCGAGATGTTTTGTTCGCCGATGAATTGGGTGCACTGTCGCGAACGACCGTCGACATCGTGCATACGCGTGAGTCGCCTCCGAGATCGGTTCGTCCGCCCGGCAGATTGACCCGTGACGGGGTCGCAGCGGTTTCCTTCTCAGCGTCGGCATCGCCGCGCACTTACATCTGCGGACCTACCGCGTTCGTCGAGACGATCGTCGAGTGGCTTCTCGAACTCGGTCACGACCCCGCGCGCATCCGCACGGAACGATTCGGAGGCAGCAATTGACTCACGTTGACGGAAATGCACTTGCAGGGACATTCGTAGAGATTCTCGGTATCGAGATCACAGAAGCGATCGGCAGATGCCGCCACTGTGGCAGTGTCTACGGCCTTGCTCGGACACGCGCCTTCATTACGGCCATGGGAGCCGTCATGCGGTGCAAGGACTGTGATGCAGTGCTAGCGGTTATCGTCCAGAACCCGCGAGCGACAGTAGTGAACTTGTCAGGACTGTCTTACATCACTGTTCCTCGACGATGACCGCTCTCCAATCCATGGCCGCAGCGACATCCGCGGAGGACCGTCCAGGATGGTGATCCGCATCTACGACAGCGGTCACCAGGCACTACGGGAGTTCGTCCCGCTGCGCCCAGCCAGGGTTAGCATCTATGTGTGCGGGCCGACCGTCCAATCCGCACCACACATCGGACATCTACGCAGTGCCCTCGTCTATGACCTTTGGCGACGTTGGCTCACCCACCGTGGATACACCGTCACGCTCGTCCGGAACGTCACCGACATCGACGACAAAATCCTCGCTCTCGCTACGGAGTCGGAACCGTGGTGGGCCCGTGCCTACCGCGTCGAGACGGAATTCACTCGCGCCTACACCGCACTGGGTATCCTTCCCCCGACATATGAGCCACGCACCTCCGGCCACATTACGGAGGCGCTGGCGCTGATCGACCGTCTCCTGCGACGCGGGCATGCCTACGTCGCGAGCGATGGATCCGGCGATGTCTACTTCGACGTCAGCAGCTGGCAGACATACGGCACGCTCACTCGCCAGAACCCCGATGCCCTATTGCAATCCGACGACGGACACCGACAGGCCAAGCAGAACCCTCAGGATTTCGCCCTATGGAAGGGAACGAATCCCAGCGAACCGAAATCTGCGCGTTGGCCGTCACCTTGGGGTACCGGCAGGCCGGGATGGCACATCCAGTGCTCGGCGATGTCTCGCCGTTACCTCGGACCTGCCTTCGACATCCACGGAGGTGGCATCGACTTGCGATTCCCCCACCATGAAAATGAACTGGCCCAGTCCACAGCTGCCGGAGACGAATTCGCCAGGTACTGGGTCCATAACGGCCTTGTCGCCATCAGCGGACAGAAGATGGCCAAGTCGCTCGACAACTATCTGTCTGCCGATGAACTCCTTCGACGGGTCGGACCAGCTACGCTGCGCTACTACCTGCTCAGCGCGCACTACCGCAGTGCCTTGGACTATCGGGAAGAAGCGCTCACCTACACTCATGCAACTGTTGCGCGGATCGCGAACTTCCAACACCGTGCACGTACACACCTCGAGGACGCAACAGTTGGTGGCCCAACGCTACCGGGTGCATTCGCGGCGGCACTCGACGACGATCTCAATGTCCTAGCTGCACTCGGCGTCCTTCACGACCATGTGCGCGCCGGCAACATTGCCGTCGACAACGGCGAGACCGCAGCAGCCGCGGCGGCATACCAATCGATAACAGCGATGACCAGCGTGCTTGGGATCGAGACGGAATCATCACCGACGGCGCCACGCGACGGCCAGCACAGCAGCACGGTCACTGCTCTCGTTGAGGTACTCCTCGCGAATCGATCGTGTGCCCGCGGCGAAGGAGATTTTGTCACGGCTGACCGCATCCGCGGCGATCTCGCTCGCAGCGGGATCGTCATCGAGGACCACTCCTCAGGAACCACGTGGACACAGGCATAACTGAAGTTCGTGGAGGCCGGCTACGCTGACAGCCGACTGATTGTGATCGGGTCAAGCGGGCACCCACCCTCGCAAGAAAGCCAGCACCTTGGCTTCCGGCATTTCGCAAGGACGTAGGTGGTCTGCTTCGACCGTGCGATACACATTGGCGCTGATCAGATCGGACCCGCCCAACTCCTCGGCGGAAATGCTGATACTTCGGCCATCGACCCGCGTGGTTCGTGTCAATCCGTACGGACGCCCCGCGTATCTGGCGAGAGTCCAGCCTTCGGGGATTCGCTTGAGCAACGCAGCCAGACTTGCTGAGCTGTGACTCACATTCGAACTACCGAGGCAGGTCGAATTTCCGCGGCGTGTGCTGGGGGACTCCACCAAAGGGCCGTTAGCGGGCGCTTTCTTTGGGTCTCCTGGAATCGACGTGTTCATTGTTTAAAACCCAACTGCTTTGGCCTGGAACGACTCCTCCCCGGCGCCGCGCCTCAGATACCGTCAGGGTTGAGGTAGCTCACGCCGTGCGCCGTTTGTGGTCGGTTTCGGAGTCGACCAGGTCCATATTTCGTTGTGGAACGGGTGCTAGCGAGTCCGAGGCGCCGCGGTGGTCGTAAGGTCAGCACCGACATCGCCCCCTTTGTTGACCCGTAAAAAACTCTCCACACACCCAATGTCAGCGCAATGCCGTCACGCGTCCTTCCTTGCTAAGGCAAGCGCGTAGTCCCCGTCGCTCCACCAGTCAGCAGGGGTCAGACCGGCAAGCACGAATTCCGACTCGATCAACTCGCGGGTGAATTTTGTCGAGACCTCGGTGCGTATCACTTCGTCCTTGGCGAATTCGACGTCTATATCCAGTACACCTAGGTCCACCACGTGTCTTTCTTTAGCCTGCAGTCGCATCTCGATCCAGTGCTCTTCGTCATTCCACGCCGCAACGTTCTGAAACCTGGGTAGCGAGAAGTTAGCTCCAAGTCCCCGGTTGAGAACCCGCAGCACATTGATATTGAACTCGGCGGTGACGCCGCGTCGTCATAAGCCCGTATTGGTCGCTGGGGATCCTTAATCAGGTCGACTCCGATTAGAACCGTGTCTCCGCTATTCGAGTTCTTCGCGAGTTCGGAGAGGAAGGTGTGCCGTTCGGCGGGTCGATAGTTGTCGATCGTACCGCCGAGAAACCCCACAAGTCGTGTCCCATAGTTAGGGATCAGGTCAAGGTGCTGGTCAATGTCGGCCTTGAGGCCATGAATAGTGAGGTCCGGATACTCTTGCTCGAGTTTGCCGACAGCGGCGATTAGGGCGCTGACGCTAACGTCGACCGGCACATAAACTGCTGCTCCGCCGGCAGTTGCAGTCAACGGGTCCAGAAGCGCCGGCGTTTTCTCCGACGAGCCTGAACCGAGTTCGACCAAAGTCGTTGCGCCAGATCTTTGGATAATCTGCTCACCGTATTGGTCGAGTAGAGCGCGCTCCGCTCGCGTCGGGTAGTACTCCGGTTGCACGGTGATGAGATCGAACAGTTCACTGCCGGCTGCGTCGTACAGGTGTTTAGGTTAGCCATTTCGGTTTCGCGGTCAGTCCGTCTCTAGCGTCCGACTTGAGGGTCGAAGACATCGACTCCGGATCGGCGATTCGTTGGATGCGGACACGAGGGCTGGTGTAGTCGGTCACTATGAGTCTCCATTGTCAGCGAGTCGGACGCCGGTAAGGGGCCAGCGAGCGCTCGGAGGAAAGAAATTTCGGTAGGAGGCCCGGGTGTGTCCGGGCGATGTGAACGCCGATCCACCTCGCAGCACCATCTGATTGGACATGAATTTGCCGTTGTACTCCCCGATCGCTCCGGGCGCCGGAGCAAACCCCGGGTACGGCAGATAAGCCGAGCGAGTCCATTGCCAGGCGCTGTCGTAAAGTTGTCTCGACCCTCCCGTCGTGAGTCCCGCGGCTGTCGGATGTAAGGATTTGCCGCCGCTTGAGATGGAGGACTCGAGGCCTTGAAGTGATGCGGCATGCTCCCATTCGGCTTCGGTGGGTAGTCGTTTGTCTGCCCAGGTCGCAAAAGCGTCGGCTTCATAGTGGCTGACGTGCACGACCGGCCGTTCGGGGTCGACGGGATGAGTTCCATGAAGAGAGTGCTCGAGCCAGATCCCGTCTTGTCGGGTCCAGTACAACGGCGCCTGCCATCCCTCCGAGTTGACCCGCGCCCAGCCGTCGGACAACCATAATTCGGAACGACCGTAACCCCCGTCATCGATGAAAGCCATCCACGCGCCGTTAGTAGTTAGACGGTCTGCAAGCCGATACAGCTCTAGGAACTGTCGATGACGAGGTAACTCGCTATCGAAGGCGAATCCCTGTGCGTTGCCGATCTCGATCAGGCCGCCGGTGTAATCAAGCCAGCCGAGGGCGCCGCTCGTCAGCTCGTTCGTCCATACCCCGCCATAAGCGGGGCGCAGGGGATTGAGAGACAGGACATGCTTGATGTCCATCAGCAGCAACTCTTGATGTTGCTGTTCGTGGTGAAGCCCGAGTTTCACGAAGCTGGAAATGTCCCCAATATGGTCCAGATCTGGGGATCGAAGCAGCTCCTGGACTCGCCTATCGACGCACTCGCGGTAGACCCCTACGTCATGTGCCCCGGGTCGAGAGATGACGCCTCGCAGGGGGCGCGAGAATCGAGGTCCAACTTGCTCGTAGTAGCTGTTGAACAAAAACCAGTACCGCTCCTGGTAGGGCTTAAAATTTTTCTCGTGTGCGCTGAGCACGAAGGTTTCGAAAAACCAGGTTACGTGTGCGCGATGCCATTTCGTCGGCGATACGTCTGGCATCGACTGTACGGTTTGATCTTCAGGTGACAGAGGGGCAGCGAGCAGCTCGGTGTAATTGCGGATCCGTTCATAGTGGACACTCAACGCAACCTCTGACCCGGACACCGACTCGGGGGGCACTGCGATCACATCGTGCTCCTTATCGAGATTCCCAACCCACATCGGTGCAGGTCCGGTACAAATTGGCGAAAGCCTATATCGAAACGAGTTAATAACATGCGCGGAATTGATACCATGACGCTGGGTCACTTGCCGACGGTCCGTTGCGCCGCTATAATGTGGCGCCGAATGCGGACAGCTCCATCTGGATGGAACGCCGCGATCAAGCAACTAGCATCTCTCGGGCGGCAGAAGTGTCTCTTTGGCGTGTTTCGCAACGTGCCGAGGCCACATCTCGGATCCGATCGTAAACATCGGTCAGATCACACGCGTCGAGGCCAATTGATTACCTCACCGGATCGAACGGCACACGGGGAAGACGATCATCCGCGTTCCCCGTAAACACTTGCAAGGGGGTCGATAATTCAGCTTCTACGACTAGTTCATCCCGACTCGCGTGCGTTCTCCAGCATCAGGGCGACACCCTGTCCAGATCCGACACACACCCCGACCAGACCATATCGCAAGTTGCGTTCGGCCAACTCCGTAGCCAGGGATAGGACATAGCGGCTTCCTGACGAGCCGAACGGGTGTCCGATTGCCACCGCACCCCCGTTCGGATTCAGTTTGTCGTCGGGAACCTGAAATCCGTCGAGCTGCACCGTTAACTCACGTAGTACCCCGAGGGCTTGCGCGGCGAACGCCTCATGAACTTCCCATACATCGACCTCCTCTGGAGCGACGCCAGCGCGCGACAGCGCGTGTGCCATTGCCCAGGCTGGAGCGATACCCATATAAGCCGGATCCATCGCGTACGTCGCTGATGAGACCACACGCGCAAGTGGCGTCAGTCCGAGTTTGGACGCGGCACGGCGTGAGGCTAGAACGACCGCGCTAGCCCCGTCGGACAGTCCGCTGGAGTTTCCTGCTGTCATCTGCGTCGTATTGGGCTGTGGCCGCAGTGCAGCCAATTTTTCTGCGGTCGTGTCTCCACGGATGAGCTCGTCGGTGTCAAACTGCCGTGCCGGCGTCGTGCGTGTTGCAGCAAGGGATATCGGATGAATTTCTTTGGCAAAGCGCCCGCGGTCACGGGCGGCTGCCGCATGACGATGGGAGCGCAGTGCAAAGGCGTCGATTTCCTCGCGAGTCAACCCATAGCGGTCGGCTACGTTCTGCGCAGTCTCGATCATCGAGATGTAGGCGTTTCGGGTCGCCAGACCTGGATGTGGTGGTCCGCCGGCCCCTGTCCACATGGTGTCCAGCATGATTTGCGGTCCCCGTGGAGCGAAGGCGGCATCTCCCTTCATGAACGCCCAACCCGATCGGGACATCGACTCGGCACCTGCGGCGAGCCCGATATCCATCTCGCCTGAGCGGATTGCGTGCGAGATCGTGACCGCCGCACTCAGAGACGACGCGCAGTAGCGGTTGACAGTAATCGCTGGAACCGAATCCGGAAATCCGGCCGCCAAGGCGGCCCACCGGCCCAGATTTCCCATCCCTTCATGAGCAGGATTCACGCACCCTGCCACGATCTCCTCCACCCGTTCCAGAGGAACCTCGACGCGACTACACGCTGCGGCCATAGTTTGGCCGAGTAGATCGTCGAGACGGATATGCGACAGCGCGCCGCCGTATTTTGCGACGGCAGTTCGTACCCCACCAATGACAAAGGCATCGTTGTCCATGCGTGCACGTTAGCAGGTTGGACCTTTGGGTCCATTCGGAGCGGAAGGGAAACATACGGTGTGTCGTGCGATTGCGCCGGTGTCCTCGGTGCAATCCTTCTCTGTGACTTGTCGGGTGACCGAAATTTGCGGATTCAAACCTACCTTGAGTCCCACCCGAGTAGTTGGACTGAAGAGTCCGTTCGGATGTGCTGGGCCTATAAACGCAGGAAGGGTCGACAAATGCAGGAAGGGTCGACGTGACCGTTGAACTGCAGCAATACGCCGAAGTCGGCCATTCACCGGGCATATCCGGCGCCGCATAACGCAGCAGGATGGCACAGGGTCGGCGTTTGTACCCAGTAATGGAATGAATTATCAACCGGGGCATCTACATCGGCGTCGTTTCCGGCCCGCCTCCATTCCGTCCGCCGACGAGTTCGAAGTGGCACGGGCGGGCGCCAACTCACCGTTCCCATCGTCGTCACCGATCAGTCGCGGTCAAGGAGATTTAGAAGTTGATCAGAGTTCGTACCGGGGTGCGGTCTTCGGCGGGATAGCGTGAATTTGGCATAATTCCTCGTGCAACGGGACAGGACAGCCTATCCCTATCAGAGCCCTCGGACTGCTGGAAGCCGTTCATCATCGTTGTCGTCTTTGAAACCGTTGCCGCAGTGGGGAGTTGAGAAACCGCCGCTCGCGGGTGGAGGTCATGAATGTGCCGTGTCAGCTCGATCGAGCAACAGCACCGCCCTCTCCCCGGAGTCGTTTCGCCACCAGCAACGTCCGGACACAGGGTGGACCGAGCCTTCAGTCCATGTGTACGCTCGGTCGTTCACCTCCGAAAAACAGGTCAGCGATCCGGACTCAACTCGGGCCACTGCGAGCGTGCTTCCGAAGTCTCGCACAGAAATGACTCCGTCCGGCTCCACGACCAGTCGGCGCGCTGGGTCCACAGCGTAGCGATCTACCTCCACCCGAAAGTCGTGCCAGGGAACATCGATGGTCCAGTCGTTCGGCTCGATCCCGTCAGGCATCGAGCACTTCCACGTGTGGGAGAGGGGCCTGCCGGAGAATCCTGAGGGCTTGACAGACGGTAATCGTGTAGTCGACGAAGTAGTCGTGGCGACCGCGTCGCATCGCTTCACGATGTACTGGGTGCGCCAGCCACCGGTTGTGGGATGCTTCGTCGTCGAACTCGACGATTGTGCAATTCTCGCCATCGTCCGCTTGAAAGCGCTTGAAAGAGATAAGCCCTGGTATCTCGTGGGCCGCCGCGATGACGTCCGCACCGAGTTTCCCGT
Source organism: Rhodococcus baikonurensis (assembly GCF_040489275.1). Classification (NCBI taxonomy): domain Bacteria; kingdom Bacillati; phylum Actinomycetota; class Actinomycetes; order Mycobacteriales; family Nocardiaceae; genus Rhodococcus; species Rhodococcus baikonurensis. The sequence goes on along the minus strand of NZ_JBEUOQ010000033.1, from coordinate 9,845 downwards.
ACCCCTCCGCTACGCCCTCTCGAGTCCGCTGACGAAACACGGTCACAATCACATGGCCCCAAGGTTCGTGGTGATGCCGGAGTCTCCAGTGCTCCTTGTGTGATCATGTCACCAGCGTCAAGCGGAACAGATGAAGAGCGAGGACTCACCCGCTCAGGTGACAGGACGAAGACTCACGCCGGACAGATATCTCCCACTAGTTCGTCACTGGCCTCGCAGGTGAGCTGGCCGAAGCTAATCTCCGCCCCTACGTGGTCCCAAGAAATCGATCTCAGATGGAGATCCGTTGCGTCGCATGGCTGGCGACGATCGGCAACCCGGCCCACACAGTGAGGTGCGTACGTTGATCGATCCGCTGGGATTGAGTCCGACGAGCCATCACACTGTTGTCGTGTCAAAGTCGAGTGCGACTGACGATCATTGCCGCGTGAGGCGTCCAGTGGGGTGGAGTGTTGGCAGTTCGAGAGGCGCAGCTGGTCGGTTCCGAACCGAGCAGTTCGTTGGCACATACGAAATCCGTCACCACTGCACACGTCCTCGTGCATGTCTCCATCGGTGGCGTGTTTGAAGCCGGCGCCGCCACCTTCGAGTGCGCGCAGGATGGTGCCTGCGGGACGGGGCCATCATGACTCGCGACGAAACTGTGCACCGCGCCGCAACATCGAGTTGCTTCGATCGCGGCCGAGGTCGTGGAAACTCCTGACAGCAGCAGAAACCGGCGATGGTGGCATCCGTTACGAACGTGAGGAAAATCAGGGGGGATGGTTCGTACCAGTACGGGATGAGGTCATGGCCGTGTCTGTGATCGAGCAATGCGGTCGGGGTTAGGCGCGGCTGATCACGATCCGGTAGTCGGTTCGATCGTCGGGGCTGTGGGCAAAGTGGTCATCGACCTACCCTTGCGGACCCGACTTGCCCCTGCCACGCCCAATTGTGTGAAGGTGCACTTGGAGATTCGCTAAAGAGCTGGTTCAGCGGAACCGAAATTTCCGAGGCGCTGAAAGCATTTGTGAGCGTTTCGGGTAGTTGGCTTGCCCTTCAACAGGTTCAACGTTTGACCGATACCGAGTCGCGGCGGGACGGGCGATTCTGTTCGACATCCGGACAGAATAGGGCCGCAATCAGGACTTCGTACGAACCTTGATGTACAACGAGGCAACCGGTTCGATAACTCTTGCCGCCACTGGACCGATGACCGCCATCAGGAGCACGTAAGCCGTTGCCAATGCCGCCAGTTCGGCGTCGACCGCACCCGCGGACACCGCCAGCCCGGCGATGATGATGGAGAACTCACCGCGGGCGATCAGGGCGGCACCGGCGCGCGCTTGACCCATTCGCGCGACACCCTGACGTCTGGCCGCCCAGGCGCCGGTGATCAGCTTCGTGATCGCGGTGACGACGGCCAGGATCGCAGCCCACCCGAGGACGGGCGGAATGGAACTGGGATCGGTGTTTAGACCGAAGACCACGAAGAACATTGCAGCGAACAGATCTCGAAGGGGCTCGAGTACGCGACTGGCATTGTGCGCCGTCGACCCCGAGATCGCGATCCCGAGGAGGAACGCGCCCACAGCCGCCGACACCTGCATCGCCGAACTGATGCCGGCAACCAGCAGTGCGGCACCGAGCAGCTTGAGCAGGAGCGTCTCACTGTCGGGACTGTCGAGGAGCGCGGAGACGTACCGCCCGTATCGCAGGGCCACAACAAGAACCACGGTGATGACCAACAACGAGATCCCGACCGCTTCGAGCCCGCCCATGAAGCTGACGCCCGCAAGCATCGCGGTCAGAATCGGCAGATACAGCGCCATCGCCAGGTCTTCGAACACCAGAATCGACAGCACGACCGGTGTCTCGCGGTTACCGAGGCGCCCCAGGTCGCTGAGCACCTTGGCGATGATTCCCGAAGACGAGATGTAGGTGACGCCGGCCATGACCGTCGCCCCCACGACGCCCCAGCCGAGCATCAAGCCGACCACCGCGCCAGGGGTGGCGTTGAGGACGATGTCGACGATGCCGGCTACCCGCGAGCGTTTGAGACCGGTGACGAGCTCGGCGGCAGTGTATTCGAGCCCCAAGAGCAGCAAGAGCAGGACGATCCCGATCTCACTTGCCAGATGGGAGAACTCGCCGATGTCTCCGAGTTGGATGAAACCGCCCTGTCCGAAGCACAGGCCGCCGATCAGGTAGAACGGGATCGGCGACATGCCGACGCGAGCAGCGAGTCGTCCGAGCAGTCCGAGCGCGAAGAAGACCGCGCCGAGTTCGATCAGTGCGAGGGTGGTTGTGTCCACGCGCCAGTCAGCCGTTGGCCAAGATTTTTGCCGCTGCGGCCAAACCGTCCGGCGTTCCGACTGCTACGAGAAGGTCTCCCCCGGTGAAGGTGAAGTCGGGGTTCGGGGACGGGCTGACCTGTCCTGCGCGCATGACGGCGACGATGGACACTCCGGTGCGCGTGCGCATGCCGGTGTCCCCGAGGGTCTGTCCGTCGTAGCGAGAACCGTCCTTGATGTAGAGTTGTTTGGTTCGAATGCCCGGAAGGTCACGGTGCTCTTCTTCGAGCTGAGCAACGAGCTGTGGGGCACCCAGGAGATTGCTGAGCGCTGCCGCTTCCTCGGTGGTCAGAGGCAGCGAGGCAGCACACGCGTCAGGGTCGTCTGCCTTGGAAACGATGAGGTCGGTATGACCGTCCCGATGGGTGACGACACCCACGCGACGACCGGAAGACAGAACAAAATCCTTGCGCGTCCCGATCCCCGGTAGTGGGGTGACTTCTATTCATATACCAACGGTATCGCGAGAGGGCGTAATCCGCTGGACGCAGTTCACGACGGGCGAACCAGCGATCCACCGAACAGTTTGGACCTGAAGCCATTCGGCCAGGCAACAGGCAGTCCTGACACTCAAGGTGTTCAGCCTCTAGAACGGGCCGACAGGGTCGAACGTCGCCACCCGGCCCAGACCCGATGCACCGCCGTTGGCGATCGCACAGCAATCGGCATCTCCTGACCGCGCTCCGAAGATGGCCGACCGTCAGCTCATCCCGATTGCCCTGACGGTTGAGCGTCGAAGAATAATGACCTCACGACGAACTCGAAGATGTCTCGGTGTGGGAGTCGTCCGAATGGGCCAGCGCCTGGCTGGCGGCGAATTGGATGCACTTAGAGGCACCTCCATCCAAAATAGCGGGCTCGATAAATCGGGGTGAATGCACCGTCAACGCATCGAAATGGCTCAGCTACATACTTATTCACGGCCGGACGCTAAACTGGCCCACACATTTCGTTCGTCCACGCCGAGATTGAGGCCCAACGCATGAGCCGTCGCATTTTCCGGGAGCCAACCGCCGATCGGATACACCTGACATTGTTTGCGATAGCTATCGCGAGTCATCTGTTGTGGGTGTTGATGATATGGCGACAGGAGCGAAAGCGTAGGCGGTAAGCGTGGGATGATTGCGTCACCGCATGGATTTATGCCGGTTACTGGGCGGGCGCCGGGGCAGTGACGAAGGAAACACTTATGTGCCACTGAGGCGCACCTGTACTGCCGCCCCCGGCCGCCACTTAGACGCCGACAACACGGTCCCACGCATCTCGATGTCGCTCACCGCTGCGTACTCCGGCTAGTAGAGGCAACGCTGAACTACCACAGCGCATTTCATTTCGGTGTGCGCTGCATTTACTGAAGAGAGCATGTCCCTGGTCGCCCGTCGCGTTGCTGCTCCTAATGGGTAACGCCGACTTCAGCACTACAACCGACCACGTCACCGTCGTCGAGGGGCACGCTGGCGCAGTTTCCGTCCGATCCCGAGTAGCGGGAGTCGAACGGAAACTGTCGGTCCGCACCGACGATGCCAGCGGCATCCATGGATTGCCCGAGTTCCTCACATGGCGCATGTCGTACTCGATTGGTTCCGGCACACTCCGGCGATGATCGAGAAGATCGTGTTGATCTCGACTGAGATGTGCACGCCCCACGCACCTACGACGTCGACGGGGCGGGGTAGCCGACGTCGACTGGGGCGCCGAACTACACCTCCGACGTGTTCGGCACTTCAGTAACGCTGATCAGGTACGGCGGATCAGTCACGTAGAAGTCCACCGGATGTCGAATTTGTGAAGTCCTCACCGAGGATGTTGCTCATGCTGAGGTCGAGGAGCGCTTCGGGTTCTTCGCCAAAGCTGTCACCGGTGGGCTCGAAGCCGAGTCTTCGATAGAAACCTTCGGGGCTGCCGAAGCCAAGGCTGTAGCTTGTGTACAGCCGAGTGCGCCCGGAGGCGACGACCCTTCGGGCGATTTCCTGAACGACGCGTCGCCCGAATCCGAAGCTCTGGAAAGGGCTGGCGATCATGAGTCGCCAGAGGAATTCGCCGTGGCATTCGATGCCGTCATCCCAGTCGGAGCCGGTATGAGTCATCACAAAGCCAATCGGGGTTTCCCCTGCGTATACGCCGCGGAACCAGGCCACGTCCGAACAGAAGCCTTCGGCAATCGAGGTTCCATTGTCAGCGACCATCTCCCGCTGAACATCGCTCAGCGTCTCGCTGAGCTCGCAGATATCCTCTACGTTGAGTGCGGTAATCCGACGGTAGGTAAGTTCAGACTTCCGAGTGATAGTTACTTTGGGTGCGGTCATGCCTGATAGCCTAGTGCAACATTATTGAGAAATTGCTTTACTATGTGAAAGTGGTCGAGCATGGCATGGACGGACGAGCTCACGGGAGCAGATCTGACCTTCGTGCGGCTCTTCGTGTTGAAATCGGGCAGTCTCAAGGCGCTCGCCCATGAATATCAGGTCAGCTATCCGACGATCCGAACTCGGCTGGACCGCATTATCGAGAAGGTCCAGGTTTTGGAATCCAACGACGACCATTTCCTCCGTGCTCTACGCGTTCTCGCATCAGACCGGAACCTCCCGGCTGACGCAGTGACCCAGATTGCCGCACTCTATCTGGAGAGCCGACCAATTGAAATCACATGACCGCATTCCATCCGCCGATCCTCGTCGGGGCGGTCCTCGTGCTGAGGGAGAAGCTCTGACTTACCGGCCAGTCGCGGCGTCGCGGGCTTGCTCGTACCGGTCGGGTCTCGTGTGCCGGCGATGTCAGCACGCGACGAGCAACGGACTCGTACATCGCCAGAATCGATGCTCGATATTGGCTTCGCGCCGCAAGCGGACCCGTGGGAACCTGGCCTCCACCTTGAGTATATGTCCGCTGGAGCGACCAGCGGACTCATCCGATCTGCCACTCCGTCTGCGATGGCGTTCAACTTTTCCGTACCGTCATTCGAGCGTTTCCCGAAACAAACCACGATCAGAAACGTGAGCATCGTAGCGACGGCATCTGCCTGCGTCGATGGCCCTCAATGAAGTAGAAGCAGGAAAAATAGCTCAGCTTCCGATGATGTGAAAGCTTGCCGCACATAGAGGATCGGCATGCGACGCTCCGGTGAGAGCGTCAAACAAACTGAGTGAAACAGAGGAGCGACTATGCGGGCCTCGAACGAAAACCCGCCATCAAACAGAGCTTTCGAGGAGATCGTGGGGTTTCTCACTTACCCGATGTGCGTCGCGACGGCTCACGCAGGCAACCAACGTGCCGGCCGCCTCGTCGGGTTCGCACCGCAGATCAGTATCTCGCCGCCATGTTTTCTCGTCGGGCTTTCGAGCAGGAATCGCAGCTGTCTTGTCCCTCGCAGACACGAATACACTGCCCGGTCGTCCGAGAAGTCGACAGGTGACGACATCGACAAGTTCCTCCCCGGTGAATGGAGGCTCGGCTTTTTCGGGCTTCCGATTCTCAAAGGCGCGGCAGCGTGGTTTGTTGGTCGCGTGCTCGACGAAAAGGTGGAGATGGATGATCATGTTGCCGTTCTCCACGAACCCGAAACCAGTCGTGCTCCAGGTGAGATCGTCACCTTCGCCGACGTTCGGGGGCTCGACCCCGGGTATGACGCATGACGGCGCATCAGTGGCGATCGTTGTTTCCATTCGGTGCCCGAGGTCACACCGTTCACGACTTCTATGCCGATGCCCCCGAAGGGGTTCGCGTGAACATGGTCGCCAGCCTCGACGGCGCCGCAGCATTCGGCGGACGGGTACGCCCTATCTCCAATACTGCCGACCATCAGTTATTGAGGTCCCTAAGGGCGTACTGCGACGTGCTCCTCGTCGGTGCCGGCACAATACGCGCGGAACGATATGGGCCGGCGATGCTCGATGCTGAGCTTCGTCGATACCGCCGTGACGAAGGCAGGCAAGCCGCGTTGCCCTCCGTGGCGGTGGTGACGCACAGCGGCAATCTTCCCTGGAACTCCCCGCTGTTCACCGGAGGATCCCGCCCCATCATTGTCACCAGCGCACTGGGAGCGACTCGATGCCAACCCGACGTGCAGTGTCGGGCCGACATCATGGTGGCTGGAGACGTCGACGTTGACCCGATCGCGATGATCCAAGGACTCCGTGATCGAGGACTGAAAAGAGTGCTCTGCGAAGGAGGCCCCGCTCTTCTGTCCACGCTCGTCGCCCACGATCTAGTCGATGACATGTGCTTCACGCTTTCCCCCATACTGGCTGGGCCACAACCGGCCTCTGGACTGGTTTCGGCTCCGGCACTAGCGGTTCCACAGACGTTGCGGCTACGGCACGTACTGCTCGAAGCTGAATACCTGTACATGCGTTATCAACGAATTCGTCCGGCAGGTTGAACGCTGTCAGCAGCGTCTACCTGGTGTACTGCGAGATCGCTGTGAACGAATTCATCGGAGCGAGTGGTTTGCGACAAGTTCTGGTTCGAGGACCGGAGTTGGGCCCACATGGTGCGACGCGCAGAATTTTGGTCTTCCATCGGCCGGTCTGGGGCACTCGAGGACGAAATCGGTTTCTAACGTCGACACGCGCGACTTGGAGAGACCAGCCCGACGTTCGGAATTGCACTCGCAGAATTAGCCTGGGACATTCTCGTCCTACCGCATCCATTCTTCTCCGTGCGTCAACACGGGGTACGGGACGCCCTGACAGATTCCATCACGCACGCCAAATATTGAGGATGGGTACATTCAGAAGGCTGGGATCGAGAGATCAGTTGTTGTTCGCTGCGGGCCTTGAAGAGCGGTGAAGCTCCAGACGATCACGGGTTCACCGAGTTCGACAAGGCGTTGCTGCAAGTCTTCGTCGGTGCATCGAGGGTGCAGTATGGAACGCACGCCGGGCGGAGTAGCGGCGAGTCGAAACCGTGGAGACGCTCACGAAGCAATAGTCGAGACCACCGAAGGGTAAGCGACATAGAGCCGCCCGGCGGGCATTGCCAACTTTTCCGTTTCATGACGAAGCTGCTGGCACCAAGAGGATGTTCAACGATTTCACAGGGTCGGTACCAGCCTTGTATCTCTCTGCATGTGGCCGTCGAAGCGGCATTTCTTCGGGCGGCACCCGGGGCAAAGAACGTCAGCGCCGACAGCCACTATAATAAGAGCTATTCCGCACCGCCTGATCAGCGCAGTCGATCATTTCCGGGCGATGATCGAGCGCAGCACGAAGCGGAACACCACTGCGGTACCCGCCTCCGACCACGACACCGACAACCATCTCGGCAAGCAGAACGCCGACAGTGACACCGAGAACCGTGGCCGACGCGACCGTCAATGCGACATCGGCAGATGCTGGACGATGATCGTTGATCGCAATCCCTCTCACGCTGGCGATGTACTCGCAGAGATCATCACATGCCGGACAAGCGGAAGTCGGACCCGCAATGCGCAATACGGCACGAAACTGGGGCCGCCCGTTCGAGATCGCCAGCTACTACGAGGAGGTCAAACCACGTAAGGGTTCGATATGGAGCCCGCAGTATTCCGGTTTCTCTATGACTGCGCAAAAGTACTTGTACATCAGCGCGGGACGAAGCGAAACAAGGATGGGAGGGAGCGTTCGGGTATTTCACCGGCGCCATCGTGAGCGGTGTCGAACGCCTGGTCAACGAAGTGTCCGCTGTGCTTGACACGCGAGCCTGGCAAGTCGAAACGGCCACCGCCCGACTCGAAGGAACTGCGGAAGAGCCAAGCGAGGACTTCCCCGAAGCGCCGAACTCGGGTCGGTGTACGCCGACCTCTACGACCACCAATGCCAGCGCCGAGAAGTAGAAAAACAGCCCTAAGCGGCTCGCGCGAAGAATTGAGTTGCAATAGTGACTCGAACGCAGACCGCGAGAATTCGGCTGGGTGCTTATGCTCAACTCGAAACTGGTGACTTCGAACAACTCGAATGGGTCGATGACCACGACATTTCCTAATCATGGCGAGAAACCGCAACACAGTTGGAGCTCAGTCGCTTGGCAGCAGTTGTCGAGCTTGCAACGGTTTCCGAGCTTTCGACAAGCAAGAATCAGACAACTTTTATGGCAGCGCCGTAAACACCGGAAATCTCCAACGAGGCCCTATACATTCGAACGTGGCTGAGCAATCTGCGGGCAGGGTTCACCGCGGCTGAGCGGCGTATCTCCCACCCTGACTGATCTGGCGCGACGTTCATTGGCGGAACCGCGACCTTCCGCTTGCCGATCCGTCCGTCGACCACAAGCTCTAACAATGCTCCAACTCCGTGTCCTCGGGGCGTCACGTTGACGTTGCTACGGCGCGCTGCTCCCGAATTATTGCAATACAATGGAATTGACGACTACACGAACGGAGTTACCCCTGTGGCGACCAAGCGCACCCGGATTCATCTCAACCAGCGCATTCGCTGCCTCGACCGATATTTCAACCCAGGCGACATCGCAGACCTCGATACAAAGACCATCCAACTCGTCGAGGCACGGAAACAGTTCGAGATCAATCAAACTGACTCTGATTCCCACACTTACACGCAAAGTGCCAATGCAGTGAGGTTAGCTTTGCTTGCAGCCGGGGACTATAGGTACATCGAAGTCAACGGAACTCCCGTATCCCTACTCAAGCTCACCGGCATCAACCCCTCGTGGATCGGAATCACTTTACTGATGAGTGACGGATCCGAAATTCAGGTAATAAAGACAGCTGTCACGGAACTGCAACGAGCACATGAATTGCGACCTGGTAACGAAATCATGCAGGGAGTGCTGTCATCCGAATCCTACCTCCGCACAGGGCATATGGAGTTCCATCTACCTCACCGCCTTGTCGATGCCCTCGAAGATATTGAGGGCAGTTACACGAAGTCGAAGTAGCAGTTCTCAAACTCAGTCCCGTATGATCGAGGTCCTCGGCGCTCGCACCGCAGGCACGGCGCGGCGGTTACGGCAGCTACTGGCACCGTCGTCGATGGCATTGCATTCGTCGACGGTGAGTCTGCCTCTCCGGCAACATGTTCCGGTTCGCGCGCCTGACGAATATTTCGAGTGCTTGGTTGCTATCCCGATCGAGTACTGCCGGGGGTAAGACTGAATCGCTCCGGCGAGTCGGGAGACTTACTGATTTGAGAACTCCGCGATTCGCGTAGTTCTGTGTTCACCGTAGTGGAACGCCTCGAGTTCGGCCGGTGGAACATCGCTGCAGTGCTCGTAGAGGCGTCGGTGGTTGAACCAGTCCACCCATTCCAAGGTGGCGATTTCCACATGTTCGACTGTTCGCCATGGCCCGCGGGGTTTGATCAACTCGGTTTTGTAGAGACCGTTGATCGTTTCGGCGAGAGCGTTGTCGTAGCTCGACCCGGTGGCCCCGATCGAGGTATCGATACCAGCCTCAATGAGTCTGTCGGTGAACGTAATTGACGTGTATTGATTGGGCTCAATCGGTGGACGCAACATTCGAGGTCAGGAGGGTGTTGTGGGTCGTCCATCGGATTGGGTGCGGGAAGTAACGGGCAG
>NZ_JBEUOQ010000032.1:0-22697 GCF_040489275.1 Rhodococcus baikonurensis | reverse complement strand
AACCAACAAATCAACCGACCGCCGAACAGCCAACCCCACCAACGACTCCGGCCCAACACCCAAACCAATCAAATAACGCGCAAACCTATTAACCCTCTCATCGAACTCCCCATACGAGAGCACCTCATCCCCGAACACCACCGCCCGCGACCCCGAACAAACCCCCACCACAGAATCAAAACCATCCAACAACAACCCACCCACAACCGGATGAGACGTGTCGTTCCACGACTCGAGCACCAAAGCACGCTCAGGCGCCGTCATGACCTCGACGTCACCGACCGCTGAACCGGGATCTGCGACCATCGCGCGCAGTATGCGGACAAACCGATCGGTGAAGGCGGACACGGTCGAGGCATCGAACAGATCCGTGGCGTAGAGCCAGGACAGCGCGATCCCTGCGGCATCCCCCGACTCGTTTTCCCGTGGAGCTGCGGTCAATTGCAAATCGAACTTCGCGATGTCGACGCCCGCGTCGAATCCGGAGACACGCAGTCCGGGCAATTCCAGTGCGTCGTCGGCCATGTTCTGGAAGAACAGCGCAACTTGGAACAACGGGTGGTGCGCTTGGGATCGTGCCGGGTCGAGCACTTCGACAAGCCGCTCGAATGGCACATCGGCGTTGGCAAAAGCTCCCAGATCGATGTCACGCACATGGTCGAACAAATCGGAGAAGCTTGCTCCTGGGTTCACGGCCGTGCGTAACACCAGGGTGTTTACGAACATGCCGATCAGATCGTCGAGTTCGGGTTCCCCTCGTCCAGAGATTGGTGAACCGATCGCCACGTCACCGCTGCCGCTCGACCTTGCCAACAGGACCGCCAGCGCCGCATGGACGACCATGAACAGTGACACGTTGTGGTCAAGTGCGAGTTGCTCCAGGGCACTGTGCAATTCAGCGTCCACGTCCGAACGGTGGACGCCGCCTCTGGTGGAGAGAATTGAGGGTCGTGGACGGTCGGCCGGGAGTTCGATCTTCTCCGGCAGGTCTCGCAAGGTCGTCTTCCAGTACGCGAGCTGCTCGGACATCAACGATGTCGGATCGGAATCCACGCCGAGAACCTCACGCTGCCACATCGCGAAGTCTGCGTACTGCACCGGCAGCGGTGTCCACTCCGGACTCCGGCCGTCCACACGCGCAAGGTAGGCGAACGCAACGTCCCGAACCAACGGCGCTACGGAAACGCCGTCCGCTGAAATGTGGTGAACGACCATCGCCAGGACATACTCGGACGGATCCGTCTGGAAGAGCTTGACCCGCAACGGAACTGCCGAGCTGACGTCGAATCCGGCGGTAACGAGAGTCAACAGTTCGCCTAGAAGTGCCGAATCGGCCAACGGAACGGGATCGAGGTCGATGTCTGCGGTCGATTCCGGCAGAATTTGCTGATAGCCCACACCGTCGATTCCTGGGTAGACAGTACGAAGGACTTCGTGCCGAGCTAGGACGTCACCGACCGCTGAGGCGAGCGCAACCGTGTCAAGCTCACCACTCAGGCGGAGGACGATCGGAATGTTGTTGACAGCAGATTCGGAATCGAACTGGCTCAGGAACCACATCCGTTGCTGCGCCAGCGACAACGGCACATGTTGCGGACGAATCACCGGCGCAAGCTGTACTCTGACGGACCCCTCCGCCTCGGCTTCGATTCGGGCAGCCAATGCTTCGACCGTCGATACCTCGAAGAGGGTTTTCACCTGAATGCGTGTCCCGAACGCAGCTCCGAGACGTCCAGCCAGCCTTGCTGCAACAAGTGAGTTGCCGCCGAGTTCGAAGAAGTCGTCTTCGGCACCGACCCTCTCGACTCCGAGCAGGTCGACGAAGGCCGCTGCCACGAGTACCTGTGCAGGCGTTGATGGTTCGCGGTACGCACGCGAGATGAAGATCGGCTCGGGAAGGCTGTCGGTGTCCAGCTTACCCACTGGGGTGAGAGGAATCCGGTCGATGACCATGATCGATGCAGGCACCATGTGGCGCGGAAGAACGGCCCGAGCGCTGGCGGTCAACGAGTCTGGGTCCAGGTCGACGTCGGCATTCGCCATGACATACGACACCAGCGCGGCGTCACCTGAGGAACCGGTGATCGCGACGGTGGCGACGAAGTCGACTCCGGGTTGGGCGGCAAGGACGGCATCGATCTCGCCCAGTTCGATCCGGAAGCCGCGAATCTTGACCTGTGAGTCCCCCCGCCCGAGATATTCGAGGTCGCGCTCACCACCGGTCTGATCGGTGGCTCCGCCATCGCCGCCGGTGCGGATCCACCGCACGGTATCGCCGGTCCGGTAGAGCCGCTCCCCGGCGCCGCCGAACGGATTTGCGACAAAACTTGCCGCCGTAGTTGCGGACAGGCCGTTGTACCCGCGGGCAAGGTGGGTGCCCGACAGGTAGAGTTCGCCGGCGGTTCCGGTGGCGACCGGCTGAAGTCGAGAATCGAGGACGAACACGCCGACACCACGGACGGGACCACCGATCGTCACGGGACGATCGACGGTCAACTCGGCGATGTTGCTGGCGACGGTGGCTTCCGTGGGTCCGTATGCGTTGAAGAACCGTCGGCCGGGCGCCCAGGTGGACAGCAGCGCGGGTGAACACGCTTCACCGCCGACGACCACCACCGCGAGATTGTCGAACTGGTGGGCGCCGTCAAGGGAAATCGAACCCAGCGCTGCCGGGGTCACAAACGCGTGCGTGATCTTTTCCGCCACCAGGAGTTCCGCGAGTTCGTCGCCGCCGAACATGTCCGGACGCGCGATCACCATCGTCGAGCCTGCACCGACGGCGAGCAGCAGTTCGAGCACGGAAGCGTCGAAACTCGGCGAAGCAAAATGCAGTGTCCGCGACGTAGAGGTGAGCGCATACCGTTCGACCTGTTCCGCACACAGGTCTGAAAGCCCGGCGTGGGTGACGACGACGCCCTTGGGCCGTCCTGTCGACCCCGAGGTGTAGATCACGTATGCCGGATGATCCACGCGAAGGGTTCGAACGCGTTCGGTATACGAGACCGGATCCGGGGAGATACCGGACAACTCGGCCGTCAACACGTCGCCGTCCACTTCCAGCCATTGGACGCTGCGAGGGCGGTCGATAGCGTACGCGGCCGTGGTCAGCCCTATCGAGGCTGCAGAATCGGTGATCATGTGTTCGACGCGGTCTGCAGGATAGCTGGGATCGACCGGCACGAAAGCTGCGCCGGTCTTGGCCACCGCCCACACCGCACAGACCGACTCGACGGAGCGGGGAATCGACACCGCCACCCGGTCCTCCGGCCCGATTCCGCGGCTGATGAGCAACCGAGCCAGACGCGAGGACAGCGCGTCCACTTCGGCATAAGTGAGGGTTTGACCCCCGAATGTGATCGCCGGTGCTGCTGGGTTGAGGTCCACTGCAGCTGCGAGTAACTGAGGCAGCAATGGCACCCGCGCGCGCCTGGTGCGTGCCGGTCGTTCGTTCCTGCCGGCGCGAGATGTCTTCCGCCGGGTCGCGTCGTCAGTACTCATACGACCGCCACCTGCGGTCGAACGGTGTGTACGGAGACCCAACGCTGCATCGAGCAACTCACCTTCGCGTCATACTTCTGAACTGTCACTACCGGTCTGTCCAGACTGGACGCCGGGGAACCCACAATTGCATCAGTGGGTTCCCCCAACACATCCAACCCCTACCGCCCATTGTTACAGCCGGTAACACCGATCCGGGCAACGGCACGATCACCTATGAATTCGGCCACTGGCACGGTCGCCGACGAAGCCCGATCTCACCACCCGAGTAGTTCGCCCGTTGCGAGGACGTACTCGAGATCGGGTAAGTCGGTTCGGTCGACGGCCGAGCGGACCTCGTCCGGAAGCACCACATGCGTCACCCAGTCGTCAGCAAGTGAGTCTTCGATTGCCTCGTCGTCACCGAGAATGACGACAGCCGCTCCGGCTGACGCCGCCAGGAGGACCGCGACCGAGTGCTCCGGCGAGCCGACCGCGCCGGCGAATGCCAACCTCGACTCGAAGTCGACGGAATACCGCTTACGCAGCTCCGCCAGAGAGTCCGACAGGTCGCCGTACGTCAGCACTCGGTCACCGTCGACGATCGCCGGATCGTCCGCCATTGTCGACCGGGCGCGATCGACGTAGCTGATCGGACGATCCGACATCGTCGCCAGCCGAGACTCGATCTCCGGTGACGTCAAGAGCAGCGTCGAGGTGTCGGAGTCATTCGACAGGGTCAGGCTTGCCGGATCCGACGGATGCGCCCCGGTAAAGGCTGCGCCGGCCTTCACCACAGACCAGTAGGCGATCACGGCATCGACACCACCACCGATGGAGATCGCAGTGCCGGGACCTGCACCTTCCTCGATGAGCAGGCGAGCCAGACGCGAAGACTTCGCGTCGAGTGCCGCGTAAGGGGTCTCCTCGCCGTCTGTTACCACCGCAGGCGCGTCCGGGTCGCTTTCCACGACGGAGGCGAGCAACTGAGGCAGCAACGTCGTGCTCGCGACTGCGCTGGCTTCGCGAACGCCGCCGGCGACCTCGGACTTCTCCATGTCGGTCAGCAGATCGAGATCGCCGACCTGCCTGGTCGGATCGTCGGTGACCTGCTCGAGTACACGAACGAACCGCTGTGCGAACGACTCGACCGTGGTCTTGTCGAACAGGTCCTCGGAATACAGCCACAGGCCGGAGAGTCCGAGGCCGTCCGCTGCGGTGGTCAGGGTGAGCTGAAGGTCGAACTTCGTGGTCAGGACTCCGCTGTCGACGGCGCCTATGGTCAGGTCTGCCAATGCAAACTCGGTCTGGGCGGTCGGTTCCAGCGACAGGACGAGTTGGAACAGGCCCCCCGCCCGAGGCGGCAGCGCCTCCACGATTTCCTCGTAAGGAACATCGGCTTCGCCGAACGCGGCCAGGTCGACGTCGCGCACATGCGAAACGAGATCCTCGAAGCGTGCACCGGCATCGACCGTGGTGCGAAGCGCGAGTGTGTTGACGAACATACCGACGAGATCGTCGAGGGCGCGCTCGCCCCTGCCGCCGACAGCGGTACCGATCGCGAAGTCGGAGCCTCCACCCAACCTCGAGATCAGGACCGCCAGTGCGGCGTGGATTGTCATGAACACCGTGGCGTTCTTCGCTCGGGCGATGTCGCTCAGTCGCGAATGGACATCAGCGTCGACGGTGAACTGGACGGCCCCCGCTGCGGCGGACTGCACCACGGGACGCGGTCGGTCTGTCGGCAAGCCGACATCGGTAGGCAGATCGTCGAGCGCTGTGCGCCAGAAGTCGAGTTGGCGCGCGGCGATCGTTCCCGCGTCATCTACCGATCCCAGTACGTCGCGTTGCCACAGCGCGAAGTCTGCGTACTGCACTTGGAGTGGGCTCCACGATGGTGCACTGCCCCGGGTACGCGCTTCGTAGGCCACCATCACGTCGCGGGCCAGTGGCCCCATCGACTGCCCGTCGGCCGCGATGTGATGCGCGACGAGTACGAACACGTACTGATCTTCTCCGATCTGGAGAAGATCAGTACGTACCGGAACCTCCGATGACACATCGAATCCGGCGGTCGTCGATTCGACGACCTTCGTGTACATCTGCGCGCCGTCGTGGACCGCTGTCGGTTCCCCGAACATGGGCACGAGGTCGGCGCCGACGATCCGCTGCACCGGCCCCAGCCCGTCGGACGGGTAAAGCGTTCGCAGTGACTCGTGGCGCGAAATCACGTCACGCAGAGCAAATTTCAGCGCATCGACGTCCAACTGCCCGGCCAGACGCAGCGCCATCGGGATGTTGTAGGTCGAGGCGTCGGTGTCCATCTGGTTGAGCACCCACATACGCTGCTGCGCCAGAGACAGCGGAATGCGCTCGGGGCGATCTTGGGCAACGAGCTGCTTTCGCGAACCGGTTCCGACGTGGACTTCGATCGCGCTCGCGAGTTCTTCGACTGTCCGGGTGTCGAACAGAGTCCGTACGGGGACTGTGGCGTCGAGGGATCGGCTCAGTCGTGCCGCCGCCCGGGTCGCGATCAATGAGTTACCACCGAGTTCGAAGAACTCGTCGTCGAGTCCGACCTGAGGAACCTCCAGCAATTCGGCGAATACCGTCGCCACGGCCTTCTCGGTGTCGGACACCGGCGCTCGATATTCGGCGGAAGCGAAGACGGGTGCAGGCAGCCGAGCGGAGTCGAGCTTCCCGTTCACCGTGAGGGGCAAGGCGTCCAACAACACTGTCGCGTCGGGAACCATGTAGCCGGTGAGGAAGTCGGCCGCACTTGTGCTGACCGTGCTCGCGTCGAGGTCCGAACCGGCCTCGGGCACGACGTACGCGATGAGCCGATCGCCCAGATCTGCGTCCTTGCGGACGACGGCCACGGCACGGGCGACACCACCGACTCGGAGCAGGGCCGTCTCGACCTCGCCGAGTTCGATCCGGAAACCTCGAAGCTGAACCTGCGAATCGGAACGCCCCAGGTATTCGAGCTGGCCGGCGCGGTTCCAGCGCGCCACATCGCCGCTTCGGTACATCGACTCGCCGTGTGATGCAAACGGATTCGCGACGAACCGCCCGGACGTCAATCCACTCTGCCCCAGATACCCGCGTGCCAGTTGTCCGCCGGCGACGTAGATCTCGCCGGCCGTGCCGACCGCAGCGGGCTGCAAACGGTCGTCGAGTACGTACACCCGAAGGCCGTCGAGTGGTCGACCTATCAACGACGCCGTCGCGGTCTCCGCGCTCGCACGATCGAGCGGGAGATAAGAGACGTGCACCGTGGTCTCGGTGATTCCGTACATGTTGACCAGTTGCGGCGAGTCGTCCGGATGACGGTCGTACCACCGGGTCAGCTGTGCGAGATCGAGTGCCTCGCCACCGAAGATCACGTACCGGAGCGCAAGATCCGACGCGGTACCGTCCGATCCTCCGGAAACACGGTCCGCCTCCGCAAGCTGGTAGAAAGCCGACGGAGTCTGATTGAGCACCGTGACGCCCTCGGTGGTCAGCAATTGCCTGAACTGGTCTGGCGAACGCGACGTCTCGAAGTCGACGACCACGAGTACACCGCCGTGAATGAGCGGACCCCACAGCTCCCACACCGAGAAGTCGAATGCGTAGCTGTGGAACAAAGTCCACACATCCGAGGAATCGAATGCGAATTCCGTCTGCGCGTTGGCGAACAACTCCACAACGTTCCGATGAGTGACCGCAACACCTTTGGGGCGGCCGGTAGATCCTGATGTGTAGATGACGTACGCCAGGTCTCTCGAACGCAAAGGCCGCACGCGGTCTGCGTCGGTCACGGGGCGGGAGTCGGCTGCGGCGTCCCGGGGCGAGACAGAAGGGCAGGGCAGTTCCCGCAGCGAATCCGGAGCGACGATCGCACACACCGGAGACGCGTCGGCAAGGGTATATGCGATCCGCTCATCCGGATAGCTCGGATCGATCGGCAGATACGCGGCACCAGACTTGACGACGGCGAGCAGCGCCACGACCAGATCGACCGATCGCGGCAAGAGGACCGCTACCAGGTCCTCGGATCCGACTCCCGAATCGATCAGCGTGCGGGCCAGACAGTTTGCGCGGGAATCGATGTCCCGATACGTCAATCGCTCGTCTCCGAAGACCACCGCAATCTCGTTCGGTGATCGGGTCACCTGTGCATCGAACAGTTCGGCCAGAGTGGTCGAGTCGTCGACGACCGCCCCGGGCGTGGCCCACCCTTCGAGTATCGTCCGGCGTTCGTCCTCACCGAGAATGTCGATGTCGCCGACTGCATTTGACGAATTGGCGACGACGGATGTCAGCACGGCGTTCAGTCGTGACTCGAGGCCTGCAATCGTCGATTCGTCGTAGAGATCGGTGGCGTAGGTGACGGCGAAGGTGAGCCCGCCCGCCTGAGCCGGAGTCTCCCAGACCGTGAACTGCAGGTCGAACTTGGCCAACGTCGGCGCAATGTCGACACCGGAAATGCTCAGGCCCGGAATCTCTACGGATCCGTGCGCACCCTGACCGAGATTCTGGAACGAAAAGCCCACCTGGAAAAGCGGATTACGCGCCTGCGACCGTTCGGGGTCCAGTGCTTCCACCAGACGCTCGAACGGAACGTCAGCGTTCTCGAAACCGGCCAAATCAGTGTCCCGTACCTTCGACAGGAGTGCAGTGAACGACTCGCCCGGGTCGACCTCGGTCCGCAGGACCAAAGTGTTGACGAACATGCCGATCAGATCATCGAGAGCCTGTTCACCTCGTCCGGCCGCTGGTGTACCGATCACGATGTCGGCGGTGCCGGACAGCTTCGCCAGCAGGACGGCCAGCGCACTGTGCAGAACCATGAAGAGTGACACATTATGTTCTCGCGCAACATGATTCAATGATTCGTGCATGGCCGCTTCGATATCGAAGCAGTACTCGGCACCGGAGTGTGAAGCGACTCGCGGACGCGGCCGATCCGACGGCAGGGTCAGTTCGACGGGCAATCCGTCCAGTTGCGACTTCCAGTATTCCATCTGTTTCGAGATCAACGATCCCTGATCGGACTCGACACCGAGTACCCGGCGCTGCCACAGCGCGAAGTCCGCGAATTGGATCGGTAGCGGCTTCCACGTCGGAGCGATTCCCTGCGACCTCGCGGCGTACGCCGAGACGACGTCCCGGACCAGCGGCCCCATCGAAAAGCCGTCACCGCTGATGTGATGGATGGCGAACACCAGAACGTACTGCGAGTCGGCAAGATCGAACAAACGTGCCCGGACCGGCACGTCTGCAGTGACATCGAATCCGGCGAGTACGTATTCCGCCACCCGGTCGGTGACGACGGACTCGTGGATACGTACTGGCGACAGATCAGGCAGTGCATCCGCGGTGTCGAGGACTCGCTGGTATCCGATACCGTCGACTTCCGGATATGTGGTCCTGAGAATCTCATGTCGCTCGAACAGATCACGAAGAGCTGCCTGCATGGCCTCGATGTCGAGATCCCCCGTCAACCGGATCGCGATCGGAATGTTGTCCACTCCGGACGCCGAATCGAATCGGTTCAGGAACCACATGCGCTGCTGCGCGATCGACAGCGGAACCAACTCAGGGCGCTCCTGTGGTTCGAGCGGCGGACGGCCGCCCCGCCCCACGAGCACGTCGATTCGCGCCGCGAGCGACTCCACTGTCGATGCATCGAACAGGATGCGGACCGGCACAGTGGTGTCGAGTGCATGCCCGAGTCGAGCGACGATCTGCGTCGCGATCAGTGAATTACCGCCCAGCGCAAAGAAGTCGTCGTCCAAGCCGACCTGCCCGATACCGAGGAGGTCGGCGAAAATACGCGCAACTTCGACCTCGACCACAGATTCGGGTTCCCGGAAGACCGCGATCTCGACCTCAGGATCGCGCAGTTGCTTCCGGTCGAGTTTTCCCGAGGCGTTGAGCGGCAGTTCGTCCAGAACAACATGTGCCGTGGGCACCATGTATGACGGAAGATGTTTCCCCAGTATCGATTCCAGTTCCAGCCAATCGATCAGAGACTCACCGGCCGCCGTCAGGTACGCGACCAGTTGATCGTTCCGGACGGCAACCACCACCGAACCGACCGACGGATGATCACGCAGGATCGACTCGATCTCCCCCAGCTCGATGCGTAGTCCGCGTAGCTTGACCTGAAAGTCGGTACGTCCGATGTATACCAACTCACCCGACGCATTCCATCGCACCAGGTCTCCGGTCCGATACAGGCGTGAGCCGGCAGGTCCGAACGGATCGGCGACAAACCGGTCCGCTGTGAGGTCCGGCCGAGCCACGTACCCCCGGGCCAACTGCACTCCCGCGAGGTAGAGCTCGCCCGCGACCCCGACGGGCACCGGATGCAGTCGTGAGTCGAGTACCAGAACGCGTGTGTTCCAGACCGGCGCGCCGATCGGCATGGTGGTGGTGTCGGCGTCCGTCACCTCATGGAAGGTGACGTCGACCGCGGCCTCCGTCGGTCCGTACAGATTGTGCAGTTCAGTTCCGGGAAGAACCGTCCGGAACTGCGCGGCCACCTGCGGGGCGAGCGCCTCACCCGAGGCGAAGACTCGGGTAAGGGCAGAAGACCTCGTGACAACCGTATCCGCGAGGAACACTTCCAACATCGACGGCACGAAGTGAATGGTGGTCACTCGTTCGGACGCGATCAGCGCGGCCAGATAGGCCGGATCTCGGTGGCCGTCGACGGCAGCGATCGCCAGTCGAGCTCCGACTTGCAACGGCCAGAAGAACTCCCACACGGAGACATCGAAGGTAAAGGGAGTCTTCTGGAGGACCACGTCGTCGCCGAGGAGGCTGTACTCGGCCTGCATCCAGATCAGCCGGTTGACGATCGCGCGGTGTGACACCGCAACGCCCTTCGGTTTGCCCGTCGACCCGGAGGTGAAGATCACGTACGCCGTGTTCTCCCCTCGCAGCGGGCCGAGGCGGTCCGCGTCGGTGACCGGTGCGTCGGAACAACCGGACAGGTCTACGGTATCGATCCTGACTACCAGCACTCCCTCAGCGTCGAATCCATCTCTCTCTGTGGTCAACACACAGATCGGAGCTGCAGTCGACACGACGTATTCGTTGCGCTCGACGGGCTGATCGGGGTCGATGGGCAGATAGCCGCCGCCGGCCTTGACTACCGCGTACATCGCCACCAGCAAATCGAAGCTTCGGCGAATGGCCAAGCCGACCAGGGTATCCGGGCCGACGCCTTCCGACACGAGTTTGCGGGCGAGTTGATTGACCCGCCGGTCGAATTCGAGATACGTCAGCTGATTCCCATCGAAGGTCAGCGCGATCGAATGGGGAGAGCGGACGACCTGTTCATCGAACAGATCCACCAGCGTCACATCGCGAACATCGTGACCGGTGCTGTTCCAGCGCTCGACGACCAGCCCCAGATCGGAGTCGCCGACGACGTCGACGTCCCCGACCGGCCCAGCGGGGGCAGCCGCGACCGCCGAGAGAGTCGCGGTCAGATACTGGACGAAGGAGGCCACCGTCTTACGGTCGAACAGATCCGTTGCGTAAGTGAAGAGTCCACGGAGTTCACCGTCATGCTCGGTGATCGTCAATTGCAGATCGAATTTCGCCACGGACGCATCGACGTCGAGGGCCGATACCGTGACGCCGTCGATGTCGGCCAATTCGTCGCTGCCCTGGGCGACGTTCTGGAACGTGAGCATGACCTGGAACAGCGGATTGCGTGACTGCGATCGTTCCGGGTTGATGATTTCGACGAGGCGCTCGAACGGCACGTCGGCATGCGCGAACGCTTGCAGGTCCGACTCACGCGTGCTGCGAAGCAATTCCGTGAACGACAGCGACAGATCGACGTTCGTCCGCAACACGAGTGTGTTGACGAACATTCCGATCACATCGTCGAGTTCCTGCTCACCACGCCCCGCGACCGGAGTACCGATCACGATGTCGGAGGTGCCGGACAGGCGCGCCAGCATCACGGCGAATGCACTGTGCACGACCATGAATCGCGAAGCCTGATGCTCACGCGCAATTCGGTCGAGGGAATCGACGACGCCCTGCTCGATGGCAAATTGGTACTCTGCACCACCGTTCGTTGCTACGGCTGGACGTGGCCGATCGGTCGGCAGGTCCAGCTGATCCGGGATTCCCGCGAGCCGGCTCTTCCAGTAGTTGACCTGGCCCGAGATGATCGAGTGCGGATCGTCCTCGCTGCCGAGCACCTCACGCTGCCACAGGGTGTAGTCGACGAACTGGACAGCCAGCGGCGACCAGGACGGCGCACGCCCGTGCGATCGCGCCGCATACGCTGTCACCACGTCACGTACCAACGGCACCATCGAGAAACCGTCTCCGCTGATGTGATGGACGACGAAGACAAGCACGTACTCATCGTCGGCAAGTTGGAAGAGCGCGGTACGGAGAGGGATCTCGACCGTGACGTCGAATCCGGGCTGGATCAGCTCCCGCACACGGAGTTCCACAGCCTCGGCCGGAACTCGAACCGGTGACAGATCGAGATCGACTGCCGCCGAACCGAGAACCTGCTGGTAACCGACGCCGTCGATCTCGGGATAGATCGTGCGTAGGCTTTCGTGACGGTCGATCAGGTCCCGCACGGCCCCCGCCAGAGCCGCCGTATTCAACGGACCGGTCAACCGCACGGCGACCGGAATGTTGTCGACCCCGGATTCCGGCTCGAACCGGTTGAGGAACCACATTCGCTGCTGCGCCAACGACAGCGGGACTCGCTCGGGACGTTCCTGCGGGACGAGAGGCATCCGCCCCGCGTCGCCGGTGTGAGTGCTCAGTCGTGCGGCCAGGGCCTCGACCGTCGACACGTCGAACAGCAGTCGTACCGGCACTACGGTGTCCAAGGACTGACCGAGCCGTGAGACAACTCGCGTGGCAATCAACGAGTTGCCACCGAGTTCGAAGAAGTCGTCGTCGAGACCGACCTGAGCTACACCCAGAACATCCGAAAAGATCTGGGCCACAGTTTCTTCGACCACAGTGGTCGGAGCGCGGTATGACAGTGTCGCGAACGTCGGCTCGGGCAGGGCCCGCCGATCGACCTTTCCGTTGGCGTTCAATGGAACCGTCTCGATCGCCACGAACGCGGACGGCACCATGTAGTCAGGCAGACGCGCCGCGACGGTCGAACGTATCGCCGCGATGTCGACGTCGGCCCCGTGTGCTGGTACCAGATAAGCCACCAGGCGGTCTCCGACCAGGCTGTCCTTGTGTACCACCACGACAGCAGCCGATACCGAATCGAGTGCCACCAGGGCCCCTTCGATCTCGCCGAGTTCGATTCGGAGTCCACGGATTTTGACCTGGAAGTCGGTGCGGCCCAGATAGTCCAGCTCTCCCGAACCGTTCCACCGGACCTGGTCTCCGGTACGGTACAGCCGCGAGCCTGCCGACCCGAACGGATTCGCCACGAACCTCTCGGCAGTAAGGTCGAAGCGTCCGCCGTATCCGCGGCTGACTCCCACACCTCCCACGTAAAGCTCACCGACCACTCCGGCCGGGACCAGCTGCAGGCGCGAATCCAGCACGTAGAGTTCGATATTCGGAATTGGAATCCCAATGGGGACTCCGTTGACGTCTCCCGGTGCCGCCTCCTGGAAGGACACTACGTCGGAGGCCTCAGTGGGGCCGTAACTGTTGACGACGCGCACACCGGCGGCCATCAGATCTTTGAGCCGACCAACCTGAATCGGCTCACCACCGAGGAACACGACGTCGAGCGATTCGAGGACGCCGTCCACGTCGGCATCGACCAGTGCATCAAATGCACTCGGCGACATGTTCGCGACCTGGACGTCGTCGTCGGAGACGGCGCGAAGGATCTCGGCGGGGTCGAACCCCGCTGCGGCGACGTGAACACTGCCACCGCTGGTAAGCGGTCCCCACACATTCTTCTGCGTGAGATCGAAACTCGGTGACGACGCAACGACCACACCAGCGGCGTCCGGAAGTTCGGATCGGTACCAGGCTGTCGTATTCTCGATGCCCGCCATCGGTACGACCGTGGGCTTGGGCCGACCCGTCGAACCAGAGGTCGAGATGACGTATCCCACGCGCTCACCTGCGCCCCGCTCACGCCAATGGTCCACCCATTCCGGAACAGAATCGCCGGATTCCGCCCCATCAGTGCTCTCGACCCGCAGCACCGGGAGCGCCGTCTGGACGCCACCGGACGCGATCACCACGCGGGCACTGGTGTCTTCGAGCAATGTATTCACGCGCTCAGTCGGCAACGTGGGATCGATTGGTGTGTAACCGGCGCCGGTCTTCCACACCGCGAGCATTGCCACTACCCACTGCCACGACCTGGGCAGCACCAGCGCAACCACGTCGTCCGCTCCCACACCCGCAGCGAGCAAGTCCTGAGAGAGCACCGACGACCGCGCATCGAGTTCCCCGTAGGTGAGGGTCCGATCATCGGCCACGACGGCAACCGTCGACCGGTCGCGACTGACATGCCGGGCAAAGAGTGCAAGTGGCGATCTGTCGCCGATCGACACACGCTGCCCCACCGACCAGTCGAGCACGCAGGCTGCCTCGCCGGCGCCGAACAGATCGATCTCGCCGACGAGAACGGCCGGATCGGCAGCGACCGCACCGAGCAATACGGACAGCCTGGAACCGAACGTCTCGATGGTCGAGGCATCGAAAAGGTCACGCGCATAATCGATGACGACTGACAGCCCGCCGACCTCGATGTCTTCCCACACCGTGAACTGGAGGTCGAACTTGGCGACTGCGGACTCGAGCTCGAAACCGCTTACCTCGAGGCCGCCGAGCGTTGCGTCACTTTGTGTTTTCTGGCCGAGATTCTGGAACGCGAGCATCACCTGGAACAGCGGATTGTGTGCCTGCGAGCGTGCCGGGTCGAGCACCTCTACCAGACGCTCGAACGGGACGTCAGCGTTACCGAATGCATCGAGGTCTGCAATCCGTGCCTGGTTCACCAGTTCGTCGAATGTACTTGCCGGATTGATCTCGGTACGCAGCACCAGGGTGTTGACGAACATGCCGATGACGTCGTCGAGTGCGCGATCGCCACGACCCGCCACCGGGGTGCCGATCGCGATGTCAGTGGTTCCGGACAAACGCGCCAACAGCACGGCGATTGCGCTGTGCAATACCATGAACACCGTGGCCTTGTTCGCCTGCGCAATCGACTCGAGGCGCGCGAGTACGTCCGCACCGATAGTCATCGTGTGCGACGCTCCGCGATAACTCGCGACGGGCGGGCGGGGTCGATCCATCGGCAGGTCTAGCCGCTCGGGGAGCCCGTCGAGCTGCTGTGTCCAGTAATCGATCTGGCGCGATATCACCGATTCCGCGTCGTGCTCGCTGCCGAGGACTGTTCGCTGCCAGATCGAGAAGTCTGCATATTGCACGTCCAGCGGCGTGAATTCGGGTGCGCTGCCAGCCGCCCGACTCGCGTAAGCGGTCACGACGTCGCGCACCAAGGGGCCCATCGAGAAGCCGTCACCACTGATGTGGTGGACGACGAATACAAGGACGTATTCCGACGCGGCCACCTGGAAGAGCTTGACCCGCAACGGCACCTGTGAGGTGACGTCGAATCCCCCGGTGATCTCCGTGATGACACGCTCGGTGATCTCGGATTCGGCCACAGCGACCGGCGACAGATCGAGCTCCACGTCGGAGACGGTCAAGATCTGCTGGTAGCCGACGCCGTCGACCTCCGGATACACAGTACGCAGGCTCTCGTGCCGCTCGACGAGATCATCGATCGCCGAACGGAGCGCAGCGGCATCGAGCATTCCAGTCAGCCGGAGAACGACTGGGATGTGATCGACTGCCGAGGTCGAGTCGAAGCGGTTGAGGAACCACATACGCTGCTGCGCAAGCGAAAGCGGGATCCGGTCGGGACGTTCCTGTGCAACGAGAGGAGCCTTCGTACCGCGGCCAGCAGAATCGCCTACGAGAGAAGCTAATTCGGATACCGTCGGAGCATCGAAGAAAGCTCGCATGTCGAGTTCCACGCCGAGTTCGGCGTTCGCGCGCGCCACCACTCGCGTCGCGAGCAGTGAATTGCCCCCGAGGTCGAAGAACCCGTCGTCTATGCCGAGATCGTCGCGGCCGAGCAAGTCGGCAAAGATCGCTATCAACGTCTTCTCGACCGGGGTGCTCGGTGCGCGGTATTCGACAACCTGCGCTGTGAACTCGGGCGCCGGCAGCGCCTTGCGGTCCAGCTTGCCACTGGCATTGAGCGGAAACGCCTCGAGTTCGACAAACAGCGACGGCACCATGTAGTCCGGCAGGCGTCCACCCAATTCACGTGCAAGAGCGTCGGTGTCGAGCACAACTCCCGATGCGGGAACCACGTATGCCACCAGATTGTCGCCCAAAGCCGCATCGGAGTGGACGAGAACGGCCGCCTGTGCGATTGCATCGTTGTCGAGTAGCGCTGATTCGATTTCGCCGAGTTCGATGCGCAGTCCCCGCAGCTTCACCTGGAAGTCGGTGCGGCCGAGGTACTCGAGCAGGCGGTCGGCGCCGGCACCGCGCCATCGGACCAGGTCGCCGGTTCGGTACATGCGCTCGCCGTCCGAGGTGGAATGCGCGACGAACCGATCCGCCGTCAGATCGGGGCGGGAGACATACCCTCTGGCCAGCTGGACCCCCGCGAGGTAAAGCTCGCCGGGGACGCCGGGAGGTACTGGACGCAGTGCGTCGTCGAGGACGAGTAGCTCTGTTTCGGCGACAGCACGGCCGATCGGAATGGAGACCTCGTCCTGCGGTCCGGTTGCGTAGTACGTGACGTCGACGGCTGCCTCGGTCGGTCCGTACAGATTGTGCAGTTCCGCGGTGCTGACGTCGCGCAGCCGCGCGGCGGTCTGGGCGGGAAGCGCTTCACCCGAGGCGAAAACGTAACGTAGCGAGGTGATCTCGGAAGCGCGCGGTTCAGCGACGAAGACCGCGAGCATCGAGGGGACAAAATGTACAACGGTGACGCCGTACTCGATCATCGTCGCTGCGACGTAGGCCGGATCACGATGCCCGTCCGGCTTCGCGATCACGAGGCAAGCGCCGACCTGCAACGGCCAGAAGAACTCCCACACCGACACGTCGAACGTAAACGGCGTCTTCTGCAGGATGACGTCTTCGTCGGTGAAGGGATATTCGCTCTGCCTCCATCGGAGGTTGGCGACGATTGCCTCGTGTGACACACCGACGCCCTTGGGCCTGCCGGTCGAACCCGACGTGAAGATCACGTACGCAAGATTGTCGGTGCGCAGCGGTGACAGCCGGTCACCGTCGGCAAGCGGCGCGCCTGAGTGCGCCGAGACATCGATGTCATCGATCCGCAGTACATCGACGTTTTCGGGAATGCCGACCGCGTCCACTGACGTCGTGAGCACGAGGACGGGCGCGGCGACGTCGATCACATACGCCAGACGCTCAGCGGGATGGTCGGGATCGAGTGGTACGTACGCACCACCGGCCTTGACGATCGCGTACATCGCAACCAGCAGTTCGACGGACCGACGGATACCCAGGCCGACGAATGTGTCCGGTCCGACGCCACGGGCGACGAGCTCGCGGGCGAGCTGATTGACCCGGCGATCGAATTCCGCGTAGGTCGACGCCGTGGAGCCGAAACGAAGGGCGACGGCATCGGGGGTACGCGCGACCTGCTCCTCGAACAGACTTACGAGAGTCGACTCGACGACCGACGGAGCCTCGAAAACAACGACGGAAGTCGCATCGGCGATGAGCGCACCGACGACGGATTCGAGGCCACCCTCTCGTGTGGCGAGCAACTCCGGCAGCAGCGTGGAGATCACGACGGGTACGAGTGCGTCCGGGCCGAGCGCACCACCCATCGCGGAGTCGAGTGTGGCCAGTTCCGAGTGCAACCGTTCGTAGGTGACCTCGGCGTCTGCATGAACAAGCGCTGTCCGGTCGGGCTCCGCCTCGGCTACTGCAGCGATCAATCTCGGCAGGTCCTCGATCGTCAGCGACTGTGGTCCCGGCATACCGACGGACATCAACACTTCCTCCAACTGACGACAGCACGGCGCAGATCCAACGCACGACTGGTCGTACAGATCAACGCCCATGGGGCAAATACTGCATATTACCCGTCCGTACCGGAACCCTTCCCCAGCGTGGCCTGCGCGTCAGTTATCAAAGACTCGACGAGCGAGGTAATACCGTCGGCGCCCAGTGCCGGAAGAATGCCCGGAACCAGACCGTTCAGCGAAACCGAGACCAACGCGTCGGCAGTGAGCGCCGCACCCATCGTCTGCTTCATCACAGCCAGTTTTTCGGCCAGCTGTGTGAAGGTCACCACGGTGTCGCCGTGTGTGAAGGCAACCGCCGTCGGATCTGCTGCGGCGGCCGCTGCTGCGAGGTCCGGAAGGTCCGCGGCCGTTTTCGGCTCGGCTGCCTCGATCAGCGCGCGTTCGAAGTCCGTCACGATGTCGATGGTCCGCAAAACCACCGTCGGATCTGCGGCAACGGCGTCGACCACGGCCCGCAACCTGGCTGCGAACAGTTCCATGGTTGCGGCGTCGTACAGATCGGTTGCATAGGTGAATCGCATCCGGATATCGGACAGCGCTCCGTGCTCGTCGAACTCCTCGATACCGGTGAGCTGCAGGTCGAACATCGCCGAGTCGAATCCGTCGTCCACCGCCGACAGTTCGAGCCCTGGCAGCGCAAACTTGCCAAGTGCCATGTTCTGGAACGTGAGCATCACCTGGAACAGCGGTGAGTATGCCTGCGAGCGCTCACGGCCGACCTGCTCGACCAGACGCTCGAAGGGCACGTCTGCGTTTCCGAACGCCGCGAGGTCCTTCTCCTTCACCTGCTGCAGCAGGTCGACAAACGTGGTTGCCGGTTTCACCTGCGTGCGCAACACCAGCGTGTTGACGAACATACCGACCAGGTCGTCGAGGACTCGCTCGCCGCGGCCCGCCACCGGTGTACCGATCGCGATGTCGTTCGAGCCGCTGAGCTTGGACAGCAGCACCGAGAACGCGGCATGCACGACCATGAACACGGTCGAGTTCTGCTCGCGCGCGATTTCCGCGATTCGACGCGTGGAGTCGGCGCCGAGAGTGAACAGGAAGTCCGCACCCTTCATCGACTGCGTCGGCGGACGAGGACGGTCCGTCGGCAGTTCCAGAAGTTCGGGAACGCCGGCGAGTTCCTGCGTCCAGTAGGCAAGCTGCGTCGACAGTTCACTGTCCGGATCGCCCTCGGAACCCAGAACGTCGCGCTGCCATAACGTGTAATCCGCGTACTGGACTTCGAGCGGAGCCCATTCGGGTGCCGCTCCCCCGGTACGCGCCGTGTACGCGACCATCGTGTCTCGGATCATCGGCGCCATCGAGAACGCGTCGCCGCTGATGTGGTGGACCACCACGATCAGGACATGCTCGGTGGGCGTGATCTGGAAAAGGCGAACGCGCAGCGGAACACCGGCAGTGACGTCGAAGCCCTGACCGACGACCTTCGCGACCTCGGCCCCAATCGTGTCTTCGCCGACATACAGCACGGCCATGTCGACAACGGCTGCCGACTTCGACTGAATCGACTGCGTCGGGCCGTCCCCGAGATCGGGATAGAACGTCCGCAGGATCTCGTGGCGAGCAACAAGGTCGGAGACGGCCGACTGCAATGCTGCGACGTCGAGATCGCCGGACATCCGGATCGCGACCGGGATGTTGTACGCGGCAGATCTGCGGTCGATCTGGTTGAGAACCCACATCCGCTGCTGAGCGAGCGACAACGGAATCTGCGACGGCCGTTCCTGCGCCACCAACTGTGCCCGCGAACCTGAACCGGCATGTTCGAGCACCCGCGACGCCAGCAGTCCGACAGTCGACGCTTCGAAGATGATCCGCACCGGAATCTGGGCGTCAAGTGCCTGACCCAACCTGGCCACGACCTGTGTGGCGATCAGCGAGTTTCCGCCGAGATCGAAGAAGTCGTCGTCCAACCCGACTCGTGGAACGCCCAGGACTTCGGCAAACACCGAGGCCACGATCTCTTCGACCGGATTGCTCGGGGCACGGAACTCCGTTGCCTCGAATTCGGGTTCCGGCAGCGCCTTTCGATCGATCTTGCCGTTGATGTTGAGCGGCAATTCGCTCAGCACCATCAACGCCGACGGCACCATGTAACTCGGCAACTCGCGGACGAGTTCCGCCTTCACGCTGTCGACGTCGACGGTGGCCCCGGCCTGCGGAACGAGGTACCCGACCAGTCGATCCCCCAGTCGCGGATCGGTTTTCGCGACGACAACCGCGGCGTCCACGGACTCAGCAGCTCTGATAACAGCTTCGATCTCACCGAGTTCGATGCGGTAGCCGCGGATCTTCACCTGGAAGTCGGCACGATCGACGTACTCGAGTTCACCGCCACTGCGCCAGACAACGAGGTCGCCGGTGCGGTACAGACGTGTGCCCGGTTCTCCGAAGGTGTTGGCGACAAAGCGTTCCGACGTCAGGTCGGCGCGGCCGTGATAACCGCGAGCCAACTGCGTTCCGGCCAGGTACAGCTCACCGGTGACTCCGACCGGAACGGGATGCAGTCGCTCGTCGAGCACGTAGACCTGCGTATTCCATTCCGGGGCACCGATCGAGACCGACGAGGTATCGCTCTCGTCCACATCATGCGCGGTCACTGACACCGCAGCCTCGGTCGGACCGTACAGATTGACGAGTGCCGCGTCGGACATTTTGCGAAACTCTGCCGCCGTTGCCGCGGGCAAGGCCTCACCGATGGCAAGGACACGCTCGAGCGACTGCGGAAGAGTGCCGTCTGCTGCGGCCGTCAGCATCGAGAGCATGGACGGCACCGCGTGCAGCGTCGTCACCTTCTCCTGAGCGATGAGCGCCAGCATGTACTCGGCGTCCTTGTGGCCGTCCGGGTCGGCGATGACCAGGCGGGACCCGGATGTCAACGCGGACCAGAACTCCCAGACCGAGAGGTCGAACGTCGCTGCAGTCTTGAGCAACATTGCGTCGGTCTGGTCGAGACCGTAGCGATCACGCTTCCACAGAAGCTGATTGACGATCGCGGCGTGGGACAGCGCCACACCCTTCGGCTTGCCGGTCGATCCCGACGTGAAGATCACGTACGCGGTATTCGCCGAACGAAGCGGTGCGATCCGCTCGTCGCCGCGCACCGGCGCTCCGGAGACGCGCGACAGATCGAGGGTGTCGATGAGAAGAACATTGTCGATCCCCGCGAGCGACGGTGCGTCGTTCTCGTTGCTGAGCACGCAGACCGGCGCGGCCATCTCGAGGACGTACCCGGTGCGATCGGCCGGATGATCCGGATCGATCGGAACATAACCGCCGCCTGCCTTGGCAACGGCGTACATGCCGATCACCAGGTCGATGGAGCGTCGCATTCCCAATGCCACCAACGACTCCGGACCGACACCCAGTTCGATCAGGTGACGGGCGAGCCGGTTGACCTTGTCGTCGAACTCCACATACGTCAGCGATTCGAGCCCGTGCACCAACGCGACGGAATCACCGTGCGCGGCAACCTGCTGATCGAACAGATCGACCAGTGTCGCCTCGGCGTCGAGTGCCTGCTCCGTTGCATTCCATTCCTGCAGAACCTGATTCGACTCACGCGGATCGAGCACGTCGATGTCGCCGACCACGATCGACGGATCGGCAACCACCGCTGCCAGAACGGTGTTGAACCGATCAGCGAAGGACTGCACTGTCGACTCGTCGAAAAGGTCGTGCGCGTAGCTGAACACGGCCGAGATGCCGGAGGCAACGCCACGCTCGTCGTAGTTGTCACCGACGATCAACTGCAGATCGAACTGAGCGACACCGTTGTCGATCTCCAGGCCCTTCACCGTGAGACCAGGCAGTTCCAGGCTTGCCTGTTCCATGTTCTGGAAGAGGAAGCCCACCTGGTAGAGCGGGTGCCGAGCGGTCGAACGTGCCGGGTTGAGAACTTCGACCAGTCGCTCGAACGGAACGTCGGCGTGCGCAAACGCCTGCAGGTCGTTCTCTCTCACGCGGGCAAGCAGTTCCGTGAAGCTGTCGGAACCGTCGACGTGTGTCCGGAATACCAGAGTATTGACGAACATGCCGATCAGATCGTCGAGCGCACGCTCGCCACGGCCCGCGATCGGGGTGCCAACGGCGATGTCGTCGGTGCCGGAAAGGCGCGCCAACAGGACCGCGAATGCCGCGTGCGTGACCATGAACAAGGTTGTTCCGTGCTCACGGGCCAGTGATGCCAAGCCCTGATGCACTGCTGCATCGATCTCGAAGTGGAGGTAACCCCCACGGTACGACTGCGCGGCGGGACGCAGACGGTCCGTCGGCAGGTCCAGCTGATCGGGCAACCCGGCCAAAGCCTGGCTCCAGTAGGCGATCTGCTCGGACGACACTGATTCCGGGTCTTCCTCGCTTCCCAGTACCTCACGCTGCCACAAGCTGTAATCCGCGTACTGCACATTCAGCGGAGCCCAACCCGGCGCCGTTCCCTGTGCCCTGGCCGCGTAGGCCATGACGAGGTCACGGGCGAACGGAGTAGTCGAGGAACCGTCCGCGGCGATGTGGTGCACCACCACGGCAAGGACGTACTCGTTCTCGGCTAACTGGAACAACCGAATCCGCAGCGGGATTTCGGCCGTCACGTCGAACCTCGTCGACGCCAATTCGACCAGCTTGCCGACAATCTCGGCTTCCGTGACGCTTTCGACGTCCAATTCCACCGGTGTATGTCCTACCGGTTCGATGACCTGGACCGGTCCCGAATCGGTTTCCGGATACACAGTGCGCAGGGTTTCATGACGGCCTACTACGTCGCCGATCGCTGCACGCATCGCGCCCAGATCGAGTTCACCGCTCAGTCGCAGAGCAAACGGCATGTTGTAGGCACCGGCGGAGCCGTCG
This sequence comes from Rhodococcus baikonurensis, assembly GCF_040489275.1. Classification (NCBI taxonomy): domain Bacteria; kingdom Bacillati; phylum Actinomycetota; class Actinomycetes; order Mycobacteriales; family Nocardiaceae; genus Rhodococcus; species Rhodococcus baikonurensis. Next base: position 300 of record NZ_JBEUOQ010000032.1, on the reverse strand, counting down.
AACCGGTTGAGGAACCACATACGTTGCTGCGCAAGAGAAAGCGGAATCTCTTCCGGTCGATCCTGAGCTGTCAGCGCAAGGCGGCTTCCTTCACCGACGTGTGATTCGAGACGTGCGGCGAGTTCCTGAACGGTGGACGCTTCGAACAGAAGGCGAACCGGTACGGCCGTCTCGAGTTCTTCGGCGATGCGCATGACAACCCGAGTCGCGATGAGGGAGTTGCCACCCAACTCGAAGAAATCATCATCCAACCCCACCCGATCAACACCCAACACACCCACAAACGCCGACGCCACCACC
>NZ_JBEUOQ010000031.1:0-28959 GCF_040489275.1 Rhodococcus baikonurensis | reverse complement strand
ATGGATGGCGTAGGAACCTCCATCGTCGGGAGACCTCGACGTCTACCTGCGGACCGACGCGCCCGGCCGACCTACACCCTCATCTGGGAAGAGCCACTATGATCCCATGTTGTCCCTACTTTCCGAGACGGGTCCCTTAATTTTCGCTGTGAGGACCAAATGTTTAGTGATCAGTTGAATGCGTTGTTCGACCACTCGGCGCGGATCGGCTGCCCGATTACGCAAGTGCAGCTGGCGGACGCGCTCAATGCCCGAGGTCACCAAATTTCGCATCCGTATATTTCGCAGTTGCGGCGAGGGAAGCGTTCGAATCCGTCTCCGGAGATCGTGGCGATACTCGCCGACTTCTTTGGTGTCGACAAAGACTATTTCTATCTTCCCGCCGTTAATCCTGATTTTCCGACGGCGTCGGAAGTGATCGAACGTCTCGACCAAGTACCTTTACGGAGACTCCTCGCTCAAGCGGACGGACTTTCTGACAGGTCGATGGGTATTGTCATTGAGATGGCTGAGCGTCTGCGCCACGCAGAGGGCTGCCCTGTGGTTACTGGAAACGGATTCTGGATATTCTGGTCCCACCCGGATGTACCTCCAATCGAAAGCGCAGAGTGCGGCCCATGAAAGAATAAGGTTTCGATTTTTTAAGAATGTTGGTTTTTGTATGTTTCTTATTCTTTGATAAATTCGCGCAATTTGAGGCCGCTATTTGAGGGGATGGCATCAAAGGGTGATTGGCATGATCGAAGACGCCGTTACAGTGATTTGTACACTATGTCCCAGCTCCGGTCCATCAGATCGGTGATGTAGGGCAAGTTGCACTATGCGACCAGCGTCTACCTTCCGCGGTTCTGACGAGTTACGTGTACCGAGTAATCCGCCCAACCCATCGATGGTTGGTTTCCATAGATTTGCCCAAGTGCGCGGCAACCCGGTCACGTAAGATATATGCAACGCGACAGGCCCATCTTGAATGGGTTTCAGTCCGGAGATTGCGTCCGGGATTTCGTTTTTGAATTGTTCTTTTGTATACGACCTGCGAGTTATCAGTGTTGCCGTTTGGCCGATGTTGGATGATTGCGCAGGGATGGCTGAGTCAATTGAAATCGTGGATATTTTTGAATTCCTTTTTGTGCACCATACGCTTGCAAGCTGATTCCCGGAAATTTGCTTTACTCTTTCTGCGAGTAGGAATGCGTATTGATCCAGGTCGGGTTTCTGAAGCAGCGGCGTATTCAAAGGGATCCCTACATTTAGGGAAAGGGCTGTGGAGCTGGATAGTGCTGTGAGATCAGGTAACAGTAGCTTCTCGCTGTCATTCAGGAATCTATCGGTTCGAGACTGGATAGATGGATTGATCTTTTCGGGCTGTGGGAGCACTGTCGGTACTTGTAGGCGGTTCGTCTTTCCGGATGGACAAGCGAAGCTAGGTGCTGGGAGGTGCATAGTGAAAGGGTAGAGGGCCAGGCAACGGACTGTTTGGGAGGTTTGGATCCAGCAGCGTTCGAACGGTTACTGGACATGTGCGTAGGCACGAGCCCAGTTTGGTCGAAAACCGATCGGTATTCGACGCTTCTGTGAAGCATGTATATCCCCAGTTTGTAGATAGCAGTTGTAGGTGACGTTCTTTTCGCGGTGCTAAATGTCCCGGGATGAGAGCGCGAACGTGGATGTTCCGGCAGGAACTGGACGCTCTTAGACGCCATCCGACAGGCGAAGTGGCGGCCGCTATGGGGCCACAGCGGGCGCCGGGGCATCAATCGCAAGCTTCACGCCGATTGCGCCCAGGAGTGTGCCCGTGACCCACTTCTGCCACCGCATCCAGGCCGGCTTGCGTTGTAGAAACGTGGCGACTGATCCGGCGGCGATGATGATCGCGCCGTTCACGGCAACGCCGACGAGGATCTGGATCGCGCCGAGCTGGAATCCTTGGGCCACGATGCTGCCTGCGGTGGGGTCGATGAACTGCGGGATGAGCGCCAGGTAGAGGATCGCGACCTTCGGATTGAGGAGGTTCGTCAGTAGGCCCATGCGGAAGAGCTTGCCGAACGAGTCACGCGGAAGATCGTTGGTCTCGAACAGCGACTTCCCGCCCGGGCGAAGTGTCTTGTAGGCGAGCCAGAGAAGGTAGACGGCCCCCGCGACCTTCAGTGCGATGAACAGCCACGGCACGACGAGGAACACTGCCGCCAATCCCAGGTTGGCCATCACCATGTACACCACGAAGCCAACGGCCGTGCCGGACGTCGACATCATTCCGGCACGCCATCCCTGGCTGATGCTGCGAGAGACCAGGTACATCATGTTCGGCCCGGGGGTGAGAGCGAGGCCGAGCTCGATGAGAGCGATGCCGACGGCGGCGGACAACGAGATCATGCACGCTTCTTTCTTGTGGTGGGTTGCGAGGAGGCTTCCCCTCGATGCCGAGCTGCACTCAGTCTTCCACTCCGTGAACTCAGCCAATCGAATCGGACGGGGTGGCCTCTGTCTATGTAAGGGCCCGGACGTCATGGTCTCAGCTGCGCTTAGCGCCCGATGAGGAGAGCCCCCTGGGCGGCGTCAACGGCCTCCGGGGTGAGGTGGGTGCGCTTGTTGATGTCAAGGATGCGATTCACCTGGGTGACGAGCCGGTCGGCGAGGCGAAAGTTCCCGTTGGTCGCGCGGACGATCGCGGCTAGAGCTGCCGTGTGCGCGAGACCTGCGTCGTCAGGGTCGGGGTCCGGGAGGCGCTGCGCGACGACGGCCGTGAGTTCGTCGCTGCGGAGGGGCCGGTATTCGTGGGCGAAGCCGATGCGGCTGTAGAGCTGGGGGTAGCGGGCGAGGCGTTTCTCGATGCCGGGCATGCCGATGAGGATGACGCCCATTCGGTGGCGGTCATAGAAGTCGCGGACTTGTTCGAGGCCTGCGGTCTTGAGCCGGTCGGCTTCGTCGATGATGAGCAGCTCGGTGTTCCCGCTGTGCTGGGATTCGGCGTGAACGTAGGGGTCGACGTGGCCGTGCTGAGCGTAGTCGATGGCCCAGGAGATGTGCTGGCAGGCCCGGGGCAGGCCTTGATCGATCTGCTTGATGGTCGCGGCGACGGTAGGGGTGAAAAACGCGGTTCTGCTTCGTTGAACCGCTTCGGGCACGGGCGGCAGGGCACCGGTGCTGCGCGAGAGCGGGTGCCACTGCTCCCACTCGTCGGTGCCAGCGTAGTGGCGAGCAGAGAGCGTCTTGCCGATCCCGGGTGGCCCGTAGCAAAGCCCGATGTAACGGTGGGAGCGGACGGTGTCTGCGAACTCCTGGAACCGGCGATGCTCCCGCGTGGTCACGAACGCCGCCCGCGTGTCTGCGTGCGGTGGCGCTGCCTCCTTGAATTCGTCGAAGTACCCGCTGAGGAACCGGCGCCCGTCGTCGCCTGGTTCGAAGAGCACGGAGCGAGGTTTGCCGTCGTCTGGCTCAGCCATTGGCATAGGTCCTCAATCCGTGTCGGGCCGGGGGCGGCGTTGCGCGGTCGGGTGCGCTCTCCGGTACCGGCGGTATCTCGGGGCGGTGGCGGGTGTCTTCAGGTAGTGAGCGAGCGTGAGTGGTGAGCTCGCGGAGCTGCTGTTTCAGGGCGCGGCGTTGCGTGTTGCGCGCCGCCTGCAGGTCGGTGAAGGACACGGTCTCGGAGGAGCGTTCGGGGGCGATCGCGCGACACAAGAACGTGTTGTCGTGGAACACTCGCACTTCGCCCAGGTCGCGGGGGTCGTACCGCACCGTGACGTCTTCGCCGACGTATGCGGCGAGGACCGGTGAGATGTATCGGGTCGATGCGAAGCGGATGCCGTCGCGTTGCACACGTCGCGTTGCCGCGGCAGTCAGCAGGAGCGAATCGATGTCTTCCGGGTGGGCGGGCATTCGAGGGATGAAGCTGTCGCTGCGCCAGCGATTATGCGGGGCTGCGCCGGTCGCTGAATGTGGTCGTTCGTTGTACTCGTTGACGATGAATCGCTCGAGCACGTCATCGAGTTGATGCAAGGTCAGCGTGGGGTCGCTGACGGGTGCACCGCCGGTGCCGTGCGGGATGAAGCCGGGCAGGTGCGGCAGCAGCTCGGTCGTGATGGTGCGGTAGAACCGTTCGATCTTGCCGCGCCCCTGCGGAACGCCGACCCGGGAGTGAATCAGGCGCACGTGTAGGTCGAGGCAGACGTGTTCGATCCTGGTCGAGGTGAAATCGGACCCGTGATCGCTGTAGAGGACGTCCGGGAGCCCGGATACCACCCACTTCGGGTTTCGTTTCCGAGCGACCGCTTGATGGATCGCCAGTGCGGAATGCTCGGCCGTGGGTGCTGAGACGCCGAGCGCGTAGCCGGCGATCGCTCGCGAGTAGTCGTCGAGCACGATTGTGAGCCAGGGTCGGACGGGTTGCTGCCGGTCGTTGAGGATCATCACGTCGAGCAGGGTGTGGTCCATCTGCCACTGCTCATTCGGCGCGGAGGTCGTGCGGCGGTAGACCAGCTCGAACTTGTCGCGGTACGCCGCGTCCCCGCCGTCCGCGAGGGCCGTCAGGCCCGGGTCGAGCGCGTGCACGATCTCGCGGACCGTGGTGTATCCCGGGGTCGGCAATCCGCGGTCCCGGGCGATGTCACCGATGCGACGGTGGATATACGCGATCGTCGGCGCGGGCCGGCGCACAGCAAGTGCCTCGATTGCGGTGACAAGTTCGGCGGCAGTGCGAGTCGATCCCTTATCGCTGCGAGTTGCTCTCGCGAGCCGTCCCGTCTCCATCCGAGCTGCCCACCGTTGCAAGGTCCGCACCGCAACGCCGGATTGCTCCGCAAGACGCGTCCACGGCACACCGTCCTGGTGTTGGCGCACAAGCTCGGCCTTCTGCCGGTCGCTGAGGTGCGCCATGATCCCTCGTCAGGCCCGCTCGACGTGCTCGGCCAAGTGCCGATAGATAGTGGGCCGGGACACCCCGAACGTGTCGGCAATCTCCTGCACGGTGTGGCCTCCTTCGTCATACATCGCCCGGGCCTGCCGGATCTTCGTCGGCGTCATCTTGAACTTCGGGCCACCCTTGCGCCCGCGGGCACGGGCGGCCGCAAGGCCGTCGTGAGTGCGTTCCACGATGAGATCGTGCTCGAACTCCGCGATCGCCGCGAGCATGTGGAAGAACAAACGGCCACCCGGAGTGGTGGTGTCGATGCCCTGCGACAGGGCCTTCAACCCGACCCCACGCTGCTGGAGCTCGTCCGCGACTTGTTTGAGGTTTCGGACCGATCGGCCGAGCCGGTCAAGCTTTGTCACCACGAGCGAGTCGCCCTCGCGTAGATACCCAAGGGCCTCCGTCAGCGCCGGCCTTTTCGCCAGGGTGCCGGATGCGTGTTCGACGAAGATCTTGTCGCAGCCTGCCGCTTCGAGTGCATCGGTCTGGCCGTCCGGATTCTGGTCTCGGGTCGAGACGCGGGCGTAACCGATCGTGGCCATGCCTCAGCGTAACGCGAACGCCGCCCGCTTTACATAGATCGCCGACACGAGTCATGAGACAAGACTCGCCGAATCAAGCGATGAGAGTGTCAGTTTCAGAAGTCGGCTGCACGATTTCAGAAGTCTCCTGCAACTCTGAGTTCTTATGCCCACGTTAGGTTGCATCCGATGAGCGCCGCGATCCCTGACTGGTTAGCGCAGTGATGGTGTGGTTTTCCGTCAAGCCTTACTGGCCTTCGTTGAACTGCGGGTCTGGCGTCGTGGCCGGCCACGTACGACTATTGTCGCGCGAAGTGCTCGATCCGACACTTGTGGCATGGGCGGCGAGAAAGTTGTCGACGATGCGGATGCAGTCGTCGGTGTGGATGTGACGCAGTCCTGTAAGGCGAGCGAACACTATCGGTCCGAGGAGCTGAATGAGGGCGAAGGTGGTGTCGAGCTCGCCGAGCACATCGCGGGCGTCAGGGGCCGTCAGGATCTGATCCAGGGACTTGCGGTATTGCTCTATGACACGTGCCCGAAGTGAGACCACCGCGCCAGGATCGAGATCGCGCCGACTGGCGTCGCCGCTGTTGACGGGTCCCATTGCCAGCCACGCCAGCGTGGTCATCTGCACCGGAGCTTGGTCGATGAGGTCGGCTTGGGTGGTGAGCAACGAAATCAGACGTTCGCGTAGCGGACCGGTATCGATATCGGTGTCGACTGGGGGTAGTAGTCGCTCGAAGGTTGCCGCGAGCAGGTCGGTGGTACTTCCGAAGTGTCGGTACAGCGTGGCACGCGCAACCTTCGACATGCGGGTGACCGCCTCCACGGTGACCGCCTCGACACCGCCGGTGGACAGCAGCTGACCGGCAGCTTCGAGTAACCGGTTACGTGAGCGCGCCAGCCGGGGATCGGCCGGGCCCTCGGCTGCAACGAGAGGGTCGACCATGAACGGGCTCCGCTCCATTTGACTGACAAAATATCTCCTCGCATGACCATTCTGTCACACCCACAGAGTTATGATACTAATAGTCTCGTACCGAGACGACCGGTCTCGAACTGGGAGGCTGGCCATGAACGAACGTGGATCCGACTCTGCCGGCGTCGCTCGATGGAGCGGCGCCCAGTGGTGGATGTTGATTGTGTCGTGCATGGCGGTCGCGTTGGTGGTGGCCGCAATGGCGGCATTGTATTCAGCGTTGCCACAGATCGCGGTCGCGACAGGGGCGACGCAAGCTCAACTTACCTGGATAGTCGACGGTTATACGTTGGTATTGGCGTGCTTCGTTCTGCCTGCCGGTGCGATCGGTGATCGTTACGGTCGCCGGGGGGTGCTCGTGGCGGGGTTGGCGTTGTTCGCTTTCGCGTCGGCATTGCCCTTGTTTCTTGCTGACCCGGCGTGGCTGATCGCTGCTCGCGCGTTGGCTGGGGCGGGTGCGGCGCTGGTCATGCCCTCGACGCTGTCGATACTGACCGCGGGATTTCCACCGGCGCATCGCGGTCGCGCTGTAGGGGTGTGGGCCGGGGTTGCTGGATCCGGGGCGGTCCTGGGCATCCTCGGGGCTGGAGTGCTGCTCGAGCAGTGGTCGTGGACCTCGGTGTTCGTCGGGTTGACCGTCGCCGGAGCGGTTCTGGCCGGGTTGGCATGCAGTATCGCGGAGTCCCGCCAGCAGGAGCATCCACCGGTCGATTGGGTGGGCGCTGTGACCGTAGTTGTGGCAGTCGGGGCGATCGTCTTCGCTGTGATCGAGGTTCCGGCCCGTGGCTGGTCGGATTCGCTCGTCGCCATCAGCACTGCGGTGGGCTTGTTCGCAGTTGTGGTGTTCGTCGTCGTAGAACTACGTTCCTCGGCACCGCTACTCGATGTCCGGTTGTTCGCCCGCCGTGGTTTCGGTGCCGGCGCGCTGTCTGTCTGTATCCAATTTCTGGTGACCTTCGGGGTGTTCTTGCTGTTGGTGCAGTATCTGCAGTTGATTCTCGGTTATGGACCGCTCACCGCCGCGTTGGCGTTGACCCCTATGGTCGTGCCGCTCATCGTGATCTCGGTGATTGCACCCTGGCTGTCGAACATTGTTGGGCTGCGGGTGATGACCACTGTAGGTCTGCTCACCATCGCGGCGGGACTGGTGATGGTGAGCAGACTGACCGTCGCTGCGACTTACCCTGACCTGCTGTGGCCCCTGCTCATCATGAGCGCGGGTTTGGGGTTGTGTACCGCTCCTGCGACTTTCGCCATCGTCTCGGACACTCCAGAGGCCAAGCACGGGGTGGCTGCCGCGGTCAACGACGCGGCTCGCGAAATCGGTGCCGCGATTGGGATTGCGGTAGCCGGTAGCGTGCTCGCGGCCGGTTACGTTCAGCACATCCAGCCGGCTCTGCCCCAGCTACCCGAGCCAGCCCGTGGTCCGGTGGCCGATTCTCTGGCCGCCGCATTGCAGGTCGCCGACCGCGCAGGACCAGCTGGCCAGCCGCTGGCCGAGTTCGCCAAAGCCGCATTCGTACATGGAAGTGGTCAGGCGACACTGGCGTTGGCGGCCCTGACCGCCGCTGGGGCACTCGTGCTCGCCGTCGTTGCGCCAGGTAGACGCAGCCGAACGACAGCCACCGCGGGTGATGGACGTCGATGAGGTCGGCCAGGGTGTCTATTCTTCGGTGTGATTCGTGTCTGTGGCCCGGAGTTGAGCTCGGGCTTGGGACTGCATGAAGTGTTCGACCTCGACCACCACGAACAGGGCAGTAGCGGTGGCGACCGAGCGGCCCTGCGCATCGTCCATCGTGGCCGTGAGATCCAGTTTGCGCCCATCACGAGACCGAACGGCAGCACGCAACACGTAGGGAGTGCCGAGCAGAACCGGCGCTAGATAGTCGAGCTCGAGACGCCGCGTCACGGCGAGCTCACCCACTGTGTAGAGCAGGAAGCCGAACAGATCGTCGAGAACGGTCGCCACCGCGCCGCCGTGTGCTATCCCGGGTGCCCCGACATGACGTTGATCGAACACATGGTGAGCCACCACGCCGTTCTCGTCACGCTGGACCGACAGGGCGTGGCCGTGCGGGTTCTGCGGCCCACAACCAAGACAGTCGGGGTGGTGGGGCGGTAAATCAGGCGACTCGGAAGTCGTGCCCCAGAACGAGCGCACCCAGTTCTCGATAGCGGGGCCGGCCGACCCGCTGACCTCGTCCGGAATTCTCTTCATGGTCGGACCTCTCTGTCTGAAAAAAACTGTGCCGAGTCTGTCGCGTCTTCGCGCGCTCGGCCTGCACCGCTGTCAGTTTCAAAAGACAAACTGCACTATGTCAGAAGTCAACTGCACTAAAGGATCGACCAAGCCGACATAGCTTAAAGAGAGAAGTGATTTGCCGCGAGGATTTCGGACCTGGAGATGACTATTCTGAGGCCGCGTTTGCGGACTGCCCGTAACTGTAGTGGACATCGTTCGGGGTTCGGTATCCGAGCGACGAATGTCGTCTGCCATGAGCATGGGACCAGAGTGACCTGACCCCTGCCAGGGTGAGGTTGCCCTTGGCTGGGGCGTAAACACGAAATGCCCTGTGATGGTGTGAGAATAGTTCTTGTCTAGGGAACATTCCAGCCACCACGAAGGGCATCTCGCGAATGCAACTATCTCACACCCGACCTGCCTCGGCCGAATGCTTCGACGACCCCAATCTCTGCCGCTCCGCGGCCGCAGGCGAGGCCTGCGCGCCTCGCATCAAGATGACCGTGCTCTGAGGTCGATTTGTTGCGCCCAACGCTTGAAGGAGGGCGTCCAGCGCGATGTCCTCGTTATCGAATTCCAAGATTGCATGGAGGTCGTCGCGGAGTGCGCAGCGGGCGCAGACATACAACCACGGCCGGAAACCCTCCGACCGGGAAATCCGCAGGCTGGTCGTCGGGGACACGATCGCTGAGATCTATCACCGATCCGCCGGTGTCTACGGCATTCTCCGGGTCCGAGCTACATCGAGGGCTTCCGTCGGCGGCTGAATTGTTGTCGGCGTGGGGCAGGGATCAGGGTCTGTTGCCGAGCAACGACACGGCATCGATGCAGCGTCCACCGAGAGGCGTTCGACTGTTCCGTACGGCAACTTCGGTCGTTCGGTGCCTCCGCACGCCTGCGGCGATCCAACACCAGCGGCTGCAGCACAGTGCGATGCGCCGTTTACCGCGCGCCATCGAACGACGGTGCGCCTCATCGCGTGATGGCGGACAGCGAGCGTGAAGCAGACTCCAGGGACTCCACCAGGATCAGCTCGAGTGCAGGCAGTCTGGCAGCCGACACGGCCACCGCAGCTGCGCGTGTTCGCACACCGAGACCGCGTTCCATTCCGGCGCGGGCAGTTTCGGTCCAGGCCTGGGCGCAGTGATCGGCGGCCACCGCGAGGTCTGCGGTAGCGGGATCACCGGTCAGACGTGCAATCTCGGTACAGCCGTCGGCGAGAAGCCGACGAAAGAGCCCGCCTCCGGTTCCGGCCTTTTCGATGAAGATACCGAGACTGAACAGCAGCGTCTCGAGGTCATTGGGCGGAAGGTCGACCCAGCTCTTGACGTCGGTTGCCAGCTGGTCGACCGCGGCCAATCCTTCGGCACCGGCCGCTGGTACGTGGTCGGCTATTCCCGGTGTCGATGGGACGCGCATGCTGGCGGCGGATCGGGCAAAGGCCGCGGCCGCGGCAGTCGACACGGGCGGCAGTGTCTGTGGCCATGTGATTCGGTACGTGCAGTGACGTGTCGGTTGTGGGAACGAGGTGGAGGATCGCGCCCGAGCCAGCGCGTCGAGCGGGATCTCCTGCACGTCGGCCCGATCGTTGTCGACGACCGAGGCAGTCCCCCCGATCTCGTCGTAGCCGATCACCACGATGTCGTGGCGACTCATCTGCAGTTTCACCCGTAGGTAGGGCAGTTCAGCGATATCGGCCCAGACCAGGCTGGGTCGTCCCGCATCGATGTCGTCGCGAACCCATGACCATCCCTCAGCGGGATCGTCGGTCGTGAGAACCTCGACTTGTCCGCCGAGCCTGCGCGGCAAGTCGATCTCGAAGTCGGCACCGCGGCCGACCAGGTATATCGGTGGGACCAGGTCGGCCGATCGCAGGTAGGACAAACCGAGATCACCACCCAGTGCGAACACCAACCCCTCGTCGGGTGGTCCGTCCCATCCCAGACCGTGCCAATGGAGAAGGTCTCGCATTGCACCTGACCCGCAGTGCCCTCCCATCCGGTGGGGATAGTTCTCGATCAGAGTCGTGTGGGTCACTGTGGCTGCCTTTCGGGTGGCTGGTCGAGCGCGCGTGTCGGCACGCTCAGCTGTTCTGGATTCTGTCGAGATACGTTCGGCGAGCAGCCATGTCCACGTCCGCGAGGAACACCGAATCTGTGTTCAGGGCCGCACCCAGTCCGGTCGCCAACCGCCGGGGGACGAATTTCACCGCCGCGACCATTGCGCCTGCGAGACGGGTGACGCGGACGAAGGGGCGTGGATACTCGATCAGATCTGCTGTCGCGCGGGCGATCTCCTCCGGCTCGGCGTTGCGTAATCCCTTTGCGCCGGCGGTTCCGGCGACGAGTTCGGTGTTGGTGAACGTCGGGCGGACTGTGGACAGTCGAACCCCTGACTTGCGGTACTCCAGTCGTGCGGCCTCTGTGAATCCGATGACTGCGAACTTGGTAGCGCAGTAGGTCGCCAAACCAGGTACCGCGAGCTCGCCGGCCAATGACGCAGTGTTGATGATGTGTCCGGTGCGGCGCGGCAGCATTCGCTGAAGAGCCAGTTTGGTCCCGAAGATGACCCCCAGGACGTTGATCTCGACTTGCCGCCGGGTTACTGCATCGTCCTCTTCGTGGGCGTGGCCGGTAGGCATGATGCCCGCGTTGTTGATCAGGATGTCGAGGGGTCCGAGTTCACGTTCGACCAGGTCCAGAAACGTTGTGAACGAGTCAGGTTCGGTGACGTCGAGTCGGGTGACGACCTTCACCCCGAGTTCGGCGGCGGCCTCCTTCGCACGTGTCTCGTCGATGTCTCCGATGGCGACCCGGTGGCCTCGTCGAATCAACTCCTTCGCTGTCTGATAGCCGATGCCGCGAGCTCCACCTGTGATCGCCACGGTCCTGGCGGGGGTGTGAGGTGCGTTGTTCATCATGCTGCGCTCCTTGCATAGATATGCGACATCGGGATACGCCGTTCGGCCCGCTCTCGCGGTAGTAGCTGCGCACACGGAAGAGGGATATGGGTATCGCGCGGCGTCTCGGCCCTGGGGAGGCGTTCGGATCGGTCGTTGATCGCGCGCAGCCGCAACCCCAGAGGAAGAGCGGGTCTCGTCTGTTCGGGTTACTTCCGGTGTCGGCCAGGACACGGCCACGCCGACGAGAGAGTCATGTGGCACAGCTCTGCCAGCAGGTATCGGCTCACCCGATTCGAGGGTGTCCGAGGTAGTCCGAGTGTTCACGACCGACGGTTGTCGCGGAGAGGGCTCCGACCGATCGGCAGTCGGCCGCGATACGGGGTTCAGGGCGTATGTTCTCACCGCTTGTGTTCATCGAGACCCCCGCGGCGGGTTTCGATCCCCGGATTTTCGTACGGCCGGGTGCGGCGATCGGGTGTGCCGGTGAAAGCCTCGTCGAGTGGGTGAGCGCCCGTGAAGATCTTCGGTCCGTAGGCGCGCCGAAGCACCGTCAAGATCGCGTCCAAGGGTAGGTCGTCGAAGACTCCTCGCTCGCGGACATACTCCATGTGCTGGGCTCCGTCTGCGGTGAAGGCATGCATGAGAGCATCGCGATCGCCGTCGAATTCCACTGGTGGCACGCCGAAACGAGCGCACAACTCGACATTGAAAGCCGGCGTGGCCTTCAACCACCGGCCCTCGATGTAGAGGCGACTGTAGCCGTGGTAGACGAACAGGTCGGTGCCGCCCATCAGCGCGCGCAACGCCTCGGTCTGCAGGTGATTTCGGACGTCGGCGAAGCCGAGCAGTGCCGGGATACCCGCCGCCCGGCACACTGCGGTCAAGAGCACCGCTTTCGGGACGCAGTAAGCGCGCCCGGTCTCGAGGACGAAGCTCGCTCGGTAGTGGGCCGGATCGTCCGACACGGTGTACGGGTCGTACCAGATCTGGTCGCGGACGGCGGCGAAGAGGCGTCTGGCCTTGTCACGGTCGCTGCTCGCATCCCCGATTGCAGCGGCGGTGAACGCCCGCACGGATTCGTGCTCGATGTCGAGGAAGTCAGTTGCTCCCAGGTACGCGTGTGGTGGCTGCTTCGTATGTGCCCCGGGCGGGCGGTCTGTCATGGTCATCGCTGATGTTTCCTTCTGTGAGCAACCGGTTGCTGTTGTGTGCACAACGACCGAAGGATCGGTCAGTTGCGCGCGAGTCCGCCGAGCATCAGGTCTTCGCGTTGGACGGGGAGTCGCTGGGCGATCACCCGTTTGCTGTACATGAACTCGCGCGGGCGACCTATGCAGTCGGCGGCAATGAGCTCACCGGCCTGGAGATAGAAGCAACTGAAGTCACTGTCGCGGGTGGGGTCACCGCTGAGAACCACTTCGTCGTATCCGGTGTTGAGGCCGGCGATCTGCAGCTTGAAGTGATACTGATCTGACCAGAACCACGGCAACGCTTCGATTTTTCTGGACTTCCCGCAGGCGGTCGAGGCAGCGACTTTGGCCTGCTCTCCTGCGCTCGAGACGGACTCCAACCGTAGTCGACGGCCGTAACGGGCCATGTCGTGGCTCGCGCAGTCCCCCGCCGCCATGATGTCGGGGTCGTTGGTCCGAGTGTGATCGTCGATCACGATGCCGTTGTCGATGACAAGACCCGCATCGGCGGCGAGGTCGGTGTTCGGCTCGACGCCGACACCGACGATGACCAGATCTGCGGGGATCGATTCCCCGCTGGCCAAGGTGACTTCACGAACCTCACGGTCACCGGACAGGCCCTCGACCATCGCGTTCGTTCTGATGTCGACTCCCTGCTCGCGATGTATCCGCTCGAAGAACGTCGATACGTCGGGGGCAGTGACCCGCTCGAGCACACGCCCAGCTGCCTCGAGGACTGTGACCTGTACGCCCAGTACGCGCAGCGATGCCGCTGTCTCGAGTCCGATGTAGCCGCCTCCGACGATCACCACCCGCCGACCAGGGCTGGTGGCCATACGGATCCTCTCGACGTCCGCTGCGGTGCGCAGGTAGTACACCCCGTGGAGATCGGCCCCGGGAACGGTGAGCCGACGAGGACGGGCTCCCGTGCACAGCGCGAGCTTGTCGTAGGCCAGCTTCTCGCCGGTGTCGAGAACGACGTTGCCTTCCGACCGAGCGATGGCCTCCACCTGCGCGTTCAGAAGCTGAATACCTTGCTTGGAGTAGAAGTCCGTGCTGCGAATGGCGATGTCGTCGAGTACGCATTTGCCCGCCAGGTATGCCTTCGACAGCGGGGGGCGTTGATAGGGAGTGGCAGACTCGTTACCGATGAGGACGATGTCGCCTGTCCAACCCTCTTGGCGCAAACTTGCTGCCAGTTGTGCCCCAGCATGGCTTGCGCCGACGATGATCGCCCGTTGCGATGTCATGCGCTGGAAGTAGGCGTCAGGCGCACCATCATCTTGCTGATGCCCCGCACGAAATTCGACTGAACGTACTCGGGGTCGCCGACGACCTCGATGTTCTCGAAGCGGGGAAGCAACTCCTCCCACAGAATCCGCAGCTGCATTTCGGCCAGTCGATTGCCCATACACCGGTGTACACCGAATCCGAACGCGATGTGATTGCGCGCATTGGCGCGATCGATGATGAAATCATCAGGATTCTCGAAAACGCGTTCGTCGCGGTTACCCGAGGCGTACCACATCACCAGTTTGTCGCCCTTGCGGATGAATTGTCCGTTCAGAACGGTGTCGGCTTTGGCGATTCGGCGCATGTACGCCAATGGTGTTTGCCATCGGATGATTTCCGAGTTCATGTTGGGGATCAAATCGGGATTGGCCTTCAGTTTCTCGAACTGGTCGGGGAATTGGTTCAACGCAAGAACGCCACCGCTCATCGAGTTTCGCGTCGTGTCGTTGCCACCGACGATCAGCAGTACGAGGTTGCCCAGAAATTCCATCGGACGATCGATCAGATCCTTGGTGTCCTCGTTGCTCTGCAACATGGTGATCAGATCGAAACCGGACTCTTCCCCTACAGACCTCCTGGCTGCTTTGTCATGCCAGAGAGCGCTGAGGCCACGGGCCATGTCACGCATGCCTTCAAACACCTCGTCGTTGTCCGAGGGCCCACCGTTGGCTTGCTCCATCGAGGTTGCCAGATCAGACCAGTAGACGAGTTTGCGGCGTTGTTCGTAGGGGAAATCCAGAAGAGTTGCGAGCATCCGAGCTGTCAACTCGATCGAGACATTCTGAACCCAGTCGAACGGCTCGTTCAAGGGGAGGTCGTCCAGCACCTCCTGCACGCGTGATCGGATGAGTCCCTCCATCTCCCGGAGGTTCTTCGGTGCGACCACGCCTTGGACGGCAGCCCTCTGTCTGTCGTGGCGTGGTGGGTCCATCGCGATGAACATCTCGATATCGAGAAACCGGGGCGGGACGCCGATGACGATGAACGGCTCGGCGGAAAACAGCGCATGATTTTTGTCGACGGCCACGATATCGGCATGGCGCGTGACCGACCAGAACGGGCCGAACGGACTGTTGGGTTGGTAGTGAACCGGTGCCTCGTTGCGCACCCGTTCGAAGTACGACTGCCACCGCCCTTGTCTGTAAAGGAAGGGGTTACTGAGGTCGATGTCGGCGAGCTCGACATCCTCGACCGGTGGGATGGGACTTTCGACGAAGATCTTCTTGCCATTCGTTCCAGTCACCCACCGTCGGGTCTTGTCGTACAGATGAGCGCCCTGGATCTGCAGGCCTATCGGGATGGTCGACTGGACCTTGTCGGTGATCGACTCAGAAACTTTCATGCTGTCGTGCCTGCCTTTCGCATATCACAGTTGGAATTCAGGTGTTCGAACGATCAGGCCATCCCACGCTTCCGAGGCCACCATCTGGCACGACAACCGAGAAGTGGGTTCACGCTCGGGGTTCATCGCCAGCATCTCCTCCTCGTCGGCGCCGGACAGACCCACCTCTGTTGACCACTGCGGGTCGACGATCACATGGCAGGTGCCACAGGCCGTTTCCCCTCCACAGTCTCCATCGATCCCCGGCACAGCATTGTCGGTTGCAATCTGCATCAGCGATCGACCTTCGACCAGAGCCGCCTCGTGCTTCTCACCATCGTGGGCGACGAAAGTTACAGCTGCCATGTCAACTCCTCGTTTCCGGCGTGATTGAGGAAAGTGTCGTCGCGAACGCGGGTGACGGCTATGTTCGGTGGAGTCATAAACTTGTGAATTCGGGTCAAAGGGGTCACCGTGAAGCTGAGCGATGAGGGTGTGCCGCCGCTTGCGTTCGTGCAGTTGCTCGAACGCCGCGCACTCGACCCGGACGCCGCCGCGCGGCTTCGTGCGATCATGCACCGCGAAGGAACCAGTGAAGCGACGCTCATTCAGCATGACGTTCAGGCACCGATACGGTGGTTTCGGGAGGTCTACCCCGAACTCGATATCGCCCAGGCCACTCGACTCGGATTTGCGTTTGCCGAGCAGGCCCAGTTGACATCGTTCGGGCCTCTGAGTTCACCTTTGATCAGTGCTGGTTCGGTCGCCGAGATCGTCGATCTCCTGACATACCTGCCATTGATCTCCACGGCGTTGAAGTCGCAGTTCCATACTGGCGACTACGGTCTGATCGTCGGGCTCACTGCGCATACAGGCGATTCCGCACTGGACTGCTTGGTCATCACCTACGGTGGGTCGGCGTTACTACGACTGCTGGACATGCTCGCCGGTGACATATCGCCGGTGACACTCCATCTGAGCTGGCCGGAGCCGGCCGAGGTGGTGAGCCACGACGAAGGTCCGGGGTCGAATCGCCGATTCTTCGACGCTCCGATTTCCTTCGTCCACGTACCCGAGGACACCCTCAACAAGGCTTGTCGGTTCTCGGACCCTCTCGCATATCGACTCGCTATCGCTGATCTGCAGCGAACACTCGCCCAGCGAAGTGGGTCCATGTCATCTACGGAGAAGGTGAGGCAACTGTTGGAGAAGGACCTCGGACAGCGAACCAACCATGGTGTTGCACAGGCATTGTCGATGTCGAGCAGCACGTTGAAACGGCGGCTTGCCGAAGAAGGAACCACCTACAGCAAGGTGCGCCAATCGCTGCTGTACGAGCACGCGATGCTACGGCTCCTCGACCGATCGGTTTCGGTCAGCGAGATCGCTACTGAACTCGGATACAGCGACCTCGCCAACTTCTCTCACGCCTTCAAACGCTGGACCGGACGCTCTCCGAAAGATTTCCGAAACCCGCCACTCTCGGACGACGCGGATTCGACGTAGATCCCACAGAACGCGGGGTCGAGATCGATGCCTCCGTTCGTCCGCGGACTGATCGATCTTCATCGCGGAGAGTTCGGAGACGTCGCCGCCGTGAGAACGAAGAGTTTGTGCAAACTCGAGTACGAACCACTTGTCACTCGACGGTGTCGGCCGGCACGCGTGTGGTCTCCGATTCGAGAAAGTCGACGAGTGCTTCCAACAGGCTGTCCGCGCGGATTTCGACATCAGCGAGGACAGAGTCCACGTCATCGAGAAGACCGTGGGCGTGTCTACGCGCAAGCGTTCCGCGTTCGTAGTAGCCGGGGTCGAGCACGACCCGCGGTACTGGATCCGATGCCGCGATCCGCTCCGGCTGTTGTGACCGCGCAGTGGGCTGCAGGCGGGTGGGCGCACGTCCGTCCAGGTGCGCTCGCACGATGCCGGCGACCGCACGCGACGTGAGCGGGGTCGCAGTCAACGGGGTGTGACCCCACCGGTCGATCGCAGTCGACAGCGGCTGTCGATCGGCCGAATCGACGTACCGGTCGTATCCTCCGATTCCGGTGCCGCCCACGGCATCGAGAGCGTCGGCGAGCATTCGGGTGCTCGGATACCGCGCGTGATGGCCGAGCACCTCCAACCAGCGCTGGTACACCATCCGCGGCGAGATACCCGTCCCCGTCAGTGCGAGGGAGGTGAGGATATGAACGCCGCGGCCTGAGTCGATACGAAGGGCGTCGATCCTCGGATCGGCGGTGACGTCGCATGCCCGCAGGGCCGCGATCTGGGTGTACGGCAGACCGGTCGAGGCAACGACCAGGACGAGGGCATCTCGCCGCGCGAACAGTGCTGACGGCCAACCGGATTCGGGGAGACGCGCGATGATTCCGCCGATCACGGCTGCCAGCTCGTGCAGGCGCGCCGTGCGCGCCACGTCCAGCGCAGCCCGGACAGCCTCCGCGCGCCCCGGAGGGGGTAACAGGTGCCGGGAATGGGCGGCGTCGATCACCGCGATCCGGCGGCGTTGGGTCGTCGACGCGGCGGGGTGCGCGTGGAGGAACCGAGCAAGTGACTCCGGAGAGGCCGCCAGTGGTGGTTCGTCATGGGCGGTGCACCAGTCCTCGAACAGTGACCACGTGTGCCGATCGCGCTTCGGCACCGCCGCGTTCGCGATATCCGCTGGCCGTATCGAACCGGCGCGGTCATCGTGGTCAGCATCTGCCTCGGTCGCCCCGTCGCCGCTCACAGATGCAGTCACGCGCCCGGTCATAGACCGAGTTCGGTGACCGCGTTGCCGACCAGAGGTGCGTGCTCGCGGGCATATGTTTCGACCATTGCGGGTGTGGTGTGCCCGGTCTGGCGCATGATCGTGTGCGCATCGGCACCGTTGCGAAAGGCTTGCGTGACGAATCCTGCACGCAGAGAATGCCCGCCGAATTGGGCGACGGTGTCGGGGTCGTATCCAGCTCGAGTAGCTCGTCGACGGATCGCCGCATGTACCGCAGCCCCGGACAGCGGCGTATCGGAGATGTTTCCGTTCTTGCGGACAGACCGAAACAGAGGGGACCGTTTCTCGGCTGCAGGAAGGGTGCCGAGGCAGATATGAGACTCGAATTCCACTGCGCGAGAGAGCAGTCGAATGACCTCGACTCTGCCCCCGGAGTCGAACGCGGCGACGACCTGAAGCCACCGCACCCACGCACAGACCGGACATGACTCGTGGCGGCCAGTGAACGGTAATGCCTTCACTGCACCGGCACCGTCCTGGTCTGTCTTCGATTTGCGGATACGTACGTGCGCGCCGTCGAGACGGTCGCGGCGGATATCACGACACTCGAGAGCGACGAGTTCACCCCGCCGAAACGCGCCGGTGTAGCCCATCAGCAGCAGCGCGGTGTCACGCCGTTCGAGGACCTCCGACGCCCACCCGATCGAACTGCGACGCGCGTGGTCGACGATCGTGGTGATGTCGGAAGTCAACAGAGGCGCACGCGGATTGCGGGGTCGCTCCCCCGCCGACGCGTAATCCCGTCGGATACCGGAAACGGTGGCGCGCACCATCTCGTGGCCGCACGGGTTGTCGTGGCCAGTAGCGCGGTGACTATCGGCGATCGCGGCAACCCATTTACCGAACGTCGACGGTGCATATGCCCGCGTTCCCTCGACTGTGAGTGTGTCGGCCGCTCCAACGAGATAGGCAGCCACCGTCGCAGGGTGCGCCGGCAACGAGATATGTCCGGTGGCGGCGCACCAGGTCTCGAAGCGTCGCCACGCCGAAGCGTAGGCCCGCCGGGTCCCCGCGGAGCGTGACGCGGCCATCGATCGCTCGATCCGAGCCGCAACCTCGGGCGGCAAATCCGGAAACACGGCCGCAGTACCGCCCGGCAAGACAGCTGGAATCGCGGCCGAGCCGCCGGTGAGCTGGCGTTCTGTCATGGGCAGAACTGTATCGGGCACCTCCGACACAGTTTTCGGATTCAAAACACGCTCACCTGGCGATTCATCGAAGACGGTGCGGGAAGGAAAATTCTCGTGGGTCACCGCACACAAACCGTGGGTGACTACAGGGTGCGATCGAATTCCGCCTGAAAGCGCAGAGAAACGTGTGGCGATTGCGATCTAGCGCGCTTCAGTCCCAGTCCAGTCGAATACCGAGCTCGACGAAGGCATAGGCCAGCTCATCGACGTCATCTTCGGTGCGGCACCCCGTTCGAGCGAATCCGAACAAAGATCGGGCGGCATCGCTGTCGACGCGGGCGGCGGCGACAGCGGCATCGATCGCCGCAATCACACCGTCCCAAGCGCTGCGGGCGGGTACCGGACTGCGAGACCTCGTCGGAGCGGCCCCCGGATCGACCGGCTCGTACCGTCGCGGCCGCAGCAAGCAGGCATCAGCACCGCTCGCGGCTATCTCATCGTTCTCGACCGCATTGATCGCGGTCGCGGCAGCAAACAAAACCTTCGCTTGCTCGTCACACCGCAGTTGCTCGAACGGAACCCACGATGTCCGCAGCGGGCGAGAATGGCCGGTGGACTTCCAGATCGCGCTCAGTGGCTTCGCCCACCATCCGGTGCGGACCAGCGGTGTCGATACCTCGTCGACGACGGTACGCAGCAGCCTGAACCACACTCCGGCATGAACACGGCCTCCGCCGAGCTCGACCGACCCGCACGTCAACGCGACGGCGGTGCGTCTGTCGATTTCTGCGACGACTGCCGGTACGGGTATCGGTGGTGCGTGTTCGTCCGAGCCTGGCGGTGTCCTGTCCCAAAAGACCAGTCGGCCGGGTATGACAGCACAGAATTCGAGCCGGCAGAGGTGTTTCGTGCAGCTGGTCAGCATCGGGTACTGATGAGCCATCATGACCGCGATGTCGGCGTCTGTGTCGAGGTCGTCGATACACAAGGGGCATGCCCGCGTATCGAGCTTGCTCACCCAGGGAAGCCACGTGCCGGCGGGCGGTGCGCGTCGACGTCGATCTGACCTTGCCAGACCCGCCGGTAGTAGGACAGAGAACTGATGGACGTAGGTGTCGAAGTCGCATCCGCCGGGGTCGGTGCTGTCGAGCAGCCAGGGCGTACCGCCCGCCAACGTCATCTCACGCAGCCGTTCCGCTGTGCAGGTGCTCCTCTGGGCAAGCGCGGATAGCACCGGCTCGGGTGTGTAGCGGTCGAGGTCCACGCCCGAAGTGTCGACACCGAGCCCGTCGAGAAGATCCGCTGTACCGATCAACGAATACAGTCTGCTAGTCCGGGCAAGCCACGACATCAGAGTCTCACCAGGTAATGGTTGCGGGTGCAGCGGCCACCGCGGATGCCCACTGTGGTCGAACGCTGTAGGCGCTGGCGAGGCATCGGCTGATGTCATGCCAGATGCCGTTCGAAGTGGCGACGGCGTTCGGTGGGCCCGGAGTAGGCAGTCTGCGTCAGCACCTGCGAGGTGATCGCTTCCTCGCCAGCCTCTATTGCGGTCACTGCGGCCGCGGTCAACAGCGTGGCCAGTTCGCCGATGGTGCCCTCACACCGGGTGAGGAGGTAATCGGTCATCTCCGCCGACGTCAGGTGCGAGGGCGCACGCAACGGGAAGCTGGCGGTGAAGCTCGCCAGCAGGGAGCGGGTGTCGATGTCGTTGGTCCAGATCGGCAGCGTCATGGGGTGAAAACGGTTCTCCAACTGTGCATCACTACGGATCGCGAGGTACGCCTCTCGGGTGCCCACTCCGACAAGAGGAATCCGCAGTTCGTTGCCTAGAAACCGCAACAGGTTCAGGAATTCTCGGCGCACGTTGTCGCGGCCGGCGAGAACATTGTGGAGCTCGTCGATGATCAGCATCCGAACCCCGGTCGCTCGCAGCAGCGAGATTGCTTGCTGTTCGAGTTCGTGGACTCGGCTCCGCGGGCGGATCGGCGTTCCGAGTGCAGCAAGCATCGCCAGGTAGAACCGTGCGGGTGCTGGGTCTGGAGGCATCTGCATACACAACACCGGTATCTGCTCGCGATCGGGCAAGCTGACAGCAGGGTGCGCACGCCGGAACTTCTCGATGATCATCGACTTGCCGTTGTTCGTCGGTCCGATCAGAAGCACGTTCGGCATACGTTGCCGATCCGGCCACACCAGCAACGTCTCAAGATGCTCGATCACCGACCGTGCACGCGGATACCCGATCCACCGTTCAGTACGAATATGCCTGATGCGTTGCGCGGCAGGAAGAACCGCAATCGATCTGACCGAACTTCGCAGGTGGGTGAGGTCCGCACGAACGACGTCGATGTCTTCGCAACTACGGTCGTCATCGTCGCCGGCGGGAGCGTTTCGGGGGTCGTGGTTCATCCATTCACCACTCTTCGATGTCGTCGAAGATCGGAACCGGCACGTCGTCGGTGCCTGGGCCGAGCTCGGGCGGGCTCTGCGTGTCCGGTGGTGTGGTGATGCTGCTCAGATGAGAACGGCGAGTGCGATTACGGCGGGCCCGCTTGGTGTACCTCTGTGCGGACGTGGCTATCTGACGCATCTGCTCGATCATCGCGAACAGAGCGTGTTCGTCGATACTTGCTCGGCCTTGTTCTCGAAGGCGCACCACCGCTGCCCGGTGTTCCCACGCTGTCACGGCCGGATGTGACATCGTCCGGTATGGCACCTCGACGTACCCGCCGCCGCTGTCGGGGTCCAGGACCCACACCCTGCTCAGATCACGTGGATCACGCCGGATAACGAACTGACCCAACTTCTCTCGCCTGGCGATCCATGGTTTCAGCGCGTTCGAGAAGTACTGGATGTGGTCGATGACGAACCCTGTCCGGGTCAGTCGGCGCCGGATGACGGGGAGGAAGTCCACTAAGAATGCGGTCTCATCCACCACTGTCGAGCTCGCCAGAGCGGTATCGGCGTCGGTGCTGCTGGTCCACTGCGCAGCCGGGCTCCGGCTCAGGCCGGTGTGCACGTCCGCGTGATAGGCCGCGATCGCCAAAATCAGCCAGCGTTCCAGTTCTCGTAACGTCAGAGCTGCCGCGCCCTCCGAGTCGTAGCTGCCCCGCTGCGTTGGATTCGAGAACGTGGTGCCAGGGAGCTCGTGAACCTGGGTCATGACGGTGCCGATGATGCGTTCGACAATCCCGCCGTATTGCGGCCTGCCGGGTGGGCGGTAGCCGAGGTCGATACCGTGTTGCTCGCAACCCCGCCGTAGCGCTTCACTTTTGAACTCGGCGGCGTTGTCGACGTACAAGGCGCGCGGCTTTCCGGCCATCGGCCACCGCACATCCGCGCCGAGCCCCAGAGCGTCGATCCATACGCTTTTGTCCGAGCACACCCGGCCCAGACACAACCCGACCGACACTGCGGACGGCGAGTCGAGTGTGACCACGAAGCCCGGCACGCAGCGGCTGAAGACATCGATAGCAATCGTGAGATAAGGACGTCCGATCGGCACCCGGTCGTATTCGTCGACGATCATCAGATCGACCACGGTGTGATCGATCTGGACTTGCTGGAGAACCGCCGTCACCGGCGGCGGGACATCGCCAGCGGATTGCCGCGATCGAGCGGCATCCGGTCCGCCACGTGACCGTGCGACGCGGCCCGGGTGCATTGCTGCGATCCGCGCGGCGACTGTGTTGCGGGCTGGAATAGGGAGTCCCGCACGGTGACAGGCCAGCGCGATATGTCGATGCAGTGCGGCGACACTGAGCTTCTGGCGAGCCAGAAACTCGCGGTTGATGTGCTCGGCGATCACTTCTTCCACCTCGGCCGGCACGCGGGAACGGCCGCGCCCGCCTGCAGGAGCGGAGACCAACAGATCTGTGACCGACCCTCCCCCATTCCGGAGCTTGGACAACAGCACGTACACACGCCGGGGCGAGACCCCCAACTGCTGTGCTGCATCCTCGACCACTGCGGTGCCGATCGAGGATCGATCCGCTAGTTCGCTGAGCACTGCGAACCGTGACCGTGCCTGCTCCCACTGCTCGGCCGACGCGGTCAGCACACCAGTCTCTGCGACGTCGAACTTGTCCGCGTCCATCGCAGCCTCCGAACGCCAGGCCTGTGTGATCGACCGATTGTGCAGTCCACTTCTGCAGTCAGAATGTCAGAAGACGACTGCAATCGGAGGTAAAACCCCAGGAAATTATGACGCCCACTTCTGAAACTGACAGAGAGTGTCGGCTGACTTATGAACGGTCGTTTACGGGATCTGGCGTCACGCTGATTCACGTCTGAGTTTCTGCGTCGACCAGGCGTGCGTTGCGAGGAGGGCGAGCGCGATAGCGCTGAGGATTAGCGTGGATACGAACCCTCCGGCGTAGTGGTTGGTCGGTATCTGCCCGTCGGCGGCAGCGACGATGGCGAGGCCGAAGCTGTTTCCAAACTGCTGCGCGGTTGTGAGCACTCCGGAAGCAGCTCCGGCTAGTGCTGCGGGGAGCAGGTGAGTCGTGCCGTCAGCGATTGACGCCAGTGCGATACCCATGCCGATGCCGAAGATCCCGCTCGCCGCAATCAGGGCCGCGGGGAAGGGGGCAGCAGAGAAGGCCCAGATCGCGGCCAGACCGGTTGTCATGATGAGCGCGCCGAGCGCGGTCGTTCTGTCTGTCCCGAGCCGCCGCTGGAGCCGGTGACTGGTGGCTGCGGCGAGGAAAGCCCCGAGTGATAGGGGAAGGAATGAGAGACCGGTGGCGAGGGGGCTGAGCAGGTGGAACAACTGCAGGTTGAGGGTCATGAAGTAAAAAGTGGCTGTCATGGCTCCGCCGATGAACATCATCGCGGTAGCGGGCCGCCAGGCGCCGGTTCGACCGAGCGCTACAAAAGGGATCAGAGGTGATGCCGCGCGCTTCTCGATGAGCACGAATGTGACGACACTGACCAGTCCAAGGAAGGCCCACCCGGCAGCGGTGAAAGAGTTCGAAACCGACATGACTGCCAGTACAAGTGATGCCGTAGCTACTAGGAACGCGGTGCTGCCGGCCAGGTCGAGATGGGGCCGTGCGGTGGGGTGCGGCGTCCGGTTACCGAAGATGAGCAACGCCAGAAGTGCGAGCCCGATCGGGACGTTCACCAGCAGAGTCCACCGCCATCCTAGGGTTTCGACGATGACTCCACCGCCAAGTACTCCGAGAGCGCCACCGCTGCCGGATGCCGCGCCCCATAAGCCGAACGCTTGCGCGCGAGCTGGGCCCTGAGGAAAGGTCTGCGAAAGGAGTGCGAGCCATGCCGTCGACCCTTCCCCGCGGGCTGTGAGTGACGCTGGCATTCACCGATATGCAATCGCGGCAGGAACCCCAGATCCGAAGTGACGTCAGGATCTATCAACAAGCGACGTCAACATTGGCCGACAAAGCCATCTGGGGTACCCCGTTGACACACGTCTCGGTGTCGACGGCGGATACTCTCTCGAACCTGGGGCGGTCCTGCCGCCGATCTTTCTTTCCACAGATGAGGCGCTGGCATGTGCTCTCGCGCTTCGAAGGTGGAAGGAAAGCTCTGATCCAACCCTGACCGCCAGTTCTCTCGGCAAGCTCCTCGCATCACTGCCCACTCATGTGCGGTGGGTCATCGATGCGGTAGCGAAAGTCACGATCGATGCGCCAGTGGACGGTCTCGAACCAATAGACTCCCCGGTCGTCAACATCGGGGTTCTCGGTGAGCTGGCAAGAGCATGTCTGCTCGGCCGTCGAGTGGAGTTCAAGCACTCGCAGCGAAACGGAGCGACGAAGGACCGACGGGTTGATCCCCTTGCGATGGTCAACACAGTGCGGCGGTGGTACCTCGTCGCCTTCGACGTCGACACCGACGATTGGCAGACGTACCGTGTCGATCGCATCTCCGACGTCGCCGTCAGCCAGATGCCGATCCGATCGCATACGTTTCCCGGCCCGAGCGTCGATGAATGGGTGACTCGGCAGCTCAGCGCGGGGTGGCAGCAGGTGACCGCCACCGTCCGCGTGCACGCAACAGTGGATACGGTGCAGCGCTGGGTTGCGCCGGCATGGGGAGCTATCGAACAGGAGACAACTCGGACCACGATCGTGCACGCGGGAGCCGAGAGCTACGAGTCCATCGCCAGATGGCTCCTGCTCCTACAAGCCGACATCGAGGTGCTAGAACCCAACGAGCTACGGACCGCGTTCGTCCACGTAGCGCAGCAAGCTGCTCGCGCAGCGCAGCCAGGTTAACCAGAGTGGGCCGGCCATCGCACGACCGGCCCACTCTGGTCAGCAGAGAGGCCGGAAGAACTCCGTCAGGTCTGCGATAAGGAGCTGCGGTTCTTCGAGGGCGGCGAAGTGCCCGCCACGGTCGGTCACATCAGTCCACCGAGTGATGGTGTTCTCCAGTTCGGCGTAGCGGCGAATACCGACGTCGTGAGCGAACATGATGACCCCGGTGGGAACACCGGAGGGCTCCTTAGTTGCTCCCCACGCTGAGTGCTGCGCGTACCCGATGTAGGCAGCTGTGCCCGCGGTCTCGGTAAACCAGTACAGGGAGACGTCGGTCAGGATTCGATCGAGGGGGATGATCGTTTCGGGAAGCTCCTCGTGCGGAACGGTCCACTTCTGGAACTTATCGATGATCCACGCAAGCTGGCCAGCGGGAGAATCCACGAGCCCCGCGGCGAGAGTCTGAGGTCGAGTGGACTGGATCGCGATGTAGCCATACTCCTCCTGCATGAACGCCTGAACCCGCCCCAGACGGTCAAGCTCCAACGGAGTGAACGACGCAAGATCTGCTTCGCTGGGAGCCTGCAACGGCATTCCCATCGAACCATTAACGTGGACGCCGACCACATGAGACGGTGCCACTCGCGCGACCTCGGGAGAGACGGCAGCACCGATGTCACCACCCTGTACCCCGTATCGGTCGTAGCCGAGACGTTCCATCAGTGTTGCCCACGTCCGCCCGATTCGAGCCGCGTCCCAACCGCCCTCAACCACCGGGCTCGAAAATCCGAATCCCGGCAGCGACGGAATGACCACATCGAACGCATCCGCCGCCGCCCTTCCGTGCGCTTCCGGATCAGTGAGGGGGCCGATGAGGTCCACGAACTCAACGAACGACCCCGGCCATCCGTGAGTGAGCACCAGCGGCAGCGCGCCCGAAACCTTCGATCGGACGTGGACAAAGTGGATCGTCTGCCCCTCGATCACAGTCGTGAACTGCGGAAGCATGTTCAGCGACGCTTGCTGCTCCGCCCAATCGAACTCGTCAACCCAGTACGCGACCAACCGTCGCAGATAGCTGACCGGCACTCCTGTCGACCAGTCATCACCAGGCAGCGGCGGCGGAAACCGGGTCTCGCTCAACCGGCGTTTTAGCTCCTCGACAGAGCTCTCGGGGATGTCAATTCGAAACGGCTGTACTTCTGCACTCATACAAAGTTCCTTCCATCGCGTGCTGGCTCAGATGGACCACGCCACGACGACGACGCTAGGAACGAACGAGGACATACCCTGTCCCCCTGCCGAAAATGATCGTTTGGGAGCCGCGGGTCGGCACAGCGCCCGCGACAGCTATCACCGTAAAAGGCGTGCCACCTAAATCCGCGATTCACACCCCAGTTCGTACTGAGGGAGCGGTGTCGAGAACTGGTGTCGACAATCTATGTCGAATAACCCACAGACCTTGTCTTTTCGACAGAGAAGTTTTTTTCAGGCTGCCCACCAGACGATGACGAGGGCGAAGAGGATGCAGCCGAGGATAACGGCAATTTCTGACCTCGCTCCGAGGAATTTTCGGACGCGCTTTCGTCGGTCGATGCGAGGCGGTGGTGCCGTCATGGTGTGGGGGAGGGCTGAATCGTGGCTTCGAGTCGGGTGAGTCGTTCTTCGAGGGCGCCGGTGATAGCGAGCAGTCCCAGCACAGTGGGTTCGGTGATGTCGCTGCCGTGTTGAGCGTGTTTGAGCAGGGTGGTGCGCAGGAGTGAACACATGGGGGCGTCGTCGCTGATGGGGAGTTGCTCGAGTTTGGCGGTCAGACGCTCGTCGGGGGAGGCCATGGGTAGCTCCTGCACGTGTGGATCATGCAGGCCGAGTGAAAGGGGCGACTGCCTGCGCGGTGGCAACGGGTGGTGCGCTGGAACCGAGGCGGAAAGCAGCGCACCACAGTGTGATGTTACTGCGTCATTGCTGGGCGCTCGGTACGTGGGAGGTAAGTGACGGCGCACCCCTGGATGCGAGGAACTAGCTCGGTACGGTTCACCTGCAGGCGGCGAGGTACTCCTCGGTAGTTCAATGCTCAAGTAGCTGTAACTGTGCGAAGACTGGTAACCGGGGTGGGTGGCACGTAAATTTTCGGGGGCGGCATCACCCGGTCCCCAACGGGTATGGCGAACGCTCCGCCGGTAGCCACCTCTGGTCTATCGGCGGGCGAGCCGTCCGGCAGGTTTCAGCGCATCGACTGTGTTTTCGCTGCGTCGGCGGTCAGCGTGGGTTGGGGGTGCGCCACAGTCGCGGGGTGTCGCCGTCTTCGTTGTTGGCGAGGGCCCGGATTCCGTCGGCGTCCTGGGCGAGGATGTCCGCGAAGTGCTGTCGGTGGGTGTTGTCGAGGCCGTCGGGCAGGTTCGCACCGTCGGTGACGGATGCTGCGGCGCCGTCGAGGTAGCGGGCGATCCGCAAGAGCAGCGGGCGTGGGGTCGGGACGACGGAGTGGTTCGCGTCGGCGGTGATCATGCCGAGAGTCGAGAGCAGGGACAGGCCGGCGACAGCTTCTTTGTCGTCGAGGTTGATGTGTGCGACTTTCAAGGCTTCGGCCAGCGCCGCGGTGGTCAGGCCGACGGCGGCGACGGGCATGGAGATGCTGCGCTCGAATCCGATCAGGTCGGCGCCGGGGGGCTTCGTCGGAGAGTGACACAGCGAGGGACTGCGCGAATGCGAGGAGGCGTTCGTCGGTGAAATCGCGCTGCGTGGTCTGGCGGGTGACTCTCATCAAGGTCGCGTATTCGGAGACTTTGTCGTCGAGGATATTCCGGGCTTCGGTGTCGGTGATCGTGAGCCCGAGATCGAGGAGGGCGGCCCGGAATTCGGTGGATCGGGTGTGGAGCCAGGTGGGCCGAGGACTCATCGCTGCTCCCGTGAGGTTGAGGCCGTGGTTGTCGAGGTGAGCTTAGATCCGCCTCACATCGCAAGAACGAAATGGCCGCCGAAACACGCCGGGTGGTTACAGGTCAGTGAAATCGTGTGCGCTACATTTCCCTTCCGCACCATCTCCGTTCGAGGCGGCGATGGATAGGGGTTCGCCGAGATGTCACACGACTGCAGGCGAGCCGCTCCCGATCGTGTGCCCGGCCCCCCAGAGTTGGGCACACTCGACCCACCCAGCTGGTACTGACGACCAGCAGGGTGGGTCACCCAAAGGTGTGCGGTGTGTTTTCCTCGTACCGAGTGGCCCAGGTGATAGTGGCCGAGGATGCAGTGAATATCCGATTCGGGTCTCCGCAGCGGGTTTCTCTTCGTTCCGTCGAGAACCCGTGTGCAGAACCTACGTCGAATATCGTCTCCATCAGTGTCGGACGGTACTCGAGTGCTGATGCGGAAAAACATACAGTCAAACCACAGGACCTACTCAGTGAATGTGTGGATCAAAGTCGGGTGAGAGTGTCGAGACCGCCCCGGAATTGCAGCTCCGACGTGCTCA
>NZ_JBEUOQ010000030.1:0-31827 GCF_040489275.1 Rhodococcus baikonurensis | reverse complement strand
CCAATGGCGAACCCCCGCTGAAGCTTGGGACGAACACCTACGATCAATTCAACAGCAACGTGTTGCTTCGACCAGTTGAATGCGCCTTGCGATCCGCGGTCGTTGTGGTGGATGAGCCCGGACAGGTCGGTAATTCCTTCTCGGCGTCGGGTCCAGATTGCGTGCTCGATGGCATCGAGCACCAGCGGTGTCGTCATTGTCGTCGCGGTGTGCCATCCGAGGATTCGGCGTGAATATGCATCGATGACGAACGCGACGTACACCCAACCCGACCACGTCGAAACATAAGTAAAGTCGGCTACTCACAACACATTTGGCGCAACCGGGTTGAACTTTCGCTGTACCAGATCGTCCGCTCGACGGCCTTGTGGATCTGCGATAGTGGTCCGTTTCGCCTTGCCTCGATGTGCACCTTCGAGCCCGAGGGCACCCATCAACCGTTCGACCGTGCACCGGGCCACGTCGATGCCTTCTCGACGCATTTCCAGCCACACCTTCCGGGCTCCGTAGACCGAATAATTCTCGGCATGTACACGGCTGACCTCGGCTTTGAGCTCTTCGTCGCGCACAGACCGTCGAGATGCAGGACGGTTGCGGGCTTCGTAGTAGGTGGACGGCGCAATAGAGCAGCCGTGCTCGCTGAGCACCCTGCACATCGGCTCGACGCCGTACTCGCTTTTGTATCGGTTGATGTAGTCGATGATCACTTGTTGTTGCGGTCGAGCTCCGCTGCGAAGAAAATCATGATATGTGGGTGATCTGACGCATCCAGTGTCAGGCTGATCATGTCGGTTGTCGGCTCGATCGAGGAGGCCCCACAATGAATGCTTTCGTCCCAGCGCTGGTCCGGCCGCCTGGCGAAATTCCACGACTCGGCGAACCACTTCTCGATGAATACCTACGCTTCGTCGCTGCGAGAGCACGAACCAACACCCTCCTGGCACAGACGTTCGACCTGAAAGTCTTCTTCACCATCATCGGCAAGGAACCGACGCAGGTGAGCACCAGCGATGTACTGGCTTTCATTCAAGCGCAACGACTTCCACGCAAAGAGAATGTGGTCCGCCTCAGCGACGGCGAATCGGGACTGGCCACCTCGACCATCAAACGTCGACTGGCGTCGATCTCCGGCCTGTTCTCCTACCTCCATGAGCGTGGGCTGGTCGAGAAGAATCCCGTGCCGCGAGGCCTCTCGACCCGGTCAGGACGCTCTCACGTTCGCGGGACCCCACTGATCAGAGCGCCGCGGCGCCTCCCACGGGTACTGAGCCCCGACGAGGTCAACGCACTATTGGCCGCGCTACGCTGCGAACGAGACCGGGCGATGGTCCTGTTGATGCTGTTCGGCGGACTACGCCGATGCGAGGTGCTGGGCTTACGGATGCCCGATGTCCGACCCGGTGAGCGACGAGTGTTCGTCGCCGCCGGCAAAGGCGGCCACCAACGCATCGTCCCGGTCGCACCGACCTTCTTCGAAAGCCTCGGCCGCTATCTCGACGCCGAACGCCCGATCGACAGTGCCACCGATCATGTCTTCGTGGTCCTCAAACGTCCCAGACGCGGCAACCCGCTTTCCGCGGCCGGTCTCGATGAAATTCTCTCCGGCGCCCGAGTTCGAGGCGGGTTACCTCATGCGACATGTCACGAACTTCGACACACCTGCTTCACCCGACTCCGCGAATCGGGGATGGCGTTGGAGGCGATTCAAGCTCAAGCCGGGCACGCATCCATCGAGTCCACACGCATCTATCTGCATCTGGCCAACGACTGGCTGATCGGCGAGTATTCCAAGGCGATGGACATTCTCGACGGCATCGCCGGTGACATCCCTGGAGATGCGAAATGAGCGTTCCGACAGACTCTTTGAGAAAACCTGAGTCAACCGCGGCCCGCACATACGTTCACGCGGTCACCAATGCACATGCCCACCGAACCCGACTCCGGGCTGTCCTGCGGTTCGAGGACAGGTTCGGTGATCTCGGCGCATGGAACGCGCTACCGGTGTCGGCGCGCATGGCAGCTTCCGACATCGTGCGCGCGTTCGTTGCCTTCGCGGCCGTCTTCGAGTCGGTGGCCGTCGATGCGATCTATGTTGTGCAATCATCATCGAAATGGGGCGCCCATCTGGCCGAACGTGAACCCGTAGCTGCTTCCACATTCCGCACGCAGGCAACAAGTTTGGGATTCTGCGAGCGCGAGGCAGGGAAGATGTGGTCCAAACTCGCGCAGATCTGTGTCATCGCCGGCGCCACGACCGAGGCGCTCACCTCGGCGGAGTATGTCGCGGCCCGGGCCCAGTTTCATTCCGCCGTAGTCGCCAAGGTCGGGCGTGCACCGAAATCGTTGAACGCGCCACTCTTTGGGCTCGATGCGCTCATGTTCCATCGCGGCCAAGGACCCCGGCCACATCCGCGCAAACGCTGGGCAGCACGATCGGTGCCCGAGATCGGTTGGGACCGCGCCGAGGAGTGCGCGCCCGTCATGGTCGCTACGATGCGCCGTTACCTCGACCAGATCGGCATCAGCCTGCGGGTCTCGTCGGTGGACTGCATCGAGACCACACTGCGCCAGTTCGCCGGCCATCTGGCCACCACCAGCGACGTAGTCTGCGTCGCCGACATCGACCGCACCCACATCGAGGCCTACAAGACCTGGTTGGCGGCACGGCCGGGGTATCGCAAGAACACGAACCTGTCCAAGACCACCATCGGCATGCGCATGGGGCACCTGAGCGCGTTCTATCAACGCATCATCGAATGGGACTATCCTGATATCCCTGCCCGAGCGCCGGTCTACTCCTCGGACCGGCCGATCAAGGACAAGCCGCTACCGCGATTCCTCGACGACGGCGCCGCCGCCAAGTTCTTGACCGCAGCCCGCAACCTGCCCGACGAGTTCGGTCGCCTCGCCATCGAAATGCTCTCACGTACCGGCATGCGCAAAGGCGAACTCCTCGACCTGACAATCGATTCGGTCGTCCAGATCGGTTCCGCCTACTGGCTCCGCATCCCCGTCGGCAAGCTCCACAACGACCGGTACGTCCCCTTGCATCCCCAACTCAAAACAATGATCGACACCTGGCTCGAGCACCGACCGGACTGGCAGGACAGTCCGCTGCTCTTCACCGACCGCGGTCGTCCGATCCCGGGCACCCGAATCGACAAGGCAGTCCAATCCGCTGCTGCCGCAGCGGGAATCGGCCACGTCCACCCTCATCAGCTGCGGCACACACTCGCGACGCAGGCCATCAACCGGGGTATGAGCCTCGAGGCGATCGCCGCATTGCTCGGGCACAAGACAATGGAGATGACGATGGTCTATGCCCGAATCGCGGACCGGACCGTTGCCGACCAATACTTCTCCGTCACAGAGAAAGTCGAAGCCCTCTACAGTAAACACGAACCCGCCGTCCTGCCTGCCGAGGACGAGCCCGCCGCGATGCGCAAACTCCGCGCCGAAGCCCACCGGCGGATGCTCGGTAACGGCTACTGCGCACGCCCAGTCGAACTCGACTGCCACTTCGAGTCGATCTGCGAGTCATGCACGTTCTTCGTCACCACCATCGAGTTTCTCCCCACCCTCACCCGTCAGCGAGACGACGCCGCAGACAAGGGCCAGATCGGGCGGCAGAAGGTCTTCGACGGACTTATCCAGCGACTCGACGACACGGGCACTTGACATCGATCACCCACATAAACCGATGCCGACTTCAGGATCTCGTTGGCACGCTTGAGTTCCCGATTCTCAGCGCGAAGCTTGCGCATTTCCGCTGCCATTTCGCTCGTCACGCCGGGCCGCTGGCCGGCGTCGGTTTGCGCTCTCCGGATCCAGTTGAGCAACGTCTGCGCTGTTCCGATACCGAGTTTGTCGGCCACGGATTCGACCGCGGCCCACTCCGACGGGTACTCGTGTTGGACCTCGGCGACCATCCGCACTGCCCGCTCACGCAGTTCGGGCGGGTACCTTTTGTTCGTTGCTGACGACATGACTCCATCTTTCCCAAAGGATGAAGTCCCCGGAAACTCCGGTGCGATTCATAGTGCGCGATTGGATGTTGTCAAGAAGGATGGGACCCCAAGGAAACGGTCTCCTGTTGACGACGGTTGAAAACTAGTCCAGAAACGACGGGTGGTCTAGTTTTCAACCGTCGTTCACATCTCCTTCATCGCTTGGGTGATCTACGCCGCCTCTCTGCACGCGCGTGCTACTTCTGGTTGGCGCGATACCCGTGCCGCCTGGATAATCATTGCCGGTTTCGTCGCAATGCTGTTCAATCTCTTCATCATCAAGATGGATGTCTCCGGCCTCCATTCGTACGCGGGACTCAACTGAGAGCGAGCGGGTGAGAGTGGCGCGGGGGCATATGGATCAGGGGAGCCCCGCGCCTGCATGCCGGGGGAGTGGCGCAGCCATTCTGATGTGAGTGTGTGAACGTGGTGATCAAACTTGTCAATCATGCGCACTTCCTGCCCTTGCAAGGCGGAAGCCGTTGTGGCGCCGCGTCAGGGAGTTTCTTTTCCCGACATCCTGCGCGACACTCGAGTTCATCGTGTATCAGTGTCAACCTGATGTGGTCGCACCTGCTCAATACCGGCTGGCTTTCGAGTCGGTACGCCTCCGCGATCAACTCGGAGTCGGTCATCCCCCGCCGAACGTCCTGCATCATGACCTCCATGTCGTCTGTTCTCGTTTGCGTACCCGGCCTGTCCCTCGTTAATCGATGGGCTCGGTTTGCGCCTGGACCTGATTGATGCAAATAGATCGGTTCGGTTCAGGCGTGGGTTTTTGTGCACCCGTTCCTACCTCGTGCTGGTGGGTATCCCACGGAGCCTGACCAGAATGTTGAGCCCGACGAATGTGACCGCGCACGCAGGACGGCGCGTGCGGATCTCGGGATATCTTCGGGTGTAATTACCAAACCCTCCAACAAATGAGGTTGCCTCGATAGTGTTCGGTGTCCTCCGGGGTATTGACCTGTCGCCTAGAAGGCTCGGTGCCTCTGCCGAGGTCAATTGTCAAGCAGAGACACCGAGCCGCGTGCGCTCACATCCGACTGAAATCTGAGCAATGAACGCCGGAAGTCGTGATCACAGCGTGGCGAGAATGCCTTCCATCGTGGTGATTTCCTGGTTTTGCGCGCTGATGATGGTCTGCGCCATGGAGATAGCTTCGGGATACTGTCCGGAATCAACTTCAGTTTGCGCCATTGCGACAGCTCCGCGGTGATGGTCGATCATCTGAGCGAGGAACAGTTTCGCGGCATCGGTTCCCTGTGCATTCTGCAGCGCGGTCATGTCATCGGCGGACATCATCCCCTCCATCATTCCCGGCGTCATCCCCATGCTCTCTGAGGGCATCGGCATGTTCATGCTGGTAGAGGGTGTCATGCCTTCCATGCTGTGGGAGGTGGTCGGCATATTCATGCCAGAGGAGGACGAACTCTGTCCCCAGCTGGTCAACCAGGCCTGCAGCTGCTCGATTTCTGGGGCTTGCGCTGCCTTGATCTGTTCTGCCAACGTCGTCACTCGGGGGTCGATACCGTCTTTGGAGAGGAGCATGTCGCTCATCTGGACGGCCTGACTGTGATGCGGGATCATCTGCTCGGCGAATGTCACATCTGCCTGATTGTGAGTGCTCGCGTTCGCCGATGAACTGGATTCGGCACTCATTGACGTTGGCGTGGAGGTAGTTTCATCGGTATTGGAGCTGTTACATGCGGTGAGGACGAATAGTGCTGCAGTTGCTGCAGCACTGATTGCGAGGACCTTCTTCATATCGGGGAATCCCTTTCGCTGGGAGATCGGTTGTCGGGTCATGAGACGTTCTGTGAGGTGGACTTCGTAGTGCTGGGTGAAGGCCGGTGTTGATCTGGGGGAGAAGGGAGGCGTAGTCGCTTCAGCAGTAGTGCATTGACTGCGACGATGAAGCTGGACCCGGACATCGACAGCGCTGCGATCTCGGGGCGAAGTACAAGTCCGAGGGAGGGTTCGAAGACTCCAGCGGCGATGGGGAGGGCGATGACGTTGTACCCGACTGCCCATCCGAGGTTCTGTCTCATCTTGCGGAGGGTGCCTCGCCCGATTTGTAGTGCGACCGGTACGTCGAGTGGGTCCGACCGCATCAGCACGAGGTCCGCTGTTTCGATTGCGACGTCGGTACCTGCGCCGATGGCGATACCGAGGTCCGCTTGTGCGAGCGCGGGAGCATCGTTGACTCCGTCCCCGACCATCGCAACTTTTTTGCCGGCATTTTGCAGCTCGACGATCTTGGCGGCTTTGTCGCCGGGGAGCACTTCCGCGATGACGGTATCGATACCGAGCTGGCCCGCGATGCGCTGTGCGGTGGCTTCGTTGTCGCCGCTGAGCATGACGACTTCGACGCCCAAGTCGTGCAGCGCCGCCACTGCGGCGGCGGAAGTCTCTCGGACAGCGTCGGCGAGTGCGATCACCCCGACGCCGTGTCCGTCGACGGCGACGAGTACTGCTGTTCGCCCGCTGGCTGCGAGGTCGTCGCGTGTGCCCATCAATGTGCCGAAGTCGACGTTTTCGGCGATCATCAGTTTGCGGTTGCCTACCGCCACTCGACGACCGTCCACCTCCGCAGCCGCACCGTGACCTGGCACATTACGGAAATTTGTGAGTGGAACTTCCGGGGCGCCGCGTTCGGCCGCGTAGCGGACGATCGCGCCGGCGAGGGGGTGTTCGGACTCGCGTTCGACCGCGGCCACAAGGGAAAGGAGTTCATCGGTGCCGATACCGTCGACGACGACGTCGGTGACTTCGGGTTCGCCTTTGGTGAGGGTGCCGGTCTTGTCCATCACTACCGTCTCGATGCGCGCCGAGGATTCCAGCGCGGTGGCATTTTTGAACAACACTCCTCGTTGAGCTCCGAGTCCGGTGCCGACCATGATGGCGGTGGGCGTGGCCAAACCGAGAGCGTCGGGGCAGGTGATGACAACGACGGTGATTGCGAACAGAAGCGCGGTCTGCACTCCTGCACCCGCCGCCCACCAGACAAGGAAGGTGCCGGTGCCGCCGATCAGAGCAACAAGGACGAGCCAGAACGCGGCCCGATCAGCGAACCGTTGCCCCGGCGCTTTCGAGTTCTGCGCTTCCTGGACCAACGCCACTATTTGGGACAGGGCGGTGTCGGCACCGACTTTGGTTGCTCGGACGCGAAGTGTGCCCGTCGTGTTGATGGAAGCCCCGATGACTGCGGATCCCGGTTCTTTGGATACGGGAAGGCTTTCCCCGGTCACCATTGACTCGTCGACTTCGGAAGTTCCGCTCTCGACCGTTCCATCGACAGGGACTTTGCCGCCTGGTCGGATCAGTAACAGGTCTCCGACGACAACGTCGGCGGTGGGAACTTCGACGGGTTCGCCGTCTCTCAACACGATTGCCAATGGCGGGGTCAGTTCGAGCAGTGTGCGAATCGCGTCGTTGGCTCCACCTCTGGCTCGCATCTCGAACCAATGTCCGAGCAGGACGAAAGCCGTCAGCACCGACGCGGCCTCGTAGAAGACCTCGCCGCCGCCGGTGAAGGTGACGGCGACGCTGTAGAGCCAACCCGCCCCGACGGCGACGGCAACGAGGACCATCATGTCGAGGGTGCGGGCCTTCAGAGCCCGATAAGCGCCGTCGAAAAAGATCCAGGCCGAGTAGAACACCACTGGCAAGCTCAGTATCAGGGTGAATACGTCGTCGCGGAGTCCGAACGGGGCGGGAACTGTGAATCCGAACATGTCGCGCCCCATCGGGGACCACAGCATGATCGGAATGGACAGAACGAGAGCGACGAGAAAGCGATTTCGCATGTCCCGGACCATGTCGTCCATCGACATTCCGGCGTGGGCGCCTCCGTGCCCCATCATGTCCTGTGCAGAGTGTTGAGCATGTGGTTCGTGCGCTGTGTGTTCGCCGTGAGGAGATTCGCCGGGGTGTTCGACCGGTGCGTCGGTTGATGTGTCGGCGTGGTCTGAATGAACGTGGTATTCAGAGGGCGTGGCGCTGGTGCTGTCGTTTGGTTCGGAGAGGGGGTCGCAGCTGTGGGAGGGCACTGATCGCCCTGCGCAGTGATAGCCGCAGTCCCGGATCCATTGGGACAGTTCGGGTATCGAGGTTGCAGCCGGGTCGTAGGTGACCGTGGCAGTTTGGTTGAGGACGTTGGCCTCAGCAGAGACGACGCCACGTCGGCGAAGGAGAGTTGATTCGACTGCGGCTTTCGATGTCGCCCACTGCAATCCTTGTACTTCGAGAACGGTGGTTCGATTCATCTCTGCGCCCTCTCGTTGTGACCGCCATTCTTGCGGCAGCGACTGTGCGGATACCTCGGTGGCATGTTCCCGTGTTGTGGCAGATCGTCGGCACCTCTGGGGCGTGATGTTGTGGGGTCCACGTGTGTCTCAATACTGAGCCTGCCGGTGGCGGATATGCCTTGGTTAGATGTTTGGTGAAGATTCGATGAAGGACCATGGTGTCCCAAGCAGTCGACGACTGCCCTCGTCCGTGATGGTGGTCGTCGTGAAGTGAAACCTTTGGATTCGTTGCGGGTGGACAGTGGGACCTCTCCCGCACATCGCGTCCGAAGAGTTCAGGGCAGACGGAAGGTCATCGGGGCAGTCGAATTCGGGATCAAATCAGTGATCGGAGCTTGTGGCATGACTGGTGAATCGTCGTAGGCGCAAACTGTTCGTGACGACGAAGATGGAGCTGAAAGCCATGGCAGCGCCGGCGATCAGCGGGTTCAACAACCCCAGCGCCGCCAGAGGCAACGCCGCCACGTTGTAGGCGAAGGCCCAGAAAAGGTTCCCTTTGATGGTTTTCAACGTCGAGCGCGACAGACGGATCGCATCTGCGGCGGAGCGCAGGTCGCCTCGGACAAGGGTGAGATCGGAGGCTTCGATGGCGACATCGCTGCCGGTGCCCATGGCCAGACCTAAGTCTGCTTGTGCCAGAGCAGCGGCGTCGTTGACACCGTCACCGACCATAGCGACTGTATACCCACGGCTTTGGAGGTCTTTGACGGCGCTGACTTTGTCCGCGGGCAAGACTTCGGCGATGACATCGGCGGCTTCGATCCCCACTTGTTTTGCGACGGCGACGGCGGCGCGAGCATTATCGCCGGTCAACAGGATGGGACGTAGTCCCAAGGTTCGGAATGCAGTGATGGCCTCTTTCGAGGTGTCCTTGACAGTGTCCGAAACGACCACGATTCCGCGGATCGAACCGTCCCACGCAACCCACACCGGGGACTTTCCGTCGGCTTCCGCGTCGTGTGCGGCCACTTCCAGATTCTTGGGTGCGACGAGAGACCAGTCCT
The DNA here is from genome assembly GCF_040489275.1 of Rhodococcus baikonurensis. Taxonomy (NCBI): domain Bacteria; kingdom Bacillati; phylum Actinomycetota; class Actinomycetes; order Mycobacteriales; family Nocardiaceae; genus Rhodococcus; species Rhodococcus baikonurensis. The sequence goes on along the minus strand of NZ_JBEUOQ010000030.1, from coordinate 22,506 downwards.
GCTCTAACCAGGTTCGCCGACCTATAGCAACGGCTCGGCCGTCTACGACACCGGAGACGCCTCGGCCGTCGTGGTTGGAGAAACCTTCGATTCTCGGCAACGGCCGGCCGTCAGCCCGAGCTGCAAGAGTGATGGCCTGCGCGATCGGGTGTTCGGAGCCGTCCTCCAACGCTCCTGCGACAAAAAGTAATTCGTCGATATTCTCGCCATCTGCGCCGACTGTCGAATCGACACTCATGCGCCCGGTGGTGACGGTCCCGGTCTTGTCGAGCACGATGGTGTCGACCTGACGGGTGGATTCGAGAACCTGGGGGCCTTTGATGAGAATCCCCAACTGGGCGCCGCGGCCCGTTCCGACCATCAGCGCCGTCGGTGTTGCCAACCCCAATGCACAGGGGCACGCGATGATCAGCACGGCAACGGCGGCGGTGAACGCCGTCACCATCGAGTGACCGGTCAAAAGCCACGCACCCAACGTCATCAGTGAGAGAACGATGACGACCGGGACGAAGATTCCGGAGATGCGGTCGGCGAGACGTTGGACCTGAGCCTTGCCGTTCTGTGCATCTTCGACCAGTCGTGCCATCTGAGCGAGCTGAGTGTCGGCGCCGATACGAGTTGCTCGAACGAGGAGTCGCCCTCCAGCGTTGACGGTGGCGCCGACAACGGCGTCGCCAGGGCGCACTTCGACTGGCACGGATTCGCCGGTCAGCATGGAGGCGTCCACCGCAGATGTGCCGTCGGTGACGATGCCGTCGGTCGCGATCTTTTCGCCGGGGCGTACGACGAAGATGTCACCGACCACCAATTGTTCGGTGGGAATTCGGATCTCGGTGTGTTCCCTCAACACCGCTACGTCTTTGGCTCCCATGTCCATCAGTGCGCGTAGGGCTGCACCCGACTGCTTCTTGGCGCGGGCTTCGAAATATCGCCCCGCCAGTATGAAGACGGTGACCGCAGCAGCGACTTCCAGATAGATGTGGTCCGCTCCGCCCTCCTGCTGTGGGAACAGGCTGAACTCCATCTTCATGCCGGCCATTCCGGCATGACCGAAGAACAACGCCCACAGTGACCACAGGTAGGCCGCCGACACCCCCACCGAGATCAGAGTGTCCATTGTTGCCGCGCCGTGTCGGGCATTCGTCAGTGCAGCGCGGTGGAAGGGGAGTGCGCCCCAGACGACGACGGGAGATGCGAGCGTCAAGGCCAGCCACTGCCAGTTCGTGAACTGCAATGGCGGGATCATCGACAATGCGACCACAGGCACAGTCAATGCGAGCGAGACGAGCAGTCGGGTCCGCAGTTGCGAAGCCTCGTCCTGGATTCGGGCGTCCACCCCGTCGGTAGTGCCGACCTCCCCGGACGAGCCCTTGGGGGCAGGCAAGGTGGCGGTGTATCCCGTTGCCTCGACGGTGGAGATCAAGTCTTCAGGTGCTACCGCACCCGTGAAATCGACCTTCGCCTTTTCGGTCGCGTAGTTCACTGTCGCGGTGACGCCGTCGATCTTGTTGAGCTTCTTTTCGATTCGCGCGGCGCAGGAGGCGCAGGTCATGCCGCCGATGACCAGTTCGACACTGTGTGCGGACTCGGCAGCGACGGTCGTGTTGTCCAGGGTGCTCATCAGATGTACCTCTCCTGACCTGCCTACGCTGGCGGTGTGGGCGCCCGGTCAGATGTTCGCGAGATGATAGTTGCCGGCTTCGTCGAGCGCGGCAGTTACTTGTTCCTCGGTCAGTGGCGCTGAAGCTGTGACGGTCACGGTGGAGACTCCTCCGGCGACGAGATCGATCTCGACCTCGCTCACTCCGGGGAGGGCGCGCAGCTCGTCCGTGACGGCGCCGACGCAATGCCCGCAGGTGAGGCCGGTGACCGCGAACGTGTTGTTGGTTGCAGACATGATGTCCTCCGTAGGGGTGGGCGCGGATGTCGTGGGTGATTTCTTCGTCGAGTTGCATCCACAGCCGCGTTGCGTCTTATCGAGTAGATTCGGCTGCGAGTTAGTCTGACCGCTCATGATTCCCTTCCCGTCTGGTACCCCAGGGGGGTACCTGTTTCTACTATACTCGCGTTAGGAGAAGGTGAGTCAAGGCTGCGCCTCGACTACTTCCGTCGGACATTTGGTCGGATTCTCCCTCGTGTATTCGCCCGCGCAGAGAACGTCGAATTTCGAGCGCCCGTGGAGTGTCGCCAGGTGTACACCGGAGCCATGGGCAGTTGCGCCGTTCGCGGGATTTCGATCCCAGTCCAGCGGCAGGGCAGAGGCCGGGGATTCCGGGACGCTGACCCGATGCCGGGGCGGCCACAATCTCACCTCGCCGAACGGGGTAGGAAGAGGCATCGAATGAGATGCCGGCCCAATCAGGTCGCGCCTCCCGTGCTGGTGTGATCGTGTGTTCGGACGTCTCCACGTGTCAGACGATGTAGCCCAAGCGGGTCATCATACCCGACTCCTGGTGATATCCGTTGTGGCAGTGGAGCATCCAGTCGCCCGGGTTGTCGGCGATGAGATCGACAGCGACAGATTCCATCGGACGAACGATGACTGTGTCCTTACGAGGGCCGACACCGCCGTCACCTTTGACCACTTGGAACGTATGCCCGTGCAGATGCATGGGATGCCACATCATCGTCATGTTGGTGAACGTGAGCCGGGCTCGGTCCCCTTCTTTGACGGTCAGAGGTTCGGTTTGGTCGTAGTTCCGACCGTTGATCGTCCATTGGTAGCTCATCATGTCCCCCCCGAGGTCTGCCACGAGATCGACACCGGTGCCATCGCTTCGCGGCAGAACGACACTTTCGGCTGCAGTGAACGACTCGACCGTGCCCACTCGACCTGCCAATTCCCGAGGGAGGAACGACGCGTCGGGCGCAGCGCCCGAGCCTGTACGCAGCAGCGTCCGAGCCTGAGCGTTCTTACCCTCGGCCGCGGCGACGAGCGGGAATACACCGTCCTTGACCGTGACGATCACGTCGTAGCGCTCACCCATGCCGAGGAGAAGCGCATCGACTTCTGTCGGTACGACCGGAAAACCGTCCGTATGGGTCACGGACATCACGTGATCGGCAAGGGCGACTCGAAAAGCGGTATCCGCACCCGCGTTGATGATGCGAATACGCACACGCTGACCGGGAGCGGCCGAGAAAGTTGTCGGTGCAGAAGCTATCCGCCCGTTGATCAGATAGTACGGATAGCTGACGTCACCCGCGTCCCCACCGAGCAGAGCGCTTGATTCTACCGAGTTAGGGCCACCCGAGGTGGCGGGCAGCGTGGTTTCGGCCGACCCGTGGTTCATTCCACCCATGCCAGGCATGTTGCCCATCCCGGATCCGCCCATCGAACCCATGCCGTTTCCGGACTGAAGGTCGGAGAGGATCTGTTGCGGACTCGTGCCGACTCCATCCGTCCAGTCGTCGAGAACCACGATCCATTCGGCGTCGTAGTCGACGGGCTCGCGGGGGTCGTCGACGACGATGGGGAGATACAGGCCGTAGTCGGTGTCGAGACCGACATGCGGGTGAGCCCAATACGTTCCCGAATGAGGTACTGAGAACCGGTATGTGAAGTTCTGCCCCGATTCGATGTTCGGGCTTGCCGGCATGGCGCCGTCCATGTCGTTGCGAAGCGCGATGCCGTGCCAATGCACCGATGTCTGATGATCGAGTCCGTTGTTGACGGTGATCGCCAACTCGTCACCGACATTCGCGCGAATCAACGGACCGGGAACACTGTCGCCGTATGCCAGAGTGCGCACCGTGATGCCGCCGAGATCGATATCGGCACCCTGCGGATTGAGCGTGTAGTCCACGGTGCGACCGGTATGCGGGCGCGCTGCCTCAGCGGACGTGATGGCATTCTTGTCGAACGGCGGGGGGTTCGGGTTGGACGATCCGCTGGTGGTGCATGCGGTCAACGCCAGGCCACCCGCCCCCGCCGCCGTGGCGGCGAGAAACGTACGTCGACTGAAAGCCGATCCTGTGAACGGCGCAATAGCCATGATTGTGATTGTCCTTGTCTAGTCGTTGTGGAGAAACGGAACTGATACGCCACCGAGCCCGGGGCGCGCGTGCGGCAGAGGTCAACGACTCTCGTGTCGACGAGAGGATCGATCCAAAGCTTCACTGCGGGAGCGATACTCGTCATCGTCGATCTCGCCGCGGGCGTAGCGCTCATCCAACAGATGCTGCGCATTCGTACCACGGAGTTCGCTGCGGGTACTGCGCCTGGGACGAAACAAAGCAAGTAGGGCCGCAATGACCAACCCCCAAAATGCGATCATCGCCAGCGCCATCAGAATCCAGCTGACCCAACCCATTCCATAACCCGAATTCTCGCTCCACCACATCATGTCCGTTCACTCTCCTCACCTTCGACAGTGCTCGCCGAACCCTCTGGGATCGGTGTGCTTTCTATGAAGATTCGCTGAAGAGGTGACCGCATACCGTGTATCGCGTGCGCAGCGGCGACTGAGCAGTCCACGATGGTGGCATGGACAGTACGTCAACACGGTCAACCGACGGGTACGCAGGTTTTCGGGCACTGGTCGTCGACGACGAACGCCCACTGGCCTCGATCATCTCGAGTTACCTCGAACGAGAGTCATTCGAGGTGAGTGTGGCCTACAACGGTTTCGACGCTCTCGCCCTGGCACGTGAGGTCGATCCTGATGTGGTGGTCCTCGATCTCGGGTTGCCCGGTATCGACGGCATCGAGGTATGCCGGGAACTTCGTACATTTTCGGATGCATACGTGGTGATGCTGACTGCTCGCAGTGAGGAAGTGGACACCATCGTCGGGCTTTCTGTCGGTGCCGATGATTACATGAGCAAGCCGTTCAGCCCCCGAGAGTTGGTAGCGAGGATCCGCGCGATGATGCGCAGACCCCGCAGCGGAGTCGCGCACGGTACAACTGCGAGAGCGGTAACCCGAGACGAGGAGAGTCCGCCAATGACGTTCGGGGTGCTCAGGATCGACGTTGCCGGGCGAGAGGTCTCGGTCGCCGAGAAACCGGTTCTGCTGACTCGGACGGAATTCGACGTGTTGGCGGCATTGGCCGCTCGGCCGGGGATGGCGTTCAGCCGTCGGCAACTGATCGAAGCAGTGTGGGGTCCTGCGTGGACGGGGAACGAACATCTTGTCGATGTTCATATCGGTCATCTGCGCCGCAAACTCGGCGATGATCCCGCCGCGCCTTTGTATGTCAATACCGTGCGCGGCATCGGGTACCGAATGGGTTCCGGAAAATGACTACCCTGGAAGAACTTTCGTCTCATCAGGGGCGTACCCGCCGAGGACTCGGTGTCGGCGTGCGTTTGTTGATGGCCCAAACGCTGGTCTTGGTGGCAGGAGCGGCCACCTCATGGGTCGTTGCAGTCACTGTCGGTCCGAGTTTGTTCCGCGAGCATCTGCGCCGCGCGGGCGTGCCTCCGATGTCTGAGGAGCAAATGCATGCCGAGCAGGCATATCGCTCGGCAACTGCGGTCTCGTTGTCCGTGGCGATCGGCGCAGCTGCGTTGTGCGCGCTGGCTGTGACCTGGTATCTCAGTCGTCGGCTGCAGCGGTCGGTGACTGCGGTGTCAACTGCCGCCACGGCAGTCTCGGCGGGAAACTACGCGGCCAGAGTCCCGCCGCCGCAGCTCGGTGACGACTTCGACGCACTTGCGACGGCCTTCAACGAAATGGCGGTCCGTCTCGAGTCTGCCGAGTCGATGCGTCGACGGTTGCTGGCAGATCTCGCGCACGAGATCCGGACGCCGGTAGCTGTTCTCGAAGCATTCATGGAAGCGCTCGAAGACGGAGTGGAAGCTCTCGATGATCACACCATTGCGATGCTCAGAGATCAGACCCGACGTCTGGCACGGTTTTCCGGCGACGTCTCGGCGCTGTCCGATGCCGAGACGAATCGAGCTGCAATCGAACCGACATGGACCAGACCTGAGGTACTGGTGAGCTCAGCGGTAGCGGCGCACGAAGAACGATACGACACGAAAGCAGTCATTCTGAGCGTGGACGTCCCCGGAAATCTGCCGTCGGTGTGGCTGGACCCGGAGCGCATAGGGCAAGTGTTGAGCAATCTGCTCGACAACGCACTGCGCCACAGTCGATCACAGAGCACAGTGAAGGTGCGGGGACGGGTGAAAGGGGATCGGTTCATCCTCACACTCACCGACGAAGGCGATGGAGTCGCCGCCGAGCACCTCCCCTATCTGTTCGAGCGTTTCTATCGCGCCGACGCAGCACGCGATCGTGCTCACGGAGGGGCAGGGATCGGACTGTCCATCGCGAAAGCACTCGTCGAAGCACACGGTGGACAGATCACCGCCGCGAGTGACGGAGCCGGGCAAGGCACCACCTTCGTTATCGCGTTGCCAGTACATCGTCCGAAAGGGCGGCACATCGACTGCCGGGGAACTGTCGATGCGTGACATTCGACGCGACATTCGAGGTAATGGAAACGCTCCGGGAACACCCACTCACCCCGCCGCTACCGGCACACCTGGTCAAGAACTCGTGAGGTGAACCGATCAATGACGATTCAAGAGACCAGAGCGCAGAGGTGACCCGGCCCGGGGACTTACACTTCGATCGCTGTGACGTAGGCACTCGCGCACACCGAACCCGAGACCAGGAACCAACTACTCAGGCTCTCCCCTGAACTGTGATACCGCACGGTCACGTCGTTTCCCGCGGTGATGGGAGAGCGATATTCGAGAATCGCTCGGTAGGGGAGTGGATTTCGGGGTCCGGCCCAATCTCTGATCAGGTCTTCGACAGGCTGCCAATACGTGGCGTTGTTGACGTGGTTGAACGGATCGATATCGCTCGATCGTAAGACGAATGTCGTTTCCTCCCCATCGCCCGGATGAGCGGTGTGCCAGGGTTTCCACTTCAATCGGTGATCGTTGGCGGTCGAACCGAGTCCGGCCATGAAACTCTCTTCGATCCTGGAAGGCATCCCGTTGACCGGATTGAGATTTATCCAGAATCCTTCGGTCTCGATCAAGCCGCCGCCGTCGGATTCGATGCGGACACGCATCGTGCACCACCTGCTCGACAACCCCGAGCACCATCTGCGCATGCGCACACGAGCCGGCCAGCTGACCGGACGAATGACATCGATGACTGTGCGGCGCACGACCCACACCGGGTGGGCAGCCGCTGCGCCGCTCGCATCGAGATCGTCGAAACCGATGTCCTGCAGATAACGTGCAACGCCATCGAGTCGCACCGTCCCGGAGACGTCGATATCTCCCGTCCGTACCGGCCGAGAGGTTTCGAACACCGCGCCATTGGTCGGCAAATCCACCAGGCGGTGGTTGCGCATCGCGTCAGCTTCCATTTTGCAGATCCCTTAGATGTGATTGTTCGCTTCGATACTTTGCACACCCTTGCTGCAACGTAGTGCGATCCCTACGCCCAGTCCCGCATCAGCCGCCGGGTCTGCCGCAGTCGTACCCAGTAGTCCGTGCCCGGTCTCCGAACATGGTGAACAAGGAGCCTATCCAGTCTCGCAAACTACTACACTGTCCGCGCGATTGCCGGTTGACGTTCGATGTCCTTTCCAGGTCCTTCTTGAGTGTGCCCAAGATCGTTGCGGCACCATGGAATTCCCATATTCCTCGGCTCGGCCTCGAAGCGCCTCGTCTCGCCGCAGTGCCCACCCGCGCGTTCGCGCTCGACCTCTACCTACTATCCAGGTTCGTAGTTCAGCTACTATCGACCTTAGTAGTTCGGTGGGCATCCGCGCCAACCGAGAGATTGGGGCGACGGTGAGCAAAAAATCAACCAAAACCCGCGCGAAACAGCGGTCTACGACGCAGAGTCGAGCCCGACGCGCCACGTCACCGAAGCGGAACCCCACTTCACGACCGCACGACGAAGTCGGCACAACACCCCGTGCTAGGCCCAGTCCGGCCGGTAGTGCCGTGGAAGAACTGGCCGCAGCGGCCGCAGCGGCGTATCTGAGTAAAGCAGCGCCGACGCCAGCCTCGGCCTTGGCTCAAGCACCGCCGGCGCCGGCCATCGCCGAAAAGGCGATGCCCACCAAGCCATCGGGCACTGAACGCGTTGCCCGGCCATTGGGTGACGACGAGTCGACCGCTGCAACGGAACTCGCTGCGCCCGGCGGTGGGTGCGCTGAAGCGTTCACGCAGATAGAACCACAGGGGCTCGCAGCAACGTACTGGGGAGAATCGCCCGAGGTTACTTCCGATCTGTCGATTCTGTTCCGAGGAGCCCGCAACAGCCCGGGCAGCGAACCGGAACGTTTCGAGAGGGTCACCCACGTCAACGGTGTTCCAGCGGGGGAACGCTTCGCGGTGACTGCGAGAATCCGCGGAATCGCCACTGGTAGTTGGACTGTCAGTGCCGAGCGCATCGAAACTCCGGACGACACCACCGGGCAGTTCGACATCGCAGCTCCGCAGACCGCCACGGCCTGGACTACCGCAGCGCCATTGGTGCACGGGCCCGGCGTGCGACTCTGGACGTGGCCGCTGTTGGTCGGTTTGGGTGCAGTGTTCGCCATCGTCATGCAGGCACTGCTCTTGACCCGTATGAGCGAGAACGCCACTGCGGCAGTTCTCATTTCGATCCTCGGCTGCCTTCTCGGCTACGTGGGTGCGAAGCTCTGGTACTTGGCACTTCACCGCCAGAGCCTTCGAAAATTCGTCTCTGCCGGCGCATGCATACAAGGATTTTTGGTGGTGTCGCTCGCGGTATTGGTGCTCGGCGGAGCAGCCTTCGGTCTGGGCGTCGGTGTGTTACTGGACATGACAACGCCCGGGTTGTTTCTCGGGATTGCGATCGGGCGCCCGGGATGCTTTTTGACAGGATGCTGTTCGGGTCGACCTACCAGGTCGAGATGGGGAATGTGGGCTTCGGACCGGACTCTCGCGGTGCGCCGAATCCCCGTGCAACTGATCGAAGCGTTCGCAGGCTTGATCATCGGCCTCGCGACACTGATTTTCGTCCTCTACGGCACCGAAACGCCCTATGACGGAGCAGTATTCGTTGTCGCCGCGGCTATCTACACGTGGGTCCGTCAAGGGTTGTTCCCCTATCGTGCGGACCCTCATACACGGCGCGGGCGGCTTCTGACCAGCGCGGCATGCGGAATTGTCATCGTCGCGACGATTCTGCTGGGCGTGGTGTGATCGTGACCCAGAGTAGTAGCCTTTTGCGCTTTTCTGCCGATGCCACGTGCGCAGAAGGTGAGTCTCACGAAAATTGGGATGGCCACGAATCAAGTTTCGCGCGGGATCTGGCCAATTCGATTGGCGCCGCGTTCGGTGCATGAGGCCGGTTCAGTTCGAGGAGGGGGTGAACCGGCCTTGAGCACTGGCCCCCTGCGGGCCGGACTCCTTGTTCGTCCACGACCCGGTTTCGCACTGTTTCAAGCACCTGCTGCGCATGAAGCCATCGCCATCGCACCCAGTAGCGCCAGAAGAGGCGCCGCAGGTAGGACGATCGCCGTTCCGCAGGCAGCAAGGGTGCGGAGGTAGCGAATGGGCGCCGGGTGGTGGGTGCGGTGGGAGGACAGACGATCAAGTCGCAACGCCAGGCAATCCTGCGCTATTCCCAGAGCCGCCACGGGCACCTCGTGAGGTGTCATACTGCAGAGTGCGCGGTGCACGGATTCGCGCCCATGCTGACGAACGGCTCGGGAGTCGGCTTCGATTTCCACCAACGCACGGACCAATGGGGGCGAAGATCGCATGATCGGAAGCCACGGAAACGCGTAGGCGAGCGTTTGAGCTGCGCTGACGAGCAGATGGTGCCGCCCCGTGATGTGTGCTCGTTCATGTGCGAGTACTGCAGCAAGAGCCTCGGTGTCGAGTTGATCTCTCAATCCGTCGCTCGCAACTACAAGCGCGGGGCGCCCAGCGATACTGTAGGCGAAGGGCACAGAAACCGGGAGCCAGAGCAGTGACGAGGACCGTGCACCCCCCAGAATGCGCAGCAACCCGAGGTGCTGCTGGTGTAGCTCGCGGCGAGTGCGGGAGAAGCTGAACAGATGGACGGTGCCTCGCACCGCCCCGATGACCAGGGCTGACCCACCGAGTACACCCACCGCCGTCTCGAGCCTGGCCGGCGCGTCGTCGTGAAGGGCGAGCCAACAGCTGTGGGCGAATTCGATCAGCGACGAGACACCACCGTGACTGGGTAAAAGGCTCAAGATCACCGGGACACTGATACTCACTACAGTTCCGAGTGCCAGAGCGCCCCACAAGACGAGGACGACATGCGGATCAACGCCGCGACGCATCATCGATCCGAGGAACAGCGGGGAGAGTGCGGCAACGAGAAGGCCACCGACCGCCCACGCGAGGACGGCTGTCACTTCTTGCCTCGTTCACGCAATCCACGCGCCAGGATCTTCGATTCGACGTCGGATGTCCCGCGAACAAAATGCAACAGGACCCCGGTCGGGTCTCCGGTGGATTCGAGAAGTGCGCGCAACCCGTCAGCTGCCGCTTCCTCGCGGCTTCGCGTGGCTTCGTACCAGTACGCGCGCCCGTTTCGCTGACGATGCACCCAACCTTTGCGATGAAGATTGTCCATGACGGTCATCACCGTCGTGTACGCCGGTTCACGGTCGTCATCGAGGCCGTCGATGACGTCGCGCACACGGACCGGTTCGGTGGAGCGCCACAGCACATCCATCACCAGCGCCTCGAGCTCTCCCAGACCTTGCATTTTTCCTCCTCGTAGAGCTGCATTCGTCACCGCACCGTGCGAGTGCCCAACCTGCAACCTCCGTCGCTTTCGTACGGGGCCCAACCAGCGCTGTCGGTGATTCGTCGGTCACAGTGATGTGGGACCGCTCGATGAGGGTGTCGTGTCGACTCTGCACGCTGGAGGTTGCCGAGACGGCGAACCGAAGCCCTGTAGAAATACTATCTGTTCTGCTTCCCGTCGCCGCCCCGATACGGCGGCGGTGTCTGGCGACCTCCTCCCGTGACGATCTGCCGAACCCCTGTCAGCTCTGACAGTGTCAAAAGGTTTATCCAGCACTTTCGCGTCGACTACGGGAGAACGTCTCGCGCGGAGCTTCTGTTTGCGATTCAGCATCGTTTGCCGGCAGGGCGACAGGTCTTACAGCGCGCTGCCTTCCGACCATCGGTCCCACGGCACACTCCAGTCGCCGTTCTGCCACAATTCGAGAGGGGCGCCGCCGGTATTGCGTATCTCCACGACATCTCCGGGAAGCGAAAAATCATAGAACCATTGAGCATTGGCGCGACTGAGGTTCAAGCAGCCGTGTGAAACATTGGTATTGCCTTGCGCCCAGACTGTGTCTTCGAGTTCGTGAAGGTAAATTCCGTCGGTGCTTATTCGGGTGGCGTAGTTGATTTTTTCCTTGTACCCCAGCCGGGAATTGACGGGAAGTCCGTAGGTCGACGAGTCCATGATCACGGGGTTGGCCTGATCGAGGACGGTGTAAATGCCTGGTTGGGTCCAGAAGGAGATCGTTTGGCCGTTGACGAGCTCGGTTCCTCCCATGCCCATCGATGTCGGCATAGTGCGCACAGTTTTGCCGTTGCTCGTGACCGTCACTTGCTTGGTCGTATCGTCGGCGACGGCGATATGCGAGTCGCCGATGGTGAATGCAGTCGTGGCGTCTTCCTGTCCGAACAGTCCGCCACCGAGCGGGACGCCGAAGACCGCAGCCCGGACCGTGACCTCGGTGCCGGGGGGATAGTACGCACGAGGTCGCCAGTGAACATTCTGGTCATCCACCCAGTACCACGAGCCTTCGAGCGGCACCGACGTTTGCACAGTCAGGCTTTTCTCCGCCGCTGCACGATCGAGGATCGGCTCGTCGAAATGCGTGACAATAACGATCCCTACCCCGAAAGTGCCACCATCTGTGAGGAGGTTACCCCCGGCCGTCACGAAGGATGGTTTGGTCAGGTTCCGCGGCTTGACTGTGGAGAAGGTGCTGGACTGATCGAGACGTGAGCCATCGTTTTGGGTGGCTGACGCTGTCATCGTGTAGGTCTTCCCGTAGTCCAAGGACGCGCCGGGTTTCCACACCTGCCGGTCAGGGGTGAAGATGCCATCGACCACAGCCCCGCCCACTTCGGTGAGCACTACCGAGTCGAGCCTCCCGCCAACAGATTCCACCGTGACCGGATCAAGGGGGTTGACGGTATCTGTCCCCCCGGAAGGAGTCATCACCAGCGCGGAGACAGGAGAGTCGTTCTCGGCGGGCGCACCCGTGTCACTCGGTGCGGACTGCGGTGCTGTGGAGGTGCATCCTGTCAGCGTTGCGACCATAAGGACAAGGACGACTAACCCTGTATGCCGTGTTGAGGCCATAATTGTTCCTTCACGTCAGTGGGTGGGGAGCGCCGACGAAGACAGTGATTCGCAAGGGACGCAAGTAATCAGATGGAAGATCAGAGCGGACAACGAGAAGAGAGGCTTCGACGGACAGGCCTAGCCACTCGCCAGTTTCCGGATCAGTTCTGTTGCAAAAGTGCTTGCATCGCGGTGATCTCGGACTGCTGTGCGGCGATGATATCGGTAGCCAATTGCTTGGCGTCGGCGTTGTCGCCATCGGATAGTTCCGATTGGGCCGTCGCGATCGCGCCGGAGTGATGTTCGATCATCATCTTCAGCCACGCGGTGTCGAAGTCCCCATCGCGCAGCCCCTCCAATTGAGCGATCTGCTGCTGGGACATCATTCCTGAGGCATTGTCCGCGCTCGTGCCCACCGCTCCCATCGATTGCGCAACACCCAACTTCGCGCAGATCATCGCGAAACCCTTTGAGGTGTATTGATTGGGCTCAATCGGTGGACGCAACATTCGAGGTCAGGAGGGTGTTGTGGGTCGTCCATCGGATTGGGTGCGGGAAGTAACGGGCAGGGCTCCGATGAGGTCACCGGGAGCACCGGGCCATCCTCGGTCGAAGGAACGGCAGTTTTGGGACCAGATCGCCACAGGCAAGCTTCCTCGTGAGGCAGCTGACGCTGTCGGCGTGGCGCAAGCGGTTGGTCAGCGGTGGTTCCGGCACGCTGGCGGGATGACGCCGTATTTATGGCCCGCGCCGGCAGGCAGGTACCTTTCTTTGGCAGAGCGTGAGGAAATCGCGATCCTGCACGCCACCGGCCACGGAGTGCGCGCGATCGCGAGTGCCATCGGAAGGAGCCCGTCGACGATCTCGCGGGAGCTGCGGCGTAACGCTGCCACGCGTGGAGGCACGCTCGAATACCGCGCCAGCGTGGCGCACTGGAAAGCCGAGTTGTTTGCCCGCCGCCCGAAGACCGCCAAGCTCACGGCCAACGATCGGTTACGGCACTATGTTGAGGACCGACTCTCGGGCCGGATCACCAAGCCGGGCGGCGATGCTGTCGCCGGACCGCTCGAACGGCAATGGAAAGGCTTGAACAAGCCCCATCGTCAGGACCGCCGATGGGTGAAAGCGTGGAGCCCCGAGCAGATTTCGAACCGGCTACCAATCGATTTCCCGGATGATCTGAGCATGAGAATCAGCCACGAAGCCATCTACCAGTCCCTGTTCATCGAGGGCCGCGGCGGCCTGCGCCGCGAACTCATCTTGTGCCTGCGCACCGGCCGTGCTCTGCGCATGCCGCGGGCAAGAGCAAAGCGTGCTGCCTGGGCTCACGTGAGCCCGGACGTACTGATCAGCGAGCGTCCCGAAGAAGCCGACGACCGTGCGATCCCCGGGCACCACGAGGGTGACCTCATCATCGGTACGGACAGGTCCGCAATCGGAACCGTCGTCGAGCGCACAACCGGATACACCACCCTCGTGCACCTGCCACGGGAGCGTGGGTGGCGACAGCAACCGATCACCAAGAACGGGCCGGCACTGTCGGGATACGGAGCGGTGTCGATGAACAGAGCGTTGACACAGGCACTGGCGTCGATGCCCACCGAACTCAAACGCTCGCTGACCTGGGACCGCGGGAAAGAGATGTCCGCACTCGCCCAGTTCACCATCGACACCGGGCTGAAGGTCTACTTCGCCGACCCGCACAGCCCGTGGCAACGAGGCACCAACGAGAACACGAATGGACTACTGCGCCAATACTTTCCGAAGGGAACTGATCTCTCGCGATGGAACCCAGACGATCTCGCGGCAGTCGCCCACGCTCTCAACACGCGACCACGGAAACGACTCCAATGGCGAACCCCCGCTGAAGCTTGGGACGAACACCTACGATCAATTCAACAGCAACGTGTTGCTTCGACCGGTTGAATACGCCTTGACTTCCGCGATCGGCGTGGAACACTGCACCGGCAAGACCGCCGCGGGTCAGTGCTGCGGCACCTAAGGCATCTTCGACGAGTTCGGTACGCATGTGCTCGGCGATCGACCAGCCCACCAGGCGGCGGGAGAAGCAGTCGATCACCGTGGCCAAATACAAGAACTCATTGTCCCCGCATGGCAGATACGTGATGTCACCGACGTATCGGGTATTCGGTGCGATCGCGGTGAAATCACGGTTGAGCAGGTCCGGCGACGGAGTGTCGGCTGGTTCGGCGATGGTGGTGCGGTGTTTTCGGCGCAGTCGCAGGCCCTCGATGTTGTTGGCGCGCATGATCCGTGCGATCCGTTTGTGATTGATCCGCTGGTCGGCGGGTTGTCCGTGATTGATCTCGGCGGTGATCCGGGGCCGCCCGTAGGTGTTGTCCCACCGTGTGGACGGCGCGGATCTTGTCGGCGAGTTCAGCGTCGGCTGCGGCCCGGGCGGCTCGTTTCTCGGCGGCGTTGATCCATGCGTAGTACGACGAGCGGGCGATATCGATGACCTGGCACAACCGCTTCACCGGGTAGGTGTCGGAGTGGTCTGCAACGAACTGGAAGCGGTTCACCAGTTCGTCTCTCCGGCGAAATATTTTGCCGCCGACCGCAGGATGTCTCGCTCAGTTTCGAGCTTGGTTTTCTCCGCGCGTAGGTGTGCGACCTCGGCGCGGAGCCTGGCGGCTTCCTGCTCGGGTGTCTCGCCGGTGCCGGGCCCCGGAGCGGTGGCGGCGGGTCTGCGGATCGGGATACCCGCATTTCTCAGCCATGTGGTCAGGGAGCCGTGGGATACGCCGAGATCGGCGGCGATCCCGGCTACGGTCGCGCCGCCGGTGTCGCGGTACAGCTCGACTGCGTCGCGGCGGAACTCTTCGGAGTAATTTTTCTTTGCCATCGGGTTAGATCTTCTCGCTTTCCCTGGTCTGAGACCAGGATCAAGCGTGTCCAACCCGCGGGGTCAAGGCCCGTCGATGCTAAGTTCCGCGCTGCTCAGGGCGGCTTTTTTTGCAAGCCTGTTGACTGGATTGGAACGAGGGGGCGTGAGTGTTAGTGGGATCCTCCTGCAAAAAGTTGTCAGGTGACTGCAGTACTATCAAAATCGTGACCGACGAGAATGACATCCTCTATCACTACACAAACTTCGGAGGATTCTCCGGCATCATCAAAAGTCAAAAGCTCTGGGGAACCGATATAAAGTATCTAAATGATGCTCAGGAACTCAAATACAGTGCCGGGTTGATGGCCGAGATCTTTCACTCCTTGGCTCAGGAACTACCTGACCTTACAGAGGAAGAGCGGAGGGAGTGTGGTGACTTCTTCACGACCGAGGGGCCCGACCATCGAGATCCGTCGTACCTTGGACCAAAGAAACATGCACTTCGAGCCGCCGCCTGGTCGCTTGCGGCTCTCGTAGACGAGTCACAGCCGCAGATGCCATACGATTGGAAATGGGCGAACGGGTATGTCACTTGCTTTACTACCGAACGTGACTCGCTCGGGCAGTGGCGTGGATATGCAGGTGGTGATGGTTTCGCCGTAGGTTTCGATCGGGCGAAGCTAGCGGAGCTGACCTACCAATGCTGGGATTACAAAGCAGGAAACCGAATGGAACCGGACGGAAGAGGTTGGGTTGATGCTCCGATCCCTGGGCCGCGACCCATCTTCTATGGTGACGAGGCGCGGGCCGAAAACTTGAATTTGGTTCAAAACTTCCTCCGTTCACGTATTTCTGAAAAGCCAGCTGCGGTTAACTACTTCAACTTTGTCACGGAGATGTTCAACGCCGCCGGTCGGTTGTGCATGACTCTGAAAGATGAATCATTCCAAGCTGAGAAAGAATGGCGACTTATCGCTATGTTCGCAGAGGCGTCCGCGCGACTGAATTTCCGGCAGGGAAGCTACGGTACTGGAGGCGTGGTTCCGTACATCGAGATCGGTTTTCCCCGTGACGCCATTGTGAAGGTTGTGATCGGGCCAGGTAATGCGCCAGATCTACGAGAGAGAGCAGTTCGTCAGATGTTGGAAGCCAACGGATATGCGATCGGCGAGGTTGATCTAGAGAGATCAAAAGTGCCGTACCGGGGTTGAACCCTCGACTGACCGGCGGCGTCCATCGCCGCCGAACATGTCGGGTCCCCGAACTATTCTTGAACCCGCGACGAGCCTCAGGTCGCCACACTGACCAGACCGAAGCGAAAGCCGAAGTCCTGAACTGCAACAACCCTTGCAGCTCGGTCACACGTGGCGACCTGATTCTCATTTGTGCACCACAAATCGGCGGTGCCCGTATTGCGGCTCTCGGCAAGTGTGCGCTCGAAGCGGAATTTCTGGGATGCAAAGAATCGAACACCTGAGAAAGGTATTCCACGCCGCTGACCAGCGCAGTCGATCATTTTCGGGAGATGATCGTCCGCAACACGA
This sequence comes from Rhodococcus baikonurensis, assembly GCF_040489275.1. Taxonomy (NCBI): domain Bacteria; kingdom Bacillati; phylum Actinomycetota; class Actinomycetes; order Mycobacteriales; family Nocardiaceae; genus Rhodococcus; species Rhodococcus baikonurensis. Next base: position 5,810 of record NZ_JBEUOQ010000030.1, on the reverse strand, counting down.
AACGGAACACCACAGCGGTACCGGCTCCGACCGCGACACCGGCCAGGAGAACCCCGACAGCGACACCGAGAACTGTGGCGGCCACGGTCCCCAACGCGACATCGGCAGGCGCCGGCCGAGGACTGGTGATCGCACTTCCCCTTTCGCGACAGTCGACAACGGACTCGCACAGATCATCACGCGCCGTTTGACGAGGAAGTCGGACCCACGCTGTTCAATGGGACAGGAACCGACTACGAGGAGATCAGGCTGTGCGGGCGCTACGCAAACAAGAGCAGACCGGGCATTATTCGGTCGGATGCAACCGAGCAGCGTCAGCAGGAGTGAGCCGCCGGACCACGTAGTGCGCATCGCGGCCTACCCCACGTAGGGATGCGGACGAGAGGCTTCGTTGCCATTCCAGTCCCACGTACCCGAGCCCTGGGTGGGTGGTGGACAGGCCCTTCCGGTGGCGGGGATGGCCAGTGTCGGTGAGTGCCCCGAGTTCTGCGAGGTAGTCCAGGTTGGGGGTGTATCCCGTGGCGAGGATGACCGCGTCGACGGTTGTTGTGGTGCCGCCGGGCCAGAAGGCTTGGTTTCCTTCGAGTTTGGTGAACATGGCGCGGCGTTGCGGTGTGCCGGCGGTGAGCGCGGCGCGGTAGCGGCCGGTGTCGAACACCGGCGACGTCGGTGGCCGCGAGAGAAGATGCCCGATCGGGAGGGCGTCGATTCCGGTGTACTTGAACCAGAAGTGCATGTCTCGGCGTAGGGGTCGTTGCGGCGCGAATGTCACGGGGTTTCGGCTGGCCAGGATCACATCGGCTGTTTCGGCGAGCTCGGCAGCGATCTGTACTGCGGAGTTCCCGGCTCCGACCACGATGACGTTCTGCCCGGCGTAGGCGGTGGGTTCGCGGTAGTCGGCGGCGTGCACAACAGTCCCGGTGAAGGCATCCAACCCTTTCAGTGCGGGACTGTGTGGAGTTTCGAATCCTCCTGTGGCGGCAATGATTCGAGGTGCGGTGAAGGCGGATCCGCTGTCGGTCCGGACGGTGAACTGGCCGCCGCTGGTGGTGACGGTATCGGCTCGTTCGTTGACGTGAATGTCCACATCGAGGGTCTTTGCGTAGCGGCGGAGGTAGTCGACGACTTCGTCGCGTCCGGGATAGCGGTCACCGTCGCCGCCGAACGGTAGACCGGGGAGGGAGCTGTACTTTGCTGGTGAGAACAAAGTGAGGCTGTCGTAGTACTGCGGCCAGGAGCCGACGGGTTCGCTACCCGCTTCGATGATCGCGGTGTCGAGCCGCTGGCGGCGCAGATGATGGGCTGCGGCCAGGCCGGACTGACCGCCACCGACGACAATCGCGTCGTAGTACGTCATGAGAATTGTCTTTCGGTCAGGAAGTGATCGGAATCGTTGTGGTGGTGCGGAGGGCGGGGATGGTTGCTGCGCTGATCACGGCGCCGACGAGGGCAATCGCTCCGAGGACGAGGTAGGCGTGGGCGTAGCTTCCGGTCCAGGTGGAGAGCACGGTGCCGGCCCACGGAGCCAGGGCCATGACGATGACGATCGGTGCGGACATCAGCCCGTTGAGGCGCCCGTAGTGTTCGCCGCCCCAGCGGTCGGTGATGGCGGTGGCCTGGATCAGGGTGAAGATGCCGCGGACCAGTCCGGCGCCGACGGCGATGCCGATCAACGCCGCCGTAGAGCTCGCCAGACCTAACCACACGGTGCTCAGACCGGCAACGGCGATGACCGATACCGTGCGTACGCGGACACTGGTCTTCGCTGCGAGTGGTAGGTAGAAGATGCGGCCGATGACCTGGCCGGCGCCGCCCAGCCCGAGCGTGAGTGCGGCGAGGCTGGGACTGAAACCGCGTTCGATCAGTAGCGGTACGAGGTTGAAGACGCCGGCGGATGCGGCGAAAGCGGCTGCCGCGAGGGCGACGATCAGAGCAAGGAATGGGAGGCTGCGTGAGGTGCGGTGGTAGTCGCCGGGCTGCGCGTGGGGCAGGCGGATGGGGTCGGGCCACCCGCCACGCAAACCCCAGATGTGTCCGGGGATGGTGATCACAGCCAGTATGGCGGCGAGCACCAGGTAGGTTGTGCGCCAATCGAATCGATCGGCCAGAGCGACAGACAGTGGCGCGAACACCGTGCTGGCCAGACCCGCGGCGAGGGTGAGAATCATCAGTGCTTTGACGTAGTTGTCGCCGTACCAGCGAGTCAGTGCGGCGAATGCCGGTGGATACAGCACCGCGCCCATCGCGATGCCGGCGAACACCCAACCCGCGAAAAACAGGGGGAGGGTGTGAGCTGTCGCGATGACCACCAGTGCGGGTACAGCGAGTACAGATCCTGTGGTCATGACCCAGCGGGGCCCGTGGCGATCGAGGATCCGTCCCACCGGTATGCCGACGGCGGCGGCGGCGAGTTGGCTGACCGAGAACGCCGCCACGATCACAGCGCTCGACCATCCGGTATCGCGGGAAATGGCTACCGACAGAACGGGAAACGCGTAGTACAGAATCCCCCAGCTGGTGATTTCGGTCAGACACAGCGCCACCAGGACCCGCCGCAGCCCCGACGGATCGAGGCTGACGGGGCGAGGCGGATCTTCGATGGTCGTCATCGGCTGTGCCCTATCCGCAGGAGTTGGAACTGCCGGAGGGACTGGACAGCGAGATCAGCTCCGGAGCAGGTGCGGCGCAGCAGCCACCCTCGGATTCCGCGGTATCGGGTTCGTCGAAAACACCAGCGCCGCCGCAGACTCCGGTTTCCGGGAGGATCAACTCCACCCGGGCGGCGGCCTCGTGATCGCCGGCGAGTTCGGCGGCGATGCTGCGTACCTGCTCGTACCCGGTCATCGCCAGGAACGTCGGCGCGCGGCCGTAGCTCTTCATCCCCGCCAGGTACATACCCGGTTCGGGATGGCGAAGTTCTTTCGCGCCGTGCGGATAGACCGTGCCGCAGGAGTGGACGTTCGGGTCGATCAGAGGCGCCAACTGTGTCGGGGCCTGCAGCACGGGGTCGAGGCCGAGTCGGATTTCCGACAGCCACGACAAGTCGGGGCGGAATCCGGTCAAGGTGACGACGTTGTCGACGTTCTCGATCCGGGTGCCGGCATCGGAGACCAGTGCGAGCTGACCATTGTCGGCGGATTCGACGGCGGCGGTGCGGAAACCGGTGACCACGGTGAGAAGTCCGTCGTCGACAGCCTTCTTCGCGCGGAGTCCGAGTGCGCCGCGAGCGGGCAGCTCGTCCGACTCACCGCCGCCGAACGCGGAACCGATAGCCCCGCGGCGAACAGCCCACGTGATGCGCGTACCGGGGGCTTGCTTTTCGAGTCCGGCTAGCGCGACGATGGCAGTCAGTGCGGAATGGCCGCTGCCTGCGATGACGGTGTGTTTCCCGGCGAACTGGGCACGGATCGCCTCGTCGTCGAGGTCGGGCACACGGTAGGTGATCGCGGCAGCGGCAGCCCTCTCGCCGAGGGCGGGCAGTCCTTCCCCGCCGAGCGGGTTCGGGGTGCCCCAGGTGCCGGAAGCATCGACGACGGCCTGGGCGAAGACGCGGTCCTCGCTGCCGCCTGGGCGGCGCAGGTGGATGGAGAGAGGTTCGGTATCGCGGCCGGCGTCGACGACCAGGTCGCGGCCACGTCGGGCGACGCCGATCACCTCGGTGTCGAACTGCACCGCATCACCGAGGGCGGCGGCGAGGGGTTCGAGGTAGAGCTGACGCCACTGCTGTCCGGTCGGGTACGCATCTACGTCGGGAGCGCTCCACCCGTTCTGCTCGAGCAGACACTGCGCGGCGGGATCGACGAGTTCGGACCAGCGGGAGAAGAGCCGGACGTGATTCCATTCGGCGATCGCCGTACCGGCGACGGCGCCTCGCTCAAGCACCAGCGGCGTGAGTCCTCGTTCGCGCAGTTGCGCGGCGGCGGCGAGGCCGATCGGTCCAGCTCCGATCACGACAACGGGTAGTTCGGTCATCACAAATTCCTTTCATCGACAATGATCGATCTTTAATTCGAACTGTATCGATATCAGTCGATGAATGCAACCATCGACGAAGGTCGATATAGTGTGTGCATGACATCGCTGCAGACCCCGACGGTGCGCGTCGGCGATTCGGACCCAGGTGCGGTCGACTCGAATGTGCTCGAGCAAGCTGACGCCGACACCTACGCGCAGTGGTTCGCGTGCCTGGCCGAACCGATGCGGGTGCGGCTGCTGCACCGCGTCGCGAGCGCTGCTGGCGGCATCACGATCGGGGCTCTCGCCGAGGCGTTGGGGATCGGGCAGCCCACGGTCTCCCACCATGTACGTAAGCTCGCCGATGTGGGATTCGTCAGCCTGCGCAAAGAGGGGACCAGCACCGTTGTCGCGATGAATCCGACGTGCTGCGTCGCGTTGCCGCAGGCCGCCGACATCGTGATGGGAGTTCTCGCGCCGCGGCCGTGCTGCCCGAGCGATCTTCCTGACGATGTCGCCGTCCGGGTCATGTCCGATGACGACTGGGACGCCGTTCTGCGGATCTACGGCGAAGGGATCGCCACGCGCAACGCCACTTTCACCACCGAAGTCCCCAGCCGGGAGTATCTCGATGCGCAGTGGCTGCCGAATCATCGCTGGGTCGCCACCATCGACGATGTCGTCGTCGGCTGGGCTGCCCTGAGTTCGACCTCCGGGCGGGACTGCTACCGCGGAGTCGCCGAAAATTCCGTCTATGTCGCCGACGGGATGCGCGGGCGAGGTGTCGGAAAAGCGTTGCTACGCAAGCAAGTCATGGCAGCGGACGCGGATGGGCTCTGGACCCTGCAGACGTCGATCTTCCCTGAAAATCGCGCCTCCGTCTCCCTGCATCACTCGGCAGGGTTCCGCACCATCGGGATCCGCGAGAAGATCGCCCAACTCGACGGGATCTGGCGCGACACAGTCCTGCTCGAACGCCGAACGGCAGCGGATTCCTGATTTTCTGAACCGCCAATCGAAGCATTTTTCGGCAATCGATCCGCCATATGTGATCAGCAACTCGAAGCAACCCCTTAGCTCGAGTGCAGAGTGAATCTGCTGAGACGTGATTCCCGCTGTAACTGGCAAATTATTCGTGGGCTGGTGTCACGTCCTCCTGCAGTGAGTTCTTGAGGGCTCGGGATCAGCGGCTTCACAGCAGAGCGGTCACCGTCGGGGATGTACGTGCAGACGAACTGGAGCGGGTGAAACTGAAAGTCTTCGCGAGTCGCCGATCGGAGTGTGCAACGCCGCCTGCATCTACATGCCGGTTGAGTATCACATCTGCTGCTCTCGCTTGCCTGTCACTCGGCTGCCCGGTAGCTCGATTGGGCAGGACTGTGCAGATTGTTGCTGAAAAGCGGTCGGTCCATGCCAGGGGTGCGGAGGTCGAGCGAGGACGGCTAGACCACGGGTTGCGCGGCGTCCTTGTCGAGAATTCCGTCTCTCTCCCACGGCCACGTCATCAGAGCCCAGATGATGAATACGATTGTCATCCCAGAAAACAGATACACCGGCCACGGACCCATCAGGTCCAGCAGCGATGCGGTGGAAGGTTTGGCGTTGAGAAAGCCGTAATTGGTATCGGCGATGCGATTGAAGATGAAAGTGACTATCGCCCATGTCAGCGTGACCAGTACCGCGAAGCGGTAGCTGCGCCATGTAGGTCGCATTCTCCGGCCCCACGTGAGATAGATCGCGGCCCAGACGACAAACAGGTGAATTGTCGACGGCCATCGTAAGCTCCCCACTGGCGGCCATTTATGGCGCATTTTGTGGCCATGGTTTCTCCCCGCGTACGGCCAGATAGTTCCCCA
>NZ_JBEUOQ010000029.1:0-39184 GCF_040489275.1 Rhodococcus baikonurensis | reverse complement strand
GGGGAAAAACAACTGGCCGCCACCGGGGAGAACCCGTGGCCACCAGCGGGGAGAACTACTGGCCGCCTACGGGGAGAACTTCGTGGCCATTGACACACCATCGGAGCCGCCAACGCATCAGCAACCCTGCGAGAAGACATCGACCTCGCAACCCGCATCGAAGACGCGGTAACAGCGCAGCTGCGCAATGCACTCACACCCGCCTGACCCAAACTACGGGTACCGACCTCAACAAAAAGCGGCGAAATTGCTTGAGGGACAACTAGACCGACAACCTATGTGCCATTGACTTAACGATCGGACCCCACTCGCGTCGAGCTCAGTTCTCGACCCGAGGGGTCCGATCGCTGGCTTCCCGCTCGATCCGCGCAAGCTGGATATTGGTATACAACGACGAACGCTTCAAACCCGTGTTCTTACACAGAGTTTCGATCTTGAACTGACCCGTCTCATAAATTTGCAGCAGATACGCACGCTCCTCCGGCGAGAGCTTGTGCGGCCTACCTTTCATCTTCCCAGCAGCCGTCGCGGCGGCAACAGCATCACGCGTGCGCGAACGAATCAGATCCGACTCGAACTCCGCCATCAACGCAAGAATGCCAATGAACATCTTCCCCATCGGATCAGCCGGGTCATACACCTGACCATCAATCGACAGCGACACACCCTTCTCCGCGATCCGCTCCACCGTCTCATGCAAATCCTTCGCCGACCGAGACAACCGATCGAGCTTCGTCACACAAAACACATCGCCGGCCCGAGCCGCGTTGATCGCATTATCCAAACCAGGCCGACGAGCCTGCCGGCCACTGACACCATGATCGACATAGACCATGTCACGATCCACACCGGCCTTCACCAGAAGATCCACCTGAACCGCCGTGTCCTGCCGGACCGTACTGCACCGCGCATACCCGATTTTCACGCTACCCCCACTGCCGAACACGAATTGTCCACTAGAGCCTATGCCATAACGGACAAATCCAACGGACACCAAAATTGGACGTTTCGGCCCGAAATTTCGCCACGTCAGTTGTCAGTTTCAGAAGACGACTGCATTTTTCAGAAGACGACTGCGCGTTCGGCGGAAGCATCATCACTGAGTCATTCCCTGACTGCTGAACCTCGAGTCGGGGAATTGATCGGGTGTTCCTATCGAAGCCACCGGGTCCATCAATCGTTCGTTGTCGAGACAGTGTCAGGTGAGACATCGTGGAGTCCTAAGGGAATTCCCAGTGCAGCCAGCCCTCGTCGATGCTCGGAACCCAACCGCGACACGGGCGTCCATCCTCGAGTGAAGCAACAACCTCCTCCAGAAGCGAGTCGATGGATGCCCAACTTTCGCCCTGATCGTTGTCTTCTCCCATAAATCCGCGTACGCATCCACTGGAGTGGCCAGCTCGGGTGTCGACGAACAAAAGATCGCCTCGAATGTTGAAGGCGATCGGGATATACGCGGACAAGTAAGTTCCAGAGACCTCCCCCGCAGGCTCGTCGAGCAAACTGAGGCCGCCGACTGCTGCCGTCGTATCTGCCCACATTTCCGTCATCGATGCCCATCGAGATGCGACGAGATCCAACGGTAGCGGTTGGTATTCCGGAAATATCAGGGCGGAGTGCCTTCCGTCCGGGTTCCCGTTCTGGAGACCGAACCATGTCCGTAGTTCGGTCGGCCACTTTCTGCCAGTCAATGCTTCGACCTCGTCCACGAAACTTTGGCCCGCTGGTGGGTCGATCGCCGCGGCCGTTATCGGGGCTTCCCGCAAGCACCAATCGTGAAGCCTCAGCCAGTTCTCTTCCACGCTCATGAACGCACGCTACCCAACGAGCCTTTTCGAGGGTGTCAGTTTCAGAAGACGACTGCACTCTCGGCGAGAGCATCACTACCGCTCATGGATGTCTCTTCACAAGGGACCTTCGATGAGTTCGAGCAGCTCCGCGAGGAGTCGGTCGGCTCGGTCCTCGATTTCGTCGAGGGCCGATGTGACACTGCCGAGGGTGTGGTGTGCGTGTTTGCGGGCAGCGATTCCGTGTTCGTAGTAGTCGTCGCCGAGCGGCTCTATAGCATCCGATTGCGTTGTTGAGCTGTTGTTTTCGGGGCTCTTTCGTTGGGGTGGGTGGATGTGTCGCGGTGCCTGACCGGATAGGTGCGCGGCGGTGATGTCGGCTACTGCGCGAGCGGTGAGCGGCGTGGCGGTCAGTGGGGTGTGGCCCCATCGGTCGATCGGGGTCAGTAGCGGCCGCTGATCGGCCGGGTCGATGCGTCCGTCGTGTCCGGTGAGTTCGTTGCCGTCGCCGGTGTCCATGAGGCCCGCGAGCATGTGGGTGCTGAAATACCGGTCCGAGAATCCGAGAACTTCCATCCACCGCCGATACACCCGCGCCGGGGAGGCCCCGGCTGCTACGAGCCCCGGCGGGATCACCGCTACACGGTCGACCGCGTCGACGTGTAGGGCATCGGTGACAGGATCGGCGGTGACGTCGCAGATACGCAGCGCCGCGATCTGCGTGTACGTCAGTCCGGTAGGAGCGAGGGTGAGGATCATGGCGTCGCGGCGGGCAAACAACGCTGCCGGCCAACCCGTTTCGGGAAGCCGTGAGATCACCTCACCGGTACGGGCGGCGAGATTGTCGAGGCGTGCCCTGCGCGTCGCGTCAAGGGCGGCGCGGATATTGTCGCTGCGCCCCGGCGCCGGGAAGCCATAGCGGTGATGGGCTGTGTCGATGACGGAGATACGCCGGCGCTGCGTGACCGTACCTGCGGGGTGGGCGGAGAGGAACTGGGCCAAAAGTTCCGGCGTTGTCGGCAACGACGGTTGGTCGTGGGCGGCGCACCAGTCCGTGAACAACATCCAGGTGTGCCGATCCCGTGCCGGGAGTTGCGAATCCGGAGGTTGGGGTGCGAGATGGGTAGCACTGGTGGTGTTATCGATGGTGCTCGACTCGGTGGTCATGTCCTCACCTGCATCGACGTGGGTGGTCATAGGCCGAGATCGTTGACGGCATTGCCTATCAAGGGCGCATTTTCTCTCGCGTACACCTCGACCATGGCGGGGGTGGTGTGCCCGGTCTGGCGCATGATGGCGTGGGCGTCGGCGCCGTTGCGGAAGGCTTGGGTGACGAAACCGGCCCGCAAGGAATGCCCACCCAACTGTATGACCACGGCAGGGTCGTAGCCGGCTGCGGTGGCGCGGCGGCGGATCGCGGCATGGACCGCTGCCCCGGACAACGGGGTGTCGGAGAGGTTCCCGTTTTTGCGGATCGACCGGAATAACGGTGCCTGCGCGCTCATCTTGGGGATGGCGCCGCGGCAGACGTGCGCATCGAATGGGCCGGATGTCGTGAGTATTCGGATGACCCCGACACGTCCACCTGTATCGAACGCTGCCACGACCTGCGCCCACCGTGCCCATGCACAGGGCGGGCAGTGCTCGTGGCGGGCGGTGAACGGCAGAGCCCGGACCGCTCCGGTGCCGTCCTGATCGGTTTTCGAGCGCCGCAGCCGAACATGAACACCGTCGAGGCGGTCGAGTTTGACGTCCCCACACTGTAATTCGACGAGTTCACTGCGTCTGAACGCCCCGGCGAAGCCGATCAGGATCAGGGCACTGTCGCGGCGTTCGAGAACCTCGTCCGCCCAACCGGCGACAGAATCTCGGGCGGCGGCGGTGATGGCGGTGATGTCGGCGGTCAGCAACGGTGCCCGCGGATTGCGCGGCCGATCTCCGGCGGCGGCGTAGTCGCGGCGGATCCCGGCGAGGGTGCCGCGCACGATCTCGTGCGAGGTCGGGGACTCGTGGCCGGCGCGTCGGTGGCGGTCGGCGATCGCGGCGACCCACTTGGCGAATGTGGGTGGGGCGTAAGCGCGGGTTCCTGTGGTGGTGAGGGTGTCGGCGGCTGCGACGAGATACGCAGCGACGGTCACCGGATGCGCAGGCAATGAACTGTGGCTGTGGGCGGTGCACCAGTGCTCGAAGCGTCGCCACGCCGATTCGTACGCCCGCCGGGTGCCGTCGGAGCGAGCGGATTCCATCGATCGCCCGATCCGGGCGGCGACATCGTCGGGCAGCTCCGGGAACACCGCCGCAGTGCCCGCCGCAGCGGGGGAAGACGTGCGGTGGCGGCCGGTGAGCTGCTCATTCCTCATGGCCGGAACAGTAGCGACACCCTCCGACACATCCGTTTAGACGAAAAGCGTGTTGAACTGCGCTTTCAGTAGAGACGGTGCGGGAACGATATTTCTCGTCGGTCACCGCACACCGACCGTGGGTGACGCGCAGCGATGCCTGCAGACCCCTGTTTCGACGCGGCGATCGTGTCACCGATCTCGGTTGCCGATGTCGATGCCCAGCTCGTTGAACGTGTCGTCGATCTTGCGAATCTGCTGGTCGGTGCGGGCTCCGAGCAGGATGAATGCGTGTAGGGATCGGGCGGTGTCGGCGTTTTCTCGGGCTGCGGCAACAACGGCGTCGATCAGCGCGGGCAACTTTTCCCACGCACTGGATGCGGTGTCCGTGTGCGCCGGCGGCGCTGGTACCGAAGGTGGGAAGGGTATTCCGGCGAAGACTGCATCAGCCGGGTAGGGGCTGAGTAGATCGCCGTGTGTTCCAGCCGCGGTGATCGTGCCGTCCTCTATGAGGGTGATCGCGGCAGCGGCTCCGGCGAGGATCCGACTCTGATCGGCCCGATTCAGATATTCGAACGGGCGAGTGAGTGCACGTGGTGGCCGGTCATCGGCGCATTCCCAGATCAGCCGAAGATCGCGGGCATATGTGCCGGCTTTGCTGAGCGGGATGCAGATCTCGTCGATCAGTGTGCGCAGCATCCGGAACCACAGACCCGCGTGCACACGAGCTCGGGGCAACAGCACGCTGCCTTCTGCCAGGGCAGCGGTGGTGCGGTGATCGAGGGCGGTGACCGTACTGTGCACCGGGGTGGGGCGCAGGTCCTTACCGAGGGCACAGACACTCCTGTCCCAGAATACGATCTGACCAGGTACGACATGACAGGGTTCGAGGCGGCAGCGATGCTCGGGGCAGCTCGCCACTAGCGACAGCTGCCATATCAACTTCACACCGATGACAGTGTCCGCGTCGCCGGCACCGATGCAGACCGGGCATACGCGGTCGTTGGGGGTGTCGGTGACCCACGGCAGCCATCCCGGTTCTGTTGGAGCGCGGCGGGGGCGATCACCCTTCGAAAGTTGCGGTGGGATCAGGACCGAGAGTTGGTGGACGTAAGTGTCGAAGTCGCATTCCTCTGGGTCGGTGCTGTCGAGCAGCCACGGAACCCAGCCCGACAGGCTCATCTGTTGTAGCTGATCGAGCGCAACGGTGCTGCGGGCAGCGAGCATTCGGGCCGCGGCATCGGGGATGTCTCGATCGAGATCCGACCCCGCGCCATCGGGGTGGAGTTCGCTCACGAGCTGGACGATGTTGCTGATCCCGTAGAGGTTTCCGATTCGGCGAAGCCAGGAGGTCAGTGCTTCACCGGTTTGAGGCTGCGGGTGCAGGGGCCATCGCTGCACCTCCTCGACCCCCTTGCTCATGCCAGGTCGCGTTCGAACTGTCGGCGCCGCCCACTGGGGCCGGTGTAGTCGGTGATCGTCAAAACGTGGTGGGTGATCGCTTCTTCGCCGGTCTCGATCGCGGCGACCGCGGCAGCGGTGAGGAGCATCGACAGCTCCCCGATGGTGCCTTCGCTGCGGGCAAGCAGATATCCGGTCATCTCCTCCGACGTCAGGTGTGAGGGCTTGCGCAACGGAAAGCTGGCCGTGAAGCTCGCGAGCAGCGAACGGGTATCGGAATCGTTGCCCCACACCGGAAGAATCGTCGGATGGAATCTGTTCTCGAGTTGCGCGTCGGCCCTGATCGCCAGATAGGCCTCGCGGGTCCCGACACCCACTAGCGGCATTCGTAGTTCGTTGCCGAGGTAGCGCAGCAGGTTCAAGAATTCGCGGCGAACACCGTCGCGGCCGGCCAGGAGGTTGTGCAGTTCGTCGATCACCAGCATCTGCACACCGGTGGCGCGCAGCAACGTCAGTGCCAGTTGCTCAAGCTCGTGGACTCTTCGGTGCGGACGGAGCGGAGCCCCCAACGCCGCCAACAATGCCACGTAGAAGCGGCTGACCGACGGCTCCGAAGGCATCTGCACACACAACACCGGGATCTGCTCGCGGTCGGGGACGCTGACCGGCGGGTGAGCGCGGCGAAACTTCTCGATGATCATCGACTTGCCGTTGTTCGTCGGACCGACGAGCAGCACGTTCGGCATTCGCCCTCGATCGGGCCACGCGAGCAGCACCTCAAGCTGTTCGATCACCGCCAGGGCATGGGGATAGCCGATCCAGCGGTCGGCCCGAACATGCCGAATACGCTGCGCCGCAGGGAGCATCGCCAGCGGTTGTGCCGCGTGATGCAGATGTGTCAGATCATCGTCTGCAGGCTCGGTCATGAAGTCACCACTGTTCGATGTCGTCGAACGCCGCGACGACATCACTGGGAGCGGTGGGATCGTCCGGCGGCGGAGTGCTCATCGCCCCGGATGATGTGGTTGCCGGGACGGGTAGGTGTTGGCGGCGGGCGCGGTTACGCCGCGCGGTGCGGGTCGCCTTCTTCGCCCCGGTCGTGATCTCACGCATCTGCTCGATCATCGAGAACAACGCACTCTCGTCGATCTGTGTGCGGCCCCGCTCACGCAACCGGGCGGCTGCAGCGCGGTGCTCCCACAACGTGACCGCCGGATGCGAGAGCGTCCGGTACGGCACTTCGACATACCCTGCACCATTGTCGGGTTCGAGGACCCAGATTCGGCTTATGTCGCGGGGATCACGCCGAATGACGAATGTACCCAACTGCTCCCGGCGACTGATCCACGGTTTGAGCGTGTTCGAGAAGTACTGGACATGATCGATGGTGAATCCCGTGCGGGTCAATCTCCGGCGAATTACCGGAAGGAAATCGACGACGAACGCAGTCTCGTCCACCACCACAGGCGGAGGGTTCCGCAGTGTGGTGATGCTGTCGGACCACTTCGCTGCCGGGCTCTGACCGAGGCTCGAATGCAGGCTCCCGTGGTACGAGGATGTCGAAATAACCAGCCATCGTTCTAGCTCGGTCAGGGTCAGCACCGCTGCTGCCTGCGAATCGTAGCTGCCCCGAGCAGCGGGATCGGAGAACGTGGTGCCGGGTAGTTCATGCACCCTGAGCATGGCGGTTCCGATGATGCGTTCGACGATGCCGCCGTAATGCGGGCGACCCGGTGGTCGGTATCCGAGATCGATGCCATGCTGCTCGCAGCCCCGACGCAACGCTTCACCTTTGAACTCCGCTGCGTTGTCGAGATAGAGCCGCCGCGGCTTTCCTGCCATCGGCCACTGCACCTGCCCGGCCAACCCCATCGCCTCCAGCCAGCCATTCTTGTCGCAGGCCACCCGGCCCAGACACAACCCGACCGATACCGCGGACGGCGGTTCGAGCGTCACCACGAAACCGAGGACACATCGGCTGAATACGTCGATCGCCATGGTCAGATACGGGCGGCCGATCGGTTCGCGGTCGTGCTCGTCGACGATCATCAGATCCACCACGGTGTGATCGATCTGCACCTGCTCGAGTACCGCTTCCACCGGAGGAGGGACACCGCCGGCGCTTTGGCGCGGCCGCGCAGCATCCTGGCCCCCACGCAACCTGGCTACAGTTCCGGGATGCATCGCTGCGATCCGCGTTGCCACCGTATTGCGCGCCGGCACCCGCAATCCTGATCGATGACAGGCCAACGCAATTCGGCGGTATATCGCCGCGACACTGAGTTTCTGCCGCTTCAAGAACTCCTTCGCGAGATAATCGGCGATCACCTCCTCCACCTCGGCGCTCACTCGGCCCCGGCCGCGGCCACCCGAAGGCGGTGCGATCAGCAGATCGGTGACAGTCCCTGATCCGCAGCGAATCCGATCGATCAGGCTGTATACCTGCCGGCGCGAGAGCTGCAACCGCTCGGCAGCCTCGTCGGCCGCCGCGAAACCGACTGTGTCCACCCCTGCCAACGGCGCCAAGACCGCGAACCTCGACCGGGCCAGCTCCCACTGCTCATCCGACGCTGTCAGTACGCCGCTCTCGACGATGCTGATTCTCTCCGCATCCACGACACGCCTCCGCAGCATGGCCTCGAGCGCAGCTGCCGAGTGCACTGCACTTCTGAACACAGAATGTCAGAAGACAACTGCACGCAAGGCCGAAATCGCAGGACACCGTGCAGTCGACTTCTGAAAATGACATCAGTCGCGCCCAGTCGCCCGTTCTCCACCGTCCGGTATGACGATGGTCAAAATGCACACCCAAACCCGCAGAATTGCTCTCAGCTCGTTTCGGTTGCTGCCTGTCGATTTGATTGCATCTCCCAATGAACGACATCGGATCGGTGAGACTGACACGATGACGCGCGAAGAAGAACGAGACAACCGATCGCCCACGACGTAGGTCCGGCTTGTCGATCTTGCAGGAGTGATCATGATGGAAGAATGAGGGGATGCGCCCGAACAGGTACCTCGACGATTATCTGCATGGGCTGGAGTTCCTGGGTGGGGTGTACCCCGATGATGCGAGAGCGATCGCCGAGCACGGCATCGTGGCCGCGCTCGATGATGATGATGCGTTCGTGTTCTTGCTTCGCTTGGTCGGTCCAGGCGCCCCGGCGTTCGCGGATGAACTGTGGCAGTTGATCAGTGGTTTTCTGAGCAGTCGCCGGGCCGAGGAGTTGTTCGGAGGCTCTGAGGATGCCGGGTTGGCGGATCTCGACACAGTGAGAGGCCCGAGATACGTCCCGCCTCCTGCTCGACCGAGGATCCCAAGGTGAGAGTGTCTGACGGCTATCGCCGTGCCAAATAATTCAGGGAAGAACGTGCCAATAATTCCGAGAGTCACACACTGACCGAGGAGAAATCGCGCGAATACTGCAGGCAGCAGCGTTCCAGAACTCACCGACAACCCGTGTAATGAATCATCCGTTTTGGACACGGGTTTCGGAACATATCTTCGGCCAGCTCGCCGAAGATCGTTCCCTACGTTCATAAAGGGGTCGTTTATGAAACATTGTTCAGCGACACCGAAAATCGGGGGCGATCGGCTGTAGAGACTGCCATGGACACGATTGAGATCGACTTGAACGGTCGAGCGATTCTGAGAATGGTGAGTCACCTGACGTGGCTATGCCACCACGAGCGCAATGGCAACGGTAGGTACAGTGCCAGAGTCGGACATGAACTCGGTTCCTCTAATGCTGAACCGTAAAGGACACGTACCCTCAGATGATCAAGATGAAGCACTGAACAAGGGAATCTGAGAAAACCATGGCGAGATTTGGAATGAAACCTCTGATCGGCCGGCTCGAAGAACGACCGAATCCTGACGACCCCGCCACCATCGATGGATTTTTCGTTCCTCTACGGACGGCTAAGTCAGATGCGAGAGAGTCGAGATCTGCAATCAATGGCGTGAAGATACTCAGTTTTTCTTCAGATTATTCGGAAATTCGAATGTTCCCGATTCACACCAGTTCATCCATGAATCGAAATTTCTTGAGTCCGAAATACTCAGAAATTCGTACTTTGACATTCCGTTGGGAAGAGGAAGATTTCCCCGGCTTCGAGGAATTTCTCGAGAATTTACCTTCAGGGTTTGCAAAGGACCCGGACTACGGGCTCGGACTGCTAAAGCAATGCAACCGGATCGTCAGATTAATAGAAGAACACACTTCATGTCAAGAAATTGCATTCGTCGAGGGGAGTGAGGTTGCGGATGACGGTAGGGTTCTCAGCTTCGGTCTGAGCCGTTTCGCGGATATATGGAAAGAACTCAATCGGATCGACGGGCGCGGTTCCCGTGCCACATCGCGCGTCAAGAATGCGTATGTCCACAATGATCTGGCCTCCGCACTAAATCTGGACGAAACCGGCTACAGCCTGGGAAGACATCCCATTTCAAGATTTGTTGCGAAGGCTGCCGCCGACGAAGAAGAGCTCACCGAGACGGAGCAGGACAGTCTCATCGACGTAGTCGTATCCGAGTCGATGGCTCTAGCGGAGGAACGCCCCGCGGGGTTCCAGAAGCTCCACAGGGAAGTTGAGCTAGTAAACCTCGACCGTCTGATAAAGACATACGAGGAATCTCTAGGAAAGAAAACCAGTGAAGCCCACTGGCAGGATTTCTTCGATGTAAACGCCTTTGCGCTCCAGCAGATATTCGGTGCACCAATGGTAATTGCACAATCAGGCGCCACTGTTGGCGGGGGACGGTTCGATGGAAGTGGCGACAAGATAGCGGACTACCTTGTCAAAAATACGCTAACTAACAATGTGGCCCTTGTAGAGATTAAGAAACCGACAACGCCCCTGCTTGGTAAAGAATATAGATCCGGAATCTACGGAGCTTCGACGGAACTCGACGGTGCCATCACGCAGGTGCTTGACCAAGCCTACCAACTGATGACCAATTTTGCCACGATGAAGAACAACACGCGCAGCTACGACCTAGAGGCATACGCAATCTCATGCTTCGTCATTGCAGGTCGCAGTCCCGCTGTGCAAGACCCTGATCGGCAGAAATCATTCGAGCTATACCGGGCAAATTCGCGCAACGTAAAGGTGGTGACCTACGACGAGGTGCTCGCGCAGCTCAAGATCCTGCGAACATTCCTTCGGCCGCAGACTACAATGAAAGATTCAGAGACCTCACGCAAGGTCGAATGACCATTGACTGAGTTCGTGTGAGATGCGGTTATCCTGCGTTTTGGCACCATGTCTGATCTCCCATATCCCTGCTCGTGCCTGCGATACTCGGCCGACAGGCGGGCCAATCACTGAGCAGACGAACGAAAGGAAGGAGCGTTAGCGCCAACAGGTACCCAGCCAGACCTTTATTGACAGGGTTGATGTCGGCCGATCGGCATCGATTGGTAGCGTGCGTTCCGTTGTCTCGGGCGGGCTACCCGGGCGGGGATGCCTCGCCTCGTTTGCAACACCGTGCGTCGTTACGCGCGCTGCGCCTGATCCCCATGCCACAAGGCCGCTCCTGTGTTGGCCAGCTCCGCCTTACGTTGACCGCAGTCTGGCATCGCCCGGTTGAGGAGTTGCCAGAATGTTGGGCCGTGGTGCGCTTCGCGGAGATGCGCCAGCTCGTGCGCGAGCACGTACTCAACGAGCGCCGGGCGCAGCTGCATGGCCGCCCAGTGAATGCGTACTCGCCCATCGGGCAGAGCCGAGCCCCATTTATTGCCGAGATCAGCCACTTCGATCACTTGAGGATCAACGCGTAAACGCTTGGCCCAGTCCTTGGCCCGGGGTTTGAGCCAGGTGAGCCCTGCCGTTCGATACCAGGCGATGACGTGCTCATATCCAAGATCAGCGAGAGCCCTGGGGAGGTTCAGCTTGCCGCGCTGCAACCGCACCCGATGGTCGTCGGTGTCAATAATTCGAAGCTGGTAGCTGCGGCCAAGGTAGAGAAAGCCTTCACCGTCAACGAGTTCCTTGACGACCGGCTCGTAATGCAGAGATTCCTTCTCAGCCAGTTTGCGGTAGATCCATTCCCGCTTGGATGCGAGGAAGTGTTCAAGCTCCGCCTGTTCGACGTCCGGTGCAACTTTTAGTTGCAGACTGCCGTCGCGGTCGATGGTCAGTTTCGCCTTTCGGCTGGTGCCGACGGTTTCGACGGGAATGGTCATCCCATCGAGTCGTAGTGTCATCACGGTCACGTTTATCACCGCGCCCTGGCAGCAATGAGGGACTGGTTCGCCTTGGCAAGTTCCATCAATTTGTCGGCCAGCGAAGCCTGCTCATCGAAGGGGAACAGGTCACGGTCGTCGAGGGTGTGGATCAGCTGCCTACGCAGGAAGTCTTGTTTGTGCGGGTTATGCCAGAACCGCACGATCCTGGCTTGCTTCTCGACTTCGATCACAATCTCCTGCGCCAGGTGAACGATGTCGATGCGAACTTCCTCGGACAGCGTTGAGTCGGTCGCGAATTCCGCCTCCAATAGACCGTAGAAACGGGCAACCAGAGGATCCTCGTGCACCGCGCTTCCGCTGTCATCACTCTGCGCGTCACCGAGTAATTCGGTCAGTGCCAACGCCAGCTGTTCCCACTTGTCCGTCAGTGTCTTCAGGATGTCGTCGAGCCGTTCGGACAGCTTGGTGTAGCGAGCAGGGTCTTCGTCGAAGTTCTTCCGAATGTGGTAGCGAAGCGCGTGTTCCATCTCGGAAGCCTTGGCCTTGTCGGAGGTTAGGCCTTGGACCTTGGCGAGAAAGTCGGGGTCGGTGATCGACACCGGTGGAATCTTGGTGGCGATGTCAAGGGCGGTCACATGCTCGTCGATCAGCTTGCGGACCTTCTCGCCGTAAAGGGAACTGTCGAAGTCGCCGAGCCCGTCGTCGCGGTAACGGCGCTTGGCAGCCAGCGAAATAATGCCAAGGCGTTTGGCGTCCCGCACGAACGGCAGAGCCTCGGGGCGCGGCATGACAGTGTCCATTGTCGAGAGGAACTGCTTCAGAAGTACTCCGAAGCGGGCGCGGAGAGCTTCATCGGCCAGCACTTGCACGCAGGCCTCGACATCCTCGGGAGTGTCGAAGGTATCGATGCCGGCTTGGGCAAAGACTGCAACCACTCGTGCGTGCCGATCTCGTAACTTGGGCAACTCGGCCTTGATCGAAGCCAACGCGCCGATCGCATCTTCGGCATCTTCCGGCGCGTAGGCCTTTAGCGCCTTTTGCAGATGTGCGCCGACGCCGTAATAGTCGACCAGCAGCCCGGCACTCTTACCTGTGGCGGTTCGGTTGACGCGAGCAATCGCCTGCAACAGTTCGGCGTCTTGGATGGAGCGGTCCAGGTACAGCACTTGCTCAACCGGCGCGTCGAAGCCCGTCAGCAGCATGGTACGCACGATCAAGAAGGCCACCGGACTGGTCTTTTCGCCCCGTTGCCCGAGCTTTTTCTTGAAGTCCTCGATCACGACGTCTTGGCGGGACTTGTCGGTCCACTGCGCCCAGGTCGGGTCGTCGTTGTGGCTGCCCGAAATCACGGGGATGAATTCCAACGCCTTGAGTAATTCGGTCTGAGGGACCGCACGCACTAGCATCTGCGTCTTGCGGTCCAGACCGTCGATGTCGACCGCATCACCGTTGGAGTCGGTACGCAGATGGGCGGGCAGCGCTTCGATCTGAGCCACCAACTCATCGCGGGCAGTCGTCAGGGCTTCGTGGTAGCGGATTGTCGCCAAACGGCTTGAGGCGGTCACTTGCGCTTTGAAGCCGTTCGGCATCACGGTCGAAACATAGTGCCACATCATTGATTTCGCTTTGGCCGCAATTAGATTGGGCGCTTCGAGAACCGAGCCGGCCGTGGCATAACGGGTTTTCAGCTTTTCGATCTCAGCGTCGGTGTGGTCCGCGAACATGTCTTCGAACAGCTCATCCAGATCGCTACCACCCGCGACTGCACCCTTGGCCGTCCGACCCTCGTAGAAGATCGGTACGACAGCGCCGTCTTCCTCCGCCTGCCGAATCGTGTACTTATCGATGAACTCGCCAAAGATCGACTCAGTACGCTTCTTGCCTTCGCGCATGATCGGCGTGCCTGTGAACCCGATCTTCGCGGCGTTCGGTAGCGCGGCCATAAGGTTCGCGTGGAGCGTCGAAGTCTGCGAACGGTGCGCCTCGTCGACCATGATGAGAATCGACTCATCGGTATTGAGCACACCGAACGAAACGACGCCCCCATCACCGTCTAGGCCGTGGTCTTCAGAACTCTGCGTGTCGGTATCACGGTATTTGTGAATCATCGCGAACACCAACGCGGGGCCATGCTCGGCCAACATCGTGCGGAGCTTCGCCGACTTCCGGGCGCGTTGGACGGTCTCGCCTGACAGTTTGGCAGTCGCCGCCAGTTGCTTTTCCAAGTCGGTCCGGTCAGTGATGATCACGACCTTGAACGCGCGCAGCACAGGGTCGGAACGCATAGCGCGCACCAGGAACACCATCGTCAGGGACTTGCCCGATCCCTGGGTGTGCCATACCAACCCGCCGCGACGGTCATGCTCACCATCAATTTTGCGACTCTTGCCGGTTCGCAGACGGTTGATAGCTTTGAGGACTGCGCGGTACTGCTGATAACGCGCGACAATCTTGACGCGCCTGCCACCAGCTTCTTGAAATAGAGTGTAGTGACGGATAATATCGAGAAGGTTTGCGGGAGTAAGCATCCCAGCAACGAGGAGTTCCTGCCCGGTCAATTCGGCGGCAGGTTTACCCAAATGGTCCGCCAACTGATCTCGGCTCAGCGGCGCAGCATCCTTCCATTCCAGGAAGTGCTCAGCACCAGAGGTGAACGTGCCGACGCGGGCCTTGTCGCCGTAGCTCGAGACCACGAATTGGTTCGTCCAAAACAACTGCTCGCTACCCTCAGACGCACCGAGATCCCGCTGATTGGCGTAACGCCGCAACTGATCGATCCCCGCGGCCATCGGATCGGTGGCATAGGGGCTCTTGCACTCGATCACAACCAGCGGAATGCCATTGACGAACAGCACCACATCAGGCACGACGAACTTCTTGGTTTGCCCGCCCGGCTCGTCCACACGGAACTGGTTGACCGCCAGGAAGTCGTTGCGTTCTGGGTGGTTGAAGTCGATGAACCTGATTCGCTGGCTTCGGCCTTGATCCCATTCGGGCAATCCTGCGACGGACACGCCTTCGAGGAGCCGATCGGTCAGGCGTTCGTTGATTTCAGCCAACTTGCCCGTCTCGGTACGAGTCAGGGCGGATACCGCCTCGGACAGTCGTGAGTCATCCAGCCACGGCTGACCGTCGGGACCGAGATTAATTTGGTACAGCATCTGGCGCAGGCGAGCCTCGATCAGCGATCCACGAAACGAATCGCGTCCAGTCACGGTCGGATCGGATTTGGAGCCCTCGATGCGCGTCCAACCAAGACCGGCCAGCTGTTCTAACAGCGGCTTTTCAGAATCAGTGTATTCAGGACCACGACTCACAATGCAGTCTCCAAAAGCACACGAACGCGACCAGTCAATAGGTCGCACATGAGACCCTGCTTTTGTTTTTGCAGCTTCTGAACTTCGAGCTGAGCGTGAGTAACGCGATCGTCCAGCGCATCCAGCACGGCGACTACTTTGCGCTGCATTGCCGACGACGGTGCCGGAAATTTTAGATTCGAGATCGTGGGCAAATTCAGGCCAGCCTTTGCTCCTTGATCATTTAAGCGAGAGAACTGCGCCCGACCGAGGGGTGAGCTCAGATAATGGCCGATCCACCGGGAGTTCGACTCTTCCTCGTTGAACCGCACCAAGGCAATATGCTGGTTTATGTAGGCCTCGCCAAGATCTGAGGGGACAACGCCAATAATCCCCAAGTCAGCAGTAATAGATATGAGTAGATCGCCCCTTTGTAGCGACGTCCGACCTCCCTCGCCGTCAGACGGTACGCGTACATGAACCAACGAATCGAAACGAAGGTTGATGTGGGTGCGCGTTAAGTTACCAATCCTGATAAACTTCGCACCTTCATCAGAGTAATAACGTGCCCAGCCACGGGATCCTGAAGTAATGAGAGTCGCCGATTCGCCAATGCGAGCAATCGGCCAATCGCCGGAGAATAGATCTGAAACGAGCCCCTGCTTCGTAAGCTTAAGCTTGGCTATAATCTGCTCCGTGGCGCGGATCTGGTCGTCGACGGTGTCCAAGATCTCGGCGATGCGCCGCTGCTCTGGCAATGGGGGTAGGTCCAAAGGAATCGTCGCGAGTGATCTCTTGTTAAGGGTTGCGCCTTTAATTGCTACATCTGTGACCACAGATCCAGCCGCGCTTGGCAGAATATGAAAAAGGTATCGCGGATCGAGCCGAGTCTCGTCGGCATAAAATGCGGCTATTGCCTCGTTTGTATACAAGTCACGTCCAGCTACGGACGTCCGACCAATCGTCAATTTGAAGCTCATGATCGGCGTACCTTTGGCGACAAGCTTAACATTGCTCGACGCCGCGCCGAGCGAAGATATGTACTCATTCGTGTTTACTACGTCGGCTCTCCGGAGATCCGCTATTGATGCCCACGGCTTACCATTTTCGGCATCCGACCAGAACGATGGAACTGCGCGCGAAGGCGTTCCACCGATTGCGATCCGAGTGACCTGTGAAATTGGTGTGCGTATCCAGTCGTCGCTACTCATACCCGAGCTCCTTCAAAAACCCGGCGAGCTTCTCTGCCGCTACATCGCGTTCTCGTTCAAGACTCGCGAGGGTCACCTGATACTTTTCCCACCACGTCTCGAATGAATCGACCACCAGTCGGCGGTGTCGGGTGATGCGTTGATCAGCAACGGCGAGCAGATCGGTTCGGAATAGGTCGAGCACGAGTGCCTGCGCATCGGTGTCGTCAAGCACTTGACCTGCAGCGCTCAGCTTCTCGGAAAATGCAGCTTTGTCGGCTTTGAGGTGTTTCCTGGCCTCAGTCAGCCGCGCCTTCAACTTCTTGAGTTCAACCGGCGCCAGTTGCTCGTCTGCGTCATCACTATCTTCGTCGTCGGCTTTGGCGGTCGCGGCCTTGATTGTCGAGTCGAGTTCTGCCGCCTCGGCGGCGCGGGCTGCCAAGCCGTCGAGGTACACAGGCAGTAATGCTTGAGCGACTTTGTGGTCGAGCGGATCGACCTTTGACTTTTCCTCGTCTAGGGCGTCGAGCACGGTGCTGACCCACGCGTCGATCAAGCCCTTGAAACCGATAGTGGCGAGGGTCTTGAGGTCGGGTTGATTCTCGCCCCACCAGCTGGCAATGATGCCACTGACTACGAAGCGGTCGAGCATACCGATCGGTGCCAGTGCCATCTGGAACGTGGCGACCAGTTGCTTGCGCAGGTCTATCAGGTCCGCGGTGGTTTCTAGCTGTGTGAATCGATTTTGCTCTGCCTTCCACCAGCTTTCAATTACCTGCGTAACGGCAGCTTCAGCCTCGACGACTCCGGCATTGGTTTCGATCAGTTCCTTGAGCTGCCGTTTTGTAGTGACGGTCGCAGCGAATTGCAGGTAGTCGTCGTCACGCTCGACTAGTAGGTCGTCGATGTTCAGTCCGTGAGTAGTGAACAGCTCCGACTTCGTCACCACCTCAGACTTCGGAATGCCGCCGTGCAGATGCGCACGCACGTCCTGAGGTTCCGGTGGCGGGGTGGTATCAACGTAGCGGCGAATGTTTAAGTTGTCGTCGTTGTCGGCGAGTTCCTGGCGGCTGACAACCCTGGCGAATGCCGGGACGTCGCCGAATTCGCGGTAGGCAGACACAATCTTCTCGATGTGCTCGGGTTCGATGAAGTTCTGGGCGCGACCTTCGCGGTAGTCGCGGTCGGCGTTTATGAATAGCACCTTGTGCTCGCGCTCGGTAGGCTTTGCCCCCTTGTGACGCAAGATCAGGACGCAAGCGGGAATGCCGGTGCCATAGAACAGTTGCGGGCCGAGGCCGATGACGGCTTCGATGATGTCGTCGTCGAGCAGACCGGAGCGGATACGGCCCTCATCACCGCCACGGAAGAGGACGCCGTGCGGCATGACAGTCGCGACCATGCCGTCGGTGCGGGTGACCGCCAGCATGTGTTGGACGAACATGAGGTCGGCCTTCTTGCCGGTCTCCGGCGTGTAGCCGTAGCGGAAGCGTTCGGGGAACGGGATGGCGTCTTTGCTGTAGTTCAGCGAGAACGGCGGATTCGTGATGACGCGATCGAAGCGCATCAACTCACCGCCTTGGACATGAGCCGGGTCTTCGAGCGTGCCGTCGTCGTTATTGCGAAGGTCAGCGTCCGGGATGCCGTGGAGCAGCATATTCATCTTGGAGATTGCCCAGACGCTGCCGTCCTTCTCTTGGCCGGCGAGGGCGAGATTTCGGCTGTTGCCGCCGTTTTCTTCGACGTAGTCTTTGGACAAGATCAGCATGCCACCCGACCCTGTGCAGGGGTCGTAGACACTCATGCCCTCGCGCGGGTCGGCGATCTGCACCATGAGCCTTACGACGGAACGGGGCGTGTAGAACTCGCCACCCTTCTTGCCTGCGGAGTCGGCGAAGTCGCCGATCAGATATTCGTATGCCGCCCCAAGGAGATCGGGGAACTCGAAGCGGTCTTGACGCAGCGGCTCTTTGTTGAAGTGCATGATCAGCTCACGCAGTTTCTTGTCCGACATCGACGACTGGCCGACTTTGCGGTTGAAGTCGATGTGCTGCAGCACGCCGTCGAGGGCCGAGTTGCGTTCTTCGAGTGCCTGCAAGGCCTTGTTCAGTTCGTCGCCGACTTGCTTGTGCGCATGGTCGCGCAGGTATGGCCAGCGGGCACGTTCTGGAACGTAGAAGGTGTTGTAAAAGGCGGAGTTCTCGGCACGCTTCTCAGCTTCGGGCTGGTCTCGTCCCTTGGCGAGCTGGTCGGCGATGACCTTTTCACGCTCGGCTTCGAACTGGTCCGATGCGTACTTCAGGAACAACATCCCGAAGATGTACTCCTTGTAGGCGGACGCCTCCATGGAGCCGCGAAGTACGTCTGCGGCGGAGAAAAGATGACGTTCGAGCTGGGGAAGAGTGAGCCGAGACATGGGTTGACTTTAGCTCTCGGCCTTTGTCGGTCCGGTTGGGTACGGGGTTCCTCGCCGGTTGAGGTAGTCCTGGAACGTCTTCGACTGATCTGGCCGTAGTCTCGGTTCCCTTGAAGGCCTGGTGTAGCCGATATGGTTCGTAACACAGACCCCGGATCAGCCCAGTGCAAAAGGCTCACCTGTTCACTCTCGACGATCATCACCGCAGCAACGAAACTACGTAACTCAAGCCTGGGGACAGGTCACGGAATCAGGCGTATGGCCTCAACTCGATCCGGCTATGGACCGACTTGCTGCCACGTCGAGGCCGCCGGAAATGGCGCAGCGGCGAGTCCAACCACGGAACGCCAAGGCGGACGGCTAGGACAAGGCAGTCCGGCTACCGCGCCCGAGGCTGACGAGAACTGGTTCGACCGCTCGGCCGAACCTCGCCACAGATCCGTCTCATTTCCTTGGAATTGAGACACCCGCATGTTTGCGTGTGGGATCGAGTGTTTCCCCAGCTCAGCGCGTCTCAGAAGTACGTTCCAAAATTAGTGTCTCTCCGCTGTGAAATGCGTCTACTTATGAGACGGTTCCGGTGGCAGCGCAGCGCCCCGACCGGACACCTCGTCGGCCACGCCATCGTCACTATGGGATGCGCTCCAGGATGTGAGTCCGGTGGCAGCCGGGCTCGGCACCACGAACGCCACAGAGTGCTTGGCGCGGGTCACGGCCACGTAGAGCCCACAGGCGGTCTTCGGCTTGAGCTTCGTTCCCTTCGTGAGAAAGGCAGTGATGGACTTCGTCGGGTAGATGATCACTCGGTCGAAGGTCAGTCCCTTTACAGTCCCGAAATTGCGAAACGACAGTTCCACATCGTTCGCGGTGGTGATCCGGTCTCGTAGTGCCTGCGGATTGAACTGGCTCATGTACAGCGTCATGTCAGCCTCAGCGATCGCGAAGACCCCGTCGTGGCCCGTGATCTCGGTCTGCTTCGAGGTCGTCGGTTCGAAGCAGAATTCGGAGGGGAAGAGCGCGTCGGAGAAATCGGCAATCGCCTGGTTTGCACGCCAAGTTTCCTGGTTGTGATGGACGTCGAGAAGACCTGAGGCTCGATGCAGTTCGAACCAGTCGAGCATCTTCACCCCTCGGAACTTCCTGAGGTTCGGGTCCTGCGGGTTGGTATCGAACACCGATTGCCGCACGTCGCCGACCATGTGAACATCGATGCCAGGCGCTTTCATAAGCTGCTCGACGATGTGGAGGTCGCACCCGGTCAGGTCCTGCACTTCGTCGATGTAGATATCGTCGTAGATGTGGGAGAGCCGGTCGACGACGGCGCCGTTACTCGCTACGGATACGTCGTAGGCCAGCTTGGAGAGATGAAGTCGATATGCGCGGCCCTCGGCGTCGAAGAATCTGGCCGCTTCCTTGGCATACCTCCCGCCTACAGGCTCACCGTCAAAGTTGAGTCCGCGGAGGCGCTGTTCGGGGAAGCGCAGCGGAAGATACGGGCGGATGCAGTGCCGAAGCAGGAATGTAAACCAGCCCATGACCTCGGGGGATGTTCCGGGGGCGCAGGCTTGTTGGAGTCGCCCATTGAGTTCGGCCTGCCCGGTTTGGGTGAACGTCAGCGCGAGGCGGCGTACGCCGGGTGCTCCACCCGCGCAGGCATCGACGATCGACTGCGTCTTGCGGGATCCGGCGACGGCGAGAGTGACCCGGTTCATTCGACGAACTCGATTGCTTTCATCAGGTAGTCCGGGAACGTGATCGAAGTTTTTGACTCGGCGATTTTCAGGGCGGCGTCGGTCTTGTGGCCGGTCATCCAGTCGAGGGTGGTCTTCGTATCGTCCGTAATCGGCAGAAGCGCTCGCAAAGTAGCGTCACCGTTAGCGTGGATCAGCTGAGGCTCAAGGGTCCTGCCATCGGCTGGATCCCCGATGAACAGCTGCCGTTTCCCTGGCTGGAGATAGGCAGCGACCTTCCCCTCCCAGTGGCTTGGCTGCTTGCCGTCGTTGTCCCGGATTCCAGCGACCTGACGGTCGAGTGCCGCAGAGAGTTCCAGGGCTCGAGCCAGGGAAACGCCGGCCATGGACAGTACGTCGATCCCGGCTTCGATAGGCGTCTTGCCGTGTTTGTCTCGGAAGGCGCGCTCGAAGAACATCTCGTCGGACGGTCCCTCCGCAAGGACGAGTTTGTCCGCCAGAACGATGCGGAGGGTGTCGAAGCCAGAGAGGCGCTTGAAGTAGAGCACGGTGTCCGCCGAGATGTCGGAGAAAGTCGTCGGTGTTCCTGCGTGCAGGAGTCGGAGCTTGTCGAGCCCAAGGCGGTTGAGAACGTAGGAGCTGTGGGTGGTGATGAAGACCTGCCGATTACCAGCGAGTGCCTCGATGCGGGCGATCAACTGTGTGAGGCTGGTGTGGGAGAGGTGATTTTCCGGTTCCTCGATCAGAACGTAGGCGGTGGTGTCCGCCGAGCGGTTCATGGCGAGCGCCACCTTGATCGCGGCCTGAGGGCCTTGACCAGCGAGCGCAAATGGAATTTCGCCGACGTACGGCACAACACTCGCCTCCCAGGAGGCGCCGGCTGACTGGTCCATCTGCAAGGCGAGGTCTTTGTCGTGGAGCTTGGTGCCTTCGGCGACGATGCGCTTGTTCACCTCGGAAAGAGCCGTCTCCGAAATGTTGTGCCGTGCGCTGCGGTGCGCGACCGAGATCGCAGCCCGCTCCTTCGCCTCGACGAAGTCGCCGAGCATCTCACGTGTGTGATAGTCGAGCCCCCAGGTCGACCGGATCGTTCGAGAGTCGATGAAGGACACACCCAGGCTCTTCGGGCGGCGGTGGAGTGTCGCGCCGGAGAAGTCCTGCCACTCCACCTCGTAGTACTCGACGGGAATGATGTCGGGGCGGTCCGGGGCGGCAAGGTAGCTGGCTAATTCCTCGTAGTAGTCGGTCGACGGCTTGATGTGGATGCGCACACCCGGTGCATCCTCAGTGCGGGAGTTATAGACGCCGCGGAGGATGTGGATGTCCGGGTTCGAGGGGCTGAGAAAAAGCTCGATGAGGATTTCGGGAGCCTTGGGAGAATTCCCGGCAGCGAGTTCCGCGAAGTAATCGGCCACCAGTTTCTGGTTGAACCAGTACGGATTGAGTTGTTCTTCGGCCCAACGACCGTCGACCCGTCCCGTCAGACCGAGACTGATCGCCTCCAACAGAGTTGATTTACCCGCTTCGTTGCCGCCCACGACAATATTGAGCCCTGTAGTGGGAACCATCTCGAAGTCCTGGAAGAGGCGGTAGCCCCGGATGACAATGCGCTCAATCATTTATGTTGACCTCGTACCCACTCATAGACGCCCGAGCGTGCGCCTGGAATGTCGCATTGAAGCACGGGGTACCGACAGTCAAGCCCGCTAAATCGCCAGTGCATCGATTCCGATGGCCGAGCGAAGGAGCCTGCGGCGCATATGGAAGAGGTAGACCTGAGATGGTGGCAGTTGAAGAGTGGCTATAGGCGCGAATAAATGGAATTTGGGCGTCGAGAATAGATCGGTATTCGACGCTTCTGTGAAGTACGCGTATCCCCAGCTCGTTCTGAGGTCGATGTGTCGAGAACTCGTGTCGACAATCTATGTCGAATAACCAACAGACCTTGTCTTTTCGACAGAGAAGTTCTTTCAGGCTGCCCACCAGACGATGACGAGGGCGAAGAGGATGCAGCTGAGGACAACGGCAATTTCTGATCTCGCTCCGAGAAACTTTCGGACGCACTTTCGCCGGTCGATGCGAGGCGGTGGTGCCGTCATGGTGTGGGGGAGGGCTGGATCGTGGCTTCGAGTCGGGTGAGGCGTTCTTCGAGGGCGCCGGTGATGGCGAGCAGTCCGAGCAGGGTGGGCTCGGTGATGTCGCTGCCGTGTTGAGCGTGTTTGAGCAGGGTGGTGCGCAGGAGTGAGCACATGGGGGCGTCGTCGCTGATGGGGAGTTGTTCGAGTTTGGCGGTCAGACGGTCGTCAGGGGAGGTCATGCGTGGCTCCTGCACGTGTGGATCATGCAGGCAGTCCGAAGGGGTGACTGCCTGCGCGGTGGTATCGGGTGATGCGCTGGAACCGAGGCGGAAAACAGCGCACCGCAACGGTGATGTTACTGCGTCATTGCTGACCGGTCGGTACGTGGGAGGTAAGTGAGGGCGTCACCCCTAGGTGCGCTGAACTAACGCTGTAATGGTCCGCCGCTACCTGTTGCTGTGGGGCTGAGCGCGTTGCGGGTAGTTCAATGCTCAAGTAGCTGTAACTGTGCGAAGACTGGTAACGGGGGTGAACGGGACGTAAATTTTCGGGGGCGGCATCACCCGGTCCCCAACGGGTATGGCGAACGCTCCGCCGGTAGCCACCCCTGGTCTATCGGCGGGCGGCCCGCCCCGCAGGTTTCGGCGTGTGGACTGCGATTCGCTGCGCAGGGGGTCAGCGCGGGTTGGGGGTGCGCCACAGGGTTGGGGTGTCGCCGTCGTCGGTGTTGGCGAGGGCCCGGATTCCGTCGGCGTCCTGGGCGAGGATGTCCGCGAATTGCTGTCGGTGGGTGTCGTCGAGTCCGTCGGGAAGGTTCGCCCCGTCGGTGATGGATGCTGCGGCGCCGTCGAGGTAGCGGGCGATGCGCAGGAGCAGTGGGCGTGGTGTGGGGACGAGGAAAGCATTGGCGTCCGCGGTGATCATGCCGAGGGTCGAGAGCAAGGACAGGCCGGCGACAGCTTCTTTGTCGTCGAGGTTGATGTGCGCGACCTTCAAGGCTTCGGCCAGCGCCGCGGTGGTCAACCCGACAGCGGCGACAGGCATGGAGATGGCGCGCTCGAATTCGATCAGATCGGCGCCGGGGGCCTCGTCGGAGAGGGACACCGCGAGGGACTGCGCGAACGCGAGGAGACGTTCGTCGGTGAAGTCTCGCTGTGCGGTCTGGCGTGTGACCCGCATGAGAGTTGTGTATTCGGTGAGTTTGTCGTCGAGGATTTTCCGGGCTTCGGTGTCGGTGATCGTGAGCCCGAGATCGAGGAGTGCGGCCCGGAGTTCGGTGGATCGGGTGTGGAGCCAGGTGGGCCTCGGACTCATCTTTGTTGTTTCCTCGCTGGTGAACGCATTTTGTTTGGGATGAGCATAGATCGGTCGGCGCTGCGTGGTCTTCGGCAGCGGCCGCCGTGGCTTCCGCTGCTGGGGGGTGCTGTGGGGTAGCGACAGACAGGTCCCGGTTGTGGCGTTACAGTCGTCTTCGCGATGATGTGTGGGGTTCGCCGAGATGTCGTCACACACCTTTCGGTGGACAGTCCTGCTGGTGCGCTCGTCTCCCCGGACTCGGGCGCATCGAGACCTGCCTGGCTGGTGCTGACGATCAGCCAGGTGAGTCTCACCCTGGTGGGGTCAATGTCCAGATTCGGTGGGCACCGCGTTCCCGGCCCGTGTGGATTCACGCGCAGCCGTATCTGACGTACCTTCGACGTTTCGCTCGCCCAGCGCTGAGATGGGCACTCCACGTGCAGTTCTGGGGGAATTCTTGGTGGCCCGCCGGGTCAGGGTTAGGTGTCCGATCCGGCGAGCCGTGCGCCCGGACCTGGCAAGGAATGAGCACACGGAACATCGTACTGTTGCATCACCTCATGGGTTTCAGGTGGTGGAGTCTGTCGAAAAACGATGAAGTGGGATATTTTCGACAGATGTTGTTCGGTTACGCCAGGGTGTCGAGCGCAGATCAGAACCCCGCCCACCAGATCGACGCTCTGACGCGGGCTGGGATCGACGCCGCGAACATCCACACCGACCACGCGGGCGGTGCGAAAGCCTCACGCCCGCAACTCGACGCGGTGCTGACTCGACTACGTAGCGGTGACACGTTGGTGATCACCCGACTGGACCGGTTGGGGCGTTCGGTGGTGCACCTGATCACCCTCGGCGCTGAGTTACGCGAGCGGGGGATCGGATTGAAGGTTCTCGAGCAGGGCATCGACACCGCAACAGCGGAAGGGCGAGCGATGTTCGGGATGCTCTCCGTACTCGCCGAACTTCAACGTGAGTTGATCGTGGCGAACACCCGGGACGGGTTGGCCGCGGCGCGGGCGCGTGGTCGAAAGGGTGGTCGTCCGCCGAAGCTCACCGACGATCAGATCGTGCTCGCCCAGCAGCTTTACGACGCGGGGGAGAAGACGGTCGCGCAGATCGCGGCGATGTTGAATGTTCCCCGCACTACTGTCTACGGACACCTGAACAAGCGCACACCGGCGGCGAGTGCGTCGACCGATTCGGTGAGCACGGTAGCTGCGGTCCCCGTTGTGCCGGCGCGAACGTCGCGGATCTGCCCGTCCTGCGGTTACGAGCCGAGCACCAGAGCCGAAGCGGCCCATCAACGCGGCGACCTGGCCGTGATCTGGCTGCATCCTCATACCGACAATCCGGCCGATCCAGCTGCGGTGATCGCCCGATCACATTGCCATCAGTGCGAGCCGGGGCCGCCGGCGTTCGATGTCGCATGCACGGTGTGCGGTGACGGACCAATCCTCGCCGGCGATTTCGCACAGACCGCACGCAGTGGCGCCCTGCCGGATCCGGTGCAGCAGTGGCTCACCGCGAGTGGATGGGCCGTGCTGCCTGAGCTGCGATGCCCGGACCACACCTGAAAATTCGTCGGGACCGGTGAGTACTGTGCACTGATGCCGACAGTATGGACAGTCACGGACAACTCCGCTCGCGAGCTTCGCGATTCGCGACTTGCCGCTGACTTCATCACCCTCGAGATCGACGGAATCAATCCCGATCCAGTGATGCGATGGGCCGAGTTGCGTTCAGTGCTGCGATATCTCGAAGATCACGTCGGCCGCGTTTTCACCACCGCGGAGGCGGCATCGGAGGCACTGTTCGACGAGGGAGGCGGCTTTGGTATTTCATCGGTTCTCCGAGCAGGGGTCCTGGACCAACTCCATACCCAGCAGGTCGTCGGCGAGTATGTGTTACCGCCGAGAATGGCGCCGGGAGTCACCGAAAAGCTCGGTGTCTACGTCTACGCCCTGATCGATCCACGAGATCGCTCCATCTTCTACGTCGGCAAAGGAGTCGGAGATCGCGTCTACAGTCACGTCTGGTCCGCAATGGGAGCCCCTGACCTCGTCGAAGACGGAATCGAACGCGAAGCCCCCGCAGTGAAATCGGCAAAGAACCAACGCATTCGAGATATCTACCAGTCGGGCAAAACAGTCGAACACGTCATCCTGCGGCACCGGATCGAGCCCGAAGCGAGCGCCGACAAGAGCGCATACGCCATCGAGCAAACCTTGATCGATGCGCTCCGCCTGATAGAAGCGCCGACGGGTACGGCAGTGTTGGCAAACATCGCGGGCGGTCACACCACCACAGAGTGGGGCGTGATCCCGCTACCGGAACTGATCAGGCGTTACGCCGCGACTGCGGCACCGGAGATCGAACGGCCGTTCGTTGTTCTCGTCGTCAACGCGGCACTGAACCCGCAAAACTCCACAGAGCAGGTTTACGAAGAAGGTCGAGGCTGGTGGCACGCCGGCCCGGTTATTCGCAACACAGCGAATGTTCCGATTTTCTTCGTTGCCGCAGACATCGTCCGAGCGGTGTATCGGGCTTCGAGTTGGGAACAGAGCGGGCAGGGCGGAGCGTGGCGGTTCTCCGGCCCGGCGGATCCGGAACTGGAAACCCGCTACGTCGGAACCAGTGTCGCGGAGCTGAAGAAGGCTCGGCGGACCAGGCGATGGCGTCAACATGGTTGGCATCCCTACCCGGCGGAGTGAAAACCCTGCCCGCGCATTCGTCGAGTTCTGCGTGCGGTACAGAGCCCCCTCGAATTGGCGATAACTTAGATTATGTCGCCCTGTCGATGAAATTCGCTGCCCGGCAACGAAATACGTCCACGCTGAACGTGCATCGTCAGTGTCGAGTGGCAGCGTCGCTACCAGAGTTGGAGTGGACACTCTGCAGCCTCGGCCGCGGCGATGCGCTCTTCGATGGTGTCGAGTCCTACGTCTGCCCGACTACGTTTTGTCCGAACCGGATGCGAATCGCATCACTCCTCGCGGACCGACGCACTGCGAGGCATGTGGGTGCATCCACCGGTACGCATCAACGACGTCCTGCAGTTGATGCTCGGGTCGATCGGGGTCGCGGTAGCGCGTATCGCGGACCGATGAGCGGTAGGTATCGGCCAGCTTTCGAACAGCCGTCCGATCCTCAAGATGCAGTGGCACCTTCAAATCTCGGGCTTCGCCCTCTGCGACCCGCGTGAGTTCTCGGCCTTCGGCGGTCAGATCATCCCAGTATTTCTGATTTCTGGTTCATCTCGGTATCGGTTCTCTTCCACGTCAGGTTAGCCAACGAAAAGCGGTCGCTTAGATTATCCGATCTCATGAGCAGTGGCTGGTCGTTCACAACACCGACCGCTTGGGACCTGCATATCGACGATACGGCGGGTCGGAGGAAGGCAGGGAAGTCGTCGGACCTGGTGAGGTCCTGATGCTGCTCGTGAAATGCGAGTTCGCTTCCTTCTCAGGCTCGGCAGATTTACAGATCGGAGCCAAAGCAGGAAGCACGTCTAAGGCTGGCAGGGATTTGTTTATCGGTGTTTGCCCGTTCCGGGCAGGCCGCCGGAAACGACAGAGCGGATCCCTCCGGCCGGTGCCGGCCTTCCGCAATGCGGAACTTTCTTCGCCGCAGGAAGAGGCTTCGGACCTAACCGCACGTACAACTGCCGGCGCAGTCGACGAGCTTCGGCAACCAGGTCGCGCTCACGCTCGGAGAGTGGACGAGCAGATGCGACGTCGGTCGCCGTTCGTAAGAACTGCTCCACCTGCACAGGCTGCGGCGCCGTCAGACCCGTCCGCCGTGGCGTAATGCGTGCGCAGCGATAGACGCATGCACCTCAGAGACATTACGCGGGCGCAGTGATTGCGGGAGGAATCCGTCTCGCGCTAGCTTTGCGGCGAGTTCCAGCGACCATGGCGCCGCGAGCCGGGCGGCCGCAAGGAGCGAGGCATTGCCGAGCAGTTCGCCGGGATCGCCTTGGCGGACTGTGCCGCCCTCAACGATCGCTACTGACGACGCCCAATCCAACGCCAGAGCAGCGTCGTGGGTGGAGAGGACCACCGTGGTGCGACTTTCCTCGAGCCGTTCAAGTGCCTGGAACATCTCGACCACCCCGGCAGGGTCCAGGCCGGCAGTGGGTTCATCGAGGAGCAGCACACAGGGCCGCATCGCCATCGCGCCGGCAATCGTGACGCGTTTGCGTTCCCCGTAGGACAGTTCATGTGCCGGCCGGTCGGCCAGGTCGGTGAGCGACAGCAGCCGCATCGCCTCGTCGACCCGCTCTAGGATCTCGTCGGTGTTCAATCCCAGATTCGCTGGCCCGAAGGCGATGTCGTGTCTGACATCCGCCGAGAACAGCTGATCATCCGGGTTCTGCAGAACCAACTGCACATTCTGACGGTGAGTACGCAGCCCTGCCCTGCCGTACTTGATAGGGGTGTGGTCAAGACTGACCGTCCCGCGCGAGGGCCGCAGCGATCCGGCCAGTATTCGGAGCAGCGTTGTCTTTCCCGATCCGTTGGCACCCAGCAGTGCCACGCGTGAGCGCGGTGCCATCTCGATATCGACGTCGATCAGCGTATCGCTCGCACCGTGATAGGCGAACGCCACATGTTCGGCGCTCAGCGATCTATGGCTCATGCCATCTCCCACGAAACTGTTAGTGCGACAACACCAATAAGAACGGATACCGAGCCGAAGATGAATTGTCGGCTCACCGGCTGCCGATACAGAACCGGCATACCGATACCCTGGTCGCGACCCGCCAATCCGGTCTCCAGCCGTTGTGCCTGAGTCCAAGACCGGATCAGCACGGCCGCGGTCAGGAGGCCCACTGAGTTGAGTGATCGTCGAAATCCCGCATAGCCCAGTCGCGCGACCTGCGCCTGCCGGATCGTTGCCAGCGACTCCACCAGCACGAACACCATGCGATACATGATTCCGATGACGTCAACACAGGCCGCCGGGAGCCCCGCCCGCCGTAGCGCCGTCGTCAACGTGGTCATCGGTGTCGTGGAGGCAAAGACGAGCATCGCCAGTGATGCCGTCATCGCACGCAGTGCGAGTTCAGCTGCACCCAAAGCCGTGTGCGCAGTCATTGATATCGTCAGAGCGCCGAAATCGATCGATACCGCAGTCGACAGCGCCGCGATCGCAATAAATGCCGCAGGTCCTCGGGCGGTACGGAGCACGTGCGCAAACGGAACCCCGGCTCGTCGCGCGGCGATCAGGGTCACCACGATCAACAGTGGCGCCGCCGGAACCGGGGCAAGCACCACCGCACATCCGACGATCCCGCCGAAGAGAATGACCTTCTCTGCGACCGGCCGGCGGCGCCACGTCGACCTCCACGCAACGCTATCGATCGCGGCGGTGCCAGCACTCATGTCCGGTCACCCTCGCCAGCGCTCGCGGCCATAGCGTCGACGTCACCGGCCAGTGCGATCGCCTCACGTTCGGAGCGCCTACGCTGCCACATCGCCCCGAGCGCAAAGCCGAACACTCCCGCACCGAGCGCAGCCTGCAGCGCGAACAGTCCTGATTCGATCTCACCGGACCCGGGGGTGAAGACCGGCGAGAACCATGGCTTGTAGTCGGAATGGTTCTCCTCGATGTGCTCGGTGGCCAGGGCATCGCTACCGACGAACGCCTCATCCTCCGGGGCGTTCCGATTGAGAAACATCGACAGAGCGAAGATCACGACAATCGCACCGATGATCAGTGCGGTGACCAGAACATTCTTGTTACGCGACATGAATGTTCTCCTTGGCTGGGGCTGCGCTGTCTTGTGCGGTGCGGTCGGTCAATACTCCCAGACGCAGCAATTCCGGCCGCGCCACCTTCCGCAGGACGTTGAAAATCAGGACCCCGACGAGGCCCTCGATGACAGCCAGTGGAATCTGAGTAACGGCGAAGACACCAAGGAACTTCACCACCGAACCGATCACACCGCCGGTCGCATCGGGGAAGGCAATGCCGAGCTGAACAGAGGTAACGCAGTATGTCGAGAGATTCGCGATCGCCATTGCGAAGAAGATCCCGACACTAAAGGGTGCCTTCAACTTTCGGCTCAACTGCCACACCACGTATCCGGCCCACGGACCAACAATGGCCATCGAAAACGCGTTGGCACCCAAGGTGGTGATACCGCCGTGTGCAAGCAGCAGCGCCTGAAACAGGAGTACCACCGTTCCCAGGAAGGCCATCACCGGCGGCCGAAAGAGCACCGCGCCCAACCCCGTTCCGGTGGGATGGCTCGAGCTACCGGTCACCGAGGGAAGTTTGATCGCGGACAGGACGAAGGTGAACGCCCCTGCCGCCCCGAGCAACAACCGCGATTCAGGATGCTCACGTACCTCGCGCACGACGGCCACGGCACCGTGTACAACGAACGGTGCGGCTACCGCCGCCCAACAGGCCGCCTGGACCGGCGGCAAAAAGCCTTCGGCAATATGCACTGGTTCATTCCTCTGCTGTAAGAGATGGGTCAGTTACGAAAACTCATTCACCGTCATCCGATGGTCGGAGATAGTCCTCCACTTGTTTTTGCATCGACTGCACCATGTCGACGTCCACTCCGAGCACCGAACCAATCTCGGCGGCACTAAGTCCGTGAACATGCGCTGCCACATGTACGTTGCGCAAGTCGGTCGGCATCTCGAACAGCCGGCCGGCGAGCTCCTCCCAGGAACACTGCTGTGCTCGCCAGTCACCGTCCGGGTCGGCAATGAGAGGTTCGGCAAGGGCCGCGATACGCCCCGCATAAGGCAGTCCCTGGTAACGAAACACCCGGGGCCGGGCCAGCATCGAGACCACCACCTGCATGGCCACCGCCTCCGCAACAGTCCGGTCCCCCAGCCGGTGGGTGACCATGTACCGCACCGAATCACGGGTGTCATTCAGGCGCAATATCCACGCTAGATAGTCGTCTTGCCAATCACTTTCGAAATCCACTGCCCTCCATGCACAAGAACTCTGAGGCCGGGACCGGGCGGTCCGCTCGGTTGGTACACCCACACGCGCCGAGCGGACCGCCGCCGGCCGGGTTACGGCGTCGGCACCACCGTGGCGACCGAGGCTGCCATTACCTCGTTGGTGTACTCGACAGCGGTGGCCGGCAGTGCGGCGCCCGCCATCTCGTCGACACCGATACGGGTGTTCCACCCTGGCGATCCAGCAATCGCCTTACCCATCGTGGCCTCGAACTGATCCGATGGCTCCGAGAGGACGATGCCGAGTTCGAGCAGCCAGCTACTGAGGCTGGTCCGCTCACTGGCAGGGACCGCGTCATAGAGCTTCTTGGCTTCGGCGAATGCCGTCAGGTCCGCCTTCGCCACACCCGGAACGATGATGTTGGAGTACACCGTCAGCTCGTCGAAGAACTCGCCTTCGGTGGTCCGCAGCGAGCCGTCCTCACCCGGCAGCAGGTACTGCGACAGAGTCGATTCGAGCTTGGCCTGCAGGGTCGCATTCCACTTGGTGCGGGCCGCGAAGGTATGTGCTTCCACATACTCTGTCGCGAAGCCCTCGCGAATACCCATCCACTGCGGGACATACCCGATCCAGTCGCTGATCGCACTACGCCACTTGCTGATCGGCTCGCCCGGCAGTACCTCCACACCGGGATGCATGAGCTTGGCAACGTTGAACACGGTGAAGTTACGCGGCCCGAAACTGACTCGCTCATGTGGTGCACCGGTGAAACCGGCCGGACGCAGAACGCGGAAGATCTCGCGACCGTAGTCGTGAACGACGTAGCGGGCGAACGAGTCGTCCACGAACTTGTTCGTGACGTGCAACGCCTGCTGATGCCGGATCTCGGGGAGCACACCCTTCTTGATTGTGGTGTACCGGTACAGACGCTCCCACGACTGCTCCTGGGTGACCGCCAGGAATCCTCCGGTAAACGGATTCTTGTACATGTCACCCCACACCGAGGTGATCTTCTCGTTCTTCGTCTCATCGAGCATGCAGTCGATCTCGTTGAGCGTGGCGTAAACCGAAGCGCCACGCTGGTACTCAGGATCTCCCGAACACGGCATGAAGCCGACCCCGATGACCGGCACCCGACGGCCGAGCGCACCGGTGCTCAGGTGGCGGGCGAGGTCAACAACCATTCCGCTGCCCGTGCCGCCACCAACACCGAAGGCAACAAGAACCAGGCATGGCAGGCCGGTCTGGTCGATGCTGTCGGCAAATGCTTCCAGTTCGCTGTGGAGTGGGCGCTCGCCGTCGTAATACGCACGGCCATAGATCGCCTTCGCCAAGGAGCGGGACACATGCTCGTCGGAGGACGGGACCTCCAGTTGGCCGACGTAGTTCTTCTCGGTGGTCGGAGTCGTGGTGGCATCCAGCCACGACGCGAATCCGCTCTCGCCCTGGCCCTTCCAGCTGAACCGCGGGAACTCCCTGCCGAGGAACTCGGGAAAGCGAGCCATGCTCTGCTCGAGATCCGCGGCGTCAGGGATGTCCAGGGCCACAGTGCGAATCTGCGCGCGGTCCCGGGGAATCCCACGATCATCAAGGCGTGCGTAGAACGAGTCCGC
Source organism: Rhodococcus baikonurensis (assembly GCF_040489275.1). Classification (NCBI taxonomy): domain Bacteria; kingdom Bacillati; phylum Actinomycetota; class Actinomycetes; order Mycobacteriales; family Nocardiaceae; genus Rhodococcus; species Rhodococcus baikonurensis. Next base: position 6,956 of record NZ_JBEUOQ010000029.1, on the reverse strand, counting down.
GTACTGGCGCATCTGACGCATGTCGCCCTCGCCGATATCGATCGCCAACGCAGTGAAACGAGCGCGCGGATCGTCGAGCATGTCCTCGATCTCACCGGTCCGCAAGAGCGCATCGATGAGCTGGGCGCCGGCCTTACCGAGGCCGACAACATTGATACAGTGCGGCGCCTGTTTTCCGCTTGCACTGTGGTACATGGATAGTGCCATGGTGATAGTTCAGCCCTTCTAGCTAGCTCAGGTATCCAAGGTCCTTGAGGATGGTTGCGGCGACCGTGGGGCGCTCGTCCGCAACCAACGTTCGGTACTTGTCGATGAATTTGTTGGCCTCGCGCGGGATTGCCCCCTGGTTAACCAGGTCAACACCTTTTTCCAAGTTGTAGCGGTGTAGTTCTGCGGTCCAGAGCCGGTGTTTGACGTAGATCCGCTCGTCGTCGGCTCCGCTGACGGTCACGGTTGCCCCACCCGGAAGGGTGTCGACCGCCGCGCCGTCCCGATACTTCTCGACGGCCTGATCCCAGTCCAGACCTGCTGGCTCCGTAGTCATCTCGGCCCCCGCGTGCTCGATGTCGGTTCCGGTGCTCACTTGGACAGCTCGAGTTGTTCAACCTCACCACGGATTGCCAAGTGCGGGACAACAACCCAGCACGCGCAGCCCAACAGGCATTCGCCACCGACTCCCTCGAATCGGGTTGAGGGCTCGCAGAGCAGCACACCGAGATCGAGCAGCCATGCGTGACGCATGAGCTTGGACTCCCAATCCAGCGCGTCGTAGGCCTCCCGCGCGGGCACGAACCAGCTCATGTCGAGCTTGCTCAGCCGCGGGATGAAGGCCGCGACCGTGGTGTCGCCCGAACCTGCGAAGGCCAGCGTGTTGGGTCCGACGACGGGATCGAGGGATTCAGACAACGACGCTGCGACTGCGCTGGCCGAGTCCGCACCGAAAGCGCGAACCTCGACGAATTCGACTGTTGCCGAGTCGGTTACCTCGCCGACCAGCGGAGTGCCGGCCGGACCAATACCCACTGCGAGCAAGTTGATCCAGCTGTCGGTCTGATCACCACGGGTGGCCGGATGCCACGCGTCGGCCGGGACATTCATCCAGTTGAGTGCCTTGATCGACTCGTACAGGTGATCACCTCCGTCACGCAGAACAAACTGCGCGATACCGGTGTCGATGGCCTTGTGCGCGGCGTCAAGGTCGCCGACCGCGTCGTACACCGCGTTCTGTGGCACACCGAAGAATCCTGCAGTGAAGGGGTTCTTGTAGAGGTCACCCCAGACGGTCATGACGCCCTTGTTCTTGTCGGCGTCCACCATGCAGTCGAGCTCATTGATGGCGATGAACGCGCGGCCGTCCTTGAGTTCGTCGGGGTCGGCGTCGGCGGGCAGCACGCACATGCCGGCAACCAGCGCGCGACGGCCCAACCGGATGTTGGATAGATGGCGGGCCAACTCGACGACGATGCCACTACCGGTTCCACCGACCAGTGAGAAGGCGATGATCACCAGTGGGGTCTTGTCGCTGGACATGATCCCGTCGGCGAAACGGTCAAGCGCTTGGGCAACCGCACCACCGGTGTAGTAGTCGACGCCGTAGAGGCCCTTGGACACCGCACGCGGGAAGTGGTCACCAGCCTCCGGCACCACGAGATCGTTGGGAAGCCACGGCTCGTAGTTGGGATTCCAGTAGTAGCGGGGGTACTCCTTCTTGAGAAATTCGCGGTAGCGTCGCAGTTCGCTGAACAGCGCCTCATTCTCCAGCGCGGGGAGGTCGACGACCTCCGCGCTGGCGAGATCGCCGGACAGTGCTGCCGACGCGGTGGTGACACCGGTCAATTCGGCATCACCGATGTCGATGGCCAGCCCACGGAACGGTGTTTCCGAACCGGCTGCAGCACCCCCGGGTGCGTACTCGCGCAGCATCGATTCGACGACGTTGGAACCGGTCTTGCCGATGCCCAGGACGTGAATAGAGAACGGTCCCTCGTGATCTCCGATGCGGTGAACGCCATCGGTGACCAACGCCTCAAGCCGTACCTTGTCGGTGCCGTACCCAGCGGACTCGCTGTCGCACGCCGCGCCTTCATGGGCGTGGCTGTGCCCATGATCGTGATTGTGGTCGTGTGCTCCTGACACTTCATCTCCTTCAACGGTGGTCGCGAGCCTGCGGGTGCCGCACAGCAGGGAGGGGCGGGTCTTTCGGCCGGACTCGCGGAGTTACTGCCTGAATGAGAAGCCCCTGGCTTCCCCGCAACTGACAGTAGTGGAGATACTGTCAGTGTGAAATATATCAATGTTAACTTTTCGTAACCGAAATATGCGAAATGACAACGATGTGGTTGAGGGGCAATCCTGTGCACGCTAGTATGTGGACATCGGGGGACTGGAACGGGGCCTCAGTTACTCGTACTGCGCGTCCCCCGTACCAAGAGAAGGATGATCGGATGGCCACTGTCCAGGCCAAGCCGACGGGCGCCGCCGGCGCGGCCGAGGCAGACGCCCTACAGGTCTCACCCAGGCCACTGGCAGGGCGATTGGATTCATTGAGTCGGATGCTCTCACGCCGCATCGACGGGATTACCGCGCAGCACAATATGTCCGCCGATCACTGGTACGCACTCGACGTCATCGTGCGCCAGGACGGCGTGGCGATGAATCACTTGGCACGAGCGTTGAGTGTCGCCGCACCCACCCTCACCAAGTACGTGGACAAGCTGGCTGTGAACGCCTACGTCTTCCGGCTCGCCGACCCGGGTGATCGACGCAAAGTGCTGGTGCACGCCTCCAGTCGGGGTACGAGCGTCCACCAGGAACTTCTCGGCACTATCGCTGCCACCGAAGCCGAGGTATTGGGCATGTTCGCCGCACGCGACCGCCAAGCGCTGGAACGCATGCTCAACCACTACGGCAAACAAGCAGAAGACTTCACGAGTCAGTAAACCGACCGGCGCCCGCCGCTGGTTTAGCCGACTGCGGCAATCTGTTCGAGGACATCGAATTCGAGCCCCCTGGCCTTCGCTATATACACGTCTTGAGCGAGATGGTGCCGACGGAAGCGGACATGCCCACGTGGACTGTCATAGTGAATGTCGGCTTGTGCCTGAGCACTCAAGTCAGACACATTCACCGACGCTGACCGCTCAACCAGTTCAGCCAGGAGCCGCACACCCTCGTAGCAGGACTCGCCCGGCGAGGCCAGCGGCGGCGCACTCGCACCGAAGCGCTCCGCATACCGCCCACCGAACTCCAGACTGTGGCCGGTCCCCAAGGATTCGAAGAAGCCTGACACGGAATAGAGTTCACGCGCAGCGCCCGCACCGCCGGCCAGCAGCATATTCTCATCGATCAGCGGCCCGAGTCGAGGGAGATCGCGATCTAACCCACGAGCAGCGAACTGCCTGTTGAACGACACCGCATCCTGGCCCAGCAACAACACGAACACCCCGCCGGCGCCGGAGCACTCGATCTCATCGAGCACATCACTGAAATCGGTCTCACCCAGCGGCGTGAAGTACTCCCCGACGAGCCTGACACCTGAACCGAAGGCACCTGTCGTCGCCCACTTCCGCATACGACCAGCGGTGCGTCGTGGCCACACATAGTCACTGCCGACGACAAACCAGGATGTGATGCCGTCCTCTCGAGCCATCCATTGCAGCGCAGGCACGATCTGACGTTCGGGTACCTCCCCGGTAGTGAACACACCGGGTGACGATTCACCGCCCTCGTACACCGCCGTGTAGATGTAGGGCACCAGACCACCTACGGATCGCACGATCTCGCGACGCAGCGCCGAAGTATGCCAGCCGACCAGGGCTTCGACCTCACCGTTGGACACCCGTGCGGAGACGTCGCCGGCCACGTCCCCAATGTCGGCGCCGCCATCGATGACGGTGGCGGTGACCTCGCAACCAAGAAGTCCGCCATGCTGATTGAGTTCGGCGATGGCCAGTTCGGCGCTGCTCAGGCACGACGGCCCGAAGATCCCCGCCGGACCACTCTCAGGTATGAGCAGGCCGAGATTCATGCGTGGGTCAGACATCGAACACTCTCCCTGCGCAGGGTGGGTCGCCGGTTACGTCCCATGATTTCAGCGCGCTATTACCGGGGTGTAAATCGCTCGTGTGAGGTCACACACGCGGAAAACAGATTCGATCCCGCCGGGACATGACATGATTCCCCGGCGAGACCGACTCCGTCGCTATGCTTCTGCGGTCTTCTCGGTGGGCAGATCGTAGACCGGTGCGGACGCAACACCAATGGTCTGGCGGGTGATCGCCTCGACCTTTTCCCGGGTGGCCTCGGCGTCGGTCACCCAGTCACGGTAGAAGTCGAAGGGGCATTCGGCGATTCCCTTGTCACCGTCGCCTGCGTTGTAGACGCCGGTGTAGCCGCGGTGGAGCAGCTTGAACAGGTGGTTCTGCGACTGGTCATTGGCACGCGCATCCCGGATCGTCGAAAGCGACAGCTGCGCGTACTGAATCCCATAGTCTTCCTCCCCGCACTCCCCCAGCGTGCGCCCGTCAAATCCGACGATGGCGCTGTGGCCGAAGTACGAGTAGACGCCGTCGAAACCGGTCGCATTGGCCACTGCGACATAGCAGTTGTTGGCCCACGCCATCGTCTTTGACATCAGAACCTGCTGCTCCTTGGCCGGATACATGTAGCCCTGCGGGCGGACGATGAGCTCAGCACCCTTCATCGCGCAGTCCCGCCAGATCTCCGGGTAATTGCCGTCGTCGCAGACGATGAGCGAGATTTTCATGCCCTTCGGGCCGTCGGTGACATAGGTTTGCCCACCCGGGTACCAGCCCTCGATCGGGGTCCACGGCATGATCTTGCGATACTTCTGCACGATCTCGCCCTCGTCGTTGATCAGCACCAAGGTGTTGTAGGGCGGCTTGTTCGGGTGATCCTCATGCCGTTCACCGGTCAGGGAGAAGACTCCCCAGGTCTTTGCATCCCGACATGCCTTGGCGAAGATGTCGGTTTCATCGCCTGGCACCGTGGCGGCCGTCGCATACATCTCGTCGTTGTCGTACATGATGCCCATGGTGGAGTACTCGGGGAACACCACCAGATCCATACCCGGGAGGCCGGCCTTCATCCCAACAACCATGTCCGCTATCTTGCGTGCGTTGTCGAGTACCTCCTCCTTGGTGTGCAGCCGCGGCATCTTGTAATTCACGACGGCAACGCCAACCGTGTCCGGGCTCGATGAGATGTCTCCGTGTCGCATGTTGGACCTCCATTTAGTTCGTAAACTCTCGCCAGCCTCTGCACGAGGTACTTTGATCGTAAAGTATTGCAAACGACAGGGTACAGCCGTACCTGTTACACCTATGTTTCAAGGAGGATCGCTCGATGCAACCCGAACCACCCCCGGACTCAATCTCCAGCCCGGTAGGAACCAGCCGCTTCAGGCTGGGTCGGCTCCGATCACCACAGGAGCTGACTGCCGCATTGCAGTCACATATCGTCGGGCAGGAGGCTGCCATCGACGCTGCGGTGCGGGCGTTGACGATTTCCGCGGCGGGGCTGCGCGACCCAAACCGTCCGATCGCCTCGCTACTGCTGGTCGGGCCGACCGGCGTGGGAAAGACCGAGCTCGCAAAACAACTCGCGTGTCAGGTCACCGGCGATCCCGACAACCTCTGCCGAATAGACATGAATACCCTTGCACAAGAACACTACTCGGCATCACTCGCCGGTGCGCCGCCCGGCTACGCCGGCGCAAAGGAAGGCCTGACTCTCTTTGACCCCGCCCTGATCGCAGGTAACCATTCCCGGCCGGGGCTCGTACTCTTCGACGAGGTCGAGAAAGCGCACGCGACAGTCCTGCGGTCCTTACTGCAGATACTCGACAGCGGGGTCCTAAGGCTGTCGGCAGGCAACGAGACCATCGACTTCCGTAACGCGATTGTGCTATTCACTTCCAACCTCGGATCTGCCGAAGTAGCTGCCCACGAACGCCGGCGCCGAGGCTCGTCGTCACTGCAGCGGCTCGCGGCACCATTCCGACCCGGCGCACGTCGCGACTCGCAGCAGATCGTTGCCGACGTCGTCGAGCAATTCTTCGATCCGGAGCTGTACAACCGCTTCGACGAGGTTGTGCACTTCGCGCCGTTGACCCAGACCTCAGCGGCGAAGATTGTGGATCTCGAGCTCGTGCGCCTACGTAATCAGCTGTCTGCCATACACATTGATTGGATGCCAGATGACGATGTACGAAGTCTTCTGATCAACAAGGGATTTGATTCCACCTACGGGGCCAGACATATGAGACGTACCGTCCGGACTACGCTGTTGGCGCCGATCGCCGAAGCAGTCGTGACCGCTCCCGACGCAGACAACCAATCTCACCACACACTGTCCACGACAGTGGCGCAGGGAGGAATCGTCGCCACCGTCACCCGGGCTGTGTCGTAGACACTGGAAGAGACCGACTGTGCGAATCACTGCTATTTGGGCACACCGCCGGGAATCACTGCTACCAGGCCGCCGATCGCTCCGACGGCGCCGCCCCTGTCAACGTAGATCGCAGCATAGTGATTGTTGAACAGCGACCGTGTCCGATGACACCTCAGTTGGGAGTGGTGACAGCTACTTGAGAGCCACTGACCCGCATATTGCGGCTACCGGCTTGCGTAGTTCGCTGCCATCTGAAGCGAGATTCCATGGTTTCGTGGCGGCGACTGTCCTCAGTGACAGCCGATGTGAGAGTTCGGCGTGGATTCTTTCAGGTTGGCGAGTTCGAAGTCCTAGGCTGGTGTCACCGGGTCCCATCTAGGGTGGCGTAGTGTCAACTACGTTGGCACCCGACAGGCTGCGAACTGACGTAGAGTTTGCTCACGACAGATGTACTGATCAGGTGCCGGGTTCTGAGGTGTCGAGTTTTCGGTGGGGTTGGACGCAGCACGTGGCGGAGCGGACCCAGGCGGGCGGCGCTGGCGCCC
>NZ_JBEUOQ010000028.1:0-41149 GCF_040489275.1 Rhodococcus baikonurensis | reverse complement strand
CTCTCAATGCCTTCGCGATCACGTTCGCGGATCGTTGGCCCGGATCAGAAACCTACTGATGAAAACGGCCGAAACACCGTTAACGAGATAGTCCCCAGGATCGTGAAAAGTCCAGTCTTCGGCGTAGCACTCTCGCGCAGTGTGTTTGACAGAAACCACAGGGACACCCGAGTTCAGTCGGTGGCGTCGGCCTTGGCTATTGCGGCGGCGAACTCGCTGACGTCGATCTCCTCGGAGACCACGGTCTTCCTGCCGTTGTAGACATCGCGGTCGATCTCGTCGTCGGCGTTGGCCACCAGCATCGCGACGAAGGTGTCGCCGTTGACGTTGAGGAATGTCCGGAAGATACCGGCGAACCAGTCCACGGCGATCAGTATGCCCACGGCTTCGAGCGGAAGATCGAGGGAGGTCGCGAGAAATGTTGCGATGACGGGGAATCCGCCGGGGACGGTGATGGTGCCCATGTTGAGCAGGATCGCCAGTCCCATGCCGAGGGCGATATCACCGACGGTGAGGTCTACATTGCCGTGCTCGCTGATATCTTCGGCGTGTCTGTCGTGGCTACTTCTTCACCGCCCCTGCGCGAGTGGTGATGTTCAGGTCGAGGACGCAGGTATTGTCGCGCGGCTCGGCGACCCGGTGCGCAAGGCCCTGTTGCGGCGGGGAACGGTCTCTCCGCGCCGTCGCTGGAGTTGCTGGCGGGATCTGGCCGCCAAGCTTCGTATCTCCGATGGCCGCCGAGTGGTTTCTGCGGATTCGCCGTTCTGTGTGTGTCGCGTCGAAGCGGCACTCCGGGTCTCGTCGTTCTGCTTCGCGGGCGCAGTTCAGGAGCTTGTGGTCCTGTTTCGGGCGCTGGTTGCTGTTTGGTCGCTGTTTGGTCGCTGTTTGTTCGGGTTGTCACCGTTTCGTGATCTATCCAGGAAATGCTCGATGCGGACATCATTAAACAGATCTACCCACCACATACCCCGTGACCAGCGTCGCCGCTCAGCGGCGTGTCGGGAGCGGGCAGTACCGTCAGGCCACCCCACCCAGGAGCAGATTATGACCAGGAGCCCTCTTCGCGAGGCGGAAGAGAACAACTTCCTCGGAACCGGATCGCTGACCGATGACGAGGTCGCCGAGTTCACTGCGACCGTCGACTATCTGCGTGCTGTCATTCCTGCCGCGTTCGGGTTGGAATGGAATGACCCGGCATTTTCGGGTGAAGGATACGTTGTGACGGAACTTCCGCGTAGTAGCGGTGGGCGGTTCTTCGACGGGTATCGCGGTGTGAGAAAGACCGCGAACGGGTACGTCGCGATCTCGGCATCCGAGCGTAACAGTGAGAGTGGGGCGGTTACCTTCAGCCGGTTCGAGGACGCGGTGAAGGGTTATGCCGCGAATATCGTCAGTTCTTTTAGAGGTCGTGGTCCCGGTTCCTTGGGATCAGTGGCGTGGATGTGGAACGGGGCGACTGGCCCCGGTGTGGTCACCGAGTCTTTGAATCCTCCGTACGACACAGATTTCCGCTTCTACCTCGCAGATGATCCGAGCGCGTGGCTCGAAGGAGACAAGGTCGCGGCGACGCTCTCACACGGGTTGGGCATGTCGATCCCCAGTTTCATTGCCGTCATCATCGCGCACCCCGCTGTTACGGCAAAGGATGCGACGGCGTGGCCGAAGTCGATACGCCCCTGAGCTTCGCGGCACCGGATGCAGGGCATGTCCAGTTGAAATCTCGGCATTCTCGTGCGGGGTTGTTGCTTGTGTGTTCCTGCCGTAATCTTGATGCATAGTGAATCAAGGAGGTGGGGCCAGTGACTGTCGATGATCAGTTCACCGACTTGCTCGCTCGACGCGGGGCACGTGATCGTGTCGCGGACCGTGATCGACTTCGGCTTATTGTCGATGCGAGTAGGCGGGGCTATACCCATCGGGTGATCAGTGATCGTCTGGGGACCGTCTCGCAAGCGACGGTTACGCGGTTGCTTCAGCGTGCGGAGCATGATCCTGATTTGGTTCGTGAGACGCCGGCTGAGGTGATAGATCGGTGTGCGGCGGGCGAAATCGACCCGGCGGAAATGATGGAACGGTTGATGGGTTGGCGGTATACCTTCGGGTATCTCCCCACCGTCAACGGCAACGAGACCGACGCCTATATCACTGGTGACTGGAACGAGGTCGAGTTGGCGTACTACCGGGGTTTCCTCACTGACGATCAGTTTCAGGCGTTGGCTGACCGTCAGAACGAGATCCTCGATCGCCTCAGTTCGCCGTGAGTGGCGTCGACGAGTTGCGTACTGCTGTCGGCATGCAGTTAGCCGCGTTGTGTGCGGAAGGCGGTGTCCTGCGGACTGATTCGGCCGACAGCACGAAATCACGTTATCGGATCAACGATCCGGCCCGGTCGAAGTTTCATCGGCAATTGTTTTCCGACTATCTCGATAGACATGAGGGTCCGAAGGAGGAAGGTTCTGCGATCATTTCGGCGGGGGTGCCGGGGGCTGGCAAATCGACCATGCTCGGCAGATACGTCGACGGTTTGAGTGAGTACCGGCTGCTTGACGCCGACATCGTGAAAGTGCCATTGATCGAGCGGGCTTTGGCTGATGGAATCTACGACGATCTCTTGTCGCGACGTCTCGACGACGGTTATCCGATCGCACCGATGGAGTTGGCGGCGCTCGTGCATCGTGAGTCGGCGGATCTGATCGACATCATTCGCAGGGATTGTCTCGGGCGTCGCGAAAACGTGATCATCGAAGGTACGTTGTCGTGGCCAGGCCAGGTCGAGGTTATTTACGATGAACTCGCTGCCGCTGGGTACAGCGAGATCCGTGTGCTGGGTGTGGAAGTCGAGCGGGAGACTGCTCACCGTCAGGCCCTCTCGCGATGGTGGGAGGGACGTAGGGCCTGGTGTGCGGGGGAGGACGCTCTTGGCGGTCGTTTCACGCCCCCGTATGCAATCGACGACGGATACAGCTCGGGCGCCGTGTCGCTGTGCGCTCGACACGCTCTCGGGATCTTGGACAGAGCGAGGGGCGGGGACGTCGACGCGGTGGAGGTGAAGATTCTCTCGCCTGCCGGCCTTGGACGCTACGACGTTGTCCGCGCGGGTGTTTATCCGGAGTCGCTCGATTCGTAGGGGGATCGTGGGCGATCGGGTCGATTGCGACGCGTTTTAGTGATGTGAAAGGACCGACCCGACGGCCCTGAATGTGGGGTTGTCGGGTCGGTTTGTGTGGTTGGACTAATGTCCTTCGTGCACAAGGCATGTCGTGTTGTGTGACGAGTAGTGCGCGAGTGTTCTACTTCGTGGGAATATCTGTGACCGCGATTGCTGTGGGGAAGGTCCAGCTCGCGATTTCGGTGTTGTATCCGAAGCTTGTGTAGAGCGTGATCTTGGAGATGGCGACATCAGGGTTCGTCAAGAGATTTGAATCGGCGAAGGGGATGAGGCCTTCGATGTGGCCGTCGAGGTCGGCGTCGCCAATTGCGGTGGGAATGCCGGTTGAGTAGTTGCCTTTGATTGTCTGCCCACTTTGGGTGGTGACTTTCCAATAGCTTGGTTGGGCGTTCAGTTTGCCGGTTGTGACATCGATGACGACTGGAAACGTCAAGGCTTTGTTGCCGGACTTCGTTGTGGTGAACGAGGGTGTGAGGATCGCCAGGTCTGCGGTGAATCCTTGGCCTGTGGCGTGTTGTGTATCGCCGATTTGTGGGGGTTTGTTGTCTGTTGGTGAGTTTGCACGGTTGCCGGTGGTGAGTGCGGTGGTGGTGCTCGAAGATGTTGTGGTGCTGGTTGGTTGAGAGTTTGTTGTTGTGTTGGCTGTTGTTGTTGTGGTGGTGGGAGCGGATTGTTCGGTGTCGTCGCTGCTGCAGCCTGTGAGGGCGAGACTTGCTGCAGTGCAAGCAATGATGGAAATTTTGGTTACGGTGTTCATGTGTTGCTGCTTTCGGGTGGTTGGGTGAAGTGGGGGTGCGCGTGTATTCGTGTGTGCATCGGTGTCAGCTGACGGGCGTCCTCAGATCGATGTCGCCCTTTGAGCATCGTGATCCGTAGCCGAGTTCTCGGGACATTACGTAGGTGGGGCTTGCGCAGTTCCAGCCGTCGAATTCGCGGATGTTCGCATTGCCGTGGGCTGAGTCGAGGGGGAGGCCCCGGTAGGTGTCCATGACGGTGAGTGCGTCCGCGCAGGAAATGGTTCCGCTGACGACGGTGAGGACTCGTCGGCCGGTGGATGCTCCGCAGGTTGTTCCTGGGGCGGCTGGGGTGGTGCTGTCTGTGTAGACGTCCATGGGGGCCCCATATGCGGTTGGCGGGGTGGTTGTGGGGATCGTGGTCGGTACTGCTGTTGTCGTGGTTTGTGTGCCGGTCAATGTGAGGTTGCCGTCGACGTAGCGGACCTGGTTGGAGTCGGCGGAGCATTCGAAACCGCCGCTGATTGCGGTGCACGTCGTATCGTCGACTGTCAGTTGGGAATTGACGGGCAGGACGGCTGCGCCGGGTGGTCCGGATTCGGTGATTGTGGGGTAGTAGCCCTGCTTCGTGAGCGCCACGGCGTTGGGAGGGCCGCTACCAAACGGTGGCACGTCGACCTCGGGAGTACCCGCAGGGAATGACACTGAGCAGGTGACGGTCCGGCCGGAGTCCGCGATGCCCGGGAACAGTACGCATTCGCGTCGAGGGGTACCCTCGACGGCGAAACGGTACCTGTCCGGTGCGAATTGGTACTGCGCGGGATCGGCGGCTGTGACGGCGGGCGGTGTCGTAGTTGTTGCGGCGCTTGTGTTGTCCGGCGTCGTGGAGACGGTTTCGTCGGAGTTCGAAGCGGTGCCGCACGCAACCACAATGGTTGCGCAGGCTACTGCGAGTCCCCCCCGAGTGACCGTTGTCAGCGATCGTTTCATTTGCTGATGAAACCATATCGGTGCCGGTCGCGTCTGGTGGCGATGTGCGATTACCTGCTCTCTTCCGCGAGTCGGGGTGCGGGTCGGGCGTTGTCGATCCCGGCCTGTCCAGGTTCAGTCGTATGGTTCCCGCGACACGGGCGTTGGGTCCGTGTCGTCATGGTCAGGAGGGTTCGAATGATTGCTGTGAGGTTGGCTGCTGTGGCGGTCGCGGTGTGGGTGGTGGTTCAGATGCAGATAGCGCCCGCGTATGTCGGATGGGTGATTGTTGTTTTTGGAGCCTATTTTTCAATTCTGTTTTGGTTGCTGCTCTTCATTGCCGTTGCGGAGTGGCGCAAACCAAGTGCAGAGCGAGTATCGGAGATTGCGACATGGCTCGGTCTCGGATTCGCGGGTTCTGGGATCGGATGGGGGGCTATCAACGGAAATTCGGTCATGCAGCTAGTTTCCGCGGTCATTGTTGTCGGCTTGTGCGTTGTGGTTGTGGTGCCCTGGGCGAGGATCGAAGCTGCACTGGTGCATGCGCGAGCACGATTTCGGTACCGCCGTTGCGGCGGTGATCCTGTGGTGTTCGGCGGTCTGCGGCGGCTGGGTGATGCGGCGCGGGGAGTGCAGCCGCGGCGGCCGCGGTGGGGCGAGCTCCGCCGGTTGAGGTTGGCGTACGAGGATGTTTCGTCTTCGATGGTCCCGGATTTTCCGTCTGAGCGTGATGTGCAGGACATCGTTGACGAACTCAATGCGCTGGACGAGGGCGCGCGGTGGGATGCTGTCGTGGCAGTTCTCGATCGGGAGTTGGTGAACCGAGTTGCCACCCTGAACTGGGATCTGGTGGAGGAGCCGTGCCAGATCGATGATGACACGCTCTTTTGGGGAGAGGTGATCCAGCTTCCTCACGAGCATCGAGTTCATATCGAGGGCCCCTGGTATTCGAGGAATGCTCCGCGATACGCGATTGTCTACAGCGAACGCCGGGCGCGTTGGGAACTTCCGTACGAGTGGAACAGCGGGTTGGATTCTGATGAGATGCTGCCATCGGATTCGAGGAAGCCTTTGGGGGAGGGATGGCAGATGTCTGTTGACAGTCGCGGCGAAGAGGTGTGGACGCTGACGATCGGATCAGACCGCACATCGTAGAGCGAGAGCTTGAAGTTCGTGCTCAGTGCAAGCTTTTGTACTGCGCGAAACGTGCGCCGGCAGAACGAGAAGGGAATCACCGGTGGGCACCTATCATCACGTGGTCTTACGCTCGGCAGCTGGCGAATACGTCGCCAGGGTAAGGCCGAGCGCATTCGGATGCGACATCAAGGTCGGTAGGGGAGGTTCGTTTGATCAGAACAGACTCCCGGCCATCATGGCGTTCGCGGAGAAGTATTTCGATAGTCCCCTGACGGCGATCTGGGTAGACGACCTGTCCTGTGACGGTTGGGAATACGACTCGTCACTGGTAGCTCCGTGGGACGGCCCGGTGTCCCTTGATGACGAACCTGAACTTCCTCACCTGGTACCGGCCAGCTCGCCAGGCCAAGCAGTCGCCGCTTGTCCGAACATCATTGTCGAGGGGATGTAACTACACGTGCTGACCGGGGATCCGAGCGAGGAAACATCGTTGTCATTGAATGAAATCCGAAGGGCCATAACGCAATCGTCAGTTCTGACGGCGAGACAAAAGCTCTCGTACCTGGGTGCGTGGTCGGTTCATGCTCGTGAGGCATCCCGTAATGCAGCCAGAGTCGAGGACTACTGGCACGCGACTGATGTTGCTGTCCGCGTCTCGGCGTTGCGCGCTTGCGTGAATTCCGTCGATCCGGAGTTGATTTCGGACTTGTTGGCGACGTTGACCCCATGCGCAGAATCTCCCGACCCCACCCCCTTCGAGGAGGCACTCAGATTCGAATTCGGGGATCCGGTTGGTACTGCGATCAACCAACTGGCTCGGGAATGGGATGCGTGGCCCAACCGTCCGTGGCCGATGTTGATGCACCACGCCGTTGACAGCACAAGCAGGTATCTGGCCTTGGATAGCCTGTCGAGGGTCGATCGTGGGAAGGCGCGGTTGGCCGCAGCTTTGGCAGTTGCGATCCCGATGGTGGTACGCAGCGAATTCGCCGAGATCGGTGTTCGGGGTCGCTATATCTTGTTGTGGCGGGGACTGGGGAAGTTCGGGGTAAGCCCTCGACGCGACGTTTGGCCTGAACTGGCGGCTCGCCGGGCACCTCACGATTACAGCGCGCAGCCTCTGTCGTCGTTTACGGCCAACTTTGAGGTTGCCTTGGATTTCGCGAGGGACGGTGAGGGCATTTTGTTGGCTGAGTTGGTTCCGCTGTCGGCCGTATTCTCCACCTCGCTGGTGTTGGGGTTCATGGGATCTGAGGTGGTCGTGCGAGATCATCGCCACCGCTGGCTGGTGCCTCTCCGCAGGGTCGAGGGCGCTTGGGTAGTTGACTACAGCCCGCCCTGATTGATTCATCTCCCGAGCGGCCGTCCAGTCTCGACGTTGCTTGCAGTTGCGTACATCTATCAGGGGTGGGGGTTCGCAGTCGGGGCGATGTTGTGGGGAGGGTTTGCTGTTTTCGCGTACTACCGTTATCGGTCGCTCTTGGGATTAGTTGTGCCTCACAGTATTTTCAATCTTGGCGTGGCGGCGGGTTGGATGGGACGGCGATGGTTGGTCGTGGTCGTGGTCGTGGTCGTGGCCGTCGCGGTCGTAGTGGTCGGCTTTGCTGTTGTCTACATCGCAGAGATCGAGAGGTCGCGTGGTTCTCGTTTGGGCACTGAGGTCGGGGTAGACGTGGGCGATCGGCAATCGCGGTCAGTTGTGTTGACCGGTGAGCCTTAAGGCCAGAAGCATCAAAGAAGGCCCTGTTCGAGTGCGTGAACAGGGCCTTTGGCAACTAGATGCATCAGAGGATTCGTCCGGGTGGGGCGCGGGACCGTGCTCAATGTCTGTGTCTGCCCATATCGTTGGGGATATGACGGAGAATCGACGCTTTCTTGATCGCCCGAAACCGTGGTTGGATGCTCCGCGCCCGGGGCCGACTGTCGTTGTCGACATCGATGGCGTCGTTGCGGATATGCACAATTTCGAGGGGTTGATCGCCGCGCCGTCATACGCCGATCGAGATTGGAAGCGGTTTCATACCCATTTCGGTGAAGCTTCCCTGAACCGCGCGGGTGGAAAGTTGGTTCGGGCGCTCGACAGTGCAGGCTTCACCATTGCTTACAGCACAACCCGCTTGGACCAATTCAATCGGACATCTGATCGGTGGATCCGGGCGAAGTCGTTGCCGCCCGGTCATATCGAATCACGGAGCTTGTGGGTGGACGGAACTGTGCGTCGGGCGTTTGATGTCAAACGTCGGCATTGGTGGCGGTGGGAAAACCACTACGCAGAGACGAGCCCGATAGTGGCCTGGATCGACGACGAACCAGACGCAGTCGACGCGCTTCGGGGGGAGGGCTGCCCGGCGTGGTTGTTCTCGGAGCTCTTCGATCGCCTCAAAGTCGGCGATGTGGTTCCTGCGCTTGCATCCGGACCGGAACCCGTTGATGTTCTCTCTGCGAGGAAGGTGGAGGCTTCGCCGCGGTGGGAGGAATTCGACGAGCGCTTCAAGGTCAAACACGCGCGGTGGCAGAAACGGCACGCGGAACGAATGCGGAGTCGCCAACAGGATCAACGAGTGGATGGCGATGGAGCTGTTCGCGTCTGAGCCATTCTGTGAAGGTGGCTCACCGCATCGACGATGACATCGATGCGGTGAGCCGGAGCACACTACGCCAGCAATGCGCCGCTGACGATGCTACTGCACTCCTGCTCGGAGGTGCGGAGATTAGGCTCAGCCGCATGACCCTCTGGTTCTTGCGCTCTCGATCCAACAAGTACGCGGTGAGAGTCGACATCGCCGCTGCTGCTGCGGATCTTCGTGGTCGAATGCGCGCTGTACGTGAGATCAGCTCTCCTACAGGCAGTGTGGACTGGGAGTCGGCGCGTGAGATCGCTGGAAAGTGTGATTCTCAATTCGTGGCGGCCGCCCGAACGCTTCCTTTTCTCGAGAGGCGCTTGGCGTTGGCTTGGGAGCGGTCACTAGTCATGAGTTGTTGGTATGCCCGAGGTAATCGACACGGCTTCGAGCTCCTTGAGGAACGAGGCTTTGCGCTTATGTCGATGCTCCCGGAAGGGGTTCAAGCGTCGGTCTGTCGCGAGTTCGTCGATGCCGTCGACCACCGCCACGAGATGGGCTCCCGCGTCGACGGGGTAGGCGAGTCGGTGTCTGCGGCGGAACCTGCGCTGGTCGAAGTGACTCAGAAAGCGTTGCGCCGACGAATGAAGGACGAGCGACAACTGATCGTGCTCGAGAGCGTGATCGGTGGCCAGTCCGGACGGATCGGTCAAAGCCTGCGGCATTATGTGCCGTGGCTCGACTTCGCGTGTGAGTATCTCGAGGACCCACGGGAGGTTCAGGAGCTGGAGATGCTTGTCGCTCGTTGGCGCATCGAGCGTTCGAAATACGTTGTGGAGAACCCGGATTATGCACACGTGCGGATTGTCGACGTGAAGACGGCGCAGGGCGGACCGCACCACAGAGAGGGCATGTAGATGAGTACCGAACCATTTCGAATCAGCGAAGGCAGCGCTCTGCACGCCGATGACCCGGATCCGTTGCGGCAGTACTGGTACACCGCTGATGACCTGGTGGATACCTTCGGTTACCGGCGGGACGCCTTGGAAGGTTTGTTCGGTGAAGAGACGCCCGGGCCTGGCGGGTTGGTGGGGTGGACGACGTCGGTGGTGTGGAAGATCGAGAGTGAAGTGATTGTGCCGGCGGTGGAATTGTTGGAGTCGAGTTTCCGCGATCAGGAGTCGATTGATCTCACGGTGTATCGGTCGTCGGCTGGCTGAGGCTCTGCGATTAACTGCCGCTTGCGGGGCCTTACATGTTGAGCTGGTTGGCCAGTCGACTGATCGGGCGCGACTCGATGCTCAGGTTCCTCGGCTGAGGAACTCCGATGATGTGCACTCCGGCGCTGGCGCGGACGTGTGCGTCGCCGTTCACGGAGACAGAGGAAGTGTCTGTCGCTGCGACGAGAGTATGGCCGGCCGCTTGGACGTGGCACTGGGAGTGGGCGAAAACGACAGCCTGATCTTCGGCGCGAATCTTGGCGTGATCGGTACCGACAATGTGGCTTTTCCCGCGCGCTTCGATGGTGACGCCATCGAATGCTTCGACGTGCGCGAATTCGTAGGCGGTGACACGGGCGCGGTGGCAGGCCTGTAGGAAGCATCGACCGGCGGCAGCGATGGATCCTCCGCTGATTCCGGCACACGATTGACCGATGATCTTCACGTCGACTCCGTGCGGGACATGCCCGAGGTCGAACCACAGGTCAGGGTCGGCGTCGATGATCAGTCGTTTGGCGCCGCCGCGGATGTGGTGGGTGTATTCGCTGAAGGTGTGAACGATCAATGCTGGACGGGAGGAACGTGCCGGGTGGAGTCGTGCGCGGCGGCGGTCAGCTTTTCCGATTGGGGCGTTCATAGGGTGATGTTGCCTCTACTGGTGAGTTTTCGAGTGGTTTTGGTGGCGGCGAGTCCGGTCACGATGCGGGAACATCGTCGTTCGAGAGCAGCACGAGCGGATTTTCAGGCATCTGAGATGTGCGGTCAGTGATAGTCCATGGCATGGACAGCGCACGCCCCAGCGGCCAAACGATGAGTTCGGAAGCCCGCGCTGTCCGGTAGAGCGGTTAGGGTCGGGTTCTGCCTGTGACCACGGGTGATGGACGCGCTGAAGGAGCTTTCCGAGATGGCCGAATCGAATGTGGAGTCGGGAAATACTGCCGACGGTGCTTCGACTTCTCTCTCCGCTGAGGAAGTCGAGTCCACAACGCCTGGCCGTGGTCAACGACCGGGGCTTGTCACCGCCGCCGACGCAGGAAGGCGGAAACCCCCTCTCTCGACGTATCTGCCGATCCTGGGTGTCATTGCTGTGAGTGTGGCGGTGTGGATCGCTGCTCGCTGGGCGTTCGGTCGTCACGAGCAGGCTGGCCTGTGGTCGGTCGCGTCGTTCGCTGCTCTGGCTGGGGCGGCGGTGAGCGTGGCGGTGCGTCCGATGATGGCAAGTTTGTGTGCACTCGTGCAGATTCCCGTGACGCCGACCAGTCGCTCGATCGGCCCGGCAGTAGCAACAGCAGGATTGTGGTTCGGGGCCGTGATGATCGCCGGCGGCGACGCGATCTTGCCGGCATGGCTCACGGTGGCGGCTTTGTCTGTCTGGGCCGCGTGGATTGACCACTTCACCTTGCGGTTCCCCTTGCCGCTGATTCGTGCAGTCACCGCGGCGGGTCTGTTGCTCGGCGCGATGGCAGTGGTGGTCGATCAGGACCCTGCCGCGGGTCTTCGTGCTGTGGTGGCCGGGGCCGCGATATTCGCCAGTTACCTGGTGTTCGCGATCATTACTCGCGGTCACCCCGGTTTGGCGGATGTGAGGTTGAGCTTCATTCTCACTGCAGCTGTCGGATGGGTCGGTTGGATGAACGTGGCTTCGGCAGTGCTGCTGCCGAATATTCTGGCGGTAGTAGGGGTGGCGGTCACCAAGGTGTTCGGAGGCAGAAAGGTCCGGGGTGTGGAGTTCGGGTTCGCTCCGTACCTCGTTGTCGGCACAGCACTCGCTATTGCCTTGCCCGCGGGCTGGTGGATGTTGTGAATCTGAGCAAGTGCGGCCGTGTAGACGAGAGGAACTGGACATGAGGTGGCGCCGGCGGAATCGTTTTCATTCACCGAATCGGGTGGAACGGGTGAATGAGTTCCTTGATCATGTCCAGGAGGTCGCAGACCGCGCTCTGCCGGCATCGGATGCTCCGGGATCGGCCGGTGTGCGACGTCTGCACGTGGTCGTCTCGATGATTCGTGAGCTGGAGGAGGACTTGCGCACTCACAACGCCATCGCAGGCACGACAGTCGAGTCGGTCAGTCTGGGACAGTTCTACGTGATGACCGCGCACGGATGCGCAGCACGGCTCGCGGCGGATCTCGATGCGGAAGACACTCCGGAGCGCGATGACGAAAGACTTGCCGCACTGGATGAATTTCATGCTCTTCAAGCAGCCACCGGAATCACCGTCAATGTTCACCGGATGCCTACTTCTCCGGAAGGGATCAAGGTTCTGACGGAGTTGGTACGACGAGCTCACAGCGGCGACATGACGCCGGCGCATGTCGAGAATGTGAGTGAGGTCGGTAGATTCGGTGCACTTCTCGACTGCCCTGTCCCTGATCGCGAGCTTCGCGGGCTGGTCGAACACTTCGAACGTTTGGCGAACGAGGCGTCCGGTCCTATCGGTTCTCGGATGCCGGTGGTGCGTGCTCGAACATTGGTGACATTCTTCGATCAGTATGCGGCCAGACTGATCGGCACAGGTTCGAATACGTTGGCAGCGCCGCATGTCCTCGAACACGCAACGGTGTGTGAGTTGTCCGAGCGCGCACGCTGGCATCTCGATCGAGTAAGAAGCATCCGACGCTAGGGGTTGAACACTTCAGGATTGTTTCGGAACACGAATGCTTCTCGGACGGGGAAGTGGAGGAGAGGATTGCAGCATGGACGAGCGAGCGAGGGACGCGAAGTCAGATGTCGTGCAGACTGAACTTCCGTGCGAGTTCTGCGCCGAGCACCCGCAGTACTTTGCCGGTGACCCTGTCGGTTTCGTGCGCGCAGCGAGGTGGGCAGCGGTGGTCAAAGACTGTTGTCATGGCAACGCCCCCGTGGACTATCTACTGTGCGACGAACATTGGGCCATGATCCGTTTTCAGCAGTTGCCCGGCCAGTGCCGACGATGTGGGCGTATCGCCTACTCGGTAGCCGATATTGTCAGCACCGAGATTCCACTCGGCCGGACTGCTGAAGGCGCATGGCCGTTGGTGGGGCGTGACATCCCTGTTCCTCGATTCGCTGAATAGGTCCCGCGACAGACTTTGTGAAGGGTGAACAGCAGCGTGTTGATCATGGCGCTCGGAGAAGGTTTGACGCAGGGGCAGGCAACGATCATCGCGGCGGGGATCGCAGTGGGGGCGGCGAGCATCGCGTTCTTGGGAATCCTTGTGAAGGCCCGATCCGACAGAGCGTTGCATGAGGCCACCCTCGGTGAGGATCGTGCAGTCCAGCATCGACAGCAGGTGACCGACGCTCTCTTGTCCGCACTGGAGGCGATGAACCGGGCTGATGAGTTGGTGTCGAGTAATAACCCGACCATGGAGCGGAACTCTGATGCCTACCGTGACCGCGACAGCCGATACTACGCATGCGTTTCTGCGACGTTGAAACTGCAGATATTGGGGCTGGAGGATGCGCACTTAGCGATGTCCGAGTTTACGGGTTCGCTTGGTCTCCACTGGATTATCGCTGACAACGATGTAATTGCGCGACCGCACTGGGACACGTTCGGAAAGATCAGCGAAGCAAAGGCGTCGTTGCCGTATACGTTCAGCAGCACGCTGGCGCAGTTGGATCACCGGGCGTTGCACCCCTGAACGGGAGACCGTTTGAGGGCCGTCGAGGATCACGAAAACTGAAGCGGCTCTTGGTTTGATCAGGTTGTGAGTGCAGACTTCGTCCGTGAGGATTGGTGTGCGATCTGCACCGCCTGAACGCAGGCCGTGTCCCCTAGCTGGGTGCCGTGGCACCTAGTCAATCGGTCAGGCCGGCGGCGAAGTGATCACCACTAGACAACGAGGGCGTTGTAGGCGGCGTGGCTGGCGATCGAGGGGATCAGTGACCTTGTCCAGATGGCAAGACCGCCCCAGAGAAGTCCGGAGATCACCATGTGTGTTGCATTGGCGGCGGAGAAAGTGTCGTGCCCTATGCCGAAGTTGAAGCCGAGAAGGATCCACAGTCCGGTGACCATCATGAGTGCTGCCCATTTCGGCCAGCCGTTGCGAAAGTATCGGCGTACGAGAACGACTGCGGCGATCAGCGGTCCACGCCACCGGAATTTCTTCTGTGACGACTCCGGAGATCAGTGTGAGACCAGGGATGTGAGATGCCCAGCCCGCGGTCCACCAGGTGGATCGTTCGGCGTCCGCGGCAAGTTGTTCAGGGGATTGGTGTGTTCCTACCGTCTCGACTACGAGGTCGAGAATCGGTCCTTGCAGCAGTGCGGTGATCGCCAGGGTGGCGATGGTGACGGCGACAAGGTTCGCGACGGTTGGGGGTTGTGGGAGTACGCAGCCGATGCTGCGTGCAGCGCACCGGGCTCGGGCAAGGACGATACGAGTGTTCTTGGTAGCGACACCGAAGATCGGCCGCATGAGGGACAGGAGCAGCACAGCCCCGAATACGAATGCGACAAACAGTACGACAAAAGATGCGATGTTGCCCTCTTGAGCGGACACGACGGGTACGCCTGTCATGTAAATGAGAAATGCGCCAAGGCAGAACCCCGAGAGCGCCCGTTGAAGACCGATCGTGAAGACGGCGAACCGGTGTGGCGTTGCATACGTGTGTACGAGCTCACCGAAGGTTGTTCGGGACTTTGCGGGCACAGCGGCGGCCCTTTCCGGTTCGAGTGCATGAGTGAGCGAGTTCGGGCCCGAGTTCCCTATCTCGTGCCGCCCCCGTTTCGTCGTCCGCCGCAAGGAAACGTCACGTGTCCGCCCTGTGCAACTCGGACTCGCTGACCAGGTCATGGATCGGCGGGACGGTGGTTGGCGCTGAGTTGTCCAGGTCCGAACCTATGGTCCTCCCACATGCCGTTTGTGACGACGAGGAGTGAGCCTGATGACTGTGGAGATTGTTCGTATTCATCCGACCGAGGCGAAGAAGATGCGCAGGCTGCACCGGCACTGGTCGCCGGGTACCGACGTTCCGGCGGGGCTTGGGGGCGCAGGAACGGTGGGCATCGTCGCATCGTCGGAGTACCGGCAGCTCGGGTATGCACTGGCTTCGGCGCCTCATGGGCTGATTCGGACTGCGCGCCAGGCAGGTTGGTCTACGGAGGGTTGTGAGCAGCTTGCTGCACACGTCCGCATCGTCGACGCTCTCGTCGTCAACCCGGAGGTTCCCGACGCGGCCGTGGTCCGGGCCGCGCTGATCGAGCGGTTGATCGCCGAGCTCACCGACGATATGGCAGGCAACGGTCGCTTGTACGGATCGACGGAGGATCTTCCGGAACGGGTGCAGTTCTGGCGCGAGTTGGGGTTCGAGGTGAGAGAGCCGAATACTCCGACGACGTGGGAACATCCGGGATGCCGCACATTGCGAGACAGCGGCGAGAGCCCCGGCTTCAGGCCGTTCACCAGGACTCTGGGCGGGCCGCTGTGAACGGCGAAGGGGGCCGTTCGCACACGCTGGTTGTCGCGGACGGAACCAGACTCGCGGTCCGCGAGGTCGGATCCCGAACGGCGCCGCTGACGGTGATCTTCGTCCACGGCTTCTGCCTACACGCCGGTGCCTGGGAGCCTCAGCAACGCTATGTGAGTAGGAAGTGGAGTGGCCGGGCGAGGTTGGTGTTCTTCGATCACCGAGGTCACGGTGGCTCCGGGGGTGCGGACGCCGGCACCTACACGATCAGCCAGCTCGGACGCGACGTCGAGGAAATCATTCGGGTGGTAGCGCCCACCGGACCCGTTGTCCTCGTAGGTCATTCGATGGGCGGTATGGCGGTGTTGTCGTACCTCGCACAACACGCCGATTCGACATCTCGTGTGGTCGGCGTGGGGTTGATCTCGACCGCCTTGAGTAACGTCGCGGGCGCCGGCATCGGGCGCGCGTTGAATACCCCGGCAGTCTCACTGCTCGGCGGTGCGTGCGCGCATGCACCGAGATTGGTCGGGCGCAGCTGGAGTCTCTCGCGGCGGCTGCTGACGCCCGTCATCGGCGCGACCTGTCCCATGGCTCCGAGCTCGGGCCTGCGGGCGGCAGCGACGTCGTACGAGATGGTCCACGCGACACCGATTGCGACGGTTGCGGCATTCTTGCGGGACCTGCGTCTCTACGACGCGTCTGCCGCGGTGGGAGCGCTGGGGCGCATCCCGGTATCGATCATGTGCGGAACCAGAGATCGGGTCACTCCGATCCTGCATTCACAGCAGCTGGCTGCGCTTCTGCCCAACGCCGAACTCGTTGCCGTCGCCGGTGGCCGGCACATGGTGGGTCTGGAGCAACCGCAGGTCGTCGGAGAAGCGCTCGATCGGTTACTTGTCCGTGCGCAGACCTATCACCGGGAGCATTCACCTACAACGGATCTGGTCGGAGCGTGACGTGAGCGTAGACAGTGCAGCAACCGCAGTGCGGTCCATGATCGCCGACATCGACGTGGACCCGGAGAGCGAAGAATTCTTGTGCGCGCTCGACCGGTTGTGGGAGCAGATGCTCAGCGAGCGCGCGGCGGAGATCGTCGGGCTCAGGCGTGAGCAGACGTGGAGTGCCGACGAGCCTGGATGGGAAGGCAATTCGTCGCTCGACTACTACCCTCGGCGCGATGTGTGGCGCACGACGGTACATACCGGTCGCACCGCCGGCGGTGAGGAGGTGAAGATTCCGCTCGCTCTTCTCGCGCCAGTTCTGATCGGACTCGTCCCGGTTCTTGCCGGCGTGACTGCGCAGGCTAACCCATTCGTCGCACTACTGGTCTGCATTGGTCTCGCCGCAGGGATAGAGGCGGTGGGGTTGTGGTGGTGGACCCGCCGCGATCCACTCCGCCTGAGTGAGGAGGACAAAACCGAGATCGGCGTCGCTGTGACAGCTCTGCAGACGTTGATCTCAGCGGGCGGAGCGCATGTCGAGCTGCGGTTGGCGTTGGCGGCATCGGCACTCGTCGACGAGATCCGCACCGTTCCTGTCTGGGAAAGCGAGGATCTCGACATAGGTCGCATACGCCTGAATCTCGACGAGCAACTCGCCGAAATTCTTGCGCATGCCGGTGAACTCGCCACAGTGCGAGCAACTTTGGGAACCCCGGCGGCGGGTAGCAGCCCGCAAGCCCTCGCAGCGAGGGAAGCTCACCTGGTGAGCAGCCGGTGGCTGGGGCGCGTCGAGCGTTCGCTGCTCACACGTGTAGCTGCGCTGTGGAGCTATCGTCGCCATCTGCTCGAGCTGCAGGAATCGATCACTGCCGGCGAATCTCTCGACAGGATTCACGACGGGGACCGGACCATCGAGGGCCTTCTGGTCAACTCGGCCGGCGATGATGTGGCGGCTTCGGCGATAGGTCAGTTGGCGACCGACCTCACAGACCTTCGGCGCGCCCGAGAGTCCGCGTTGGCGGAGCTACGCGGAGAGCTCTACGAATTCGAGGAGCGGGACTGATGGGGAGAAGTCACGACAGGATCAGCCCGGACCGCGGTAACGGCGTCTTCGACCCAGATCGGGGAGAGAGCGACATCGCCACCC
Organism: Rhodococcus baikonurensis; assembly: GCF_040489275.1. Lineage (NCBI taxonomy): Bacteria > Bacillati > Actinomycetota > Actinomycetes > Mycobacteriales > Nocardiaceae > Rhodococcus > Rhodococcus baikonurensis. The sequence goes on along the minus strand of NZ_JBEUOQ010000028.1, from coordinate 23,873 downwards.
GCAAAGAAGGTGCCTTGATTTCGGAACACGCGTACAGCACTCGCGGCGACATTCGCAGCGGAGCACGCGAACTCGACCATGCGACAGAGAACTTGCCCGGCCTCACCCGCGCAAGTCGAGACCTCAACCGGGCCTATCCACGCCCGACGCCGGCACCGATCGAGAACCAAAGGTTGCGCCGAGAGCTGCCGGCGGCGATCGAACTACGTCGCTCGCTGTCCGCGCGGCAGAAAAACGCACGCTCTGCCACCAAACGGGAGGTGCTCGATTCGATGCCGCAGGCGCAGTACAACGCACTGTCGGCGTTGACGTCGGATCCGAACGTCTGGAAGGAAACGAACAACGCGCTGTCTGCGGTTGCCGGCGATGCCGTTGAACTCGACGACGGCAGGCGTAAGCAGGTGCAGCGTGTCGACCGCGCTATTCAACGGTACGAACGTGAATCCGGCCGCGGACATCTCGTCTACACCTCTGTCAGCGTTCCCCATGCTGTGGTCAACCCGGCGGACTTGCCTGCCACGCTTCAACCCGGCACGGTGCTTTCCTTCGACCGGTTCACTGCAGCGACGCACTCGCTGCACGAGCTCGATTCCACCACTCGCCCGACAGATGTCGTCTTCGAGATCTCGACAGAGCGGGGGATGTACTACGGGCAGTCTTCACGGATGAACAACTCACATCATTTGCTTCCGAGAGGAATCCAATTGGACGTGGTGGGTGCACATTTCGCGCCGTACGAGCGACCTGGACAACAACCTGGCGAGCGCCTGATCGTGCAACTGACCGATCACAGACCCGAAGGAGAACAACGATGAGCAAAGACCAGACGGCGCGCCGTCGCCGGCCGGACCTGACATTTCATCCTGACATTCTCGGGATCCCGGCACAGTTCCGAGTCGTCGACACCCGCCGAGCGGAAGAAGCTGGCCCCGACAAAGCCGGTGACGCAGTCCGCGATATCGGCGCGCAAGAGAACTGAAGGACGCACACAAAAGAAAAGTCGGAGGCCACCACATGGTGTGCCCCCGACTCACCCGGTGCATTCTCAGTGCCGCCGACACTACCTCACGCGATCGACCAACTCGGCCAGTCCTGTCATTCGCCGGTGCCGAATCGGGGCAGCCTCTTGAAACTTGTGCACCCGAGCGCCGGCTGAATTTCCCGGGCTGACGGCGAAATGAAAGGAGCCTGAGCTGCAGGTTCTGTACGGAGGTGCGTGCACGGCGTCATCCAGTCCAGGTCCGGAGTTAGCGTGCGGCGATGCCGGACGCACCGCATCGGCTCGCCAGGAAAGGGAGACCATGACCACGCCGATCGAACCCCCCGATACAACTGTCGTCACGCTCGCCGCACGAGCCAGGGAAGCTGCCGCCGCAGCACGAAACGCGGCCGAAAAGGAAAAGCAGGACAGCTCCGAAACTCAAGGTGACGAAGACAGCGGTCGACTGATCGTGATGCTCGACGAATACCCCGCGTTTGTTCCTTCTGCGGATCCGAGCGAGGTGGCCGTGAATTTCGCCCGCAGAGTCAGTCTTTCATCCGTCGCACCTAACGCCGCCGAATTGATGTGGCCATCAGCAGAGACGAAAGAATGATGATGAGGCGCAAGGTCGCCACGTGTGTTGCCGCTGCGGGGCTTCTTATGACCGTGGTCTCGGGGTGCGCAGCGGTTGCTCAGGGAGGCCCCTGGACGGGAATGGAGACGAGTGCACCTGCTGCACCTCTCGTGGTCGCAGAAGTGGCCGGCGAGTCGACACCTCGCCTCGACGAATTGCTCGGATCGGTGACTGTCGTCGACAAGTTGCCGAATATCCCTGGTTACGAAAGGGGTTGCGGCACAGGCGAAAGGTGCGTTTTCGGAACCGCATGGACCGACAAGTACGACGGTCCTCTGGCCAGAAATGGTTGTGACACACGCAATGACGTCCTGAAACTTCAACTTGTAGATGTCGCATTCAAACCCGGAACGCGCGACTGCAAAGTCATCGCCGGCACGCTTCACGACCCGTACACCGGAACCGATATCGCGTTCTCCACGTCCAATCCTTCGGCTATTCAGATCGACCATGTCGTGGCACTTTCGAGAGCCTGGGATGCGGGGGCAGCGAATTGGACTCCGCAGCAAAGGGTGAACTTCGCCAACGACACGGACGTCAACTTGCTTGCCTCCCAAGGCAAAGCAAACCAATCGAAGTCAGATCAAGGCCTCGACACCTGGCTTCCCCCCAACGCTGCATTCCACTGTGACTACGCCATCAAATATCTCACCGTGGCCGCGAAATATCACCTGATGATCACTTCCGCCGATGCCGGCGCGGCGCGCACCGCCTGCGCACAGAAATGAGGAGAAGTAGATGAGTTCTACCGATGGTGATGATCACATCCGCTTGTCGAACGAAATCCTTGAAAGCAGACGACGAACCCGCCTCAGTCGGGCAATCGCGACGATAGGTTTCGCCGCAGGCGCCGCACTCACGGGAGGCGTGGTGACCGGCGCCTGGCTCTACTTTCTCGGCTTCTTCGCGTTGATCACAGTCGGCGTGGCCGTCGGCAACGGCATCAGTGGAGCCGTCGACCGGGGAGATCCGACTCGGCTCCTTCATCCCGGTTCTGGTCAGTGCGGTAGCACTGGGAATCATCATCTACCTCGTGTTCTCCGGCCGTTTGTCCGAGATCCTGACCTTCACCACCGGTCCTATCGCCTGAACCCAAGGCGCAACGGGTGTCCTGCATTCGACTTTTACGGACTCTCGATGTTGTTCGGCTTCAATCTCGAAATCTCCGTCACGAAACGATCCCAACCTCTCGGAAAAAAGGAATTCAGCCATGACGAGCATCGACAGCACAGACACACAGGGCGCCGCGGATTCGAACCAAGAAACCTGGCTGCACCTCGAATCCGCCCTGCGGGATATTCCGGCGCCGGGCCGCTTCAAATCCCTTACCTGCAGTGAGCACGCCGCGCTCGCCGAGCGCGTGTCCATCCTTGCGTTGCAACCCGACCCGTTTGACGCCCGTGGATTTGCGTACCCCGAAGGCATCCGCGGCACCCTCCAACGCGCCGCACAGATCCACGCCGCACTCGCCGCCCTTCCACCTGATGTCCTACCCACTACGTCCTCTGAGGCGCAGTCGTGAGCAATGAATCGAGTGTTGGCGACCGAATCGCACCCTGCTCATCACTCTCGGTCGCTGCAACCGCGCTCGAAATGGGGCACCGCGTGCAATTCGCGGAGTCCCGGCGATGGTGGAGGGTGCGAGCAACATCCGGCGATGGCAGGTTCGCGATCCTTACCAGCCCCTTCAACCTCCGCAGGGTCCCGTACTACACGATCCTCGACACCGAGCGCGGCGTACGCGGCCCGGACGACAGAATCTTCTGCAGCGGTTACGAAGACGACAGCGACATCGCAGATCGGATGCGCGAGCTGATCGCCGGAGACATCCAAGTGAGCCGCCGGCGGTCGGTAGAGAGCCACATCGTCGCGGTCCTCCCGCCCACCGATCGGCATACCCCCCGGGACCGATTCCGCCCCCTGACACGTACGAACGGTCCTCGAAACGCGACATGACACGACAGGAGAATCCCGCTCATGACTCAGACATACCGCGCCGCACAAGTTTTCCCCGACCCGGCCGAACGGCGACTCCGAGCAATGCTCGCGGCCCTCGACGATGCCCTCGCCGGGATAGCTGATGCACGCGAAGAACTCCGAGGGCTCTACACCGGCCCGAGAACGTACCCAGAAGCGCTGGAACTGTTCCTCGCCGCCGAAGCCGACAATCAGGACATCACCACCCACCTCGCCGCCGCAGCCCGCGATATCCGTGCCACGCTCGCGATCCTTCACAGCACCACAACCACGGCCGTGTCGAACTCCTCGACGTCGCTGCATCCACACACCCACAAGGTGACAGCTGCCGCTGACGTGAGGCGAACGAACAAGGCCCACATCGAAAGGGGACACCACAGATGACTGCCACCCCATCCGACGCCACCGCGCACCAGCACGGCAACGGATCCCTCACCCCCGCAGCGGAACCGGCAACAGGTTTCGACGCCGATAACCTCACAGCCGCAGACGAACTCGCGATCGACATCGGAAGAGTCGCGATCGAAGCCAGTGAAGGTGTCCCCTACGGCTCAGAGCCCGACGAGTTCTTCCTGGCAGCAGGGAAAGCTGTCTTCTACTGGCTACAGCTCAACGGTCACCGGCGCATCACCACTGAAGAGGCGGAAGAGATACGACAGGTGTCGAATTGCGCGCTTCAGTACGGCAACATCGCCAGCCGAGAAGCCGCCCACAGTCTGCTCGCCCGGTTCCTGGCAACCGAACCCGCCAAGGCGCGTCCCGATATCGGTACGGCAACCGCCGACAATGTCGGCGGTTCAGATGGTTCCGCCCCTGCCGAACCTGCGGAAGAGGAGACGAATGCGAAGGCGGTAACACGGTGCCCGATCTGCTTCGGACTGAATGGGTCTCACAACACGATTCACGAGCGCTACCCGGCCGGCGGCGGCGGAACCAACAAACCCTGCCCGAACTCCCTGCCAGCCGTTACAGAAGAAGTGAAGACGCACTGCCGGTGCGTCACGCCGGACTGGTACCACGATGGGCTGGACTCGGATATCGCCGGACGCCTGTGCCGCCGGTGCCGTCTGCGACAGAACATCCCGTACAGGGATCTCGTCAACTCGCCGGTTGCCCGTACCGCAGTGTCAGCGTTCAGTGTCGCTGCACTAGCCCTACGAAACGCCGTGGAAGTACTGGACCCTCACGAAGGTGGGGATTGGGAGCACGCGTGGCAGACGATTGCAGACCTCGAAGACTGCGCCGGCCGCTTCGAGGCAAGTGAGAGAACGGAAGTGAGGGAAAGTGGTCGAGAAAATCGCTAAGCATGGAAGACACGCTACGAGTCAGGCGAAACTGGGCACGCATGTCCTCAGTCCAGTCGGCCCCGAGAATTTCAGTGAGCACTACTACGGAGTGCGAATCACCATTACCCCACTGGGCAGGCTGCGCGGGCTTTTCAGAGAGTGGTTCCTCGTTCCACCCGACTTTCATCCAGCGATACCGGTGTGCATCTACGGACATGGCGTCGAACCTAAACGTATTGCCGCGGCGATCAACCGGTACGCCCGCGAAGCAGAATGGGAACGTCGGCCGACGTTGAGACAGATCATCGACGGGATCGACGAACGGTGGATCAGTGGCACTATGACGAACTCGGAAACAGGGTTGGTGGTGTACGCGCGGCTCTGCCTGAGATTTGAGGAGCGGATCCGCGGCGCAGTTCCTGTCACCATCATTGCTCCGGAGCCAGAGACCATGACAGTGGGGGCAACTGGCGGAGATCTGGTGAATCCGGGAGTTGACAATTGACGATGTCGATCACCGTGAACTGTGATGCGTGTGGAACTACTCGAGAAGTTCCGGCGAACTACTTGTCATCGTGCAGTGTCGTGAGATCCGCGATCGAGCCAGGGTGGACACATTCCGTCGACGAGAACTACTGCTCGAATTGCGCTGCAGTGAGGGCGCAGACGTGGCCTCGAGAATCCGAGGGAGGGACTCCATGAGCATCACTGAAATTCGGCCACTAGGTGCCGTTGATGGGGTGAAGGCTCCTGTGTCTCACTCGATTCATGCGATTCCCGGTAACACCACGCTCGACGAACTCACGGAATTCGCGTGGAAGGATCTCTCGACTCCCGACAAGGCGATTGGTGCATACCGGTTGGTGTCTCTCGCCGATGACCCTGATGTGTGGGAGCAACTCGGCTCTCTCACTTACGCGCGATTCGTCGACGTCGGTGCATTCGCTGCCGTCTATTCCGAGGGGCACTGGATACCGCTCTCGTGTGGGCAATGGCTGGTGCGCACACACGACGATGACCTCATCGTTGTCTCCGACGAGGACCTCCGGCTCGGGTACGAGTTACTCGGGTGAAAGAAAAAGAGCCGTCGGAGCGCTCGCCAGGGAAGGTCGTTGACCTTGGTCTTATGTTCGTCGATTGCTTGCAGGCACCTGAGCTGTCCAGGTCCGTCTCTACTGTCCGGATCGCACTGAAAGTCCCCGCGGTCATCGAGACAGTTGTTCCCCTCGGCCGCACCAACATCCGGCAAAGGAAGACATCATGGACATCGCATCACTCATCGTCGGCGTCGCAGTAGCCGGCGCATCGGCAGCGCAGGGAGCTGGCGTAGAGCCAGTCATCACCGACACCATCACCTCGGTAGTCGAGGAACAGGCACCGGCTGCCTCCCAGTTCATTCCAGATCCGCAGCCGTACCTGGACCAGGCAACAACTGCCCTGACGCAGCTGCAGGAGCAGATTCCTCCTGCGTGGCAGTCCGAGGCGGAAAGTGCGCTACCCCCGGAACTGAAAGACGCTGCGGCGCAGATACAAGAGATCCTCCCGCCGCAGGCACAGGCTCTGATCCCCGACGTCGCCCTTCCTGCTCCCGGACCGGACTCGGTTCCGCCGGCCGGCTCGGCGCCGAACGGATCCGCTGTCGAAGACGCATCGGCAAATGACACGACACCTGCCGGAGGGCCTGCGCTTCTGCCCTCCGTGTTCAGCGCACAACCATCTAACGCTGCCGGGATACCCTCGCTCACAGGCCTGTTCGCACCGTCGGCGGTGCCGGATCTGAAGTTCGATCCCAACCTTCCTCGCAATGTTGAGTTCGCTCGCGCTGTCATCGAAGCTGCGATGCGGGCACTCGGGCTTCCCTACCAGTGGGGCGGCGGTTTGTTGACCGGTCCGTCGATGGGTGATGGAACGGGCGGCCCGATCGCCGGTTACGACTGCTCCGGACTGAGCCGCTTCGCGTACTTCATCGGAAGCGGCGGAACCAAGGTGCTGCCTCGGACGTCGCAGGAGCAGTTCCGCGCCGGACACCAGATTCCGATGAGCCAGGCACAGCCGGGTGACCTGCTGTTCGGGAATTGGCAGGCTGACGGCGCCAATCATGTCGCGATCTATCTCGGCGAGGGCAAGATGATCGAGGCACCTCAGACCGGTCAATTGGTGCAGATCAGCGCAGTCCGTTCGGACATGATCCCGGCCAGGTTCCTCTGATGACGGACCTATCTTCCACTGTGAGTAACTGCCGGGCCGAGCGGCCAGGTCGCAGTGTTTCGACGCTCAGTGGTGTCGGGGCCGCCGCCCTGATCCCGGCGGCGCTGACGACGCTATTGATTCAGTGGGGGCCTGCAGCGGCGTCTGCGCTCACTCACAGTGGGAGGGGATGACAGTGACGGACGGCGCACCCGACAGCACAGCCGCAGGCCACTACGATTTGCGTAACGACAGCGGAGAACCTCAACAGAGCACCGCTGAGATTGATGCGAGCACAACCTCGAGTGAAGGAGATACCACTGCCATGACCGCGACAACGCCGTCAAGCCACAAGAAGGCGCTGGAGACAGCACGCAAGGCCGCAGAATCGTTGGCGCAGGAGGCGATTGCAACGAGAGTCGCTCTCGTCGGTGCCATCGGCGAGGCGGAAGCTGAGCTTGCTGCCATCGACGCGGCACGGGTTGAGGCAGAGGACACGATCCGCCTCGCCCATGAACGCGCGCTCGCGGGCGGGTGGACCGTCAAGGAACTCGCCGCTATGGGATACAGCGCACCGAAAAAGAAGAAGGCCGCAGCGTCGAGTAAGCGATCCTCGTCGGCGCCGGCAGAAAACACGGCCGCCGCGAATGCACCCCAAACGTCCGAACAGAATCCCGCGCACGACAGCTCGGCCTAAAAAACGCACACCACGTGTACCCCCGGGTCCGTCTACATCGGGACTCGTCGCTGCGCCGCAAAAGCGTGAGAAAGCAGCCCGCCGTCGCACCCTTTCTGATCGGTGTGTCGTAGCCCTCGGCTAATCTCGAATGTGCGACGAGCAGCAGGTCGCCACACCGACCTAGACCGCAGCACAATCGGCGGTCCTGATCTTGTGAGGGAAGATTCCCCACGAGATTGGTCGAGGTGGCGACCTGCTGCTGTTTTTGTCTCCGTAGTGAGAGGGCAACGCCTAGTTGCAAACTGGGGTCGCGGACGGCTGCACATGTGTGAAAGGTTTAGCGGGTCAACACGAACCCACCAATTTTAGGAGCGCAATCTCATGGCTACAGTCAAGGATTCGACGACGTGGGCTATCCGAGCTTTGCACTACTCCGAACTATCGGACAACGCGATCGAAAAGGACGTGGATCGAGCGAATGTTTTTGCGACGCACGCCCTGGTTTATGCGACGCTGGCGGCCTCCGGTGTCGAGGTCCATTACAACTAAATCGCTGAGGGATTCGTGGAGCTTCCCTCTCGACAGGTGAAAACTGTTTGGGCGCAGCCCAATACTGCTGAAGACAGGCCTGTCTTCGATCGTATGTGGTTCGAGGTCAGACGAATTCACGGATCCGAGGGAGGACTCGTGCTAGCTCTTCGAAAAGCGCCGGCCATCCGCGTCTGAGTCTGGTGATGCGGCCGCGCTCGAGGAACGCTCCGTCAAGGATGTGTGAGACCCGTAGATGCTGCTCGGGCGTGCCGAGGCGGCGGAGCTTGTCGTAGACGGGGTTGACGGGAAGGTCGTGCGCGGCGATGTGCGACCAGATGTCCTCGCTACTCCAGTCCCAGACCGGCCCGAAAACGTGTGTGCCATCGGCTCGGTCGAGGGCGCCGCCATGTGTGAGTCGCTGCTGCGCTGCTGTGGTGCAGCAGTCGACGCATTCTTCGGTAACTCGGACGCGGAGAGCGTTGTAGTACATCGACCAGCGTCCGGTCCCTTTCGCTGATTCGTCGGCACGTACACCCCAGATCTCGCCCGATCCGTGAGTCTGATGTGCCGCGCGTGAGGGTGCTCCGATGAGAATGTCGCGGAGCGCTCGCGTCGTCGCTCGTGTGGGCAGGTGGTGATCCCATTCGCCGGAGTCCGCGAGGACGGTCAGCAGGGGTGGGTCGGCTCGGTGCACTTCGAGATTGAGGTTCCATGCGTCGGCGAGGTCGGCGATGTACTCGTAGGTCTGTGGGTATTCGAGCCCTGAATCGAAGAAGACGACAGGAATGTTCGGCTCGACCGCTGTGGTCAGGTGCAGGGCGACGAGTGAATCTTTGCCGCCGGAGAAGGCGAGATATCCGTCGTGATTGTCGAGGTGTTCCTCGATGCGCTCTTTGATCGCGGCCAGGTTCGGGCGCGGGCGCCGCAGTGCGCGCAGTGTGGTCAGATCGAGCCCGTCCGCGCGAGGGGTGCCACTCATATCTCTGCCGCTTCCCTGGGTGCTCGATGAGTATTTCTGGCGTTGTTGTCACACGCGGCCCGTCGGGCGGATCTTCCTGTGTATGTAAGGCCTCGAAGCCGATCCGACTCGGGGCACCTGCACAGGAGGACGAGCGTGATGAAAGAAAAACTACAGGAGGTGACCTCGTGCGTGGAGGTCGTAGAGGCGGCGTTCGCATCGACGAATCGTTCATCTGAGAAGGACTCACTGCAGAGGGGACGGTGTGCGCGCTGCGCGAAGGCCGACACACCGATCGAGCCCGCGCGGTCGGCGATCTCACGGACCTTCACCGCATTCGACTCGTGGAAGGCTCCGGCAGAGAAAGGTCTCTGCACACCGTGCCGGTGGGCGTATCAGACCTCGGAGCTGCGAACCCGAATGCATCTGATCACCACCGCGCCGGCGATGACCGAACTGACGCAGCCGCGCCTGGCCCGGACCTTGTCGGCACCGTTGACGTCGGAGATCGCGCTGGTGGTGCCGTTGCGTCGCCCGGCCCGCAAACACATCCTGCCGCACGCCCGATGGGGTGCCGTTGCTGTCGAAGACACCTGCTTGCCGTGGTCGGATCGCGATGTCGCAGCAGCTGCCGCGATGCGCCGACTGCGCTCTCACGGCTTCGGCGAACGCATGCTCGGCGAGAGCGCAGCCCCGTATGCAGTGCTACGCACAGTGCCGGCGCGTCGGTGGCCGGCGATCTTCGAGGACTGGGATCACCTGTCCCCGTACCGCCACGTCGACCGATGGTGGGCGTTGGCGCTGTTGGCCACCACACCGCCTCGCAGCAAGGCGCACGCATGAGCACGCCGACCGACCGCTGGCTCGCTGCCGCTCCCGCAGGCCTCCCACAGCTGCACGGTGTGGAGAACGTGGCCGAGCGACTGCTGTTGCTGTTGCACTACGGCGTGGACTGGGATTCGTGGGTGGGCCGGCGCCGGGCGACGTACTGGACGCAGCATTTGCCGAACCGAGTCCGCGTCGCCACTTATGTCGGAGGAGCCGACCTCGATCGTTGGTGGTCGGTTGTCTCACGTTCGCTCGAATCCGAGCCGCGAACAACCGACGAACGGCTGGAGTTGGCCGCTCTTCTGCGCGCCGAATCGGAGCCGGTCCTGACACTGCTGCGGGAGCGTCCCACGGCCTATGTCCTGCGGACCCGCATCGTGGCCGAATCAGTTGCCGCTGCCCGCGCCGCGAGGAAGGTCAGCTGATGCGCTCTACCGTGAGATGGGATGTCGAACTGACTGCCCTGTCGTCGATCTCGCAGAAAGGCGAGGAGTCGGAAACGACGACGACACTGTTTCGCCGCGAACCGATCCTGCAGCCCGACGGGAGGAAAGTGCTGGTACCGGTCGTGTCGGGGAACTCGCTGCGGGGAGCATTGCGACGCACCGCCGAGGAGTTGTTCCGCGATGTGATCGGCTACGAAAGACAGATACCTCTCTCCGCGGCGCACGCACTGCGCAACGGCGGCAACCTGAGCAAAGTCGCCGGCGACTCACTGACCGGCCGCAGGCGTCAGCGCCTGCGCGAGTTGGTCCCGCCGATCAGTCTGTTCGGAGGAAACGGAGGCGGTGCGCCGCCGATCGACGGATGTCTCAAAGTCGGCAAAGTCGTTCCCCGAGTGAAAGAAACAGAATCGATCATGAGCAGGCCCTACCCGGGAGTGCTGATGTCGCAGTTCGAGCTCATGTCCCTGGAAAGTTACAGCCGCTTCGACGACGCCGGCACCAAATTCTTCCCCGAACCCCTCGACGCGGGCGCCGGTTCGGGAACTTCGGTGCACCAGACGTCGATGTTGATGCGCTTCGAGGTCGAGACATTGCCCGCAGGAACACATTTCGAAACATTTCTGAGGGTGGACCGGGCAACCGACCGCGACATCGCCTTCTTCAGTGACGTGTGGGAACGATTCTCGCGAGACGGCTTCCTGGGTGGGCGCAGCGCGATCGGGCACGGGCGAGTCCGCGCCGAGTCGGAGCTGACCGTCTTGACGGGCCCCGGCCCGCAGGTCGCGGACTGGCGAGCGGAACTGGAACCGCTACGAGAAGACGTGATCGAGGCATTGGGGTGGCTGACATGAACGCAGACACCGCTTTCGCTCCCTTCCTGGTCAGGGCCCATCTCTCGTCCGGGTTGGCACATGCAAGCCCCTGGGGGATCGCCTTGGACGGCATCCTCGCCGCGGAACTGTGGGCCGACCACAAAGCAGGCGCCCTCGACCGCGGCGAATACGTGCCGGCGCTCTCACCGGAGGCGACCCCGCCGGATCTCGAATTGCCGCTCGCGCGCTGCACTCTGGCGGGTGCGGACTGGCATTGGTGCGCGACGTGTTCGTTCCCCGAAGACCCGGCCGGGGATCCGGTGGTGCGGTACTGGGCGAGCAGAACTGATCACCGAGGGCTCGAGGAACTCGCGTCGAGCGTGCCGGCAGTGATCTCGGATCGGCAGGGCCGCTACCGGGCGAGGTACATGCCGTTGATGATCACCAACTCGCGAACTGTCACCTGGCGCGGTGTGGGTGATCTGACGGCTGTCGCGGCGATATTGTCCGGTCTCGATGTGATCGGGAAGAAGCGTGCGCACGGGGAGGGGCGTGTTCTGCGGTGGGAGTTCGAGAACCGCGCAGGCGAGGATCCGTGGGAGTTCTCGCATGAGCACGCCGACGGGACGCTGGGACGCACGACACCGGCCGCATGTGTGGCGGCCTCGCGAGACATGCCGGTCACCTCGGGGTTCGGGTTGGCTGGTGTTCGTCCGCCGTACATGCACCCGGCGCGGATGCGCGAACTTCACCTGCCGCGGTAGCGGTGTTCGAAGGCGGGCTGGTGGTTTGTTACTCGAAACGGGTCACAGGTGGTATTGGTCGAATTTTGCGACTCACTGGGCGAGGCTCGGCCGGCTGGTCTGGGGGTGGTGCGATGAGTGTGAGGACGTGTTTGGGAGCCGCACCCAATCGGGAGGAGGGGTGCCGGACGTCTTCGGGGATCGGTTCGTTGCTGAGGACGGCGGAAACGTAGGGAGGGAGGTCGGCGCGGTCGAAGATCCTGATGGGCTGATGGGCGAAAAATACGTCGGAATATTCGAGTTCAGATAGGAAACTGGTCATCCAAGCGTCCTTCCGCTCGTCGGGTGCCATCTCGTCCGCTGTGCTCGTCCACGCGTTGAGGTAGCCGCGATAGGTTCGCTGAACCCACTCGCGGCCGTGCGCAAGGGTTTTCAGTGTTGCGGAGTTGACGAGCATCGAATATGCCGCGCTGTCCGAGTTGAATGCGCTCAGGGCGCCGTGGTTGAGGCGGGTTGTCACCCACTGTGCAAATTGTGTGGGAGTCAACGGGTTAGGCCCTCCGTCCCAAGGGTCTTTGGGGGCCGGGGGTCTGTGGGGACCCGACCGTCTGCCAAACATGACCAGGGAATTGCGTATTCGCGGATCGCGGCTAGGGAGACATCATCGACTAGACCCTTGGTACGTGGGAACCGCTTGAGAAATACATCTGCGCTGACAGCAGTGATTCGGTCGCCGGAGGGGCCGAGGCAGCATGTGTGGTCGCTGTACCGGACGCCGCGAGCGGCGAGGTTGTAGAGCGCATAGAGGCTATGCGCTCCGCTCTTTCGGGCGTAGAGGTCGAGTAGGTCGATCTGCTGCATGCCAGTGGATCGAACGGTGTGTTTGATCTTGTATTTCCCGGCCGCGTGCGCTTTGGGTGTTTGAAGCTTCTTGGCTTGGATGACGAGGTGAAACCATTTGTTCGAGCCGTCCGAGATCCACCATTTCCAGTCCGCACCGTAGCGGGATTCCTCTCTGCGGGTGAAGGCTCCGACGTGGAGGTCGGGAAGGGTTTTCGCGAAGTCCAGCAAGATCCGTTCCGTGGTTCCTTCTTCACCTTGGCGGATGTTGTGGAGCTCTCCATCCGTGAAGTTTTGGCCGGCGCGGTGTGCATTTTTGAACAGCGCTGTTGCGAGTTGCGTCATGACTGGGCCAGGCGTGGAAGAAGTTGGAATTGGCACGTGTATCCCGTCGGTTGGTTGGGCCGCCGGACAAGGGTTGCCGGCGTCAGAGGATCGCATGTCTGTAGGCGAGCTTAGGAATCTACCGGTGGTTGTGCAGTCGCTAGAAGTGCCCAGAAATGCACTGATCGGGTAGAACTGCGCTTCGCTTCCACCGTGTGAAGTTTCGAAAAGGCAGGGTGGCCCCTCTGCTTCGGTTCAAGCAGTCCAGGTCCCTCGCTACCGTTCGCCCATCAATCCGAGAGGCCGATGTGTAGAGGAGTCGTGGTTTCGATGACCATCACCGAGATTCACCCAAGCGATACCGCTGGGAATGTCGATTGGCAGGAGCGGGCAGTGTGCCAACGCACTGATCCCGAAGCATTCTTTCCTGAACCGGGAGAAGCGGTCCGTCCGGCGAAGCGAGTCTGCGCAGGATGCGACGTTCGTGTCGACTGCTTGGCATTCGCATTGGCGAACGACGAGCGTTTCGGTGTCTGGGGTGGGTTGACCGCCTCGGAGCGGCGCCGTCGCTATTCGCGGGTGCAACAGTGACCACCCACGTGGACTTCACCCATACCTCGTACGCGGAGGCCGCGAGGTATGCCGATTCCATCAAACTCGCTCGGTACATCTGGGATCGAGGGATTTGCGGCACTGAGCTGCTCAGTCTCAGTGGGGCTACCCGCCGAGCGCTCGCCAAAGCGGCTGTTGTGAATCCGCCTTGTACCTCGAAAAGGTGGGCGACGGTGGCGGATCTTGTGGCCGAACAATCAGCGTGGGCGGACGCTCACCCGGATGATCCGGGTTCTGTTCCGCTGCACGCAGACGAGCATGAGGCGTGGATTTCGTGGATCCGTCCAGCAAGCGAAATCGGTACCTCGCGTGGGTGATCTTCTGTTCATGGCAGGTGCCTCGATGACATGCCTGTTGGGTGTTGCGGGCCTCACCGTTGCCCTTCGAGGGGCAAAGAATGCGACCGACGAAGACGAAGCGCTCGGGCCTGCAGCAGAGTTGATCCAGGAAATGCGATGAACGACTCGCAGCTCACGCTTTTCGACATCGAACTGCGCGAAGTTGTTGCCCTTCGCGAGTGGTCAGAGCGCATGATCCCGGCGATGTAGACCGCACCGTGGGATTGTTCCAACCGGCAACGCCGCGCCCCGGCACGGCAAACTGACGCCGCCGACGCGGCAGGAGCCGCGGCATTGGTCCTCGCCCGCGACGACCTCAGAGAACCGAAACCGAGGACGCCGACATCGAAGCCTCCACATTCTGTGTGCCACCGAACCGGAGCCGTCCGGGCCGCGCCAAGGTCGTCAACGCCCTAATCGTCACCGCCCCGATCGCACTGCGCGAGCAGCTCACCGGTCTGCACAAGAACCGCGTTCTTGTCGCCTGCAGGCTCTTCCCCCGATGCTTCCGTGTCCATCGCAACGCCTTACGAGGTCGCCGATAGCCGATAAGGTCACGGTCGGCGGTCCGGCATAGACTCATCCAGCGCCTGGAGCTGTCGCGGGCTCAAGTATGGTGACGGATCTCGAGCGTAAGCCACCTCGAGATTGATCTTTGTGCGCTGCGCTCTAGTCATCGGAACGGACCGCCATTGGGTCTTCGCGAGATAAAACTGTGGCTGGTCATCCAGCCGGAACGGCCGCTTATCCGTACGCCGGAACACCTCAGGCAGGGACAGGCGGTTGAGCTCCTCGGTGCTGGTCTGAGCGGGGTCGAAGTAGATTTCGACGACTTCCTCACCCCCAACCCACCCGGCGTCTGTTGAGATCACGCCGGGAAACTGAGCCAGACTGGTCTCGCCAGACCAGAAACAGGGAGTTTCATATCGCAGTTGCTCCGCGATTCCGGACTCGATGAGCAGATCGCCACGGAACAGCGTAAACCACTTTGGAACGGATATTCCCGCTTGCTCCAGTGTGCCGGTGATCTTGTCGTGCAGCGAAATCAGGTCGTAGCGATTGGTCAACTTGGGTACCAGACTTTCCCCGTCGGGGGATAGGAAGTGCACCACTGGGTTGTTCCACGCTGGCTCGTTGAATTGTCGGAGAATCTCGGCATCCGGACCAGCCCGGTTGTTGTAGATAGCAAGCGGAACGAAGTGCGACTCGATCATTTCGACCATGAGTGCCTGCGCCAGCACATGCTGCCCGAAGTTCACACAGGTAGGGCATCCGGGAATCTCCTGGAAAAGGAGGAACACCGGCAAGTTCCGTTCCCTCGCCTCGGTCAGGGCCGCACCGAAGTCACGGTGCCACCGCACATCGCCAAGCTCGGCATGCTCGAGATAGCTGTAATCGTTGCCGCCGTGCGCATCGGTCGTGAAACGGGGAACTGCTGTCATCGTCGCCGCCTTTGGTCTGTGGTTTCCCAAAGAGTAGAACGGAGGCAGTTCGCTGCGTATTCCAATGGCGCCGCGCGCCGGGCGACTCACTGGCGAACCCTGCTTCAACTGCTGCGCGCTGTGCGAACCTCGGCCGTGCGGCGTGGTTCGCGCACCACGATGGTGACTGCCTCGGCGCCGTCCAGCAGATCCAGCGCCCCGAACTAAGAGGCGTCCCGCGTTCATTGGACGCTATGATTCCTCGGCTTTTTCATCGCCCCGCAGATTAGCGGGTGACTCCGGCGTTTTCGATGCCACACCAATTCCCGCTGACGATAGGTTCCATCTCGCGGGTGCGGCCGGACCCGACGGCCCCCGGCCAGTACGGCAACCGTGATGCGAGGCAGTAGTTCAGTCACTCCGAGCCACGGACACCGAATCCACAAGTAGGAGAAATGCCATGCCCGTAACGGAAGCCCTGACAAGACGGGAACTGCATCGACGTAAGTTGCTCACCGCGCTTAACCACATCGATCGTTGTCCGCGCGGCTATTTCAACACCGCTTGCAACAATCACTTCCGAATTGCACCATCTTGCTCGTGGGGGCGGCCGTGTCGCCCCAGACGCGGTCCCCTCCGACACGGCACCGCCCGCCTGATCGTTCGCTCTGATGGTTTCGCCCGGTGCCCGGTACTCGGGACAGCGCCCCGAAACCACCTCCGCAAAGCATCCACGCAGTCGACACTGAGCAGACCGCAGCACTGATCTGGGCATCGATCTTGATGAACGCTTTCAATCGGCTGGATCCTCGAAGTCGGCGATGGCTCCGCCCTACCGAGGACACCTCACGGCTTATGCCGGCATTGCATCGATGATGACGGTGCGAGTATCAGGGTCGGCGGGGAACACCCCCGTCTGTTCCGACAAACGTAGGATCATACGCGCGATATTCCTCTCCGCGTTGCCGGCGTTGCACGCCCGGCTAGCCGTGCTTACTGCAACCGCAAACGAGTCAAAGGCAAGAAACAACGACGCAATGGTCTACCGATGCTGCTGAGGCGTCCTCCACGCGGTGCTCATTCACGGGGAGCTTACTGGACCTGCGCCACCGCGGCTGTTATACAGGAATTATAGGGACCGCCCGGTAAATCGACTCGATCGGCGAGAAATTCGAGAGCTACAATTCAACCTGAACAGGACGCCCGAATGCAACGTAATTCTTAATCGAAGCAGCTTCCTGGGATGGGTCAGGATAATACCAGGCAATATCTCGGAATACGGTTTCGGAAACTACTGCGGAGTAGTATCTCGCAGTTCCTTTCCAGTAGCAAACGGTTTCGGTGGCGGTGCCAGTTAGATGCTCGTGGTTGACCGATTCGTCTGGGAAGTAGTGGTTCCCCTCGATCACAACCGTGTTGGGAGACTCAGCGAGCACTGTGCCATCAAGTATCGCTCTTGGCATTTTTTCCTCTCGTGCAAATGTTCAGGGTTTGAATAAAGCATACATAGGGCCGTACCGCATGGATCTCACCTGCGATGAGCGCAGGCGGTGCGGTCGGTGGCCGATTGGCGCTGGTGGGCGGCGGCGGTACGGATCTGTGGGTCCGCGAACGCGGCCCGTCCTGCCCCGCACATGGTGGTCGTGTTGACGGACGGGGATACGCTGCGGCCGGATCGGCCGGCGCGGGCGCATCCGGTGTGCGCGGGATCGGTAACGACGGTGCGCTGGCGCGGAACCCGGAGCGGGCGTCGCGTGTGCAGATCCCGGTCGGTGGCGCGTGAACGCGGTGAGCGGTGACCTGTTGCGGTACGCGCAGTAGGTGTTGACCGGAACTTCTCCCGCGCCGGACCGGGTGGCGAGCGTGGTCGCCCGTACCGGCGAGGATGCGGCGGCGCGGGCATTGATGCCGGGGCGGTGTCACCGCACACGATGCGTGCTGGTGGCCGGTACTGGCGGCTCTACCGAAGTCGGCGGTCCTGGCTTTCGACGGGGCAGACGCCCGGCCCTTCCCGCCCGCGAAGTGCCGTTGAACGTACTCATAGCAGGCGCAGAGGAATAACGCCGGCACCGGCCGGAAGTAGGTAAATAGCCAGTTCAGAGAGCTTTTCCAGGAAAGGTTTGATTCGTCATGCGCATTACTGCCTCGTCGTCGGATTTTGCTGTCCCTTCCGGCCCGGTCCCGTCACCGCCGCGCCCGCCCGCTCCGTTGCTGACGGGGCGGGCGGGGTCGGAAATCCCGCGGCGCCGAACGCACAGTGAGTGTCTAAACTCGTCGCGGGAGTCCAGAGCAGCCGCGCCGAGATCGAAGCCCGTTGCCACAGCAGGGATCTGGAAGGATCACGAAGTCGTCCATGTAACCAGAGCATTTCATTCGGCGTACGCGAGGTGCCCAATTAGCACGCACGTTGCCGAGGTTGGACAGTGGAGTCTCATTCTGTCACCGATAGCCACGTTATCGAGTGACCCATCCCCGCAAGTTACTGGGCTGCTGCGCAGTTTGGCCAATGAGCCTGTCGGAATTGCGCCATCGGGAGAGTATCGGGCGCGGCTCGCTAGATGGCACTGTCATCAGCCAAGCACGTAAGTTCTGCAATGCGACGTCCGACGCGTGGACGAACTTGCCTGAATTTGAGAAGTGAGATGGCCTTCGAATGTCGACGACTACCGAGTCCAGACTGGGAAATCTGCCCAATGAAATCACCAGCTTCGTGGGGCGGCGCGTCGAGGTCTCCGAAACCAAGAGACTGCTGTCACTCAGTCGATTGACGACGCTTACAGGAGAAGGCGGGGTGGGAAAGTCTCGTATCGCGCAGCAAGTGGCTGGTCAGGTAGCGCGCGCATTCGATGACGGGGTATGGCTGGTAGAACTCAGCGGCCACCGTGAAAAATCGGCCATTGTCTTGGCCGTCGCGGATATTTTCGGGCTCGTCCTGGCCGCGGACACCGCAGAGGCAGAACTCATCGACCATCTATTTGATCGCCGCGTCCTACTCGTTTTCGATTGTTGTGAAGCTTCAGTGGTTGCCATCTCGGAATTATGCGTAGTCTTGCTCAAGCGTTGTCCGCACCTACGCATTCTGACGACGAGTCGCCAGACGCTCGGAATTGTGGGCGAGGGTGTACTTGCCATTCTGCCCTTGCCGACGCCGCGAGAGGATCACGGAACGGTACTGAGGGGACTGTTCCAGTACGACGCGGTGAGATTGTTCGTGGAGCGGGCCGCAACTGTGATGCCGGACTTCGAAATTACCGCGAGCAATCAATCTGCCGTCGCGCAGATTTGCAACACATTGGAGGGGCTACCTCTCGCTATCGAATCAGCGGCCGGTCGGTTGCGGGTGATGACCGCCGAACAGATTCTCCAGCGCCTGACTGGTCGGTACAGACTGATGTCGCTAGGTAACAGGGCAGGGCCAGCCCGACACCAGACGCTCTCTACGTGTCCTGGCTGGAGTTTTGACCCGTGCTTCGCATCTGAGCAAGCTTTGTGGAGCAGACTGGCGATATTCGAGGGATCATTCGATCTCGATGCGGCAGAGTCGATCTGCTCCACAATCGTCCTTCAGCAAGAGTTGGTCGACCTCATCGCTGGGCTGGTCGAGAAATCGATTGTGATCCCAGATGTCGAAGGGCGGGTTGCGCGATACCGGCTCAGCGAGACGTCGAGGCAATACGTGATGGATCGCTTCGGCGATGACCAGACGTGGGATTCTCTGAGCCGGCGTCACCGCGATTGGTTCCTGGTGTCGACGAGAAACGCCACCGATATCGCGACGCGGGGAACTTCTAACGCCGGTAGGCCGGCAGGGTTGCCTACAAGGATATTCGCGATTCGGAAGGAAAGGTGGTCCATGGGGCCGGCATCGGAGTACCCGAGGCCGGTCAGACCTTGCCTGCCGGGCCACGCTTGGACGGTCGTCTGCATTCCAGGTTCAATGATCTCTAGTGCGGGATGAGGGCTCACGGGATCTCGGCTCGACTCGCCGCAATGTGCCGTTTGCCCGCGATCGATTCTGCAACGGAAGTCAGTGGTGCAATACCTTTCAGGTATTCGGAGACTACGAAGTTGTCGTGCGCCGCGGGGTAGGAGTACGTACCTTCGAAGACTTCCAATCGCATGGCCAACAGCTCCGGCTCGCTAACTCGGGAAAAATTCACTCGGTCGGCGGTCCGAAGGACGTTCGATCTGGCGGCAGCGGGTGCCGGTACGTCGTCGGCGGGATCGGCGGAGAATACGCGATTCCAAACTGGCAGTGTGCGTCCGAACAATTGGTAGCTGCCGGGGACAGACATGGGATAGATCGCCACACACGGACCTCCAAGGGCGAGGCATCCTTCGGCAGTCCACATTCTCGCCGGGTTGTATTTCGGAGCCGACAGCTGTGTGCATGGATCGAGTGAATATAGGAATGGCAGGCCAGGAAAGTAGCCAATAAATGCCGTCCACCAGGTAGCTTCCGTGAACGTGTCGTAAAAGTCCTCTCTGCTGAGTAGTCCATTGCAGTGGACGATGTAGTCGATGTTGTCGCCGTCGCGAACATTCGGCGCGTCACTACGGACGCTGATGCGATAGCGCTCCACTGCTGCACGGGTCATCGCGTCGTCGAAAGCGATTGGCATAGTGACCGTTCGACTTTGAAGTACGAGCGAATCAAGATTCGGCACTGATTCTTCACGTTCGACGAGTTCGTCGAGAAGGCTGGTTCGGGAGATACTGGATGGGTCGAAGGTGATCAGCACTGACCGGAAGCCGACTGCGGTTTCACGGATTCCGGCGACAGGTTCACCCGATAGCGCTTGTTGCAGTGCTTGTGCTCTAAAGTTCAGTTTTATATCCATCTCGTTGGCGCCGTACTGCATCAGTACTTGATGGTCTCCGGCCTGCAGGATCTGCATAGCAGGCCTGGCAGAGTTCGACGTCTGCGCCCGCAGGAGAGCGTGAGAGTGGGCCATTGTTCTTCCAGATGATGCTCGGATATCTTTACTCCATACTGCTCCGGCGCGAAGATAGTGCAATAGCACTTCTTGGTCGCGCGGAAACATGCAGGTAGAGAGGTTCGATGCCGGAACGACTGGTTCGAGCATCACGAGCGGCGGGACAAATCGCTGACTCCGTCGAAGCTACCGCGCGTGCTCACCGAGATCTCGTTCAAGCCTCCGTTGCGACACTGGGTGCTCGGCACATCCTCGAATCCCTCGTCGGATCGATAGGTGGGTGGGTCTTGCTTCTGAGCGAGACAGGCGATCTCCGTGCTGCCAGTCCGGAAGCTGCCCGTGCCCATCTGGGACTCGTTCAGGCGGAGTTACCTCGCTTAGCCCGACTCACTCGAAACGCGGCGATGTCGATCAACATGCCGGACCAATCGGTATCTATTCGGTCACTGCGAATTCCGGGGCAGACTCGCGGCTACCTGACACTGGGTAGGTCCACCACTCTGGCCGCCATTGAAACCTCCCTCGTCGATACGGCCGTGCTCCTGCTGAGCGAACATCTCAGGCGGACAGACGAAGAACGTCAAGAATTGCGGAACAACCGACGCGCGATCTTAGAACTGATGTTGAGTGGGCATTCAGGGATTGCTCGTCAGATGAGCAGCATTCTTCGGGTGCCGATTCCCGAGGGGCACGTCCGAGTGGCGCTACTGGGCGCACCACGCCGTTTTGAGGTCGAATTACTCGAAATAGCAGAAGAGGATCCGGCGTTACGCCGGGTCGATACCGTGACGGCCCAGCGGGATTCAGGGCAAGTCGGAATCATCCTTCCAAGTGCTGAGGGTGACCTGCGCACCCTTCAGGCGGTTCTTCGACAGGTTCCCTATGGCAGAGGATCAGTTAGTGAGCCCGTCGACGTCGACCATTTACCTGAGTCATGGCGACAGGTTCAGCGAGTCTTTCGTGCTGCACCCGATGTTCCGGGGAAGCTGCACGAGGCAAGGGATATTTCGGAGGCAGGGCTGCTCAGGCATCTTCGCGGATATCAAGTCCGAGTATGGGCGCGGGAGACCCTGGCGCCGGTAAGGAAACTCGATCAAAGCTCGAAAGTAGATTTCACTCGAACGCTTCGTGTCTACCTTGCGAAAAACGGGCAAGCCGACGCTTCGGCCGGGATGTTAGGGATTCATCGGCATACACTGCGCTACAGAATGAGTCGAGTTGCCAACGCACTCGGATGTGATCTGGATGATCCAAAGGTTCGAGCTGAACTCTGGTTCGCACTTCAACTGTATCCAGATGACAGTTCAGACATTGAAATACTTTGCTTCCGGGTGGTGCAGGACAAAAGCGTCCGTGGACTGCTCTGGATGCAGCTGCAGTTCCTCGGACAATTCGACGCCGATTCGCTCGGGTTCGAGCAACGCCACCAACTTGGCACGATCCTCGAGGTCCGGGCACGCGCCGTATCCGAACGAGTAACGAGCGCCGCGGTACTCGAGATCGAAGTAGCCGGCAACCTCGGTCGGGTCCTGCTCCGCGACGGTATGCCCCTCGGGAAGCACAAGCTCTTCACGAACGCGTCGATGCCAGTACTCGGCCAGAGATTCCGTGAGTTGGACGCCGATTCCGTGAACTTCGAGGTAATCACGGTACGAGTTCGACGCGAACAACTCGTTGGCGAAGTCCGCGATCGGCTGACCCATCGTCACCAACTGGAACGGAAGAACGTCCACCTGGCCGGTCGCTTCTGCTTCCTTACGCGAGCGCACGAAGTCAGCGATGCACAGGAAACGGTCGCGGTGCTGACGCGGGTAGGTGAACCGGAACCGTTCAGGTGCATCCGGTTTCGGTTCGGTGAGCACGATGACGTCGTCGCCCTCCGAGATCGCCGGGAAGTAGCCGTACACAACCGCGGCGTGCGCGAGGATGCCCTCGGACGTCAGCCGATCGAGCCAGTACCGGAGCCGCGGACGGCCTTCCGACTCGACCAGTTCCTCGTACGTCGGACCGTCGCCCTTGCGCTGACCGCGAAGGCCCCACTGGCCGAGGAAGAGAGCGCGCTCGTCGAGCAGCCCCGAGTACTCGGACAGAGAGATTCCCTTGACGATGCGCGAGCCCCAGAACGGCGGTGTCGGCACCGCAATGTCGGTAGCGACATCGGAACGCTCCGGCAGGACGACGGGAACCGCTGCAGCTTTACGCTTTTCGGCGATGCGCTTGGAACGCTCGTGACGAGCCTTACGCTCGGCAGCCTTCTCGCGAGCAGCGATGGCCTCCGGGCTGTCCGGCGCCGGGCCGCCGCCGCGCTTGGTCGTCATGATCTGGTCCATCAAGTTCAGACCCTCGAAAGCATCGCGGGCATAGCTGACGTCGCCCTCGTACACCTCCTGCAGATCGTTCTCGACGTACGAACGCGTCAGCGCGGCACCACCCAGCAAAACCGGGAACTGTTCCGAGACACCGCGAGAGTTCAGTTCCTTGAGGTTGTCCTTCATGACCACTGTCGACTTCACGAGCAGTCCGGACATGCCGATGACATCGGCCTTGTGCTCGATCGCAGCATCGAGAATGGTCGCGATGGGCTGCTTGATGCCGAGGTTCACGACGTCGTAACCGTTGTTACTCAAGATGATGTCGACAAGGTTCTTGCCGATATCGTGGACGTCGCCCTTGACCGTCGCAATGACGAGGCGACCCTTGCCGTCGTCGTCCGTCGCTTCCATGTGCGGCTCGAGGAACGCAACTGCTGCCTTCATGACCTCGGCGGACTGCAGAACGAACGGCAACTGCATCTGTCCGGAACCGAACAGTTCACCGACGGTCTTCATGCCCGAAAGCAGTGTCTCGTTGATGATTTCGATCGGGGACTTGACCGTCATCGCTTCGGTGAGATCGTCGTCGAGGCCGTTGCGCTCGCCGTCGACGATGCGACGCTCGAGCCGGTCGAACAACGGAAGTCCGGCGAGTTCCTGCGCACGGGACTCGCGCGCCGACGCAGCCGAGACACCCTCGAACAGAGCCATCAGCTTCTGCAGC
The DNA here is from genome assembly GCF_040489275.1 of Rhodococcus baikonurensis. NCBI lineage: Bacteria > Bacillati > Actinomycetota > Actinomycetes > Mycobacteriales > Nocardiaceae > Rhodococcus > Rhodococcus baikonurensis. The sequence continues at coordinate 302 of NZ_JBEUOQ010000028.1, read as the reverse complement.
GGGTCGTAGCCCTCGCTACGACGGTCGTAGACCAGGTCGAGTGCGGTTTCACGCTGCTCGTCCGGAATTCGCGCCATCGGCAGAATCTTGGACGCGTGAACGATCGCCGTGTCCAGACCGGCCTCGGTGCACTCGTGCAGGAACACCGAGTTGAGGACCTGCCGTGCCGCCGGGTTCAAACCGAACGAAATGTTCGAGATACCCAGGGTGAAGTGCAGTTCCGGGTACGCAGCCTTGAGCTGACGGATCGCTTCGATGGTCTCGATGCCGTCGCGTCGCACCTCTTCCTGACCGGTGGAGAT
>NZ_JBEUOQ010000027.1:3784-42019 GCF_040489275.1 Rhodococcus baikonurensis | reverse complement strand
CACTGAATGCCTTCGAGATAACGTTCGACGGACGGCTGTCTGCCGGACGAAAGTAGTTAGAAATCAATCAATTACACCGTTTTCTGGACAGACCCATCTCATCCGATACAGTCCCAAGGTTCAGCGGCTGGGGAGCCGGCATCGGCCGACGGCCCGTCGGTATGGGGAAGGGGAGAGTCGGCTGTTCAGGGCATTGTGCGCAACCGCAGCGATAAGTCGAGGGAAATTCGCATTCTGTGCCCGCATGGTGGAACCGTTCGGACACGGCGTGCCCGGCGTGCCGAGCGGCGGTCGGCCCCTGGTTCTCGTTTTCCGCTCGGTACTGTTTTCGGCCTTTTCGACGTGAGGAATCGTATGTTCGCTGACCGGTTGAATATGTTGTTCGAGGATTCACCGCGACTCGGTCACCCCGTCACCCAAGCAGAGGTGGCAGACGATCTGACAGCCGGCGGCTGGCGTATGTCGCGGCCCTACTTGTCTCAGTTACGCCGAGGTCTGCGGACGAGCCCTTCTCCGGATGTCGTTGCCGTGCTTGCGGATTACTTCGGAGTCGATCACGACTACTTTTTTCGGCCGGCCGGCAGCGAGTCCACGGACGCGTCGGCCGTCATCGACCGGCTCGAACAGGGGCCGCTGCGGCGCTTGTTGTCCTGCGTGGACGGTCTTTCCGAATCGTCCGCAGGGCTGGTCCTCGACATGGCCGAACGTTTGCGGCGCGCAGAGAAGTGTCCGGCAATCACTGCGGGCGACGGGTGCCACCAAAAAAATCTGACGTCCGGCCGAAGGCGAGTCTGAGATTCACACACGACCACCGATACCGAAACCTCGCGCGGGTCCTGGGACTGGCGCCACCCATTTGGGTCGATTCCGATACGCCCAAGCTCCTGTTTCGTCGGTCGCTGTCGGGTCGGGTTTCTCGGTGCCGCCACACTTGGGGTCGGCTACATCGGAGGCTGCTGCTCTCGCTCGATCGGGATTTGTGAGCTTGTGGCCGTGACGGTCCTCGATTGTTCGGCACTATTGATCTCGACAAAGATGTGACGGCTTTGCCGCCCACGATCGGGAAAAGGGAGTTCACTGATGGGCATGGCGAGTACGGGGCCGCGCACGGTCGTGCCCTCGGGCGTTCGGAATGAGCTGTACGAAATTCTGCGGAGCGGTGGTCCTCGCACCGCCCGAGACCGAGCGACCCTGATTGGACTGGTGAGATGACCGAGCGCAACGGGACGTACGTCGTCGCCGACCGTAAACCCTTGCAACCTCGAGCCGAACGAACGCGAGGAAAACTCCTCGCCGCGGCAGCCGCACGATTCGACGCCGAAGGCTACACACTCGCCAACGTCAACACCGTCATCGCCGACGCCGAAACCACCAAAGGTGGAATGTACTTCCATTTCGCATCCAAAGAATCGATGGCGCAAAACCTCATCGAAGAATGGTCCCGCGCGGTGCACCACGCTTTCGCAGATGCCAAAGCGACCCGATCTACCGCCCTGGCGCAGGTGGAGATGATCTTTCGGATACTCGCCCGCCGCCTCGACGCGAACCAGATCCTCCGGGCCGGAATGAAACTCAGCCTCGAACCCTCGATCGAGGGCTCGCACCAGACCTACCTGCGGTGGGTAGAGAACACCGACGACCTCGTCGCACGCGCCATCGAGGCCGGCGACGTCCGTGAAACCCCGGCGGTACATCGACTCGCCTGGAACCTGTGGGCGGGAACAATCGGCGCCACACAAGCGATTCCCGCGGACTGCGACGAGGTCAGCCTGTCGACCCGAATCGACGATGCCATCGCAGCGCACTTCTCGTCCATCGCGACCAACCACATCTGACATCGAGACCGGCAACACCTCCGGCGAAGACGCGAACCGCGCCGGGTCGGCAAACCCCCACCGCGTGCTGCACCGCATCGGACAGCGTCGAGGGCATCGGAAAGGACGGGCACACCCGGCTTCCCCCGGGCGGTCTCAGTCGGCGGGTGGGGGTGCGCTCGAGGCGATATCGGATCGTCGCCGGATGATCGCATCGAGGGCATCGCACAGGCTGATGCTCTCCTGCAGCAGCTGCATGAGCAGTTGTTGGCTGTGCTCGTCCATCGTGCGGCCCTCCACCGCCATGATCGGGGTGAGCGCGGCGAGCTCCGAATCCGCCTGCGCCTCGGTCACACCTCGCTGTGCCGCCACTACCGCTCTCCTCTCGCTCCCTGATCCAGTCCACCGTCATCGACGGTGGCTCCATCCCATCACCATCAGTACATCGGTGGAGGGAACGACAGCGAGCCTGCCATCGTCGAGTGCTGATTCCACACCATTTTCGTGGACTCCGCGCGGGCCTGAAGCGGTACCACCCTGGCGGATCAATGCCCGGAACGGCCGGCTTCAAGCCTCCGCCGCGCCGGCGACATGGACGTCGACGACATGATTTCGTTCGGCCCACGCCGCACCTACCCGTCGACCCTTGTCGTGAACGGATCGGTGCATCTCACCCACACAGCGCAACTATCGGCGGACGTGCGCGGTACGGATGAGGTCTGCCACAGCGCGCCGGGTCCGGTCGTGCCGGGGGTCGTGGGCGAGGTCGCCGGTACGCACGCGCTCGGTGAGTGCGGCGATCACTTCCGCGCAGGCGCGGGGACTACCCAGCACGATGGGCACCGCCGTCTTCGGGTCCGGCGCAGCGGGGCTTTCGGTCCGGTAACTGATGAGGCCCACGGCATGCGGGGGGACGGTTCGGCGGAACGTCGCCCGCAGATCGTTGATACCCCGGTACAGCCGGTCGAGGTCGGTGAGGGCGACCTCGTCGGCAACGAGCCTGCGTTGCAGAGCGCTGAGCACCGACAGTGCCGCGTCGATGTCCTCGGCCGCGCGGGCCGCCGCGACGGTCGCGCTCATCCGCTCCGGAACCGGTTTCTCCACCACCCGCGTGTGGTCGCGGATCTGCAACCCGATCGCGCCGCGTTCGCCGGCGCGACGCTCCTCGGAGGCGAGTTTGCGGCAACGATCCGAACACCACCGGGCCGGCCGGCCACGTGGCTTGACGGTGACCGAGTTACCGCAGCGTGGGCACAGGTTCGGGTCCATTTCGTCAGCATAAACATTTCGTCGCCCGAAAACATTGTCAGTCTCGTCACCTGAATGCAAGAGGTGTGTGGCACCTGGGGCGAGCGAGAAAGAACCCTTCGGGATAGAGGGCGGTAGAGATCGGTAGAGATCGGTAGATGTGGGCAGAAGCGCGTGACGAGCGAGCACGGCCAGGAGAGCAGCGCGGGCGATGAGAAGGCGTCGAGAACTGGGGAGGTAAGCCGGGAACGGCACCCGAGCCCGGCAGGTTCATCGCCTGGTGCCGAGGTCCGGAACGGCGTCCGCCGCCTGAAAAACATTTCGTCGCACGAAAGTACGCCCCCGCAGTCTGAAATTCAGCAAGAGGTGTGTCTGAAATATCTGGGTGAGGTCGTCACGGACAGCGACGCGCGTTGCCATGGACCCTTTCAGGGAGTAGGTCGTTGTCGGCAGGTGCTGCGATGCTCGAAGGCGTGCAAGAAATTCGGGTGAAAGTCAGTCGATGGGAATCGCGCCGACTGTGGTGGCGCGCCGGCACCCGGGCGCCGGGGTTGGTGCTCCACATCGAGGGATACAGCACCCCGACCCAGACCTACCGAACCCGCGATCTCGACCGCGCCCGCGCGATGGTCCTCGACTACCTCGAGGTGATCGGGAAGCCGGCACCGCCCGACATCGCCATCTGCTGGATCGAGACCGGCACATAGCCGAGACCCTCGGCGGCCCCAATCGAAGAACACCGGCACGAGCACGCCGGAGCGTCTCGCGGCTTCGCAACAGAAACCCCGCGCTGGGCGGGCGCGGATGTGATGCCGGAAACGACGCGTGACCGATTCACCGGCAGATTCTGTCGAGCTGCTCTGCGCGTGAGCGACCGTAGCCAGCTCTCTGGTCGACGGTTATCGAGGTGTCGGTTTCTCGTTGCCCAGCGCAGCGCCCCGGACACCGGGACGCGGCCGGCAGGCCGCGGTAGCCGACTTAGGGCACCTAAGTTTCTATCTTGCTCCGTTGCCTCCCCCGCGGAGTTCGGCGCGACCGCTCGCGCACCCGACCGCACGGGCGGAATCCAAAACCACGGGGTTTTGCAATATCTTGCTCTGCTCGAGGTGCTCTGCTCGAGGAGGGCGGCGCACGGGGAATCTGCCCGTGGTGTCACCGCGCGATCAGCCCACCGACACGAGGACGGCCGCGGGTGTGGTGCTCGGATCAATGCCGACGCGATGCGCACAACGCCCGCAAAGCAGCCCGCGCCGGCGTCGTCGGAATGCGCGTGATCCGGCAGACGGAGACCGTCGCACCCTCGGCCCCACCCGTGCAGCCGACCGAAAGACCCGGCGCCGCATCCGAGACGTTCGACCCCGCCGACGCGCTCCTGCACGTCACCCACTCCCCCGAACTGATCGCCCGCGTCCTGCGTGTGGTCACCGCCAACCTCGGCCCCCGCAGCATCGACCGTCAACTCCCCGGCCCCATGCACGACGCCGCCGTCGAACTCGCACCGCTCCTGGCCGATTACATCCGGCGCACCCGTGCGCCGGCGGCCGAGGCGACACCGAAAAACGGAGCCGCCGCTGCCTTGTCTCGTCAACAGCGGCGGGCACTGCAGCGCAGCACCGGAAAAAGTCGGCACTGACACCCGACACCGAAAAACTTTCCACCCACCCCGCTGTGGCGATGCCTCCACGTGACGATGCGAAACGAGACCACCGGATTGACCGGGTCGATCAGTGTCCGTGCAGATCGCTGATCACCCCTCCCTACGTCTGCCGCCGCAGTGAAGGTTGCAGAAGCAGATACCTGAGTCCGAAGGACTGCGTACCGCCGTAGTCCCGCCACGAACACCGATACCCCGATTCGAACCCCAAGCTCTCCCCGACCCGGTCGTTCTTGAGCTGCCACTGCAACGATCCGGGTTCGACACGACGGCCCTCCCACAACCGGAACTCGTGCGCCTGCGAGCGCACCGTGGAATTCCGCTCACTCCAAAACGGGTAGTTCGTCAACGTCAGAGAAGCCCCGGCCTCGACACTTCCGTCGAGAATGAGCCGTTCGACGCGTTGAGCGTCCCGCCAGGTTGCCGCCGTATCGAGATCCGGCGCCCCCGAAGAAGAAAGCTCGAACACCTCACCGTCGACGTCCGCCAGCAGACGCTTCTTCGGGTACTTCAGCTCCAACGCGATACGACGACCACCGAGCCGCCCGAGCACATCGACCGCCAGCCGAGACCGTCCGCCCACCCGCTCACTGACGGCCACCTTCTTCTCCAACCGAACCTGCTCCACCTCATCCGCCATCACCGTTGCCAGCGCAAGCTGGAAGTCGCTCTCCGAGTGGAACAGAGGCCGCTCTTTACCGAGTCGTTCCATCCACGACTCCACGTACGGTGCAAGATCGAACATTCAGCAGCTCCACTTCGATAGACGGATGCTCTCCAGACCCGGTCAGGGAAATTCCGTAGACGTAGCTTTCCAGCAGGAGGCCAAGCGCGCGGATTTTGGGTGGGGGGCCGGGATACCTGATATGGCTTGGCACGTCCCACCCGAATAATTTTCTATATGGCTCGGCGTGTCCGACCTGAATAGTGATCGTGATGCGGCACGCTGTCCCCATGGACACCTCGGGGGCACTGTTACTCAATGACACGCAGTGGGCTGACGAGGTACTCCTCCCACACCGCCCCTACGCGACGAACTACCTCGAGCGTGGCCAGTACCGGATGCACCGCGACGACGCCCTGACGATGCGTTACGTCGAGCACTCCCCCCACGCACTGCTCGGCTCGATCGTCATCGACTGCGACCATCCAGATGCGGCGATGCGAGCCTTCGAGAAACCCTCGGACCATCCCGCCCCGAACTGGGTCGCCCAGTCCCCCTCCGGACGCGCGCACCTCGGCTGGTGGCTCGGACCCAACCACGTCTGCCGCACCGACTCCGCCCGCTTGACCCCCATTCGTTACGCGCACCGCATCGAGACCGGGCTCAAGGTCTCCGTCGGCGGCGACTTCGCCTACGGCGGGCAACTCACCAAAAACCCCATTCACCCCGACTGGGAAACCATCTACGGACCGTCCACTCCGTACACGCTGCGGCAACTGGCCACCATCCACACCCCCCGCCAGGCACCCCGCCGCCCCGATCGCGCGGCCGGCCTCGGCCGCAACGTCACCATGTTCGACACCGCCCGCAAATGGGCCTACCCCCAGTGGTGGCATCACCGGAACGGCACCGCCGATCAGTGGCTACGTCTTGTCCTGCAGCACTGCCACGCCGTCAACACCGAGTTCGCCGATCCCCTGCCCTTCGTCGAGGTTCGGGCGACCGCGTACTCCATCGGTAAATGGATCTGGCGCAACTTCGACGAAGCCGCCTACCGCGCACGCCAAGCTCACCTCGGACGTAAAGGTGGCAAGGTCATGACACCTGCAAAGATCGAAGCAAACCGGAAACGAGCCACGAAGTTCGATCTCGCCACAGCAATGGAGTACGCGCTATGAGCCAAGGTGGAGCACGAGCCAAGCAACGTCGAACCATCACTGCACGAGAACTCGCGGAACGCCTGGGGTCTTCCGAGCGAACCGCTCGACGCCTCATCGCCGAACCACGGGATGAGTTCCTCGAGCGCGCCAAGGTCCGCCGTGACCGCGTGGTGTCACTACGAAACCAAGGCATGAAATACCGGGACATCGCCGAGGAAATGGACATCACCATCGGAGCCGTCGGGCGGATACTGCATGACGCCCGCAAAATCGAAGAGAAGGAAAACCCGGTCCGTGACGCCTGCTGACCTGAGCGGTCCCCCGTGGCAGCCGAACCCTGCTCACTTGCGCGCTGCGTCTACCGTGCCGATGCAGTATCCGAGTGCACTGATCCGCACTATTCATTACGCGCTGAATTTCCTCGACCGTGAACTCGCCGAACACCCAGAAGACGAGATGATGGCTCAAGCCGAGACCCGCGACGTCTACAGCCTTCTCGTGGAGATCACCGCGGCTCTGCATGGTCTCAGCTCCGAAGCCGATGTCACCGACGAGCAGATCCAGAACGCCCGGTACTGGATGCTCGGACAGTTCGATAATCCTCTTAACCCCACTACGTAGGACTGTACTTAGGACTGAGAGCAAACTGGCTTGCATCCTGGTCCAGGCATCGAATACTCCAAAACTCAAAATTTCTAGAAAGCTTTATTGTTAGAAACAATCTGCAACCTGCAAAATATCCGTTCAACCAAGGACGAGGAAAGATGCCCCCCACTAACTACGCAGCCTGCAAGCACAGCGCCACCTTGAAGGTGACGGATGAAGCTGTCCTGAGCATGCTGAGAGGACTCGCTCAGTACTGCGAATCAGGAACCTACCCACAGATCGCCTGGGGAGGCACCAAAGTCAATCACTGGCTGGCAGCTCGTAAGCACGCCACCTTCCGGTTCACGCAGCCCGACGACCGGGAATTCTTTATCAAAGAGGCAACCCGGCTACTCCCTGCAGAAACATGGGAGCTCACGATAACTAGCGACCACGATCCAGCCACGCCGCAGCGCAGGTAGGTGGTCCGGGTAGATCATTACCTCGCTACAAGAAGAAGACCCTGATACGTGGTGGCCTACTCAAGACGAGTGCACCGCGAGTTCCAACTGATCACCAAACTAACCTGCGTGCCTTCGCCTTCGTGGTATGGGCTACACCAAGAAACTCTAGAAAGTTATTTTGTTAGAAACGATGATTGTACTTGCGTTTCTTGGTTGTTGAGCCACTGCCAAAGCGCCTCGTACACAGCGTCCTGCATGCGGATCCCTCGCTGTGCGCAGGCGGTTTTGACCATTCGCTGCAGATCAGGCGGAAGCCGGGTCGCGAAAGCGGTCACCGTGGCGTCCTTTGGAAGTGTGGGCGGCGCCGCCGCAACCTCCCGAGCGAGTTGCGGAGTAAATGGGTGGGGTCTAGCGGTCTCGGTGACTCGTGGTGTTGCGAACGCGGATGGCTTCTTCTTGGCGGTACTCATGCGACGGTCACCGTAGAGAGCACTCGGTCCAGAGCCGCGTCGAATGCAACTGTCACCTCATGAACTGCTGGACGGACGCTGTGCACCGGGAGATGGTCACCAGTAGCTTCGGCGACCGCAGCACGTTGGGGGACCACCATCGGCAACACCATCTCTCCCAACGCCTCCCGAATTTCGCTGGCCCGATGCGTAGCTTCTCGACCCTGCGCCGGAACCCTGCCGAGCAGGACACCGGAGACGGTGAGGCCGGGGTTGTAGTAGCGGGTAATCGTCTCTATCGCGTCCAGAATCTTCGACACTCCACGGCTAGCCATGAACGATGGTTCAGTCGCGATCAGTGCAGTGTCGGCGGCGATGAGAGCATTGGAAACAAGTTTGCCGACGCTGGGAGGGCAGTCGATCAGCACCAGTGGGTATCGCTGGCGAAGATCGTCGGAGTCGAGCGCTGCTCGCAGACGCTGTTCGACTCCAAGCCCGGAGACCGCGTCCAAGTCGGCCAGATCCAGATCCGAGGGGATCACGCTGACGTGGTCCCACGTCGAGGTGTGCACCGCATCGGCTGCGCTACCGCGAAGCTCCTGAGCGAGTAAATTCGCGGCGGTCTTGCCTGCGAGCGGGTACTCGATACCGAGCGCCTCTGACGCGTTGCACTGCGGGTCGAGATCGATCACCAGAGTTTCGATCCCGCGGGCGCTCGCTGCTGAGGCAAGCCCGAGCACGGTGGTGGTCTTGCTAGACCCACCCTTCTGATTAACAACAGCAACCACAGTCATAACCAATACTCTAACAATCTAAATTGTTAGAAATAGCTATCTAGCATGCGTGTCGAACGACCAATCCCCAACAGTCTCCGTAGAAACCTCACTCGTTTCAGTCGCGCGGACAAGTAGTCGTCGAGCGCTGCCTCTCACACCCGTCCTTACGAGACCTAGTGATTCGTACGCCGTCTCCTAGGTGCGAAAAGAAATAGCACCTGCGCTGTTCCTCGACTGAGGGGTGGGCAAGGATGATCCGAGCACGTTTGTTGTCGCGGAGGGATTGGGTTCATGGGTTCAGTGCACGAGGTCATCGAGGCGTTTCGGCAGGCACCGTCGAATTCGGAGCGGGGCACGAAGTTCGAGCAGTTGATGGTCCGGTACTTCGAACTCGACCCACTGCTCTCGCAGCAGTACGAGAAGGTGTGGCGGTGGACCGACTGGCCGGGCCGCAAGGGCAAGCCCGACACCGGTATCGACCTCGTCGCCCGTGAACGCGACACCGGCGAATTCACCGCGATTCAGTGCAAGTTCTACGAACCCACCCACACCCTTGCCAAAGGCGACATCGACTCCTTCTTCACCGCATCCGGAAAAACGCCGTTCTCCAACCGGGTCATCATCTCCACCACCGACCGCTGGGGCAAGAACGCCGAAGACGCCCTCGAGGGGCAGTCAATCCCCGTGCAGCGGATCGGGCTGGCCGAGATCGCGGAATCGCCGATCGACTGGGACATCGCCTGGCCGCAGGGCGAGCTGCAGGTCAACCTGGCCGAAGCGAAACGTCACGAACCCCGCCTGCATCAACAGTCCGCCATCGACGCCGTCTTCGCAGGCTTCGAGGCCGGAAACGACCGCGGCAAACTGATCATGGCCTGCGGTACCGGTAAAACCTTCACCGCCCTCAAGATTGCCGAACGTGCAGCGTTGGAGAACGGCGGCAACGCCCGGATTCTGTTTGCGGTGCCGTCGATCTCGCTGCTCTCGCAAACTCTGCGGGAGTGGACCGCGCAAACGCAGTTGGATCTGCGGGCGTTCGCGGTGTGCTCGGACACCAAAGTGTCCCGCTCGGCCGAAGACGTCAACATCCACGACGTCGCGATCCCCGTCACCACCGATCCGGTGAAGTTGGCTGCGGAGATGGCGCACCGTAAGCGCGCCAAAGGTTTGACTGTGGTGTTCACCACGTACCAGTCCCTGCCCACCGTCGCGAAAGCACAAGAGCTGGGGGTGGATCCGTTCGATCTGGTGATCTGCGACGAAGCGCACCGCACCACCGGCGTCACGCTGTTCGGTGAGGACGATTCGAACTTCGTCCGCGTCCACGACGCCGACTTCCTCAACGCCGCCCGCCGGCTGTACATGACGGCGACACCGAAGATATTCGTGGACGACGTCAAAGAGAAGGCGGAAGAGCATTCCGCCGAGCTCACCTCGATGGACGACGAAACCGTTTACGGTCCCGAGTTCCACCGACTCTCATTCGGTGAGGCCGTCGAGCGAGGTCTGCTCACCGATTACAAAGTGATCGTGCTGACCGTCGACGAATCCCTGGTGGCAGCGCCGCTGCAGGATCAGCTTGCCGGGGTGCACAGCGAACTACGGCTCGACGACGCGTCGAAGATCATCGGCTGCTGGAATGCACTGGCCAAGCGTGCTGGCGAAACCCCCGAAGGAACAGGCTTCGCACCGGGTGCGGCGCCGATGCGCCGCGCGGTCGCGTTCGCGAAGGACATCGCCGCGTCCAAGCAGGTCGCCGAAGTGTTCCCCACTGTTGTCGATGCCTACCGCGATCTACTCGAGGGCAGCGAAAATGACGGGCGCACTGTCGATTCCACCAACCTGGACTTGACGTGTTCGGTGCACCATGTGGACGGCACGTTCAATGCGCTACAACGCAACGAGCAACTCTCCTGGCTCAAAGCCCCCCTGCCAGAGGGGGAAGCCCGGATCCTGACCAACGCCCGCTGCCTCTCCGAAGGAGTCGACGTACCGGCGTTGGATGCGGTGATGTTCCTGCACCCCCGCAACTCTCAGGTCGATGTGGTGCAGTCCGTGGGCCGGGTGATGCGCAAATCCGACGGCAAGGATTACGGCTACATCATCTTGCCCGTTGCGGTTCCGGCCGGTGTCAGCCCGTCCGAGGCGTTGTCGAACAACACCCGGTTCAAGGTCGTCTGGCAGGTACTCAATGCGCTTCGCGCGCATGATGATCGGTTCAATGCGATGGTCAACTCCATCGCATTGAACGCCACCTCGGACAAGAAGGACGGTAAGGGCAACGATCGCCTACTCGGTGGGCGCATCGGACCCCTCGTCGAGGTCGGCGAGAGCTTCGACAACGGCAGCCGTAGCAGTGGAAGCAGTGCTGACGTCGCTTCCACCAGTGCAGATTCTGCCGAAGGTGCCACCCCCACCGGAGACTCCGGTGGGGGGATGGCAACGCAGATGGCGTTGTTCTCCCTCTCCGAATGGCAGGAAGCGATCTACGCGAAGATCGTCGACAAGGTCGGCACCCGCGCCTACTGGGAAGACTGGGCCGGCGACGTCTCCGACATCGCCGCCGCGCAGATCACCCGCATCAACGCCCTCCTCGCCGGCGCCGACACCTCAGTCGCCGAGGAGTTCGAGCGGTTCCTCACCGGACTGCGCGACAACCTCAACGATTCGATCAGCCGCGACGACGCGATCAGCATGCTTTCGCAGCATCTGATCACCAAACCGGTATTCGATGCCTTGTTCGCAGAGCACGACTTCGCCTCCCATAACCCCGTCTCGCGGGTGATGCAGTCGATGGTCGATACCCTCGACGACACCGGGCTAGAAGCGGAAACCGCCGGCCTCGACGGCTTCTACGCCTCCGTCCGCGTCCGCGCGACCGAGGTGACCAGCGCCGAAGGCAAGCAGAAAGTCATCGCAGAACTGTATGAGCGATTCTTCAAGATCGGGTTCAAGAAGCAGTCCGACGCCCTCGGCATCGTCTACACGCCGGTGGAGATCGTCGACTTCATCCTCCGCGCCGCCGACGCAGCCTTGCGGGATTCGTTCGGGCGTGGTCTGACCGACGAAGACGTGCATGTCCTGGACCCGTTCACGGGAACCGGTACGTTCATGACGCGGTTGCTGCAGTCCGGGCTGATCAACCCCGAAGATTTGGCGCGTAAGTACACGAACGAGTTGCACGCCAACGAGATCACGCTCCTCGCCTACTATGTGGCGGCTGTGAACATCGAAACCACGTACCACGCGCTCGTCGATCAGGGCGGCGACGCAACATACATGCCGTTCGAGGGTATCGTCCTCGCCGATACCTTTCAGATCACCGAAAACGGTGACAGCCTCGACTCCGAGATGTTCCCGCAGAACAACGATCGCATCATCCGCCAGAACGCCACCCCGATCAACGTCGTGATCGGAAACCCGCCGTACTCCGCTGGGCAATCGAATGCCAGCGAAAACAATGCGAATCGCGCCTATCCCACGCTCGACCGCGCCATCCAGAGTTCGTACGCGGCGAAGTCGACTGCGACATTGAAGAGCAAGCTGTACGACTCGTACATTAGGGCGATCCGGTGGGCGACGGACCGTATCGGTGACTCCGGCGTAGTCGCCTATGTGACAAATGGAGGGTGGATCAACGGAAACACCGCCGACGGAATTCGCTTGTCACTGGCCGACGAGTACTCGACTATCTACCTCTACAACTTGAGAGGAAACCAGCGCGGCGACTGGAAAAAGGAGGGAGGCAAGGTATTCGGCGAAGGCTCACAGGCCACGATTGCGGTTCTCATTGCGGTGAAGGATCCTTCTCACAGTGGACCGTGCCGTATCCACTACCGCGACATCGGTGACTACCTGAGTCGCGAGGAGAAGCTGGCGATTGTTGGCGGAGCAAGCCTCAGCACAATTGACTGGGCCAGTATCAACCCAAATCCTGAAGGGGACTGGGTCGATCAAAGGAACGCAGCATTCGGCGCATATACACCAATAGCAGTCAAGAAGACCGCGGGAATCGAGACAACTTTCTTCGCTGATTACTCTGGTGGATTGAAGACCAACAGGGATGCCTGGGTTTACGCATTTTCGCGCGAAGCCCTTGGAGAGAAAATCAAGGGCACGGTCGACTTCTACAACGAGCAGGTTGACGCCTATGAAGAAGCGGTGAAGAGCGGCTCTCAGTCTGGCGCCAAGGACACTGTGTCCTACAACGACAAGCGAATTAGCTGGTCGTCAGGGTTGATTCCGAAAGTTGAGCGTGGCCGGCGCCTCCAGTATCAGTCCGAACATCGCCGAGTTAGCGTCTATCGGCCCTTCTGCAAGCAGTACGCGTACTTCGACGACGATCTCAACGATCGGCGAGGCAAGCTGCCCCGGATGTTTCCGACTCCGCAACACAGGAACATCGGAATCTACATCCCGAATCCAGGAAACCTTGCTCCGCAGTTCATGTGCCTCATGACTGATTCAATACCGGACCTCGGTGCCGCCGGGATCAGCGCAGTCAACTTCTATCCCCGCTGGACCTACGAGAAGTACGAATCTCCGGACTGCGAGCTCGATCTCGCTTCCTCCGACACACTCCAGGTCGACGAGCACGGATACCGCCGTATCGACAACATCACTGACGGAATCCTCGCGCTCTATCGGGACGCGTTTGGCAACCAGGTCACCAAGGACGACATCTTTTTCTATGCCTACGGCCTGCTGCACGATCCGGCGTATCGCCAGGCTTACGCGTCAGATCTGAAGAAGATGCTCCCGCACATTCCGACACCCGAGTCCCGAGAGCGGTTCGAGCAGTTGCTCTCCGCCGGTCGTCGCCTGGCAGATCTGCACGTCGGCTACGAGAGCGTCGATCCGTATCCCCTTGACGTACAACTCAAGACGGGCTCATCGGCCGAAGACCGTGAGACGTGGCGGGTCTCGAAGATGAAGTGGGGCAAGAAGAAAGACCCCGAGACCGGCAAGAATGTAGACGACCGCACCACGCTCGTCTACAACCCGAAGGTCACCATCTCAGGGATTCCGGAAGAGGCTGAGCGGTACATGCTCGGCTCGCGTTCAGCGCTGGCGTGGATCATCGACCGCTACCAAGCCAAGACCGATAAAGCCTCCGGGATCGTCAACGACCCCAACGACTGGTGCGACGAACACGACGACCCCGCCTACATCGTCGACCTGATCAAGCGTGTCACCACCGTGGCAGTCGAGACCATGAAGGTAGTCGACTCGCTCGAATAAGGAGAAGCCGAAAGATCAGTAACAGGCGAGTGCCGATCTCCGGTAGCCGTTGTCTCTAACAATCTAGATTGTTAGAAATAGGTCTTTATCAGTACTTTCTCGAGAATTTCAGATCGGTCCGGTATCTCGCGGATCGGACCGATCTAGAAGGCACTTCAGCGCTTTCACTATCGGCGCCTGTGCTTTGACCTTCCGCTGCACGAGCGGATCAGACTCGGTGCGGCACTCGTGCAAACAGATACCCAGATTTAGGACACCAGAACGGCCGGTATTGCGCTGCGCGGTGACGGTGGCACGTCTGAGGGTGATCCTGGTGGGCGGCCAGGTAGGTATCGACGGCCCAGCGCGGAGTGTCAATACGTTAACGCGACTTACTCCAGCGCGCTGAGTTGTTTTCGGAGAAGTTCCAGATCTATTCGGGCGCGGTCGAGAATCTCAGTGGCCGCGCCCGGGCAGTACCTGATCTCCTTGCCGTCCTCAACAATGACGAGGTGGGTATCACCGGCAAGTATGTAATGCGCCTGCTTGCCAGTCCGGTGCGCTGCGCATTTACGTTGATGGTTTGTTCGGGGCGTTTCAACTCGGATGTGTCGCAGGACTGATTTGACGGGCATTTCAACTCCTATCTGCTTATTCGCTGCGGCTCAGTTACGTTGATCGAGTTGGATTCTCAGTGAATCCCGAACTGAATCAGCGATTTCGTCCAGGCGATCGAAGATGCTGGTCATCTGTTCGTGTGACCATTCACCGCGTGTCCCGTTGGGCATACCAATTTCCTGATTGATAGCAGCAGCGACACGACGAATCGCGATGACGGAATTGTGCTGTCGCGGACCCGGACTCACGACCATGAGCTGGTGACCGCGAGGTGGCAGCTTCAGATCTGCCAGTACACGGTTGGCAACTGATTTTGTGCGCTCGTTGACACGGGTCTTGGCTGACTGGCGGGCACGCTGCGGCGAGACCGGGATCGATTGCGGAACTTGCACTTCTGCAGCTGCCTGTTGCGCGAGTAGGCGTTCACGGAGCTGGTCTCGGCTGACCAGGTCACCCAACTTCAGCCCGGGCGCAATGTCCTTGTCGAGCATCTCGTCCAGCACTCGGTCATCGGAGGGGTCGAGATAGGTCTGTTCAACGAAGCGAGTCAGAATCTCGCTGTCGACCAGCATTCCACCATCGAACCGGCGGGCGCGTGGACCGCTGTTTTCGCCCTCCGCATCGTTGTCAGTCTGTCCGTCAACCCAAGAGTGAACGAGTGCTTGATCATCAAGGTCAAGCTCTCGAAACTCAGACCAACGAGCGTCGTTGTTCAGCCCGACGTGCGAAACTATGTGGCCTTGATTGTCAGGATGCTCGGGAGCGGACTCCTGGACTACGCGCATGACTCGGCCGACGAACTGAATGTACGGGGCAAGACTGCGGAAGGGTCTGAAAATGGCTGCGACGCTAAGTCGTGGATGATCGAAGCCTTCGCCCAGCATTTGAACCTGCACGATGCAGTCAAGTTGGCCTCGCCGCAGCCGTTCGATGACGGCGTCTTGGCTGTCGGGGTCCATCCCCGAGTGAATCTCAGCGGCCCGGTAGTTGCACTCGTTGTAAATGCTGGCAACTTGTCGGGCGTGGTCGACTGAGCATGCCGCGGCGATGATTTGATGCTGGATACCTGTTTGTGCCCGCATGCGCTCGCATTGCTGGATGCTGGTCTCGACGATGTGACGGTTACATTCGGGGCTAAGCGCAACGCCACGGCGGAACCACGCCTCTTCTCGCAGCTCAAGGACTTCTTCGAGAGTATGGCGGCGGTTATCGTCGGAGTAGTTAAAGTAGATTTCCGACGGCGCGACGTTGCGGGAGTGGATCTGCTTGATGTAGCCGTTGACCATCGCTCGAGTGAACGGGTAACGGTAAACGATCTCGCCGTGGAGTTGCTGCTGATCAGAGCGGAACGGTGTCGCCGTCAGACTGACGACCTTCGCATTGGGAAACCGACGGAATACTTTCTGCCAACTCTCTGCGGCGGCGTGGTGACCTTCGTCGACGAGAATCATGTCAAAGAAATCTTCGGGGAACTGGGGAAGCCAACGGTCGGCTTGACTCGCCAACTGCTGGATGTTACAGACAACGAAGTCGCTTTCGATCGCGTCGTGGAGGTTGGCATTCGGTCCGTCGAGCACGGCCATCCAGGGGCCAGCCGTGAAGTCAGACAGCACCCGAAACTTGGTCCAGAAGCATTGTGGACTGGTGACATCGACGGCGTCGGCGACGCCTTTTCGAATCGTAAGGTTTGGCGTGATTACCAAGACTCGCCCTTGGGCTATGCCGAAAGGCAGTGTGGCCATGATGCCGGTCTTTCCGCAGCCGACCGGAATCTGCACGATCGCAGGACTCCTGTCGGCCGAGAAATGTTCCCGGACCGCTCGGTGTGCTTCGCGCTGCGGTTCCCGCAGGGATGCGTTAGCTTCGACATCAGCGTTCGCTGTCGCGAAGACGCTGCTGTCAGCCCCGCTCGCTGCGGCTTCCTCGGCGCGTCGGTACTGCAGCCGAAAGGGTTCAAGGTCAGCTTGGCGGTAATAGCGGTAATTGCTTCCAGGTCGCCTTACCGCGCTCAGCGTTCCATCACGATCCCAGCGCCGAAGGGTCTGCGCGGAAACTCCCACGTAGGAAGCAGCTTCGGCAACTTTCAGAAAATTTTCATCAGACATAAGCAAAACCATACAACATTGCACAAGTCTAACAACATTGTTCATAACCTATTAGTGCTCACAACATTCAGAATAATGAGTCGAATCCAACCCAAAATGCTTCTAGGCGGAGCGGGTTTGCACCAGTCACAAGCTCGCGCAGTGGCAGAGAAACTATGGGGCGGAGCCTTGCCAGAAATGCAGACATTGGCGCGGATATCGCGATGACCGCATCTCTAGTTTGGCCGCGACGTCCGACGCAGAGTCCTGCGGCTGACATAGAAAACTTCCCGATCCTTCCTGATCTCGCCGACATGAGGAATCGCCGCAAACCTATCTGCGCACAGTCTCATTTCCTTGGTTCTGGGACGGACACGCGGCCGGCGGCCCAGATCGGATCACCCCAGCTCATGATGTCCTAGAAGTTAATTCCAAAACATCGTGTCGGAAAATCGAGACGGGAACAACTTTCGGTACTCTCCGGGCATGGAGTTGGGGTATGCGCGGGTGTCGACGACCAAACAGGAACTCGACCGGCAGATCGACGCCCTCAGTAAAGCGGGGATCGACCCGGCGAATATCTACGTGGACAAGAAGTCCGGCGCCACCACCGACCGCCCCGGGCTGACCGCACTACTTGAGTACGCCCGCGACGGCGACGTCATCGTCACGCACACACTCGACCGGCTAGGCCGGAACGTGCGCGACACTCTCAACCTGATCCACGACCTGCGAGAGCGTGGGGTCGGAATCCGTAACCTGGCCGACCCGATCCGGATCGACTCGAGCAACCCGGATGATCCGATGGCCCAACTCGCCGTCGTGCTGCTCGCGCTGTTCGCGCAGATGGAACGCACTTACACCCTCGAACGCGCCGCCCACGCCAGGTCGGTGGCGACAGCGAAGGGTCGGCGCACCGGCCGCCCGTCGGTGGTCAGCGAGTCCCAGCTCGCCCACGCCCTCCAACTGCGCGACGCTGGCGCCACCACCGCCGAGATTACCTCCAAAACCGGGCTAACCCGATCCACCCTCTACCGCCACCTGCCACCGCGGCCGGACGAGCAGGTCACCGCCACCGCACCACTCCAACGGTTGAGACCACGGACCGAAAATCCCACTCCTGCAACGGAAGTAGCCGCACTGACCCTCGCGCCGCCGACGATCGGCTGAGGCGCCGACGGACGACGGACGACGACCTGCCCGTCACGATCCGCAGATGGATCGAGACCCAAGGGTGAAATGCGGACCTTGATCTGTTGTGTGCCAATCACTCTCGACTAGTTAAAGCCGTCCCCGGCATCGAAACAACACGACGACAACCGCCTTGTTCAGCCGACCGATCGACCAATCGAGGCGATGGCCGCAGAAAGATAGAAGCGCACCCGCGACGGGCGCAATGTCTTCGCCTTGCCTGTCCGTGCATCGAAGTGGTGGACACGCGGAGCCGATGCCGGCGGGCGTCGGCCAACCAGAAGCGATATGGCTGTCGTCGAAACCACCGCGGCAGAGAGTTCGACGGCCGGAGCCACAGCGGGCGCTTCCAAGTGCCCCTGCTCGACGTGGGCGAGCACGTCCATACCGATGTAGGCGGGAATGCTCAATACCCACCGCCAGAGGGGGACACTGACTCGTCTCGATGCCAGGTCATCAAAGGTGACGGTGGGGGCCAAGCCGAGAAGCCGCTCGAAGCGATTTCCGTCCGGAGGGATCACTGTGTGCCACACCCCGAATCCGATCTCGACGGCCAGAACGACAGATACGGAGGCGCCGCGTGCCGTTCGAGCCAGCCGAAGCCCCACATCGGGAACGGTGTAGTCGGTGCCGTCGATCACCAAGTCCGACGAGGCAACCAAGTCCTCGACATTGTCCGGGGTGATTCCTTCTCGAACCACCTCCACGATCGCGCCGGTGCCGATCCCTCGGCACAGTTCGGCGACGACTTCGGCCTTGTTTCGGCCCAATGTGGCGGTCGTGGCAGCGGCTTGCCTGTTGAGGTTGGTGACCGAGAAGGTGTCCGGGTCGGCAAGCACGAGTGTTCCGACTCCGAGTCGAGTCAGGGTCTCAGCGACCCGTCCTCCCACACCACCGACACCCGCCACCAGTACCCGTGCCCCGGCAAGTCGATTCTGCTCGGAATCCGAGATCAGGCCGCGATTCCGCGACAGCGGGGACTCAGACATCATGACGAACGCGGGTGTGGGCGGGCGGCAGAATGTCATGCGAGGCGAGCGTCCAGGTGAACGGCCGGCGGAAGTACTCACCGAACGATGTGGTTCCTCCTCGAGCATTATCGGCCTCGGTCAGGGATGCGGCGATGCTACTGACTCTGACGAGCGCGGCCACGTTGTAGGTGTTGTATACCCACCGCGGTTCCGAGACGACTTCCACCGGAAGTCCGAGGACCTCAAGCGCGGCCAGGAACGGTTCCTCGACCTCCATGTAGGCGTACTCGTAACCACGTTCTTCTGCGAGATGCATGAGGGCGCGGTAGAAGCCGAGTGTCGCGAACGTCTTGCGGAATGGCTCGAACACCGCTGTTCCAGAGATTTCACAGGAGTAGTGGGGTACCTGGAGGTCGAACTGCGTGGTGACCTGAAGGGTGTTCATCCCGCCTTCGATCATCCGGCAGCACCCCACGGGCTGGCCGGCGGCGTCGGAGGCCAACAGGTGGATTGAGTGTTCGTCGTACTCGTCGGTGAACACTCCGATGCCTGGATTTATGCTGTCGGACTCGATGAACCCGGCCTCGAGGTACAACTGGGTCCGGATTTTTTTCCACTGGTTGAAATCGTCACTACCAGGATCGGCGATCCGATAATGGAACATGGGGATCATACGGGTTTTGTCCTCTCTCGTGCCGCGTTCGACGGAAGGCGGGGTGTAGACGGTGGAAACCCCGCTGCGCGGTCGAATGACGCGGGGCCGGGCTGTCCCCGGGCTGTCCCCGGGCGACGACCGAAGGCCGTCGTCGATGTTGACGGCCGAGCTGGCGGTCGGGTTCGGGATCTGACCGGTGACCAACCAGTCAGATCCCGGCCAGCCCCGCGCGCCGCAGCTGCGCACGGGTGTTAGCTAGTGACCGGAACTCACCCGGGGTGCCGGCCACGGTGACCGGGCGGAGTGCGCGGTCCGCCGGGTAGACGTAGAGACCGTGCTTGCAAGGCCGGTACGACCACCCTGCGGTAGCGATCGCCTTGATCACGGTGTCCCATTCACGGCTGCGTTTGGTCATCGCTGTTCTCCCCGTT
Organism: Rhodococcus baikonurensis; assembly: GCF_040489275.1. Taxonomy (NCBI): domain Bacteria; kingdom Bacillati; phylum Actinomycetota; class Actinomycetes; order Mycobacteriales; family Nocardiaceae; genus Rhodococcus; species Rhodococcus baikonurensis. The sequence continues at coordinate 22,035 of NZ_JBEUOQ010000027.1, read as the reverse complement.
CGTCCTCGTCGCCCATGCAGGAAAGGACGAGTGAGGGTTCGATTGAGGTTCGCGGACCGCGCGGGGTGATCCGTCTGCGGGAACCTCGGTCAGGCGATGCCGACGGACTCCCGCTGCCGGAGGCAGCCTCTGACACAGATCGCACCAAGGCGCGCAACGGGTGTCGCTCAGCGCAGGATGCGCACGGATCGGTGTTCATGACGGCGGTGGGCTTCCCGCTGCGCGAACCGCACGGCACCGTCACTCGTCACCACTGCATGTACGGCCCGCCAACAGCAGGCCCCACCGGCAGGAGAGACCATGACCACCACCGCCACCGCACAGACCGCGGCACCCACCCTGTGGGCCACCATCGTCAAGCGGATCACCCTCGCCACCATCGCCGTCGCGGTGCTACTCGGCGCCACCCTCGCCGCCACCGGCACCGCCTCGGCGGCGACCCCCCGCTGCGGTGACGGCCGCTGCGTCATCTACCTCGACAAGCAGGAGACCCGAGACTTGGGCAACGGCCGCGCCCCGAAGCTCCCCGGTGGCCTGCCCTGGCAGATCAACGTCAGCTACACCGCGCTGGCCAAGGGCCACCAGCTGATCGCCCGCCAGTACGCCAACCGCGGCTGGTGCTCCGCGTTTCTGATGTCCGTCCGCCCCTGGGAGAACCAGGGTTACACCGGCTACAAGTGCTGACCCGGCAGTAAGACCCCCGGACGCCGGGGCCGGTCGCACTCTGTTGCGGGGTGCGACCGGCCCGGGCCGTGCACCGGTCCGCCCGTGCTGCACACCGCAGCAACCGCTCTTACGCACCATCCCCGTCGCGAACCCGAACGTGGCATCAGTCGTCAATACCTGGAGAGCCAGGGGCAGTGCCGGTGAATCGGCATGCACACGGCGAACCGAGTTCATAATTCATCCGTCACTACTGACACACCACGCAAGCGACCGACATCGAACACAGACCCCGCAGAAACAGCGTGGGCGTACGGAGGAGCGGATACATGGACGACCCCCATCAGCCAGACCCGACGTCAGGTTTCCCCCGAGTGCTTCCCCGGACGGGGAAGCATTCGCAGATCGACCGCGCCTACATCGAACTCGTCGGAGAGCCGCAGAGGGACCTCCTCGCCTTCGCGATGACGCACGCGCTCAAGCTGACCCGCGGCAACCGGGCCGACGCCGAGGACCTCGCCCAGGACGCATACGTAAAGCTCATCGGATACACCTTCACCCGACCGGTCAACGGACGGGCCTTCCTCACGCGCGTGCTGACCAATCGGCACATCGACCTGTATCGGCGGCGGCAGACACAGAAGGCTGTTCTGGGGGTCAACACCGGCTTCGAAATCGCCCTCGACGACCTCTCGTCCGACCACGTCACCCGCGACGTCGCCGAGGGAGTGGTGTTCTCCACCGAGATCCGTGTCCACATCGGAGTCGTGATCGACTCCTACCCCGACGCTGAACAGCGCCCCCACCTGTGGGCCCTGCTTGACCTCGACGACGGTGACCTCCGGCCCCTCGAGCAGGTCGCCGCCGTTACCGGATTGAGCCTGTCAAAGGTCAAGAAGCTCAGCTCGTGGCTCAAGACCCGACTGCAGGCCGCCTTGGCTGAGCTGGCCCCGAATCGACCGTCGACCGCACCCGACGCCCCCACCCTCTAAAAAGTAGGAAGAGACAACGATGACGAACTTCGACAACGACCCCGGACGTCTGGCTGCCGAGGCCGAGGCGTTGCTGGCGCTGATCGACGCCGAGCTGCACGCCGACGACCCCGACCACACTCTGATGCCTTCCGACGAGGAACTGCTGGCGATGACCGAGCGAGCTTTCACCCGGGCCAGCGCGATCGTCGAGGCACAGGAGGCCATCGGGGACGCCCGGATCGACGACGACACCCTCGCCGATGTCCTGGCGACCTGGACCGCCGAACTTGGACTGGTGTCCTCGACCCGCGCGGCCGCGACCGCCGACGAGGGCCGGCTATGGAAGGTGCGGGTGACCGACCCCGACCTGGTCACCGCGATCCTCGGCGTCGACGCGGTCGGCCCACTGTCGCTGACTGTATCCGATACCCCGGTGGCGGACGGGACCGCGGTGAGCGTGACGTTGCCGCTGCGCAGCACCCCTGACCCAGGTATCACGCTCCTCGCGGTGATCGACTACGGCGACGGTGCCCGCATCCGGATTCCGCTGTACCAGGTCGATCGTGGTGAGGCCGCCGCGCAGATGGGTCTGGCCGAGCTGTCCGGCAAGGCGATCCTGCCTGCGAGCATCGAAGCCACCCACCCGGTGCTCACCCTCTCGGTGCTGGCCGGCCCCGCGTGAGCATCGACGCCGCGCCTGGCGCCACCTGGGGGGAGGTACTCGACCAGGCCCGCACGGGCACCGATCCCGACCGCGCCGAATCCCTGCTGACCGCGATCATCGCCGCGGCCCTGGCACTGTCCCCGGAGTCGATCCACGAACGTCGCGTCGGCGGGTTCCCGCCCGGCGTCCCGAGTAAGAGCATCGTCCGCTCCGCCGCACAACTGCTGCTCGACCTCACCTCCGTGTCCCACACGGCGCGATCGCACGTGCGACGGGCGCTGGCGTGGACGCAACTCCTGCGATTCCCGCAGCAGAAGGTGGTCACCGCTGTCGCGCCCGGAGGTGAAATCATCCAGGCTGTCGAAAACTGCCGGCATGCACTCACCGAACTCGGCGACCACGGCGACCCTGTCGATCGGGCCATCGTGGAAATCCAACTCGCCCGATACCTCCGCAGGGTGAATCAGCCGCACGACGCCATCGCTGCCCTGACACACATTCAGCCGGGTGACCGCCAGATCGTCGGCGACGAGGTACGACCTCGAATCCTCCGCGAAGCACCGTTTCTGGGTGACTTCCTCGTCGAGAAGATCGGATTCAAACGCGCAGAGTTGCTCTGCAACGCGTACCGCGACGTCAGCCTCGTCGAGCATTCGATGCGGCAGGTCGAGATTGCCCGCGAACACGCCCGCCGATACGCCGATGCCGACCCAACCAATTTCACCTATACCTGGCTGTTGGAAGGGCATCTGCACCGCCGCAGTCGAGACGTGCACGCCGTACTGCGGATGGAGAAGAAGTCCAGGGACCTGGCGGCGCAGTACCCGCAGTCCTCGACTGCCCGGCGTCATGCCAATACCCAGGCGAGCGCGAACGCGGACCTGTTCCAGGACTTCAGCCGAGCACAGGAGTTCCGCTATCAACGGCTGCAGAACCGTCTGAAGGACGATCTCGGGATAATGTTCGAGGGGCAGCCGTCGATCGAGGAATTGATGGGTTGCGTGGCGCACTACCGTCAGCTCAACTCGAAGGCCGCGATCACCTGGCTGGGGAACATTGCCTGGGCCATCACCTCCGGCTACGTCCGATCGGGTGACACCGCCGTGGATCCACAGATCAGGGCCTACGCGGAAGGCCTCCTGGATGTGGCGGAAGCGGCGTGGGATGGTTTCGCCGGAAATGGTGTCAGCTCGCTTCTCTACGGTCGAGCACGGTTGGCCTTGATGTCGGGTGACGCCCCGACCGTCGAGTTGACCACGGACCTGCTGACCGCGAGCCGCAATGCCTACCAATGGGCAACGGCCCAGAATGCGCTCACCTCCGCAGTCCGGCATGGGGTGGCCGGCAGCGACGAGGTACGTCATCGCCTCGACGAACGGCTCGCCGAGTTCGATCTAGGAACGAGTTACGTCGCCCACGCGAAAACCCTTGGCCTGTCAGCGGAGTGGTGGTGGCGCGCCGCCGCCACAGGCATCGACATCGACTGGGTGCGGGTCGAGACCGAAGCCCTCACCGCCACGGAGATGCTACGTATCGAGGGAGTGAGCCTGGCCCCGGAATCGGAGGCGACCGCGTGGATGGCCGCTGCCCGCGCGGTGGCCGAGACCACACCGGATGAACAGACCGAACGATTGCGACGGCTTCTACGCGGGATCGGGTGCGTCACCGAACTGATGCTCACCATCGCCACCACCATCGACCGCCGCCGGATCGCGGAAAAGTTCGCCGCCTTGTTCACCGACGCGGCTGATCTGGCTGTCACCCTGGGCGATCACGAGGCGGCCGACCTGATCATGGAAGCCGTCCGGCGGGACCGGGTGGGCCTGCTTCTGGCCGAGTTGGCCCGCAACCGCGACGTCGACACCAACATCCGGGCCGCGGCACTGGCCGTGCAGGACGCCGGCTCTGCCACCGTCGACTTGAGCGGCACGAACCCCGACGAGGACACCAAAGGGAAGGAGAACGGGCGAGGGCTGCGGGGCCGATCCAACGAGATCGCCGTCGATCGGGCCGCCGCAGTCAAGGCCGCCGAATCGGTCCTCGGCCCCCTGTCGGCTCTGGCCGACTCGTCCCATCTCTACACCGCCACCGCCACCGCTGTTCTTGACCGCCGTGGCCTGACCGCCGTCCCCACCGCCGTCCTCCAGCTCCTCCCGCTGTCTCGCGGTACCGACGCAGTCGGCTCCGGCGGTGAGTGGGTGCCGTTACTGCGAAGGGTCACCATCTCCATTTCCGGAAGGCCCACGGAGCAGTTCACCGATCGAGTCGAGGTCGCCCGGCTGACCCTCGACCTGCATCCCGGCGACGACGACACGTTCGAATGGCGGGAGAACTACACCCCTCGGCTGCTGCCGCAGCCGTTGATCGAACTGCTCGCTGCCACCAATCCGGAAGCACCGATACGGCTGATGATCGTGCCCACCGGGTTCTTCCACATCCCTTTCGACGCCCTCCCAGTCACCGCCGACACCGCTGTCCTCGACCACGCCCTGGTCAGCATCCACGGCTCACTGACCAGCGCCCTGTCGCTGATGGCACTCGACGAACAGCGGACCCCGACCCCCTCGCTGGCCCTCTACGACCACACTCTCACCCACGCCCGGCCCGAGCTCGACACCTTGCTCGCCGCCCTCGACGGAGTCCGGCGGGTCGAGTCACACCAGGATCTCGACCTCGAGATGTCCGTCGACGGCGCGCAACCGTATTCTCTGCTCGCGATGGCTGTGCACGGCAGCGCCGACGAGCACGGCTGGGGGCAGGCGAAGAAGCTCCGCGACGCCGACGGAAACACCGTCTGGGTCACCGCCGCCCAAGCCCTCAGCTGGACCGTGCCCCGGTTGTGTGTACTGGCCTCCTGCAACACCCCAATCAGCGCACCCGACGGCATCGAGATCGGAGGCTTTCCCCTGGCATTGATGCTGCGCGGCGCGACCACCGTCATCGGTGGCCTCTACAACATCGACGACAAGGCCACCAGCGCGATCATGATCGCCTTCTGGAACCGTCTCGCCGCCGGCGAGACCGCCCTGGCCGCGTTGCGTCACGCCAAACTCGACTACCTGCAACAGCATCCAGATCACCGGCACACCTGGCCCGAGTACTGGGCCGGGTTGACCGTCTACGGCGCACCGAACACCTGACCGGCTGCGGAACCGGGCGGTGTGCCGCCTGCGAACCGCGCACCGGCGCCGGCAGGTCTCGCGTTGGCCACCACCGGCACCGCCCACGCGAATCCGCCCCGGTCTGCGTCACGGGGTAGGGGTGGTGCGGCCCGACCCGCTACGGATCGCGATTATCGACGATAGCGATACCCGCCATGCCGGTGCCTCCGGGAACCAGTTCTACTGCATAAGTAGATAATTCGAAGAAATAGCTCTCCACTTCGCGACATGACAGCTTGAGCCGAGCCCGCGATCCACGTCTCGAAGTGCTTGGGCAGCGACACCGAGGGGTGGACCCCCACAGCCGAACCGCACCGCTCCCTCAGCCCGATTTAGGGGGTCGAGGAGCATATCCGCCCGATCCGGCGCTAAGGAGTTACCGCAGACAATGGCCTATTATCTGCGGTAACCTCGATCGCGACCAGGCGCTTCACCCCGCTCCGAACGCGGTGACTCCGTAAATTATCTGCGGTAGCGCCGATCGGGCTTCAATGACCGGGTGGAAGGACTGACAGTGGGGCAGGTGCGGGCGTTGCCGGTGCGGGGGGTGCGGTTGAAGGACGCGGTGGATCAGTACCTGTCGACCATCCCGAGCGTCAACACCCGACGCGGGTACGCCGTCGCCCTCAACCAATTGGTGCGCGACTTCGGCGCCGATTCGGATGTGGGACTGCTGGAGGCCGAGCGGGTCGGTGGCTGGTTCACCTTCAAGTGGGGCGGCAGCTCGGCACAGACGTTCAATGTCCGCCTCGCCTCCTTGCGTGGGGCGTGCGAGTACTGGCGGGCACAGGAGTGGCTCCTCGGCGATCCCGTCGTCCGGCTGGTGCCGCGCAGAGTGGCCCCGGACCATTCCCGGGCGATGACTCGTGACGAGGTCACCGGGCTGCTTGCGCAGGATGTGCCGCTGCGGGAGCGGGTGTTGTGGACCATGCTGTACGAGACCGCCGCCCGAGCCGACGAGCTGTTGCTGCTCGACATCCCGGACCTGGACACGGCGAACCGATGTGGCACGGTCACCCGCAAGGGCGGGGCAAGAGATGTGGTCGCGTGGCAGACCGGGACCGCGCGGCTGTTGCCGCGGTTGCTGGCGGGCCGGAAGAAGGGGCCGGTGTTCCTGACCGACCGGAAGGCGAAACCCGGTGTGGCCGTGGACGATATCGACCCGTCGACCCTTCGCGGGCGGTTGTCGTATCGCCGGGCGCTGGAATTGTTCGAGACACACACCGCTGACTTCACCCGCGGCCCCTTCACGCTGCATCAACTTCGCCATAGCCGTTTGACGCACGCCGCGGAGGACGGGGCGTCCACGCCGATGCTGATGCGCATGAGCGGCCACACCTCGGTGCGGTCGCTGGCTAGGTACGCGAACCCGTCGGCCGAGTCCCTGATGCGATGGCAGGCCCAGACCGACCCCGCCGCCCGCCGGCGGCGATGATCCGTGAAATGTACTGGTGTGACGGTGAACTGGCACACCGCAGGGCGGCAGACGCGTCGCCGCAGACCGGATTCCAGTTCGCCCCGGATAACAGCGTGTTATCCGGGGCAGTCGGAGTTCTGCATCACCCGATAGCCGGGCGATGCTCGTGGGGTGTCTATGCCCCGATTTCGCGGTGGACGCCGCCGGCCGCGGTGTTGACCCCTTCGGCGAGGGTGGGGTGGACGTGGATGGCTTGTGCGAGTTGGGTGTAGGTGGCACCGGTGGTCATCGCGATGACGGCTTCGTGGACGAGGTTCCCGCCGTCGGGTCCGGCGATGTGACAGCCCAGGATGGCATCGGTGGCGGCGTCGGCGACGAACTTGACCAGGCCACGGGTGTTGCCGATGGCGCGGGCTTTCACGACGCCGGTGAAGTCCTGGCGGCCGATGAGGACGTCGTAACCCGCTGCGCGGGCGGCGGGTTCGGTGAGTCCGACGGATCCGACTTCAGGGTCGGTGAACACCGCGTGCGGAACGATGCGACCGGCGGCGGTGCGGTCCTGTCCGCGGTAGGCGCTGCGGTAGACGATGTCGGCGTCGTCGCGGGCGGTGTGGGTGAACATCGGCCCGCCGCGCACGTCGCCGATGGCCCACACGTCCTCGGCGCTGGTGTGCAGGGTGTCGTCCACGGTGAGGAAGCCGTGCGAATCCGGTTGCAGGCCAAGATGTTCCAGGCCGAGGCGATCGGTGTTGGGGGTGCGGCCCGTGGCGATGAGTAGGTGGCTGCCCTTCAACTCGCCGGGTTCGGTGCCGGTACAGCCGATTCGGATGTCACCGGCAGTGCCGGTGGCGTGGGTGCAGGTGGTGCCGGTGAGCACGGTGATGCCGTCGGCGATCATGCCGTCGGTGACGGCGGCGCTGATGTCGGGGTCCTCGCCCGGCAGCAGCCGCTCGGCCCGTTGGATCAGGGTCACGGCGGCGCCGAATCGCCGGAACATCTGGGCGAATTCGCAGCCGACGTAGCCGCCGCCGACGACGAGCAGGTGGGCGGGCAGGTCGGTGAGGTCGAGCAGGGTGCGGGAGGTGTAGTAGGGCACCGTGTCCAGGCCGTCGATGTCCGGGAGGGCGGTGCGGGTGCCGGGCGCGAGGACGATGCGGTCGGCGGTGAGGTCGGTGCCGTCGATGGTGAGGCGGCGTGCTCCGGTGAAATGGCCTGGCGCGTGGTAGAAGTCGATGCCGTCGGATTTCTCGACGGCTCGGTAGGAGCCCGAGCGGATGGAGTCGACGAGCTGGTCTTTGCGGGCGACGACAGCGGCGAGGTCGACGGTGACCGGGCCTGTCACGAGGACACCGAATTCGGCGGCGCGGCGGGTCTGATGGGCGACGGTGGCGGAGGCGATCATGGTTTTGGTGGGGATGCAGCCGCGGTTGAGGCAGGTGCCACCGAGGAGTTCCTTCTCGACGAACGCGACGCGGCCGTGGCGGGCGGCGCGCAACGCGAGGGGCAGACCGGCCATGCCGCCACCGAGGACCAGGGTGTCGTAACGTTCGCTCATTGCTGCTGCCTTTCCTCGATCGGGGTCGTGGCGGGGGCGCAGCAGTCGACGGAGCCGGGTGCGGTGCCGCGGCGGCGGGTGCGGGTGTAGTGCGCGAGGACGGCGACAACGGTGGCGGCCACGGCCAGCGCGGTCACGGTGGTGACCAGGGTGGTGTGGGTTTGCAACCAGTTGCTGACGGTAGCCGACCACGTAGTGGATCCGCTGGAGTTCCCGGTGGTGTGGCCGGTCGCGGCGGGTAGCCAGTACCAGATCAGGTAGGCGCCGGTGGCCGCCAGTACGAGGGCGGTGATGCGGGTGCCGTAGCGTGCCAGGACCGCCAGCCGGCGGGTCAGTGCGGTGCCCGCGGCGGCGGTGGCGAGGGCGACCAGCAGCAGGATCGTGGCGGCCCCACCGGTGTAGGCGGCGAACACCGCGGTCAGCCCGCCCCATCCGGCGGTGGCCTGGGCTTGCGCGATCACGGCCAGCAGCACCCCGAACGTGCACGACAGGGACGCCGCCGCGTACCCGGCGCCCGCGGCCATCATGCCCGCGGTCGTCGACGCCGCGGCGTGTCGGCGGGTGCGGGCGGGCAGGCGCAGTCCGAGGCTGCGGCCGGTGAGCATGAGCAGGCCCAGCAGTACCAGCACGACTCCGACGGCCAGGCCGAGCCTTGGGGCGGCGCTGATCAATATCTTGGCTCCGGCGCTGATGGCCAGGCCGGCGGCGGCCAGGGTGCCGGCGAATCCGACGGTGAGCGCGGATCCGGCGCGCAGGGCACGTCCCATGCGGATCGGCAGGGGCGCGGTGGTGGTGTCGCCGAGTGTGTGGGTGATCCAGGCGGGTAGCAGTGCGAATCCGCACGGGTTGACCGGGGCGAGCATCCCGGCGGTGAAGGCCAGCGCGAGGAGCCCGCCCATCAGGCGGCCCCGGCCTTGCGCAGTGCGTCGGTGATCTGGTCGGTGGACGGGTCGGTGGCCCGGTAGCTCACCTTCCCGGAGGGGTCGATCACCAGCAGCGTCGACAACGCGGCCACCGAATACCGTGTGGTCAGGGTTGCGCCGGTGTCGATCACGGCGGGTATCGCCTGGGTGCCGGTGTCGGACTGGAACCCGGTGACGGTCTGCGCCGATTCGCCCGGATTCATGTCGACGAGCACGAACGACGCTGCACTGCCGAGCTTTTCGGCCGCACCCGCGAGCGCCTTCGCGCCGCCGACGCATGCCCCGCAGCCGACGGAGAAGAAGAACACCGCGGTCGGTTTCTCACCGGGCACGCTCACGGTGCTACCGGAGACGGTGGTGAACTGGGCGGGTGCGCTCGTGCCGGTGGGTGCCCCGGGGGCGGGCGGTGCGGAGTTGTCGGTGCTATTGCAGGCGGTGAGCATCAGCGCGGCGGTGAGCGCGAGCGCGGCGGCGGCGGTGCGGCGGGTACGCAGCAAAGGGGTCATCGGAGGATACGGGCCTTCCGTGGGTGGGGTGGGGGTAGTTCAGGTGCTCGGGTGGGCGTGGGCCGGGGGATGGTGCACGCCGGGCAGGGTGCGCGGTGCCAGCAGCAGGCCGCGGTCGCGGGCCAGCCCGTGCATCACCGCGGCCAGTGCCAGGCCCATGGCGATGTGGGCGAGCAGGGTGTCGGCCACGTACGGGTTCCAGGCGCTCGCGTATTTGCCGGTGCCGAACGCGCCGAGCATGGGTGCCATCGGGGGCAACAGCATCATGCCGACCCACACGACGAACACCGAGAACGCCACCGGACCCCACCAGCGGGTGCGGCCGAACACGATGGAATACACCAGCGCGAAAGAGATGCCATTGAAGAAGTGGTAGACGATTCCCAGCGTGTAGGAAGCCAGGGTCGGGGCGGCCATGTGGTCGGCGCCGGTGATCATCGCACCGAACATCGTCGGCTCATCGTCCGACAGGTATCCCAGGTGCACGCCCGCAGAGCGGACGACCTCGAGGGCGGCGGTCAGCGCGATCCCGCCGAGGACGCCGACCGCGATCCGGTTGGCCAGCCGCGGGTATTCCGCGAAATGGGCGTAGCCGCCGATGGCGAAGACCAGCAGCATGCCGGGCAGCCCGATCGCCCAGAACAACACCTGCATCGAGGCCAGGCCGCCCCTGGTGGTCGCAGCCACGATCAGCAGCGACGACAGGCCGCCTGCGGCCAGCGCGAGCAGCGTCAACACGGTCTCCCGCACGCCCATCGGGGTGTCGGTCGGCGTGGTCTCAGTATTCGAGGTGGTCATGGCGCACGCTCTCGAGGTGGTGATCGCCCGGGGCGGCGGGCCCGTCCGCACCCGGTGGTGTCGGGCAACACCGGGCGGCCTTGCCTGCGGCGCGCCGCCGCAGGGTGTAGCCGACGGCGGCGGCCACGACCAACAAGCCGGCGCCGAGCAGCCACGGGCTGGTCAAGACGCCACCGAGACCGGCGAGCACACCACCGGCGATCAGGGCGGGACCGGCACAGCACACGACCACCGCCAGCGCCCCCCCCCCCGCGACCGCGAGCGGCCCGGCGACACCGCCGGAACGCTTGGGCGCGTTCATCGTTGGCCTCCGTTCTCGCCCGTGGGGATGCGGGTGCAGCACTCGAGGGCGGCGGCGTTGTCGGCAGCCAGCGACCGGGCCAGCATTACCAGGTCCGCCACCCGTGGGTCACCGACCGAGTACCGCAGCTTCTTGCCGTCGCGGCGCGCGACCACATACCCGCAGTCGGCGAGGCACGACAGATGTATCGACACCCGTGGCTGCGAGATCCCCGCATGCTCGACGCAGTCAGCCGAGGTGCGCTCACCGGCCAGGATGAACTCCAGCAGTTTCAATCGCGTCGGATCCGACAGGGCGCGAAAGAACTTCGCCGTCGTATCCAGATGCATACACGCCGTCTCACCACCAGAGACGGTGAGGTCGGCGGTCGTAGACCGGGGCATAAGGATCGCCTCCACAAATGGGGTTGAACTATTCGTGTAAACGCATAGTATGGTGCCGGTAGATATTCGTCAATACGAATAGCAGCCGTGGATGGTTCACCGGTTGCCCGACCAGGAGGCCCCTTGTGACCCCGACAGATTCCCGCGCCGATCTGGCGATCATCGGTTCCGGATCGGCGGCGTTCGCCGCCGCCATCGCGGCGACAAACCTCGGCAAACGTGTCGTGATGGTGGAGCGCGGCACCGTCGGCGGCACCTGCGTCAACGTCGGGTGCGTGCCGTCGAAGGCGCTGCTGGCCGCCGCCGAGGCCCGCCACACCGCCGCGGCGGCCGGCCGGTTCCCCGGGCTCACTGCCGCCACCGTGCCGGTCGACTTCGCCGACCTGATTGCGGGTAAGGACGCGCTGGTAGAGCACCTGCGGACCGACAAGTACGTCGACCTGGCCACCGATTACGGGTGGGAGATCGTGTCCGGCACCGCAGTATTCGACGGGGCGCCCGCGACGCCAGCGCTGCGAGTCGAGTTGACCGGGGGCGGCACCCGGGTCATCGAGGCCGACCACTATCTGATCGCCACCGGCGCTTCGCCCTCGGTACCGCCCGTGGCCGGGCTCGCCGAGGCCGGATACCTGACTTCGACCACAGCCATGGACCTGACCACCCTGCCGGAGTCGCTGATCGTGCTGGGCGCGGGGTACGTGGGACTGGAACAAGCCCAGCTGTTCGCCCGCCTGGGCAGCACGGTGACGGTGATCGCTCGCACTCGGCTGACCTCCGGTGAGGAACCGGAAATCTCGGCCGCGCTCGAGGCCGTCTTCACCGACGAGCACATCGATGTGCACACCGCCACCACCGTCGAGAAAGTTCTGGCCGTCGACGGGCACAAGGTGATGACCGTACGCACCCCCGGCGGCAACTCCACCGAGCTGCGGGCCGAGCACGTGCTCATCGCCACCGGCCGCCGCCCCAACACCGCGGGCCTGGGCCTGGAGTCGGTCGGTGTCACAGTCGACGCCGACGGCGCGGTCGTCATCGACGATCACCAGGCCAGCAGCAATCCGCGGATCTGGGCCGCCGGGGACGTGACCGGGGACCCGCAGTTCGTGTACGTGGCCGCCGCCCAGGGCACCCTGGTCGCCGACAACGCCCTCACCGGCGCAGACCGGACCCTGGACTACACCACCGTGCCGCGCGTGACGTTCACCAGCCCCGCGATCGCCTCGGTCGGACTGACCGACGCCCAAGCAGCCCAGGCCGGGCTGGCCTGCCAGTGCCGGGTCCTGGACTTGGCGTACGTGCCGCGGGCACTGGTCAACCGCGACACCCGCGGCCTGGTCAAAATCATCGCCGAGCAGGGCACGGGCCGGATTCTGGGCGTGCACGCACTCACCGACAATGCCGGAGACCTGATCACCGCCGCCGGCTACGCCATGACCGCGGGCTTGACCGTGCACCAGCTCGCCCACACCTGGGCGCCGTATCTGACCATGGGCGAAGCATTGAAACTCACCGCCCAGACCTTCACCACCGACGTCACCAAACTCTCCTGCTGTGCAGGCTGAACGCGCACGCCCACCCCACGCGAAGCCGGGAACACCCATGGACACGACAACACGGACGATGACGATCGGGGAATTGTCCGCGCGCACCGCGGTGCCGGTGAAAGCGTTGCGCGAGTATACCGACCTCGGGCTGATCTGCACCCTGGGCCGCAGCCCGGCCGGGTACCGGCTCTACACCGACGACGCCCTGTGGTGCGTGCGGTTCATCGGCGAGCTCCGCGGGCTCGGGCTCACCATCGCCGAAATCCAGCACCTCCTCACCGCCGGCGGTGACACCAGCGGCCGGTCGGTCGGCACGCACCTGGCCGAGCTGCTGCACCGTTCCCGGCAACGACTCCACGAGCGGATCGGCCACGCCCAGCAGATCCTCGACCGCATCGACGAATTCGAAACAACACACAGCGCGCATGTGACCGCCGACGACCTGTGTTCAGTGGGCGATCTCTGCGGATGCGACCTGCGGGCTTGACCCTCACCCCGGGGACAGACCCTACCGTCGAAGCCACCCCGCCAAGTCACCCGGCGCACACCACCGAAAACGCTGTGGCCCTGGACGTTTCCCCCAGATACCGGCCTGCCCCGGGTCCGAACCAGACAAGGAGCCCACACTCATGAACAGCCCGATCCAGCAACTCGCCGACCGTCTCAACGACACTCTCGGCACCGCTCATACCCAGCCCTGGCTGTGGCCGTCGCTGCTGCGGCTGCTCGCCCACGGCGAACCCGTAACCCTCGACCAGCTCGCCACCGCCACCGGCCGCAGCGCCGAGGAGATCCGCCACGCCCTACAAGCCATGCCCGACACCGAATACGACGAGCACGGCCGGATCATCGGCAGCGGCATCACCCTGAAGCCCACCCCGCACCGCTTCGAGACCGGCGGCGCGACGCTGTACACCTGGTGTGCCCTGGACACCCTGATCTTCCCCGCCGTCCTCGGCCGCACCGCCCAGGTAACCTCCCCCTGCCACACCTCCGGCACCCCGGTACGGCTCACCGTCGAACCCGACCGGGTCGCCCACCTCGACCCGGCCACCGCCGTCGTCTCGGTCGTCACCCCCGACGCCCCGGACTCCATCCGCACCGCGTTCTGCAACCAGGTCCACTTCTTCGCCAGCGCCGACGCCGCCCGAGGGTGGCTCGACACGCACCCGGGCGCCACCGTCCTGCCGGTCGTCGACGCCTACGCCCTGGGCCGCCCACTGACCCAGCAACTGTTGACAGGCGACACCCCGCCCAGCTGCAGCTGCTGACCCGACCCGCCGGCCACCCGAAAGCCTGGACATGACAGAACGGGTCGGTCTGTCCAGTGAGTTCCGAACGTGCTCAGTCGTCCTTGTCGGGGGCATCGGGATCGCGCAGGGGCCGGTGGCGGTCGCCGAAGTCGGGCAGGTGGAAGGCATAGTGGCCGTCGATGCCGATGTGGGCGCGGATGAACGCCGACAGCCGCTGCGCGTCGGTGTCGAGCACCGGATAGCCTTGGGCGCGTAGCTGTTCCAGAGCGCGGTTGGTGTAGAACGTATTCCACAGAACCGTGCAGTTGAGCACCAGCCCGAGCGCGGAGAGCTGATCTTCCATGCCCTCGTAATAGGTGCGGGTCATCTCCCCTTTCTTCCCGTGGTAGATGCGACGCCCCAGGTCGTGGCGGCCCTCGGTCAGGTTGGCCTGGGCCTTGCCTTCGCGCCGATACGGTTCGTCGTCGGCCAGGCGCAGGATGTGCAGGGTTTTGAAGATCCGCCCGTAGTGCGCGATCCCTTGGCCCAACGGGGTGGGGTTCCCGTCACGGGAGATCATGCGGGTGACGTCGTGAGCGGAGACCTCACACTCATGGATCGACACCGCGACCCGGCACATATCCTCCCAGTGCGCGGCGATTTTTCCTGTGTCGATTCGCCCCCGTGCGGCCTGGTTGAGCGGGCCGTAGTCGGCGCCCTGGTCGAACCGCCACAACCGCTGATCGGGCAGGTTCGCCAACTGCGGCCGATACCGCTTGCCGATCAAATGCACCAAACCGAACACGATGTCGGAATAGGAACCGGTATCGGTAATGATGGCCTCGGGCCGGCGGCCACCCTGCTGAAGCTGCACGACATCGATGAAGTTCAACGAGTCGCGTGGCGTGCCGGACACCACCTTGGCCGCCAGCCCGGCGGACTGGTCGTTGAGCATGTTCAACCAGGTAATACCCCGTTTACGGCCGAAGTACTTCGGGTTCGGTCTCGCATGGATCGTGCGGACCGGAACCACGAACCGCATGCCATCGACCGAGGCGAGCAGCCCACCACCCCACAGCTGCGCCAACTCGATCTCGGCTTGGGCCTTGACCAACTCCACGTTGGCCGCGGTCAACGTCTCCAAACGAACATAATTCTGATCGACGTGGTGCAGGCGGTCACGAGTCAGCGCGTCCACACCGGGGCTGGTCACCGGCTTGAAACCCACATTCATCGCATGCGCGCACAGCACCGCGGCGACCGACAACCCCAGATCGGCGACGCGGGCACCATTTCCCGAGGCGTGGGTGAACGACTCGGCGAACCCGGGCACCCACGACATGACTTCCAGGACCAGCTCGGGCAGGTCGACCTCGGGCACCATGGCCTGGACCCGCCGGCGCAGATCCACCAGCGACGGCGGATCCGGCTCCGCCTTCAACGAGGCGACATGCAGACGGCCATCCTCATCGACCGTCGCCGGACCGTCGCTATCGAGCCGCGCGACGACCTCACGGTAGGCGGTGTCCACCGCGGCAGCATGCTCGCCGAGCAACGAACCCGGATCATCGGGCAGGTTCAACGCGTTCATCCCGGCCTCACGGGAACGTTCCCACGCGGGCCCGGCCAGCAACTGGGCTCGCGGGTCACGCCATCGCGTCGAGTGCGGGGCAAAGATGTTGCGGTGCTTGAGATGTCGATGGAACTGCTCGAGCAGGCACAGCGTGTAGGCGGCCCGGTCGACAGTTTCCGGTGGGCGGCCCTCGCGATAGACCAGCCGCTTCCACCCGCCACCGATGAGATCGTGGTCGACCTGACGAGCATCGAGCCAGCTCGCGGACAGTTTCGACTTCGCCGACATCAACTCGGCGAGGGTCTTCATCGCCGCCAGCACCGCCGCACCGTCCGCGGTGGCCCCGAACACCACGGTGCGCATCATCGGTGGCAGGAACACCCGGACCGTGGCCAGGCGCCCCGCCAACTCTTCCAGGCGCTGCTCGTTCAACTCGACGTCATCCACCGGAACCAGCTCGTCGATCACCGCGACAGCGGCACGGAGCTCGCTCTTGGTCGCGGTGTTCTCGATCAGATCCCACATCATCTCCAAGCTCAGGTCCGGTTCGACCTCGGTCATCTCCAACAGCACCTTCACCGCCGCGGCGAGCTTGCCCGCATGACGCGACACCCGCGGATACCGGCGCAACTTCTCCTCACGCGATTCCCGCTCGGCCTTCGACATCAGATCCGTGACCATCAACAGGTCGAACAACTCCAGCACGTCATCGGTCGCTCGGCCCGACAGCACTTTCACCGTGGCCACCATCACCGCCACCCGATGCTGGCGGGGCTCGAGGCGCCGCAACGCAGGAGCCTTGCTCGACAATCCATAGGTGGCCAGACCAATCACCCGGCGCTGCGGAACCATCGACACATCCAGGGACTGCCCTCCCACCGCGATAAGCTCGGCGAGGCGGTCCAATGCCGCCAGCATCCCTTTGGAACTGGTCCGGAACACGCCCCGGCGAAGCCGTTCCAGCTCGCTGACACGGCGCTTGCCCTCGGGCGCGGTCAGCAACGCCAGCAGCGCTGAAGCCGAACCGGCGGTCAGTTGATCGGTCAGCTGACCCCACAACCGCTGATCAGCGGCCTGGCGACCCTCGGTGACCAAACGTTCCAACGTGCGCAGACCCGGCAGCAACGCCTGGCGTTTACGTAGCCAGTCGACCGCGCCGGCGAACATCGCTTTCGGTCCGTCGCCGGTCACCCACGCCTGGTCGGAGACCCACGCCGCCAACTCCGACTCGACCTCGCTGTACGAGGTCAACCCGTACTCGCGCTGGATCTCCCAGGCATGTTCGAGTTTGGTCTTGTCCCGCTCGGTGTACTGCTTCACACACGAGGAATCCTCGATACCCAACTGCTCGGCGAGATATTCGACCAGCTCCGGGGGCACGTCGAGCGGATCGGCCAGGAACATCCCGAGCTGCCGGACCGTCACGACCTGAAGCGCGAACCCTAACCGGTTGTAGTCCCGCCGCCGACCCGCGACCAGCTTCCGGTCTTCGTCATCGAGGTAGAAGAACCGTTCCAGCTCAACACGGGACAACGCCCCGAACCGGCCGTAGCCGCCCTCATCGGTCACGCCGACATGAAATCACCTACAGCCCAGCACCGCTCGATGTTTCCGTGCTTAGCGCCGGATTGGGCGGATCTGCTCCCCGACCCCCGATTTAGCCGAAACCCGACAGGTCCGCGAGACACGGTTCGGAACCCGTACCGCATTAACAAACCAATCAGTTTCATCATATTATTTATCTTGTGATATGATAAACCCGCTAAAGAAACATTTAAGGAAGAGGATAAAATGGAATATTCAAATATCGATGATCTCAAGTCAGAAGTAGACCAACTTGGGCTCGTAGTGGCCTCACTACAAGACTTGAGGGAAATGCTCGACTACCGGAAGCTTGGACCGCGCGTCCTAACTGAAGTAGGTACAACTTTGGCGGGAGTTGGTCTCGGGTACTACCCCAAGCAGACCATCGACAGCAACCCGCAGCCGCGACAATGGGAAGAAGTGCGCATATACGCAAAGAGTTCGGCTGTAGGGAAGGTGATCGACGCAGTTCTCGAACCGGGAGCATCGAACGATACTTTCCTTCTCGAAGTTGCCGATGCAGACGACGCGAAGGCTGCTGAGATCCTCGATCAGATCCGCACACTCATCGACGGTTAGATAAAAGAGCTTAGGCGCCGTGATCGCGACAGTTCCTTGCCGCCGGATGGGGACTTCCGCTATCGAACCGGAGGACGGATTTCATGCTTCGAAATACCCACAGAGCTGCGGACATCGGGTCCGGCCGCGAAGTTCGGTTGCGTTCTCCACTCCCACATAAGAAGTGCGGCGACACAGCACTGCTACCCAGGAAATGATCAAAACCCCGGTGACATGCACATAGTGCAGAGGCCGATCCGGGGTCTTCGATAATAATCCTACAGCACTTCCACATCAAAGCTCTACAGAACCGCCGGAGTGAGATGCCCAACCGTTCCACAGCCCTGATCCAGAGCCTGAATACACTGCTCACTCCCGAACGCCTCGCACCGTACAAGGCCGCGGCCGGAGACGA
>NZ_JBEUOQ010000027.1:0-3689 GCF_040489275.1 Rhodococcus baikonurensis | reverse complement strand
GAGATGCCCAACCGTTCCACAGCCCTGATCCAGAGCCTGAATACACTGCTCACTCCCGAACGCCTCGCACCGTACAAGGCCGCGGCCGGAGACGACAGTGAGATGCCCAACCGTTCCACAGCCCTGATCCAGAGCCTGAATACACTGCTCACTCCCGAACGCCTCGCACCGTACAAGGCCGCGGCCGGAGACGACATCGAAGGTGCACTGGATCTCTACGAATGGAACAGTCGCATCAGCGCTGCAGTGTTCGAAGACCTCGGTTACCTCGAAGTCGCGCTACGCAACGCCTGCCACAACCAGCTCATAATCTGGAATCAGCGCGAAAACAACGACGTGCCTTGGTATTTCAGAACAATATTCGGCCAGGAATCCCAGAAGGACATCGAAAAGGCTCGCCGGCGCTCTACTCGAACTGCCGATGTTGCGGGTGTATTGGTACGACTCTGCCCGCAACGGGATCCCGGACGCGCAGCAGGAACGCATCGGCGAACTCCCGAAAGTGAAGCTCCGACTCGGACGGTTCGGCGTCAACGGCGAGCAGAAGGGCGTCGATCTTCGGATCGGCCTCGACCTGGTGGCCCATGCCCGCAACAGGGCATCCGATGTGTTCTTCCTCGTCTCCGGCGACGACGACCTCGCCGAAGCAGTCGAAGAGGCCCAGGTGCACGGAGTGCAGGTCCTGCTGCTCGCGGTACCGACCGCCGACGGTAAAGCGCACGGCGTGAGCCGGCATCTGGTCCGCGGCCGATGACCTCGACAACATCGACGGCGCGGCGCTCGATGCCGCAGTGGTCAAAGTCGATCGCCACCCCGGGCCGGCGCCGAGACCCCCGCACCGGCCGTCGATGTCGACGACGACCGCAGCGGCGGCGCACCCGCCCACTCGCACTCCCCTCGACCTCGCGAGGCCTCAGCACACCCCGACAACGCCGCGACCGACATCGGTTCTGGCGTACAGTGTTTCAACGGGATCGCCCGCCCACAACCCGCACGGGTACGGTGACGACAACGACGAGCACGGCCCACTGATCGACGACGTCGTCTCCCGCGTTCTCACAGCGTTTCAGGAAAGCGCGACCGGTGAGGACCAACTCGAACTTCAGGCGGCGCGGCCCTCGATTCCACCGGACATCGACCGCGCACTTCTGCGGGACGCCTGCGACGTCACCCAGAAGTACGACCTGGACGAGAAGATCCGATACCGGTTGCGGGCACGGTTCTGGACGAAGTACGACCACTCCTGCGCCACGCCGCGAAGCTGACACACACCGACCCCGACGAACACCAGAGCACCGGCGCGAAAAAATGCAGTGCTGCAACAGATTCCGAACACACTGGACTGTCGGTGGGTACTGTCACGATGTTCCCATGGACCCCCGTGATGAACCGTTGACCGTTCCCGACGACTGCGTTCGGTGGTGCAGCGCCCGCGATCAAGGTCTTGCGGTGCTCGACGACATGGCCCTCGTCGACCTCGACTGGTGGAACACCCGCCTCGATCGCCACCGGATCCCGGTGCGGATCGCCGGCCACGACCGCGACGGACACCAGATAGACACCGGGACAGCGTATCTGAGCCGCAGTGATCTTCAGTGCGAGAGCGGCACCCTCGAAGTCGACGGTTGGCGGGATCTGAGCGCCCTCTACCTGTGCGCGGCGTGGCTCTACGCGCACCCGCACCGGGGCCGGGCACGGCGCTTCGTCGACGTCCGCACCCCGAGCACCCCGGATCAACCGTTCCGGGTCATCACCGAAGCGTTCGCCGCGTGCGAGCGATCCCCGGCGCTGACCGACGCCGGCCCGTTCCGGCAATGGTCCGGATGGCCGAAAACCCCCGGCGTCGGGCCGTCACTGTTCTCGTTGTACTGCTGGGCCACCCACCCCGACAGCATCTGGCGACCGCAACTTCTCGATCAACAATCCGTGTCGACCCTGCTCCAGCACGGCTGGCTGGAAAACCCCTCGGTCCCCCAGTTCACCGTCGCCCGCTACACCCGCTACACCGACCTGCTCCACCACTGGGCCCGACAAGCCGACACCACCGCCGAACTCGTCGAAATGTGGCTCACCCACCACTGGCGCACACAGATCACCGACGCCGACCGGGTGCGCCGCGCTCACCGCAACAACACCTGAACCCACACCCGTCGAGGCACCGGAAAAGACGGGCCCACCTCCCCGAACAGTCTCAGCCGGCGAACGGGGGGCGGCGCGATCTCATCGGGACTGTAAGAACAACGGTGTAACTCTGAAAGGAGATACGCCACTATGACTGATGTGATTGATCGTGAGACAGAGACGAACTCGGCTCAGCCGGGTATCAGCGATGCGCGGCTCAAAGAGCTGGTCGAGCAGGCGCGAGCCGAAGGGCTGCAGTTGACCGGAGATGGTGGATTGCTGTCGAAGCTGACCAAGCTAGTCGTGGAGTCCGCGCTCGAAGGCGAGATGGACGACCACCTCGGATACGGCAAGAGCGACCCGGCAGGCAGGGGCAGCGGCAACTCCCGCAACGGTAGACGCACCAAGAACGTGTTGACCGAGGCCGGCCCGGTCGAACTCGAGGTGCCCCGTGACCGGGATTCCTCCTTCGAACCGAAGATCGTGGCCAAGCGGCAGCGTCGGCTCTCAGGCGTGGAGGACATGGTGATCTCGTTGTCATCCAAGGGTTTGACGACCGGTGAGATCGCTGCACACCTGGCCGAGGTGTACGGAGCCGATGTGTCCAAGCAGACGATCTCGACGATCACCGAGCGGGTGATGGAAGGCATGGCCGAGTGGCAGAACCGGCCGTTGGACCCTGTGTACCCGGTGCTGTTCATCGACTGCATCCACGTCAAGATTCGCGAGGGCAACGTCGCCAACCGGCCGATCTACGTCGCGATGGGGGTGACTGTCGACGGCACCCGCGACATCCTCGGATTGTGGGCCGGTGAGCACGGCGACGGGGAAGGGGCGAAGTACTGGCTTCGGGTGTTGTCCGAGCTGAAAAACCGTGGTGTGCAGGATGTTCTGATCGTCGTGTGCGACGGTCTCAAGCATCTACCCGACTCGATCGAGCAAGTGTGGCCACAGACCATCGTGCAGACTTGTGTGGTCCATCTTCTCCGTAACACCTACGCCTATGCCTCCCGCAAGGACTGGTCCGAGATCGCCAAGGACCTCAAACCCGTCTACACGGCGCCGTCGGAGCAGGCCGCGCTCGACCGATTCGCAGAGTTCAGTGACAAATGGGAGAAACGCTATCCCGCGATCATCAGGCTCTGGACCAATGCCTGGGCTGAGTTCGTGCCGTTCCTACAATTCGACAACGCCATCCGGCAGGTCATCTACACGACCAACGCCATCGAAAGTGTCAACGCCCGAATCCGCAGGGCTATCAAGGCCCGTGGACACTTTCCGACCGAGGCCGCGGCCTTGAAATGCGTGTATCTGGCCATCATGAGCCTCGACCCGAAAGGCACCGCCCGCCAACGCTGGTCCAACCGATGGAAGGCAGCACTGAATGCCTTCGAGATAACGTTCGACGGACGGCTGTCTGCCGGACGAAAGTAGTTAGAAATCAATCAATTACACCGTTTTCTGGACAGACCCTTCTACGAAGTGTTCGATTCAGTGCAGCTGTTTGCTCGCCGCCGGATCGCAGGGGAGACAGTGTTGTTGTCGCACTTTCCGTACGTCGGGGACCA
>NZ_JBEUOQ010000026.1:0-42314 GCF_040489275.1 Rhodococcus baikonurensis | reverse complement strand
GGGCGCCAGCGCCGCCCGCCTGGGTCCGCTCCGCCACGTGCTGCGTCCAACCCCACCGAAAACTCGACACCTCAGAACCCGGCACCTGATCAGTAATAGCTATTCGAACGTCCCCCGCCAACTCGTCGGTTAGCTTTGTCCACATGGATTCCGTTGCGCTCGTCCTCGGCTCACCGCGTGGTCGTCGGTTCTGCGCGAACGTCGGGCATGCGTGCCATGCCGATGCACGCTCGTCCGGTAGTCACTGGCCACAATCGACGGAACACGCCCTCGAAGTTCTCGACGCTGTTGATGTCCGCGCGATCGCAGAAATGTCGGAACTCGAGATATTGCACTGTCTCGCATATGCCGTGGATTTCGCGCGCTACTGGGAGCCACCCGACGAGGAAGACCTGATCTTCGTCCGTCCTGAGGTGATCGCGGCATTGCGCCCGATCACCCGAGCCGTTCTCGACTCGCCGCACACTGCCTGGTGGACCGAACCGGTTGACCTCCTGAACCAGCACCTGGTTGAGAAGCGAAACCCCATCTACGGCTGGTCGGACCTGCCCTTACGGATTTACCGTACCGAAGACGGCCTCGAACAGTGGCGCGCCGAGGCCCTCGACTACGAACGTCAGTTTCTGGAGTATCAGATCGAAGATCCGGACCGTCATATCGGAGGCGAATGGTGGTCCACCCCTTTTGCCAACGGCACCACCGAAACAACCAGAGCCCGCGACGGTATCGGGGCTCTCGGGGTATTTCTCGAAGAAGACAGCTCCTCGAACGAAGCTCGGGTGCAGCCGGTAAGGACCTACGGCGCGCCCCGCATCTACGAGATTACGGGTCCACGGGACTGGGCGAACCTGGTCGATACCTATCCCCTGCCAGTGCCGGCATCACGTCGCTCCGTTTGGTACGACACGACCGGTGAATACCGTGACTGGTTCATTCCGGACTGGGTTTCGATGGCCGCAGATTACGACGCAGTCCACCTGACAATGATGGCGTACCTGACCACGCCGGGCATCGCGATCCCGTTGTCGCGCAACGCGGGTGCCACCGTACTCGCCGGGTGGAATCCGGACGCCACAGTCTGGCTACGAAGCAACAACATCACCGTTGACGGCGACCCGACGGGCTGACGTTCGGCTACACCGAATTCAGCAGGTGCGGCCGCACGGCCAGCCACCGTGCGGTGTCCTCGATCCCCTGTTCCAGGGTGAACGTCGGCACCCACCCGAGTAGTCGCAACGCACGATCGTTCGACGCGTAGGCGCCGGCAGTGTCACCGGTGCGTCGGCCTGCAACGACCACGTCGATGTTTTTGCCGAGCACGTTCTCGAAGGTGCGAATGAGTTCCCATACCGTGGTTCCCCGCCCACTGCCCACATTGACCACAGTCAGGCGTGATGAATCAGCGGTGATCCGGTCGAAGCTTTCCAATGCGCGAACATGAGCGTCCGCAAGGTCCCACACGTGAACGTAGTCGCGCACGCCGGACCCGTCGCGCGTCGGCCAATCTGTCCCCGCGACTCTGAAAGGTGTTCGTGTCGAATATGATTCGAACAGCTTTCCGAGTGCGTGTGTGGGGCGTGCCGATGCTGTTCCGCTTCGCAGTTCGGGATCTGCCCCCACAGGGTTGAAGTATCGGAGAGACATCGCCGACAAACCTGTGGCCGCCACGATGTCGTCGAGCATCGTTTCGAACTGCGCTTTGCTGTGCGCGTAGGGACTCTGCGGTTCGATCCGCCAATGTTCGTCGACACATCCACCGTCGCTCGGCGCGTACACCGCCGCAGAGGAACTGAATACGAAACGCTTGCACCCGTTCCGAAGGACACTCAAGACCAGCGTCAGTGACTTGGAGACATTGTTCTCGTAGTACCGCGCCGGGCTGCTCACGGAATCTCCGACCACGATCAGAGCCGCACAGTGAACTGTGGCATCGATATCGGGATGATCCGCGAATATCCTGTCGAGCAATTTCTCGTCCGCGATGTCACCGCAGTAGAACGGGAATCGGTGTGCAAACTCGGCACGGCCGGTCAGCAGGCTGTCGAGGACAATGACATCCATCCCGGCGTCGACGCACTTCGACGCCACGGTGCTTCCGATGAATCCCGCTCCGCCGGTGATGAGGACTTTCATGCTGCTCCCCCGGCATCCTCGACGGCAGTCCTCGCACGACGGAGGAAGTGAGACACGCGTGCGCGCGCCAAGTCCCATCCGCGTAGGTCGCGCCCGTCCCGGATGGAGAGCCGATCACGGTCGAGAAAGAGCGGCACCATAACCAGATCGCGGTACAGCGAGTGCAGCCGCGGGCGATCCGCCAACCACAGCGTCCATTGCCACCACCAACGCGCCGAGATGGTCGTCACTCCGGTACTGACGCCGAAGATCGATTCCACCGCCGCCCAGTGGACGTTCACCGCCCGGCGGACATCGCGTGGCAACTGGCGTCTGGAGAGCGTCACAGCGAGTCCCGGTTCGGAGGCGAGCAGGTACCCCACGTCGAAGACGCTGTTCAACGACAAATCGGCGCGAATCAAGGCCCGATCGGCGAGTCGCGCGTGAGCGATGACATGCAGCGTGACATCGGCAATCTCGAGTCTGGATCCTTCGGTCCCCGCGCTGATTCCTCGTATCGCAGATTCTCGGGTCAACGCATGACGAGCGAACCGCGGAAGCAAGTGCGAATGAATTTCGACGGAGCCGTGACGGTCGTCGCGCAGGAGCGCAGGTTCCTGGTGATCGTCGCGATCGATGGAATCCCCCACCACCTCGTCCGGGCGGACCATTCGATAGCCGAAGTCGAGGATCGCGTCGTTGGCCGGAACGGCGTGTGCGGGATCGACGACCAAGAGGTCGATGTCCGTCATCCGTCGCGCTGCCGGATTCGGCCAGATTCTTCGCTCGAGAAGGGCAGCACCTTTCAGTGCGACCGTTGGAAATCCGCTGCTGTGTAACAACTCTTGCACTTCTACGCGCTGCGCGTCGAGGTCCGCGATACGACGCGCGTTTCGGTGATGGACAAGGCTCAGCGTCAATTCCGGACTCGACGCGGTAGCTCCGGACTCCGACAGCATTTCCGCGAAACTCGCAGGCAGGACCGAGGCGAAGCCGGCGTCGACTGCGCGGGCGGCCAGCAGCGGCAACACCTTGTGCCTGGCAGCGGTGTCGATGACTCTCGGCCAATCCTGCGGCGAACACGAACGGATGAGGTCGGCCCCGTGCTCGGAGTCCAGCATGGAAATCAGGTACCGGGTGTCACGCATGACGCCACCAGTTTCTCCACGGCGTCGGCGCCGGTATCGCCGTGATGCCGAATCATTCTGTAGCACGGGGCATTCGAGAGTAGAGCAGCGGTATTTCTCAGAGTCAATCCGTGATTGTCGGACCACAGGGCTGATTGCTCGGCCAGTGACTGTATCGCCTGGGCTGCAGGCATCGGTGCGATGCGTGTCGTCCCCTCGTCCCAACCGTCGAGAATCAGCACCAGATCGATTCCGCGAACCGCCGAGTCAGCGTCTGGCGGTATCGACAGAGTTGACGGGTCCAGCGCCCACACCGGCGGGGCATACGGGAGATACAGCGAATCGTGTGCCTTGACCTCGGGGAGAACATCGAACGTACCCGCTTTGAGGTGAACTCGACGCGGTAAGCCCACCGATTCGGTGCCACGAATGAAGACGCCTTCGTCAGCGCGCAATTGTGCGCCCCGTAAAGCGAGGGCGAGAGCCAAGGTGGTCTTGCCGGCGCCGGAGTGTCCGGCGATTGCCACTCGCACACCGTCGCAGTCGACCAGAGCAGCGTGCAGGCGAGTCCACTTTTCGCCATGGGCGGCTTTCATGACATCCCGGTGCACGCTGCGGTACACGTTCTCTGCGAGGTGGAGGGCGTCGAGACCGGTCAGCGTGTCACTGCTGCCGTCGATGGTCGATTCGATGGTGGCGTCCCAGAGCCCGAACGTCGATCGGTTTCGCTCGATCCTGACCCCGACGTCGTATCCCGCAGGCCAGGGGCTCGCAATTCGATGCTCGACGACACCGAGTTCAGGGATGGCGGGGCCGCGCACAATCGCATCAACCCACAGGTAGTGCGCCCGGAATTGCGGTACGTGGTTGCCTGTCACTGGATTCTCACACCAGCAGACGCGAGGCGCTCAGCTGTCCATAGGTCTCGTTCACTACCGACTCCGCATCATGGACGGGGATCTCGAGTACCTCAACGACCGCCTGGACGATGTCACTGACGGTCCGGCCGTCACACAGTTCCCACACCAAAGTTGCGACGGGATTGAGATGATGGGCAACTTCGCTGGAGCTGTCGTACAGCACGACACCGTCGGTGAGATCGTTGCTCTCCACCGCCTGTGAGCGTTGGGGCCTCGCGTCTTCGAGTAGTTCGGTCAAGATAGCTCCTTGTTGCGGCGAATCCGATGTTCGTGTCGGTGGTGAGGTCAGAGCGAGAAGCGTCGTGAGTATTCGGATTCGATTGCGCCCGAACGAAGCAGGCTGCGGGTGGAGGCGATGCCGGGGGCGAGTGTCAGACAGGTGAGCATTCCCCCGGCATTCGCCTCCACCAGGTAGTCACCCAGAGTTCGGTGGTGACCCGCCCACTTTCCGAATGCTTCGGGATCTGCCTCCGGATCCGCAATCGCGTCGAGAATTCGCTCGAAGGCGCGCGAGTGAACGAGAACAGCGTGAACTCCACGGTTCTCGGGACTGGTGCGTAGCATCGCCGAACCGTCGAGCAGCGCTCCGTCCCTCGATTTCGCGTCGTGTCCGAGTTGGACGACATCCCAGGGGCGGAGGTCGAGCTCTCGACGTGCATGCTCCAGAATCGACGCCGATGCGTCCAGCACATTCACGTCGTCGGCAGTGATGAGGACCGAATCCCAGCCCTTCTCGGTAGCGCGAGCAACCGCACGACGCCACGAGACGGCAAAGGCGGCATCCTGATTCGTGGCGTCCTCGAAAGCCGCCACTCTTTCCACCGCTGCCACGCGCGGTAAGCGAATGAATCGATGCCAGGACGCCTTCCACCTGTCGATGTCGAGATCGAGATTCACGACGACAACACCGAGGTCCGGCTTCGAATCCTCGATAACCGGGTCGGGCTCTCCCAGTACTCGGACCGGCGACAGAGAGCGATCGAGCACGACGTCGACTGCGCCCCGCTCGAGCAGATAGGTTGCCAGTGATAAATCTGATGGCAGGGATCCGCTGATGCTTCGTGAGAGTTCGTCTCGCAAAGTTCGGTATGCCGCCGCACGAACAACCAGTGCAGCCCCGACCGGGTCTTCGCCGTGCGCGTGGACGACAGCCGAATCGGCCTCAGCGGGGAGGTCGTCGGCAATGTTTCGCAGTTTGTACGCAAGGGCGGGTTCGATCACGCGCGCCTCGTCCAGAAAAACCACAGACTTCCAGCCCAGCAGAATTGCCTTGTCGAGTCCGGCGACGAACGCAGACGCCGTCCTCCACCCGTCCAGACCGTCGTCCTGCGACGGAATGGCACGGTGAACGGTCAGTTCGATCGACTCGGCCTCCGCCAGGCATGAACGCCAGGGAGCGACTCGGCGGTCGTCGCTGAGAACGATCACCCCACCCAAGGCCAACTCGGGTCGCTGGACGCTCAACTCGGCACGGCGACGAATCTCGGGATATGAATCACCGAGGTATTTGGAGAACTGACGATGGAGCGAATCGATGTCCCAACCGACCTCGTTCCACCCGAGCAGGTAATTGTGAACGCGGTCTTCCCAATTTATGCGGTACGGAACACCCGCGGGACGCTCGAATCGATGGTGCCAACCGAATTCCGGAAGGCAGACGACCTTGCCGCCGTTGATCCGGAACTTCTCGTGGATGTATCCCTCTTCACCGCCGAATCCGGTGAAGTGCGAGTTCAATCCCGGCCAAGCCTCACGCCTGCAGGCGAAAGCGCCGAGGCCTTGCATGACAATCTCGAAAGGCATGTCGGGGTGCTGCTTCGCGCGCGGATCGACTCCCCACGAGCCGAACATTCCGTTGCGCCACTTGGGGTCCATGTGGGTAGCCGCGATGTGTGAGGAATCCTGGGAGAGCATCGGTCCCTGGATCAAATCGGCGGTTTCCGGATTTGCGTCGAAATACGCCAGCAGCGCCGACAACGATCCCGGTGCCAGGATCACATGCGAGTCGAGGACCAGGACATACTTTCCGGTTGCCTTGCGGAACAGCACGTCCCGCACCGCAGTCGATCGAACGTCGGTGAACGGAATGTAGCGGAACCGATCGATGTACTCCGCAAACGATTCGAGCATCGGCGCCGGCAATCCCTCGGGATTGTTGTCCAGCAAGACGAACTCGACTCTGTCCAGAATCTCGCGATGATGGACCAAGATCGAGTGGATCGTGAAGTATGCGCCGTCGAAATCGTCGTAGGTCGCGATTGCAATGGTGAGATCGGCCGGTTTTCCGTGCGGCGGAGTCTCCTTCACCTGGACTGAACCCGCGCTCTGAAGGTTCTTCAGAGCGCGGTGCAAGGCGACGTCGAACTCGGTCATCGGTGTGCTCCCTGGGAACCGGTGGCGTCGTATCGGTTATGCAGGCTCCGTGGGTTCTGTCGGCTGGGTCGGGACAGTCGGAAAGGTCGGCTCGGTGCGCGTGGTCGGCACCGTGGGCACAGTGGGGACAGTCGGCTCCGTCGGCGCAGTGGGGCCGGTTGGCTTGGCTGTAGTAGTTCCACCCGAACCTGTGGAACTTCCCGACGATCCCGAACTCCCGGAACTACCCGAACTACCCGACGACCCTGAACTTCCCGACGACCCTGAACTTCCCGACGACCCTGGATTGCCCGGCTCGTTCCCTCCGGGAGTATTGCCACCGGGCTGCTCACCGCCTGGTTGACTCGGATTCTGCTGGCCACGACCAGGCGCTCCGGAAAGATTGGGCGTGTCACCGGCTGCGAAGGCCGGTGCCGCACCACCGAGGCTGATGGACGTCACGACGGGCACAGTTACCGCCGAGGCCGCCAGAACTGTCTTGACGAACTTGCGTCGATCAACCGGAACATTCTGAAAAGCGTCGCCGCCCATAGCGTTTCTCCCCTGCCTGCGAGACGAGGTCATCCTCACTCGATGTCGGAGCAAACGCTAGCATCCATCTGGCAACTTTACAGACTGAACGCGCCGATATTTGACGGTTATGCGAATTTGAGACCGGACTGGACCGACAGTTCGGGCAGGAGTACGGCGAACTCTTCCCGGCCGTACTGCGCGTTTGTCCTGGTCGACAACCGTCAACCGACCGGCATCTCCCACGGTGCCACGGGAAGAGTGTTTCCGGTCTCGAGGTAAGACTTCAGGTTCGACAACACGGCAGACCATCCGCCGGCAACCTCCATCCGGGCCGATTCGTCGGCGAGATCGGTGTGTTTGACGGTCAGGCGCACTATCGCGTCGAATGCTTCGATGTCGAAGCTCACCCGCGAGATGTCGACGCCCGGTTCACCGTTCGGGTCGGCCCAGGTGGTGACCAACCTCGACGGGGGGTTGCTCTCGACTACGGTGCCGACCACATCGGCGATGTTCGAACCGTCGATTCGGCGGTGCTCCCACGTCGATCCGGGCTGCCAGTCGGAGACGTTGCTGTGTCCCCAGTATTCCGCTGTGGCCTGGGCGTCCGTCAGTGCTTTCCACACGTTTTCGGGCGTGCTGGCGATGTAGGTGACGTACACGAAACTGGGCTTGTCGGCCATGGCTTCCTCCGCGAGTCTTTTGACGGCACTGAGCGCGTTCAGGCGCGGTACCTCGAATTTGTTGATCCACCGCTCTCGAATTTCTTCGAGCGCAACGGGATTGAGATAGTGGAGCTTGGATCTCCCCTGCCTGACCGTGCTGATCAGATTTGCATCCTCCAGCGCGTCAAGGTGCTGGGTGACTGCCTGCCGACTCATGTCGAGGCTGTCGCACAACTCGCCGAGTGACTGTCCGTTGACTACGAACAAGCGGTCCAGAAGAAGCCTCCGTGTCGGATCGGCAAGCGCTTTGAACACTGCATTCATCCGGTCGTCCACCACTTCACAATATGCAAGCATTTACTTGCATGTCAATGGTTGGGCGTGCCGGGTTTCGGAAGTAGGGGTCGATGAGGTGTGATGACACCAGGCAAATGTGATCTGACCCCCAGATTGCAATACACGAGAGGTTGAGCACATGGACTGGGCAGCAATTGGAGTGGGTGTCGGGTATGCGTCGGTGGCACTGTCGATCCTGGTTTTCGTCGGCGGGTGCATCGCGCTGTTCATTTTGTCGGTCCGCCAGTAGCCGCACCTCGACGAAGGTGGTGATCACCCCCGGTTCGGCGAAGCGGATCGCATCGGGAGTGATCACACTCGAGGCTGCTTGATCGATTCGGACACGGCTGCGCTTGCCGGGGTGCTCACAGAGAAGCTCGCGCGCGGTGGGACTACCGTAGGACTGTCGCCTAGAACTCGAGGAGTACGGAATGAGCATCCAGTCGGTTGAACCGCACCGCCACCGCGTAGTGGTGATCGGTTCCGGCTTCGGAGGACTGTTCGGCACTCAGGCTCTCAAAAAAGCCGATGCCGACATCACGATGATCGCGCGTACAACCCACCATCTGTTTCAGCCGCTCCTCTATCAGGTTGCCACCGGCATCCTCTCGGTCGGCGACATCGCTCCCGCCACGAGACTGGTGCTGCGCAAGCAGAAGAACGCCCAGGTCCTGCTCGGCGAGGTCGAGACCATCGATCTCGAGAACCAGACGGTGACCTCGCGTCTTCTCGAACGCGTCACCGTGACGCCGTTCGACAGCCTGATCGTGGCAGCAGGTGCCGGTCAGTCGTACTTCGGCAACGATCAGTTCGCAGAGTTCGCACCCGGCATGAAAACGATCGACGACGCCCTCGAACTGCGCGGACGAATCCTCGGCGCGTTCGAACAGGCCGAGCTGTCGGACGATCCTGCGGAGCGCGCGCGTTTGCTCACCTTCGTCGTGGTCGGTGCCGGCCCCACCGGGGTGGAGTTGGCCGGACAGATCGCCGAGCTTTCCCGTCGCACGCTCGACGGCGCTTTCCGGAAGATCGATCCACGTGAAGCCCGCGTCGTGCTCCTGGACGGTGCCCCTGCAGTGTTGCCCGTGTACGGCGGGAAGCTCAGCCGCAAGGCGGCCGAGACGCTCGAGAAGCTCGGCGTCGAGATCCAGCTCGACGCGATGGTCACCGACGTCGACAACGACGGTCTGATCATCAAGGAGAAGGACGGCACGCTGCGCCGTATCGAGTCACAGTGCAAGGTGTGGTCCGCCGGAGTTCAGGCGAGCCCGCTCGGCAAGCAACTCGCAGAGCAGAGCGGCGGGGAAACCGACCGTGCCGGCCGCGTCATGGTCAATCCTGACCTGTCGCTTCCAGGACACCCCAACGTCTTCGTCATCGGCGACATGATGTCGCTCGACAAGCTCCCCGGATTGGCGCAGGTCGCCATGCAAGGCGGCAAGTATGCGGCCAAGCAGATCAAAGCCTCACTGGACGGTAAGTCCCCGTCGGAACGAGTTCCGTTCAAGTACTTCGACAAGGGCAGCATGGCAACCATCTCGCGCTTCAGTGCGGTGGCGAAAGTCGGCAAGCTCGAGATCAGCGGCTTCATCGGGTGGGTCGCCTGGCTGGCAATTCACCTCCTGTACCTCGTCGGATTCCGTTCACGCGCCTCGACGCTCTTGTCGTGGGCAGTGACGTTCTTCGGGCGTGGCCGTGCTCAGATGGCGTCCACCGAGCAGCAGGTCTTCGCGCGAAACGCAATGGGCGAGTTGGAGAAGAAGAACAAGGAAGCGACGGGGTCCGGCGGCGCTTCCAACGGCGAAACCAAGAAGACGGCAGGCAAGCAACAGAAGGCTGCCGGCTGATCGATCAGTATCTGAGCGAATGACGAAGGGCGGCAGCGGAGTTGAACTCCACTGCCGCCCTTCGTCATTTGATCGACTGTCGTGTCGTCAGTTGCCGATCTTCGCCACCTCGGTGATGTTGGCGAGGCGAACCTGCCCCTTGGAAACGAGTCGGTCGTTCTCGTCGGTGATGCGAACCTCCCAGAGTTGCTGGGTACGTCCGCGATGAATCGGTGTGGCTTCTGCGGTGAGAGTCCCTTCCCGCGTTGCGCGCAGGAAGTCGGTGTTGTTGTTGACTCCGACCACGTGGCCTCGCTCGCCCAGCCACACGGTGCCGCCGACGCTGGCGAGAGACTCCACCACCGAGCAGTACACGCCGCCGTGCTGGATCCCTGCCGGCTGATGCAGCGTGGGCTTGACGGTCCACTGTGCCCGCACACGGTCCGGGCTCAGTTCGGTGTATTCCAGGCCGATGGTGGCGTCGAAGCCCGTTCCGAGGCGTTTCATCATCTCTGCGGTCTCAGCAGTGTCGACCATGCCATCTCCATCTGTGATTCTCTGGCGCCGGTGTGGCTGCCACTCCCTACCTGATTACACGAGAGGTAACTCGAGCTTGGAATCAGGTAGGGATAAAGAACCGGCGGGTTTCACATCATTCGATGTGAAACCCGCCGTGGGAAGGACCGGGAGTCTCTGCAGCCCTCAGGACTCCGGCGCGGTCCGGCAGTTTCGTCACTCTCGCAGTGTGCAACTCTCCGCGAGGTGTTCCACAATCATAGGCAAGGCTGACCTAATTTAGCAAGCCCTTCATCGAATTGGTTCCAACGAGGACGCAGCGAGACCTTGCGGCGCGCGCGGACCGGCAACCCGGCTGCGACAAAGGCGTCGAGAAGACCCTGCCCCCGGCGCTGTGCTGCGGATTCGCCTTCACCGGCCAGGATGGGAACATAAGCGGCTGCGCCCAGGATCGACTCCCCCACCAGGCCCCAGAATCGGAACTGGTCGACGGGTGCGCATCGGGAGACGGCGTCGTAGATGGCACGCAGCGATGTCAGGCAGCGGTGCGCAGTCCAAATAAGGAGAGCCTCTTCACAGGGCATGTCGACGACGCCGTCGCTTCCGGCCTCTCGCCCGTTCGGAGCCACCCGCAGCGTCTCGTCGACCACGCCGGCCCAGTCGATTCCACCGTCGCTGTCCATGTGTATGAACAGGTTCTCCAGCCCCGGGTCCCATGCGGACCCTTCGGAGACGATCGACGCGGCCACCCTGCCGACCACGGCATGAATGAGTGACGTCGCGACCTGGATCGCGGCAGCTTCAGCACTGTCGAGGTCTTGAAGTGAACGGGCGAACATCTGATGCACCCGATCCCCGCGCAGACCCTCACTCAGTTGCCACCAGCGCCGTTTGCCCTCTCCTGCCATGGCAGCAACCGCATAGACGCGTGGATAGTCGGGGTTGAGTGCTCGTAGGCGAACGCTGGTGCGGCTCAATGCGTTCGACCGGAGTTCGAATTCACGAACATCCGCATGCTGGGTGGTCAAGGTGACGGTCACCGTGCACTCCAATCGGCCGAAGTTGTCTTGTGGTTCCTAATGTAGGTTAGCCTCACCATAATTCAAGAGTAAAGAACTGTGACGCTGGGCACCGCATATTCACAGGAACTTGCCCCGCGGGGAGCGCACCCACATAGGGTTCCGTAACCTAAGATGCGAATTCCCTGCGCACAAAGACCAGGAGCTCGAACCGCCAGTGACCATGACCAAACCACTCGGGAACGGACATCCCCGAGGACCCAGCGAGACGTACGGACGGCGCATCGTGCCGCGCGGCCCGGCTCCTGTCCGAATGCGTGTCCTAGCTGGGTTTTTCGACGCGGGAGTGTTCCTGCTTCCGTTGCTCGTCGGCTGGTACATCGTTCAGTCGCTCCGTGACGACAACGGTGGCGGCGAGGCTGACCGCGCCGTGTTCGGTGGGACGGCGATAGCCATCGCCGTCGGTCTCCTCGTCTGGAACCTCGGATTCCGTGAAGGTGCCACGGGTCGGACATCGGGAAAGGGATGGGTCGGACTGGTCACGCGTGACGCGAAGACCAAACAGCCCATCGGTGTTCGCCGGGCTCTACGCAGACCCTTCGATCGAAGCGGAATCGAGGTGGTCCGTGAGAGCACGGCACGCGACGAAGGTTTCGAGGAACTCGCGCGCGACAACAGCGTCGGGGCAACTCGTCGGCGCCGCCTGATCGGTCTCGCGGTCCTGACGGTTCTTCTCGCACTCGTCATGCTCGCGAGCATCGCGGTGGGCGCTCGGCCGTTGACGTTTGCCGAAATCTTCCATGCCATCTTCAGTTCTGACGGCACCCAGACCGACATCATCGTGCGGACCCTGCGCGCTCCGCGAACAATCCTGGGTCTCGTTGTCGGCATCGCACTCGGTATCGCCGGCGCGCTGATTCAGGGACACACGCGTAACCCGTTGGCGGATGCCGGTCTACTCGGCCTCAACGCAGGCGCAGCGTTCTTCGTCGTCATGGCGATCTACCTCTTCGGCTTCACCGCACCGAGTCAGTACCTCTGGTTCGCGTTCGCAGGATCTTTCGTGGCCAGCATCGTCGTCTTCGGCTTGTCCTCGATCGGAAACGGCGGCGCAAGTCCTCTGAGTCTGGCTCTGGCGGGCGCGGCCGTCGCGTTCTTCCTGCAAGCCATGACCAACGCCGTGATCATCCTCGACCAGACCAGCTTGGACGCCTACCGGTTCTGGGTCGTCGGTTCGGTATCCGGGCGCGGGTTCGACGTCCTGTGGCAGGTCCTGCCTTTCCTGATACTCGGTTTGGTCATCGCCTTGGCAAGTACGCCGGGGCTCAATGTCCTCAGCCTGGGTGAAGACGTCGCCAAAGCCTTGGGAACCAACATCGCGTTCAGTCGCACACTCGGCATCGTCGCGATCACCCTGCTGACCGGCGCCGCCACCGCGGCGTGTGGTCCAATCGCGTTCATCGGTTTGGTGGTCCCCCACGTGGCCCGGGCCATCACCGGACCCGACTACCGCTGGCTGGTCCCGTACGCGGGCTTGCTCGGTGCAGTCATGTTGATCACCGCGGACATCATCGGTCGTGTGGTCGTGCGCCCCGGTGAGTTGCAGGTCGGCATCATCCTGGCCCTCTTCGGCGCTCCGTTCTTCATCGCTCTCGTACGCCGCAGGAAGTTGGCAAGTCTGTGACGCTCAAGCAGGAACTTCGGGTACTCCCCCGGACCGTCCCCTCTCGTAAGTCGATCCGCCTCGGTGGATTCTCGCTGGTCTATCGCCCGCTTGCGGTGTCGGTGAGCATTGCCCTCGCAGTTGCGCTGTTCCTTCTGCTCTGCATCAACATCGGACGTGGCGACTACCCGATCTCGATCCCCGACGTCATTTCCGTACTGCTCGGCAATGGAAGCAAGACGCAGAACCTGATCGTCTTCGACCTTCGACTTCCGCGGTCGCTCACCGCCCTCTTCATCGGTATGGCACTGGGCATTGCCGGTGCAGTCACCCAGACGATTGCCCGCAATGCCCTCGCCAGCCCGGACATCCTCGGAATCACGGCCGGATCGAGTGCTGCCGCGGTTGCTCTCATCGTCCTCGGTGGCGGTGGCTCGTTCGTGGGAATACTTGCCACACTGGGCATTCCGTTGGCTGCGCTCTGTGGCGGTCTGCTGACAGCTGTGGTGATCTACGCCTTGGCGTGGCGCAAAGGTGTAGAGGGTTTCCGCCTCATCCTGATCGGTATCGGCATCAACGCCATGCTGGTTGCAGCGACGGGATGGCTGCTCATCTCGGCGGACATCAACGACGCCTCCCGCGCACAGGTGTGGCTCAACGGCTCGCTCAACGGTGCCACCTGGAATCAGATGTGGCCCGTCGCGATCGCCGTCGCAGTAGTCGGCGGCTACGCGGTGATCGCCTCGTTCACCATGGGAGCGCTGCGGTTGGGCGACGACAACGCCACCTCACTCGGTGTTCGCTTGCAATCATCGCAGGCCAAACTGTTGCTTTCCGCCGTGGCACTGGCCGCCATCGCGACCGCAGCAGCAGGTCCGGTCGGCTTTGTCGCTTTGGCGGCGCCACAGGTTGCCATGCGCCTGGTGCGCTCGGCCGGCCCGCCCATCGTGGCTTCCGCACTGACCGGTGCTGTACTGGTAGTCGGCAGTGACGTCATCGCTCGAACAATTCTGCCTGTGGAACTCCCTGTCGGAATCGTGACTTCCGCTCTGGGCGGCCCGTTCTTGCTCTACCTGTTGGTTCGTAACAATCGGAAGGTCACAGCATGACCACCATCGCCCAGTCCACCGACGCTCCTTCGCGTCTCGTCGCGCAGAATCTGACGCTCGGGTACGGGGATCGCATCATCGTCGACGGACTCGATCTCGAGATCCCCACCGGCGTGATCACGACGGTCATCGGACCCAACGGTTGCGGCAAGTCGACACTTCTCCGTGCGCTCGGTCGTCTCCTCAAGCCCAAGGGTGGATCGGTCATCCTCGACGGCAAGGCGATCAGTTCGATGAAGACCAAGGAAGTCGCCCGGGTGCTCGGCATGCTCCCCCAGACTCCGGTTGCGCCCGAAGGACTCACTGTCGCCGATCTGGTCTCGCGTGGACGCCACCCGCACCAGTCGTGGATTCGGCAGTGGTCCGCGGACGACGAGGGCGAGGTCGCGGAAGCACTGGAGCTGACCGGTGTCTCCGACCTCGCTGATCGGCCGGTCGATCAATTGTCCGGCGGCCAGCGTCAGCGAGCCTGGATCTCGATGGCTCTCGCCCAGGGAACCGACATCCTGCTCCTCGACGAGCCCACCACGTACCTCGACCTTGCGCATTCGATGGAAGTCCTCGACCTGGTGGATCAACTCCACGAGGAAATGGGACGCACCGTGGTGATGGTTCTGCACGACCTCAATCTCGCGGTCCGATACAGCGATCATCTGATCGTGATGCGCGACGGCGCCGTCGTCGCTTCAGGTGTCCCCAAAGACATCATTTCCGCGGAACTTCTGCTCGAGGTGTTCGGTCTCGAAGCTGCCGTTATCGACGATCCCGTTTCGGATCGGCCGCTGATCGTCCCGATCGGCACCCGGCACGTGTTCGGCGCCGTCGGCGGGCCGGCAAAGCCTGCGTGACGATCGCGAATCAGCGACCCAGAATCGTCCGAACGAGTTTGAAACCTTGACCGATCGTCACGGTCGGCAGGTATGCCCGTCCGACCGCGTTGCCGATGCTCGGCAACGCGGCTGGATCGGCGAAAGTCATGTGCATCGGCACGTACCGAGGCTGGAACTTCGATTTGAAGGCCAACAGCGATCGAAATCCGTACACCGGCTCCAGGGTGCGACCGAGCAGGTCGAGCACGCTGTCCATCATTGCCGAGAAGGTCGTGGCCTCAGGTTCGTCTGCGTTGGTCGCGGCTGAGTCCGTACCGGAGTCGCCGGCAATGGTCGCCAACGGCGCGCCGGACAGACTGAGGAACTCGACGCCCTCCTCCTCCAATTTCAGTGCAGCGGAAGCGATGAGGAACTCCATCGCGGGACGGAACCCTTCGGAGCGTCGCCTCATGAAGTCGAGGGTCCAGCCGACGACTTTGCCGTCGCGGTACACCGGTAGCCATGACGTGACACCGTGCACGGTGCGATCCTCGTCGACGGCAATCAGGCACCGCACTTGTTCGTCGTCGACCTCGTCGAGTCCCCCGAGGGTGAATCCCATCTCGGGCATCCCCTTGTCCGCTACCCATTCTTCCGAGATCGCGACGATCTGATCCTTGATCGCGAGAGGTGCATGAGGGAAGGAAATCCACTCGGCGGAGATACCGGACTTCTTCGCCCGGTTCAGTGCGGTGCGCACGTCCTGGAACCGCTTGCCAGTGAACGCGATTCCGCCCAGATCGAGGACCGTTTCCTCGGCGACCTGTAGACCGCTCCAGCCCATGGAATCGGTGATGGTGCGCGCCTCGTCCGTCACCGAATAGAAGCACGGTATCCACCCGTTCGACGACGCGAACTCGGCGAAATCCTCGATCGCTGCGCGCATGCGATCGGGAGGACCGACCGGATCACCGGTGGTGAGAGCAACGCCGGCGATGACGCGATACGCGACGTAACTCGAACCGTCCGCGCTGAACCAGTAGGTGTTCCCCTTCCACGTCGTCATCCACGACAACGGGCTGCCGGTACCGGCGATCAACATAGATCGCGCTTGTTCGGCGGCTTCGGGATCGGCGGTCTTGACCGGCTTGAGGAAACTCACGAAAACCAACACGGCGGCAACGCCCCAGAACACGACGCCGGTCCATTCGAAGAGCAACGTCGACTCGATGTCCACGGGAAGCAGGCGCGGGTCGATCAACTGTAGGTACACCGGCGGTACAAGGCGCTGAGGGAAGTCCGCGAGCAACATCGCGACCGTCGGCTCGCGGTC
Source organism: Rhodococcus baikonurensis (assembly GCF_040489275.1). Taxonomy (NCBI): domain Bacteria; kingdom Bacillati; phylum Actinomycetota; class Actinomycetes; order Mycobacteriales; family Nocardiaceae; genus Rhodococcus; species Rhodococcus baikonurensis. Next base: position 25,996 of record NZ_JBEUOQ010000026.1, on the reverse strand, counting down.
GAACCCGTGCCTGGCGAGCATTCCGCCGCCCGCGTAGATCAGGGCGAGGACCCCGAGCAACGCCACGATCGCAACGCCCAGACGCCGGTACGTCTTGGCCGGTGCCGCCACGTCGAAGTATCGACGTGTGGAGATCAACAGGATCAGCACGAACAGCGGCGTCAGGAACGGCACCAGAGTGCGGTACACGTTCGGATCACTGATTCCGTAGAACAGGCTGTCGCTGTCCACGGCGTCGACGAACCTGATGACGAAGTTCCCGATCGAGAGGACCAGTAGGACGACCTGAGCGCAGACAGTCGCAATCCAGGCGAATCTTCGGCCTCGACGGAGCCCGTCACTCAATACCAGAACGAAAATCGACGGCATCAACGAGAGCAGAGTCGGCCCGATGCCCGAAAGTCTCAGCTCGAGTAGGCCGCGTCGGCAGTCCGGATCCGACGCCGACTCGGCGCACAGCTCGCGAACTTCTGCGACCGTCCAGGGAACGCCGCGGAAGAGATCTCGCAGCACGGCGAGTGGGCCCACCGCTTGCGGGGACAGCGCGGCGATCATCGGTCCGATCGCACTGGCCGCCACGACGATGGCGACGAGAACGCGACCTTCCCGCTGGGTCCCGGCGATGCGCTCGCCGCGAGCCGACCGTCCCACGATCCACTGCCCGATCACCAGCCCTACGACGGCGGCGAAGAACCTGATGACGTCTTGCAGCTGGCCGCTGAACAACGCCAGGGTGATGGTCAAGGCCAGGGTGCCGACGCGGATGCGTCGACGCCACAAAGTGCCCATGTTCGAACTGGCGGCCATCGCGGCGCCGACGATCCACGCACTCGCGCCGACAGCAGAGCCGACGTGTAGGCGGAATCCCCAGTTGGAGTCGAACACCTTCACGAACGAAGCCCAGCCGAGTCCGAGGAGAACACCGAGAATCTGGGTGCTCGCTCCGGCAATTGCGAGCTTGACCGTTCCCATCCGCCGCTCGAGGGGTGCCGCGACCGCGATCAGGAGCACACTCGCACCGATGTACCCGAGCAGGTTTCCTGCCCACAGAGCAGAGGTGAGCGGAGTCCAGATACGTCCGTGCTGGATCGAACCCATTCCCGCACCGATCGTGTGCTCGAGATCGCGGGACGGTCCGTGTACGAGGCTGCCGGTGGCAGCACCCAGGATCCACATGGTGAGAAGGAGGACGACCGTCAACGGTGCATCGCGGATGCCGAAACGAACGATGTCGGCAGCCTTCTGCGCAAGTGCCCGTATCCGTGATGTCGATTCCGTGGTGCCCGGCGAACTGTCGATCGTCATCTACGTGCGGCTACTTTCTGCGGATCGACTGTGGGCTTGCCCAGTATCGGCATTTCTGTCTACTCACACCACCGTAACCGTCATGCAGATCACTATGGCCAATACCACACCCCTGCGGAGACGGTTACTACTACCAGTAGTACGTATTTCGTCGTGGAAGTCCGTAGAATCGAAGAATGGCAGGTCTAGGTGAACTCGAACGCGCGGTGATGGATCATTTGTGGTCCACATCGGAACCGCAAACTGTGCGACAGGTGCATGAGGCACTCGCGACGCATCGCGAATTGGCGTACACGACGGTGATGACCGTTCTGCAGCGCCTGGCGAAGAAGCATCTGGTGATTCAGCAGCGTGACGATCGCGCGCATCGCTATCTTCCCGTCAACAAGCGCGAAGAACTGGTCGCGAGCCTGATGGTCGACGCACTGGCTCAGGCTCCCGAGTCCGGCGGACGCGCTGCGGCTCTTGTCCACTTCGTGGGACAGGTCAATGCAGACGAAGCCGATGCTCTCCGCGAAGCTCTTGCTGCCCTCGAGGTGCGCGAGTCCGCGAAAAAGGCTGCGCAGCCCGGAATTTCTAGGCCGAACTGATTTCGTCGTGCATGATGTGTAGGACATGAACGCCACTACTGCACTGGTTTTCGGACTGCTTGCCTTGTTGCTGGCCGGTCCGGTTCCCGCACTCCTGAGCCGCTCCACGTGGCCTTACCGCGCTCCACGCGCGGCTTTGGTTCTGTGGCAAGCCGTCGCAATTGCTGCGGTGTTGTCGGCATTCAGCTCGGGCCTGGCCATTGCCAGCCAGCTGCTCGTTCCCGGCGCCGACGGTAGGCCGACGACGGCTCCGACTGCCGAGATCGATGCACTCGGGTTGCCACTGTGGATTCTGTACGTGGTTGTTTTTGCTCTGACGCTCTTGATCGGCGCCAAGCTGATCTTCTCGATCATCCAGGTCGCGGTCAGGACCCGACGACGCCGTGCACGGCACCGCGTCTTGGTAGACCTTCTCGACGACTGTGCCATGCCCGCCTCGGTGGAACGCACACCCGACCTGCGAGTGTTGGACGTGGACGAACCGATCGCCTACTGCCTACCGGGCCTGCGCCAACGCGTGGTTCTCAGTCAAGGCACTTTGCAGAACCTCGATCATGCCGAGGTCAAGGCCATCCTGACGCACGAACGCTCACATTTGCGGGCGCGTCACGACCTGGTACTCGAGGCGTTCACCGCTGTCAATCACGCGTTCCCCCGTTTCGTCCGTAGCAAGTCGGCTCTGGGATCGGTACAGCTCCTGGTGGAGTTGCTCGCCGACGATTCAGCTGTGCGCGCCACCGGCCCTACTCCCCTGGCGCGAGCCCTGGTCGCGTGTGCCGGATCGACAGCACCCCGCGGAGCGATGGCAGCAGGTGGTCCGTCGACGCTCATTCGAGTGCAGCGCCTCTCCGCCGACGATGCCGATCCTCGGATCGCAGTTTTTGCGTATCTGGGGGCGGTTGCAATTCTTGTGGTGCCCACCGTGGCGGTAGCAGTGCCCTGGCTCACCGAACTTCGCCTGCTTTTCAACGCATACTGAGTCTTGACCAGCGCAACCACGTGTAGTAGTGCAGGTCACAGGCGGGGTTACCTGACTTCGGTGTCGCCGGTGGCGTAGAGTGGACCACGGCCACCATCGTGGTCCGTCAACATATAACGGCACACAGCCCAATTCCCCGCAGTATGCGTTCGGATTGCCAGGTGACATGTGCCCTGGCTCGTCCCTTTGCGAACTGTGTCGTGTATTTCAGCATGGCTTCTTCCGCTCCGCGACGTGCCCGTAGTCCGGAGAGGTTTCCGCGTGACCAACGCTGTCCAAATGTCGTCTTCCGAGAACATCGAAGACCCCACCGTCAACACCCCCGCTGCCGAAGAAGCAGTCGCCACCGAGCCGGGTATCACCTTCGCCGAGATCGGCCTGCCCGAGCAGCTTGTTGCCGCATTGGCGCGCAACTCCATCACCGTTCCGTCTCCCATTCAGGCGCAGTCCATCCCGGACGCGCTCGCCGGAACCAACGTTCTCGGCCGCGCACAGACCGGATCGGGCAAGACTCTCGCCTTCGGCCTGCCGATGCTGACCCGCCTCTCGCGCCACGAAGATCGCCCGGCCGCCAAGCGTCCCCGCGCTCTCGTGCTCGTCCCCACCCGTGAGCTTGCTTTCCAGGTGGTCGACTCCCTGAACTCGTATGCCGGTGCACTCGGACTGACGGTTCGTCCCGCTGTCGGTGGAACGCCCTTCGCCAAGCAGGTCGATCAGCTTCGCCGCGGCGTCGACGTCCTCGTCGCAACGCCGGGTCGTCTCGGCGACCACCTGCGTCAGGGCACCTGCATCCTCGACTCGGTGGAAATCACCGCACTCGACGAAGCCGACCAGATGGCGGACATGGGCTTCCTGCCCGAGGTTCGCTCGATCCTCGGTGAGACCCCCGCAGACGGACAGCGCCTGCTGTTCTCGGCGACCCTCGACCGTGAGGTCCAGTCGCTGGTTCGTCAGTTCCTGGCCAACCACGTCACCCACTCCACCGAAGACGGCCGCGCGAGCGTCGACACGATGGAGCACTACGTCCTCCTCGTCGACCGTGGACAGAAGGATTCCGTCCTCGCCGAGATCGGTGCCCGCGACGGACGCACGATCATGTTCGCCCGCACCAAGCTCGGTTGCGAGGGAATCACCGACCGCCTCCGTGCAGTCGGTATCGCTGCCGAGTCGCTTCACGGCGGCAAGGCCCAGAACCAGCGCACCCGCGTCCTCGAGCGTTTCAAGAACGGCCGCACCCCGGTCCTCGTCGCGACGGACGTCGCAGCGCGCGGTATCCACGTCGACGGCATCGACCTCGTCGTTCACGTCGATCCCCCGGCCGATCACAAGGACTACCTGCACCGCGCAGGTCGTACCGCGCGCGCCGGCGAGAAGGGCACCGTTGTCGCCATCGTGCTGCCCAACCAGAAGCGTCAGTTCAAGCGTTTGACCGGAATGGCCGGCGTCAACGCCGCAGCCGTTGCCGTCACCCCGGGTTCTGCTGAACTGGCACGCATCACCGGCGCCAAGAAGCCGACCGGAGAACCGTTGCGCGAGAGCTCTTCTCGTGGCGAGCGCTCCTTCGGTGATCGTGGCGGAAGCCGCGGCGGCTACCAGGGCAACCGCTCCTCCGGTGGATACCAGGGCAACCGCTCTTCGGGTGGATACCAGGGCAACCGTGACGGCGAGAGCCGCGGCGGATACCAGGGTGACCGCTCCAGCGGTGGTTACCAGGGCAACCGCGACAGCCGCCCCTCGACCGGATACCAGGGCAACCGCTCTTCGGGTGGATACCAGGGAAGCCGTGACGGCGAGAGCCGCGGCGGCTACCAGGGCAACCGTTCTTCCGGCGGATACCAGGGTGACCGCTCCAGCGGTGGTTACCAGGGCAACCGCGACAGCCGCCCGTCCTACGGAGACCGCGACAGTCGCCCGTCGACGGGCTACCAGGGCAACCGCTCTTCCGGTGGTGGCTACCAGGGAAGCCGCGACGGCGAGAGCCGCGGCGGGTACCAGGGCAACCGCTCTTCCGGTGGTGGCTACCAGGGCAACCGCGACAACAACCGCTCGTACGGTGATCGCGACAGCCGCCCCTCGACCGGTTACCAGGGCAACCGCTCCTCCGGTGGATACCAGGGCAACCGCGACGGTGGCGACAACCGCGCGGCCTCGACCAGCGGTGGTGGCTTCCGCAGCCGCACCGACCGTCGTAGCTATGACGGATTCGACGGCCCGAAGCGCGATCAGCGGTAATACCTACGCTGAGCTGCGGCTCGACAACTGAACACTGAGAACCTTCCGGCTGCGCCGGAAGCTGTATCGAGACGGATGCAGGTCACTGCAATTAAAGTGATCTGCATCCGTGTTTTGTATGCACGGTTTGATGTTCACGCGCGTCGCGGCCGCACAGTTTCCGGCTGCGCACAGCGCAGGATTTCACAGCCGCGGACCGAGAGGGAAAGCTGTAAGCATGTCAACCACTAGCACCGAATCACCCCGAGCTCAGATCGGCGTCACCGGCCTGGCCGTCATGGGTTCGAATATTGCCCGCAATTTCGCCCGCCACGGTCACACCGTTGCCCTGCACAACCGCAGCATCGCGAAGACCGATGCTTTGATCGCCGAGCATGGTTCCGAGGGCGATTTCGTGCGCACCGAGACCGTCGAAGAGTTTGTTGCCGCACTGCAGAAGCCGCGACGCGTTCTGATCATGGTCAAGGCAGGCGCCCCGACCGATGCTGTCATCGAAGAGCTCGCGAACGCCATGGAGCCCGGCGACATCATCATCGACGGCGGCAACTCGCTGTACACCGACACGATCCGTCGTGAAGCAGCGATCCGCGCCCGCGGGCTGCACTTCGTCGGCGCTGGTATCTCCGGTGGCGAGGAAGGCGCACTCAACGGCCCGTCGATCATGCCCGGCGGCCCGAAGGAGTCGTACGAGGCTCTCGGCCCGCTTCTCGAGTCCATCTCCGCTCACGTCGACGGCACCCCGTGCTGCACGCATATCGGCCCCGACGGCAGCGGTCACTTCGTCAAGATGGTGCACAACGGCATCGAGTACGCCGACATGCAGCTCATCGGCGAGGCGTACAACCTCTTCCGTGACGCGCTGGGCTACGACGCCGGTCAGGTCGCGGACGTCTTCACCGAGTGGAACAAGGGCACGCTCGAGTCCTACCTGATCGAGATCACCGCCGAGGTGCTCCGCCAGGTCGACGCCGAGACGGGCAAGCCGTTGGTCGACGTCATCGTCGACGCTGCCGAGCAGAAGGGCACCGGCCGCTGGACGGTCAAGTCCGCTCTCGATCTGGGTGTACCGGTCACCGGTATCGCCGAGGCCGTGTTTGCTCGCGCACTGTCCGGTAGCCGCAACCAGCGCGCCGCAGCTCAGGCGCAGGGTCTGGCTGCCGGTTCTCTCGGCGACAAGCCTGCTGACGCCGAGCAGTTCGCCGCCGACATCCAGGCAGCGCTGTACGCGTCGAAGATCGTGGCATACGCGCAGGGCTTCGATCAGATCGCTGCCGGCAGCGCCGAGTACGACTGGAACCTCAAGCCTGCCGACCTGGCAACGATCTGGCGCGGTGGCTGCATCATCCGTGCGCAGTTCCTCAACCGCATCAAGGATGCGTTCGACGCAGATCCGAGCCTGCCGAGCTTGATCCTGGCGCCGTACTTCCGCGAGGCCATCGAGGCAGGCATCGACAGTTGGCGCCGCGTGGTCGCAACCGCGACGATGCTCGGCATTCCGGTACCGGCGTTCGCGTCCTCGCTCTCGTACTACGACGGTCTGCGTGCGGAGCGTCTGCCGGCTGCCCTGACTCAGGGTCAGCGCGACTTCTTCGGCGCGCACACCTACGAGCGCATCGACAAGCCGGGCAAGTTCCACACGCTGTGGAGCGGTGACCGCAGCGAAATCGAGGCCTGATTCACAGCGGGTATCGGTAGTTGCGGTCATCTGCCTCTACCGATACCCGGTAGCCTGGACAAATGCAGGAATCGACGATCGACTCGCCCACCTCGACCGAAGGGCGTTCGTTCGTCGACCTCGGAATCCCCGCCGTGATGGTGCACGCGTTGCGCCGAAACGGCATCGACGCTCCCTTCCCCATTCAGTCGGCCACCATCCCTGACGTCCTTGCCGGCCGGGATGTTCTCGGGCGCGGCGCGACGGGTTCCGGAAAGACCTTGGCCTTCGGGCTTCCGATGTTGGTGCGCCTCAAGGGCGGGGCCAGCAAGCGGAATCGTCCGCGCGGTTTGGTGCTCGCTCCCACCCGCGAACTGGCGATCCAGATTCACAAAGCACTCGACGACGCCGCTACCGAGATCGGTTTGCGTGTGGCCAATGCGGTCGGTGGCGTTCCGATCAAGCGCCAGGCAGACATCCTGACCAGAGGTGTCGATCTACTCATCGCGACCCCAGGCCGTCTACTCGACCTACTCGAGCAGAAGTCGGTGATTCTCGACGACGTGGTGATCACGACCATCGACGAAGCCGACCACATGGCAGACATGGGTTTCATCGACGAGGTCGCGAAGATTCTCGACACGACACCGAAAGATGGTCAGCGTCTTCTCTTCTCGGCAACCCTCGACGGCAAGGTCGACGATCTGGTCGCGGGTTACCTGCGCAATCCGGCATCGCACTCGACGGCTCCCCCGGTTGCCACCGTCTCGACCATGGAGCATCACCTGCTCTTCGTCGATCGTGACGACAAGAGATCCGTTGTCGCACATATCGCTTCACGGGCGGGGCGGACCATCATGTTCGTCAAGACCAAGCACGGCGTGGATCGTCTTGCGCAGCAACTGCATTTGATCGGTGTCTCGGCCGGGGCTCTGCACGGCGGCAAGACACAGAACAACCGGACCAAGACTCTCGCGTCGTTCTCCGACGGGACAACTCCCGTCCTGGTCGCCACCGATGTGGCAGCCCGCGGAATCCATGTGGACGACGTGACGCTCGTGGTTCACGTCGATCCCCCGGCCGAGGCGAAGGACTACCTGCACCGGGCCGGCCGGACGGCACGCGCCGGCGAATCGGGCGTCGTCGTCACCATCGTCACCGACGAAGAACGTGATGCGGTCGAGAAGTTGACCAAGCAGGCAGGCATCAAGGTTCACGGTGTGCGGGTTCGTCCGGACGATCTGGAACTCACGCGCATCACCGGAGCGATGGAACCGACGGGAATTCCGGTCGAGGCTCCCGATACGACGGTCGCCGTCAAGCACACCGCCAAGCGTGGCCGTCAGGAACACGACACTGCAGGCCGGACCGCTGCCGGAGGCCGGATGAAGAAGGACGGCGACAAACGAGCCGCCTCCTCGCGTCGGGTCACCGATCCCAAGAGTGTGAAGAAGATCCGTGCGGACGGCACCCCGGTCCCGACTCGTTCGGAGCGTCTGGCGTCCAAGGGTTTGACCCCGCGTCGCGGCGCACCCGGCGCAGGAAAGCCGTCTGCCGGAAATCGGGCGGGCAAGCGCGCACACTGAGGACATGGGTGATCTTCCACTGATCTCGGTTCTCTGCGCACTTCTCGCTGCACTGCTCTTCGCGTGCGCTTCGGTCGCTCAGCAGCGGGCAGCGTCGGCGGTTCCCGAAGGCGAGGCGTTGGTGGCGTCGCTGATCCGGAGTCCTCGGTGGTGGGCCGGATTGATCGGTGACGGCGGCGGTTACGTCATGCAGGCCGTTGCACTGTCGTTGGGTTCGGTGTTGGTGGTGCAGCCGCTGATCGTCACCTCGCTCCTGTTTGCTCTGCCGCTCTCGGCCAAGTTCTCGGGAATCCGCATCACCCGTTCGGCGTGGTCACTGGCGATCATGCTCGCGATTTCGTTGGCGATCTTCCTCGTGGTCGGCGATCCCACCGAGGGCGACAGCAATGCACCGTGGTCGGATTGGGCTGTACCCCTGACGATCACGGTCGCAGTCGCCGTGATTGCGACCATCGGCGGCCTGTCGAAACTCGACGGCGGTTGGCGCGCACTGCTTCTCGGCTCCGCGGCCGGCATCTTCTACGGTGTGGCGGTCGCATTCACCAAGTACGTCACCGACCTACTCGGACACGGCGTCGTCGGAGTGATTTCGGCGTGGCAGACCTGGGCGCTGATCGCCTCGGGAGCCATCGGGGTCTACCTCCAGCAACGCGCCTTCCAGGTCGGACCGCTGTCGGCGTCGCTACCCGCCCTGACGATCGGCGAGCCGATCGCAGCCATCTTCCTGGGGATGACGGTGCTGGACGAACGCCTCCGCGTGGACGGTCCCGGAATTGCTCTCATCGGGTGCGCCGTCGCCGTCATGATCATGACCACGATCGCCCTCTCCCGCTCGCAAGCGCGCGATACCGAGGGCGCCACGGCGGAATCGACGGTAGGCTCGTGAAACGTGCAGTTCCTCGAAGGGCAACGCCCCCCATACGACCTGACCTACGACGACGTTTTTCTCGTCCCTAACCGGACAGAGGTCACCTCCCGGTTCGACGTCGATCTCACTTCTTCCGACGGATCCGGAACCACCATTCCTGTCGTCGTCGCCAATATGACGGCAGTCGCCGGCCGCCGCATGGCCGAGACAGTTGCCCGCCGCGGCGGACTGGTCATCATTCCGCAGGACGTCCCCACCGAAGCTGTCGCCGAGACCGTGGCGTTCGTCAAGAGCCGCCACCTCGTCGCCGACACGCCGGTCACGTTGAGTCCGGACGACGCCGTCTCCGACGCGCTGGCGCTGCTTCCCAAGCGTGCACACGGCGCCGTCGTGGTGGTCGAAGAGGGCAAGCCACTCGGCGTGGTCACCGAGGCCGCGTGCGCTGACGTCGACCGGTTCACGCGTCTGCGCTCGGTCGCCATCACCGACTTCGTCACAGCCCCGGTCACCGCGACGCCGCGCGAGGTGTTCGAACTCCTCGAAGCCAAGCACGATCCGCTCGCGGTCATCGTCAACGAAGACGGCACTCTAGCCGGCGTCCTCACCCGCACCGGCGCGATTCGTGCCGGCATCTACGACCCTGCAGTCGACGAGCGCGGCGCACTCCGGGTCGCTGCGGCGGTCGGTGTGAACGGCGACGTGGGCGCCAAGGCCAAGGCACTCGTCGACGCCGGTGCCGACGTGATCGTCGTCGACACGGCGCACGGTCACCAGCAGAGAATGATCGATGCGCTGACCACGCTCAAGGCGCTCGACCTCGGCGTTCCGTTGGTCGCAGGCAACGTGGTCTCGGCACAGGGCACCCGTGATCTGATCGCTGCCGGCGCCGACATCGTCAAGGTCGGAGTCGGGCCGGGCGCCATGTGCACGACCCGCATGATGACCGGCGTCGGACGCCCACAGTTCTCGGCCGTCGCGGAATGTGCGTCTGCGGCGCGCGAGCTCGGCAAGCACGTCTGGGCCGACGGCGGCGTTCGCCACCCTCGCGACGTTGCCCTCGCCCTCGCGGCGGGCGCGTCGAACGTCATGATCGGCTCGTGGTTCGCCGGCACGTACGAGTCCCCCGGCGACCTCAAAGTCGATCAGGCGGGCAACGCGTACAAGGAGAGCTTCGGTATGGCTTCCAAGCGCGCTGTTGCCGCTCGCACAGCCACCGAAACTGCTTTCGATCGCGCCCGTAAGGGATTGTTCGAGGAAGGCATCTCGAGTTCGCGGATGCGTCTCGATCCCGAGCGCCCCGGAGTCGAGGACCTGATCGATCAGATTTGTTCCGGCGTGCGCAGTACCTGCACGTACGCGGGTGCACGCTCACTCGAAGAGCTGCACGAGAAGGCGGTTCTCGGTGTTCAGTCCGCCGCCGGATTCGCCGAAGGACGGCCACTCCCGTCGGGTTGGTGAACCACGTTCTGTGACAGTCGGCGGGTGCTCGGGTCCCTACTCCCGGGCACCCGCCGGTATCATTGGATCCGTAAACAAGAAATAAAACTCGGTCGGGTGCCCTTCGGCGACCCGACCGAGCCCGCTACAGCCGAGAAATCCTCGGCTCTGACGAGAGGAACCCGGTGCCCGAGGCACCCACACACTTACCCGGCGCTACACCCGTCGTTTTATCCGAGGAATCGTCTGATTCCGCCGGTTCGGAGGGCTCCTCTAGCGAGCCGGGAGACAAACCCGGCGGCCCCCGTGCACACCTCAGGTGGCGATGACACATGGACATCGTTTTCACCATTCTCAGCCTCTTCGGCTTCATCGCGCTGACTGCAGGCACCGCCCTCTTCGTGGCGGCCGAATTCTCGCTGACTGCTCTCGAGCGCAGCACCGTCGACGAAGCCGCTCGCGACGGCGACCGACGCTCGCGTCAGGTTCAACACGCGCACAAGACGCTCTCGTTCCAGCTCTCCGGTGCCCAACTCGGCATCACGATCACCACCCTGATCACCGGTTACCTGGCCGAGCCCGTTCTGGCGCGGTTCATCACGCCGGTCGCGAAGGCCGTCGGACTCGGTGAATCCGCCGCTTCCACAACGTCTTTGATCTTGGCGCTGGTGCTTGCGACCTCGTTCTCCATGATCTTCGGTGAGCTCGTACCGAAGAACCTCGCAATCTCCAAGCCGATGCCCACGGCTCGCGCGACTGCGGGTCTGCAGGCAGGCTTCTCGCTGATCTTCCGGTGGGCCATCAACGGCCTCAACGGAACCGCCAACTGGATCGTGCGACGCCTGGGCATCGAACCCGCGGAAGAGTTGCGCTCCGCGCGATCACCGCAGGAACTCGGGTCACTCGTGCGTACGTCCGCGCAGCGCGGGTCCATCGACAAGGGCACGGCGATGCTCGTCGACCGTTCACTGCAGTTCGGTGACCGCACCGCAGAAGAGCTGATGACTCCGCGAGTGAAGATCGAATCGCTGGAACTCTCGGACACCGTCGCAGACCTCATCGTGACGGCGTCGCGGACCGGCTACTCGCGCTTCCCCGTCGTTCGCGGCGATCTGGACGACACGGTCGGCGTCGTACACATCAAGCACGCGTTCACCGTTCCCGCGGAACGCAGGCGCACGACGCGCGTCGACAGTCTGGCGCAACGTGTTCCGGTCGTGCCGTCGAGCTTGGACGGAGACACCGTCATGGAGCGGATCCGCTCCGACGGCATGCAGGTCGCTCTGGTCGTCGACGAATACGGCGGAACAGCCGGCATCGTCACGATGGAAGACCTCATCGAGGAAATCGTCGGCGATGTGCGCGACGAACACGACGAACCCGAACTCGACGTACAACGCGTCGGCGACGGATGGTCGTGCTCCGGCCTCTTGCGCATCGACGAGGTCACGTCGGCGACGGGATACACCGCCCCCGAAGGCGACTACGACACCCTCGGTGGGTTGGTGCTCACCGAACTGGGGCGCATCCCCGACGAAGGTGACGAAGTGGAGTTGCCCGATGTCGACTCGTCCGGCGATTCCCGTGGCAAGTGGATCGCACGAGTGACCAGCATGGACGGCCGTCGTATCGACCGGGTGACCATCACGCCTGTCCCTGCTTACGTCGAACCCGAATCCGCAGACGACGACAAGAAGGAGTCCGACGATGAATAACCTCTTCGGTGTACTCCTCACCGTCGTGCTGCTTGCCGGCAACGCATTCTTCGTCGGTGCGGAGTTCGCGCTGATCTCCGCACGACGTGACCGCCTCGAGGCACTGGTCGCTCAAGGCAAGAAGCGAGCGCTCACGGTCATCAAGGCCGGTGAGAACCTGTCGCTGATGCTTGCTGCGGCTCAGCTGGGCATCACGATCTGCTCGATCCTCCTCGGTAAGGTCGCCGAGCCTGCCATTGCGCATCTCCTCGAGGTGCCGATGGAAGCCGTGGGCCTTCCCGATGGATTGCTGCACCCGATTTCGTTTGCGATCGCGCTGTCGCTGGTCGTCGTGCTGCACATCCTGCTCGGCGAGATGGTGCCCAAGAACATCGCGTTGGCGGGCCCCGAGAAGACGGCCATGCTGCTCGTTCCCGTGCATCTGGCCTTCATCAAGATCGCTCGCCCGATCATCGCGTTCTACAACCTCTGCGCAAACGGAGTGCTGAAGCTCCTGCGCGTCGAGCCGAAGGACGAACTCGACGTCACGGTCTCTGCCGTGGAGTTGTCGGCGATGATCGGTGAATCGCGATCCGAAGGTCTGATCGACGCCGAAGAACACCGGCGATTGAAGCAGGCACTCGAATCGACCGATCGCACCGTCTCCGAGGTCCTGATCACTCTCGACAAGGTGCGGACCATTCCCCTCACGCCGTCGGGAACAACACTGGGTGAGATCGAGCGCGCGGTCATCGAGACCGGATACTCCCGTTACCCGGTGCGAGCGAGCGACGGATCTCTGGCCGGGTACGTGCACCTCAAGGACGTGCTCGACGAGGTGCTCGACGAAGCCGCCGGGCCGGACACCGTCGTTCCGACGTCGGATATACGCCCGCTGCCCATCGTTCCGCTCAGCACGCCGCTGGCCGAAGCGTTGGCCGGCCTTCGTCGGGCGAGCTCTCATCTCGGTGCAGTCGCGGACGCCGACGGAGTCGTGATCGGTATCGTCGCGCTCGAGGATCTGCTCGAGGAGTACGTCGGAACGGTCCGCGACGGCACGCATCGCGGCACGGATGCTGTTCCCGGACAAAGAAACAGCTGATCGATGACACGTTCGGTGCATTCACTCGCACTCGCGCAGAGCGAGTGGACGGCTCGGCGGGCACTTCACCTCGAGGAGGTGGAGAAGCTCGTCGAGCCGCACCGAGCGCGTCGGAGCGCCGGTATCTCCCACCCGGTGCACGACTTCCTCTTCACGTACTACAACTTCAAGCCCGCCCAACTGCGCCGCTGGCACCCCGGTTACGGAGTCGCACTCGAGAACGCCGGCGAATACGCAGCCTTCTCCGGCTACCGCGTCGACGATTCGGGTACCGCGACGGTCGACGACTCAGTGCTGGAGCGTCGGCGTCACACTGTCGAATTCGTGTGGAATCTGTTGAATCAGACGTCTGCGCGGCCCGCCGTGCTGGGCTGCTTCGGCCTCCACGAATGGGCGATGGTCTATCGCGGCGGCGAGGACGCGATTCGTCACCAGTCAGTGCCGCTGCGGTTGGGGTTCGCCGGCACCGACGCGGTCGTCGAATCCCTGCCACTCAAATGCACGCACTACGACGCGTTCCGGTTCTTCACGCCGGCCGCGGCGCCCAAGAACGCGCTCCCTCTTGCCCGGGAAACCCAGGTCGATCACGAACAGCCGGGCTGCCTGCACGCAGGGATGGACCTGTACAAGTGGAGCTTCAAGCTGTTGCCGCTCGTCGATTCGGATCTGGTGATGCAGTGCTTCGAACACGCCCTCCTGGCACGTGAACTCGACATGCGCGCGAGCCCTTACGACCTCGCCGAGTACGGGTACTCCCCCATTCGTATCGAAACTCCCGCGGGCCGCGCCGAATACGTGCGTCAGCAACAAAACCTGGCGGATCGAGCTGCGCCGCTCCGCGATACGCTGGCAGAGAAGTGCCGGGAGCTTCTCGGCCACTGAACTGCCGAAAGGCGTCACATGGATCACGGGTACGGGTTCTATCTCGACGAATACCAACGTGACGTCGGGGTGCACGCCGACGACCGACGCGGGCACATCGAATGCCCGGACTCTGCGGGCTTCCTTGCGGCACACCTGCCGGTGTTCGACCTGGCCGTGGGCTCGGTCGCGGCGTTCGCCTCGGCAATTGACCGATCAGACGGCCAGGTCGACAGGCACTGGAGCCTCGATCCCGAGCGCATCGCCGCGTCCTTCTCGAGCGATCGACTGTTCCGCATCGGCGGCGAACCGATAAGCGGGTTCTCCGAATACTCGGGGTTCTTCGCCGCACGCGACGGTTGGGTCCGCACGCACGGCAACTATCCGCACCATCGCGACCGTCTGCTCAGCATTCTGGAACTCGATCCGACTGCAACCAAGGATGATGTAGCGCAACGGATATCCGAACTCAGCGCCATCGAGATCGAGCAGCAGGCCGCCGAGATCGGAGCCATCGCGGTCCGTGTTCGTACCGAGACCGAATGGCGCATGAGTGAGCAGTGTGCAGCCGCGAGATCTGCGCCTTTGGTGTCCGCCCGAGCACGCGGCGAAGGAAAAGCCCTCCCGAACTCGGAGCGGTTGCGTGTCCTCGATCTGACTCGGGTCATCGCCGGCCCGGTCGCGACCCGTGCCCTCGCTTTGGTCGGTGCTGACGTTCTGCGGATCGATCCCCCGGCGATCCCCGAGATCGGATGGCAGCACCTCGACAGTGGACAGGGCAAGCGGTCGGCGCTTCTCGACCTGAAATCCTCGGCGGGAGCGGCAGCGTTCCGAGAACTCCTCGAAACCGCAGACGTGCTGGTCACCGGCTACCGGCCCGGCGCCCTCGAAGCGCTCATCGGGCAGGATCTTCCCGCGCACCTGATTCACGGGCGCGTCAGTGCCTGGGGATGGGAAGGTCCGTGGGCGAATCGGCGCGGCTTCGACAGCATCGTGCAGGCCGCGTCCGGTATCTCGCTCCTGGAGGGCGGTGAGAATCCGGGCGCCTTGCCCGCGCAGGCCCTCGACCACTCGACCGGGTACTTCCTGGCAGCGGGGATCCTCGACGCGTTGACGCTGCGCTCGCACGACGGCCGTGGCCGCGATGTCGACGTGTCCCTGGCAAGCACAGGCGCTCGTCTTCTCGACGCACCCGGCCGAACCGTCCATCCCGGTCTACCGACCGCTCCCGGCCTGAATGTTGTTGTCAACCATGGCGACATGACCACCGCACGACCCGCGCTGGCAGAGTTCGAGGACTACCCCGAACCGGCCCGTCCGTGGGGAACGGATCGGGCGGAGTGGGCACACTGAGGGACCGGCACATTCAGGGCAAGATGGACCTGTGAAGTCACATACCTACACACTCGACCTTCAGTGGACGGGCGACCTGGGATCCGGAACGTCCAGCACGCAGGCATATTCGCGCAATCATGCAATATCCGCGGTCGGAAAGCCCGAGCTTCTCGGGAGCTCGGATCCCTCGTTCCGCGGCGACGCGCAGCGATGGAACCCCGAGGAACTGCTCGTAGCCTCCCTCGCCCAGTGCCACATGCTCTGGTACCTCGGTCTGGCAGCGGCTTCGGGTGTGGTCGTTCTCGACTACAGCGATCAGCCGGTCGGCAGCATGATCGAGGAATCCGATGGCGGCGGCCAGTTCATCGAAGTGACGTTGAATCCGACGGTGTTGGTAGCCGAAGCGGAGATGGTCGAGACGGCGAAAGAGCTTCACGGCCCCGCACACACGAAATGTTTCATCGCTCGATCGGTGAACTTCCCCGTCCTGCATTCCCCGACGATCCTGGTGGCCACCGATGAGTGACATGCACAAGCTCATCGTCGACGTCGACACCGGTATCGACGACTCGTTGGCGCTTCTCTATCTCCTTGCCAGCCCCGAGGCCGAGATTCTGGGGATAGCGAGCACCGCCGGCAATGTTCCGGTGGAGCAGGTCGCGGCCAACAACCTCAATTGGCTTGCTCTCTGCGGCGCCCCGGACATCGAGGTTGCACTCGGCGCCCGCGAGCCACTGGTGATCCCGCTGCGCACCACCGAGGAGACTCACGGTCCGCAAGGGATCGGGCATGCCGTCCTCCCCGATTCGGGTCGCAAGCTCTCGGTCCGAACAGCCACCGACCTCTGGGTTGATCTCGTCCGTGAGTACCCCGGACAACTCACCGGGCTGGTCACGGGGCCGCTCACCAACCTTGCGCTGGCGATCAGGCGTGAACCCGATCTTCCGTCTCTGTTGAAGCGACTGGTCGTGATGGGTGGGTCGTTCAACTATCCGGGCAACACGACGCCGACCGCCGAGTGGAACGTCTCGGTGGATCCGCACGCCGCCAAGGAGGTGTTCGACGCGTTCTCCGTCGTACCCGCGCACCGGCGCCCGATCATCTGCGGCCTCAACGTCACCGAATCCATCGAGATGTTCCCGGAACATGTGCGTCGGCTCGCGGAAGCTGCCGGGAGCACTCCGGACGAGGTCATCTCGCCCGACGACGGCCCCGACGTCCGCAGTTCCGCGTCCAACAGCGTGATCAGGCATATGTCCGACGCGATCCGGTTCTACATGGAGTTCCATCGAGAGTACGACCAGGGATTTCTTGCTCACATGCATGATCCCTTTGCTGCTGCTGTCGCGCTCGACCCGAGGTTGGCGACGCTGAAACCGGCAACGGTGGATGTCGAAACCGAGAGTCCGCTGCTGATCGGAACGACGGTTGCTGACTGGGTCGGGCACTGGAAGCGTGAGCCCAACGCGGACGTCGCTGTCAGCACCGATCCGGCGGAATTCTTCGATCGACTTGTCCACCGAGTGGGAAAGTTCGCCCGCGCCGTGGGTTGATCGAGCTCGGGACCGGTTATGCTCGCATGGACAGAACACCAACGAACGAGAACAGAAGGACCCTGACGTGCAGATTTCCAGCCACGATGCCTCCCCGGCATTTGCGCTTGGATTGATGGCGTTCTGGCCCACTCGTCGTAGCGCATGCTTCGATCAGGCGTGTTGCTGAGCGGCGATTCTCGCTGCCTGCACCCCTGACTTTGTCGCTTCTTCGCTCGGAGTCTGTCTTCTCATGTTCAACCTTCTTTTGTTCACCCTTGTCGGCGTCGGCGCCCAGCTCGTCGACGGTGCCCTCGGCATGGCCTTCGGTGTCACCGCAACCACTCTGCTGATGATCGGTGGCCTCGGTCCGGCTCAGGCCAGCGCCGCTGTTCACCTGGCCGAGGTCGGCACCACCCTCGCTTCGGGTGTGTCGCATTGGAAGTTCAAGAACATCGACTGGAAGCTGGTCGCCAAGCTCGGTGTGCCCGGCGCCGTCGGTGCATTCATCGGCGCCACCGTGCTCTCGGGTCTGTCCACCGAAGCAGCGGTCCCCATCACGGCGACGATTCTGCTGGCAATCGGTGTCTATGTGGCACTTCGCTTTTCGGTCCGCCCACCGGCCGTGGCCGATGCTCGCACCACCCCGCACACTGCACGTTTCCTGTCCCCGCTCGGCCTGTTCGGTGGTTTCATCGATGCATCCGGCGGTGGTGGTTGGGGCCCGATCACCACCAGCACGCTGCTCTCGCGGGGCAAGACCGCGCCACGCACCGTGATCGGTTCGGTCAGCGCCTCGGAGTTTCTGGTCGCGTCAGCCGCTTCGCTGGGATTTCTTGTCGGATTGGGTCGTGAGTCGGCGGGAAACCTTCTCGTTGTCGCCGGTCTCGCGCTCGGCGGTGTCATCGCAGCACCGTTTGCGGCGTGGCTCGTCAGCCGGGTGCCTGCAACCTTGCTCGGAACAGCGGTGGGTGGCGTGATCGTGTTGACCAACGCGCAGAAGCTGTTCAAATCCTTCGATATCGCCGGGGCGGTGACGGTGGCCGGTTACCTGGCCATTCTCGGCGCGTGGGCGGCGTTGCTGTTCTACGCGTGGAAGCGGTCCACGCTCACCCCGGCCGAGGCCGAAGGCGATTTCACGGGAGTCGAACTCGCTGTCGAGACCGAACTCACCGAGCCTGCGGTCAAGCGCGAACGATAGCTCGTCACAGAAGAAATCCCGGGTATCCGCTGTCGGATACCCGGGATTTCGTTCTTTCCGCTCTAGTTGCTTCCGTCGAACGCGTCGAGAATTCTTCCCGCCGCCAACGCCGCTGTCAGCGAACCGTCACGCACGCTCTGCTCGACGTCGGCCCGGATCGCACGCACCCGATCGTTGCTCGAGAGCCTGCGCAGTAGCTGATCGTTGACCATCGTCCAGGTCCAATCGACCTGTTGCTTGCGACGCTTCTCCTCGAACTGACCTGCTTCGGTGAGCACCTCACGGTGCTTGGTGACAGTTCCCCAGAACTCGTCCAGCCCGATACCTTCGAGACCGCTCATCGTGATGACGGGCGGCTTCCAGATGGCGTCGTGCGGGTAGATCAGGCGAAGCGCTCCCGCAAGTTCGCGGGCAGCACCCTTTGCCTCGCGCTCATGCTTGCCATCGGCCTTGTTGACCGCCACCAGATCTGCGAGCTCGAGGACACCCTTCTTGATGCCCTGGAGCTGATCACCGGTACGAGCGAGGGTCAGGAAGGTGAAGCAGTCCACCATGTTGGCAACAGTGACCTCGGACTGCCCGACACCCACCGTCTCCACCAGGATGACGTCGAAACCGGCGGCTTCGAGAAGCACGATGGTCTCGCGAGTCGCCTTGGCAACTCCGCCGAGTGTGCCGGACGTCGGTGACGGCCGGATGTACGCGTTCTTCTCGACCGTGAGCCGAGCCATGCGCGTCTTGTCACCGAGAATCGAGCCACCGGTGCGGGTGGAGGACGGATCGACCGCCAACACCGCAACCCGATGTCCCTTGCCCAGCAAGTACATTCCGAGCGCGTCGATGAACGTCGACTTGCCGACGCCGGGAACGCCGGTGATGCCGATCCGGTGCGCTCCCCCGGCCTCGGGCAGCAACTTCAGTAGAAGCTGCTGCGCGAGCGCTCGGTGGTCGTCACGAGTGGATTCGACGAGGGTGATCGCCCGAGCGAGGCCGGCACGCTCATTTCCGCGCACCGCCTCGGCGAGAGAATCAATGTCGATGGGCTGACGTGCCATCTTCAGTGACCCCCTTCTCAGCTGTGGTCGTGACCCAGTTGGGCGGAGAGCTTCTCCAACAATCCGCTGGCAGCGTCGGCGATGACGGTGCCGGGCGGGAAGATGGCAGCAGCGCCGGCCTCGTAGAGTTCGTCGAAGTCACCGGGCGGAATGACGCCGCCGACGACGATCATGATGTCGGGACGACCGGCTGCAGCCAGAGCTTCCCGCAGAGCCGGCACCAAGGTGAGGTGGCCGGCTGCCAACGACGACACACCGACTACGTGGACGTCGTTGTCGGCCGCCTGGTTGGCGACCTCTTCGGGGGTCTGGAACAGCGGTCCGACGTCGACGTCGAATCCGATGTCCGCGAAGGCCGTGGAGATGACCTTCTGGCCACGGTCGTGACCGTCCTGGCCCATCTTCGCGACGAGGATGCGGGGACGACGTCCTTCGTCCTCGGCGAACTTCTCGACCAGTTCCATCGCCTTGCTGATGTTGCTCACCGTTCCTGCCTCGTCGCGGTACACACCACTGATGGTGCGGATCTCGGCCTGGTGGCGTCCGTACACCTTTTCGAGGGCGTCGGAAATCTCGCCGACGGTAGCCATGGCGCGGGCGGCGACGACAGCGAGGGCGAGGAGATTGTTCTCCATGCCGCCTTCGGTGGACGCGGCAGCACGGGTGAGGTTCGCGAGTGCGGCCTCGACGGCTTCCGGATCACGTTCCGCGCGTAGACGAACGAGCTTCTCGAGCTGTTCCTTGCGCACCTTGGAGTTCTCGACCTTGAGAACCTCGATGGTGTCGACCTCGTCGGGAACGTACTTGTTGACGCCGACGAGCGGCTGCCGGCCGGAGTCGATGCGTGCCTGGGTGCGAGCGGCGGCTTCCTCGATACGCAGCTTCGGGATGCCTTCGTTGATGGCCTGAGCCATACCGCCGGCTTCCTCGACCTCTTCGATGTGCTTACGAGCCCGGTTGGCGAGTTCGTTGGTCAGCCACTCGACGTAGTACGAGCCACCCCACGGGTCGATGGGACGCACGGTGCCGGACTCCTGCTGCAGCAGCAACTGGGTGTTACGGGCGATGCGGGCGGAGAAGTCCGTCGGCAGCGCAATGGCCTCGTCGAGTGCGTTGGTGTGCAGCGACTGAGTGTGGCCCTGGGTGGCAGCCATGGCTTCGACGCAGGTACGCGGAACGTTGTTGAAGACGTCCTGCGCGGTCAGGGACCAGCCGGAGGTCTGCGAGTGGGTACGCAGCGAGAGCGACTTCGCGCTCTTGGGGTCGAACTTGGCCACCAACTCGGCCCAGAGGAGGCGTCCGGCCCGCAGCTTGGCGACCTCCATGAAGAAGTTCATGCCGATGGCCCAGAAGAAGGACAGGCGAGGTGCGAACTTGTCGATGTCCATACCCGCGTCGAGGCCGGCGCGGATGTACTCGACGCCGTCCGCGAGGGTGTACGCCAGTTCCAGATCGGCCGTCGCTCCGGCTTCCTGGATGTGGTAACCCGAGATCGAGATGGAGTTGTACTTCGGCATTTCGGCACTGGAGTACGCGAAGATGTCCGAGATGATCCGCATGGAGGGCTTGGGCGGATAGATGTAGGTGTTACGAACCATGAACTCTTTGAGGATGTCGTTCTGGATCGTTCCGGCCAGCTTGTCCGGAGTGACACCCTGCTCACCTGCCGCTGCGACGTACAGCGCGAGGATCGGCAGAACAGCGCCGTTCATGGTCATCGAGACCGACACCTGCGAGAGGTCGATTCCGTCGAAGAGCTGGCGCATGTCGAGGATGGAATCGATTGCGACACCGGCCATTCCGACGTCGCCGGCGACGCGTGGGTGGTCGGAGTCGTAGCCGCGGTGCGTGGCGAGGTCGAAGGCGACCGACAGGCCTTTCTGGCCGGCTGCGAGGTTGCGACGGTAGAACGCATTCGACTCCGCGGCAGTGGAGAAGCCGGCGTACTGACGAATGGTCCACGGCTGGTTCACGTACATGGTCGGGTACGGACCACGCAGGAATGGTGCCGCGCCCGGGAAGCTGTCGAGCGGGTAACCGGACTCGGCGGCGGCTGCGCGGTCGGCTGCGGTGTATACCGGCTTGACGTCGATGCCTTCCGGGGTCGACCAGACAACCTGCTCGGCGGCGTAGTTGTTGGCGTTTGCACCCTCTTCGATGAGCGCCTGGGCCTGCTCGACCGACGGCGGTGTGGGTGCCGGAGACTGCGGGTCCTCGAGTGGGACCTCGGCGAAACTGCCGATCACGTGCTTGACCTCTCGTGTCGTCACTTGGAGCTTCCCGTCTCGATGAAGTCGAGCAGTTCGGTCAGAGCCGACACTGCGTCGATGCGGGCGGTGAGGAATCCGTCCGGGCGAGAATCGCCGGTCGCGTCTGCGACTGCCTTTTCCGGTCCGGCCAGCAGCACCTTGGTGATACCGGCGGCGCGAAGTTCGGCGACAGCTGCTGCGGCACTCTCGCCGTAGCGCTTGTCCGTGCCACACAGCACGGCGACGGTGGCACCGGAAGCCTTGACAGCTGCGGAGATCGCCTCGGCGCCCACCTCGAGCGGGCCCGGGTTGACTGCGTCGATACCACCCGAAGCAAGCAGGTTGGACGCAAACGTGGTGCGCACATTGTGTTCTGCGACCGAGCCCAGCGGCACGAGAAGCGCAGTGGGACGTGCGCCGCCGGAGGCGAGGAACGCGTCCGAACGGTCACGAAGTGCTTCGAATGCAGCTGCATAGCGGGCGACGGTCTGACCGGGCTCGACCGCTTCGGCGGACAGCGGTGTTTCGCCGAGGTTCGGGAACTCGTTGACTCCGGTGACCGTGGTCTTGCGATGTGCGATGTCGGAGTCACGCTTTGCTTTGGTGGCAGCGATGCGACCGGAGACGATTCCCGCTTCGAGGGCCGCCAGGTATCCGCCGGCTGCTTCGATCTCCTGGAAGAACTCCCACGCGGTGGCGGCGATCTGCTGTGTCAGGTCCTCGACGTACCAGGATCCGGCAGACGGGTCGAGGACACGGCCCAGGTGTGACTCTTCGAGCAGCAGCAACTGGGTGTTGCGGGCGATGCGTGAAGAGAAGGACTTGCTGACGCCGAGGGTGCCGTCGGCAAGAGCGACGTCGAACGGAAGGACCGTCACCGCGTCTGCTCCACCGACACCGGCGCCGAATGCGGCGAGGGTGGTGCGCAGCATGTTCACCCAGGGATCACGCTGAGCCATCATCGCGGCGGAGGTGACCGCATGCTGAGGTGCTCCGCCGAAATCGGAAGCACCGCAGACCTGCGCGATGCGTGCCCACACGAGCCGTGCGGCACGGAACTTCGCGATGGTCTGGAACTGATCGTCGGTTGCCGAGTAGCGGAAAGCCAACTGCGACAAGGCGGCACCGATGGTCAGGCCACTCTCGGCGGTGAGTGCACGCAGATACTCGAGGCCGGCGGCAATCGCAGCACCGAGTTCTTCGGCATCGCCGGCACCGGCGTTGTGGAACGCCGTGCCGTCGACGGTGATCGCGTGCACGGTTTCCGTACGCGCTGCAGCGAGTGCGGCCAACTCGACGGCGTCGGCAAGTTCGACGTCGGCTGCGCCGGAGAACGAACTGGTCAACGGTGCGGCACCGAGGTGGATGCGGATGCCGGCGCGATCGCTGACGCCGTCACCGGCTTCGGCGCGTGCGTCGAGGAGAGAGAGGAGTGCACGGGCAGCATCGCCTGCCTCCGCGCCTGCGTCGAGCGTCAGCGGCGCGAGATCGAGAAGCACACCCTCGAGCGCAGCGGCGATGTCGGTGACCGGGAGGCCCTTGGCACCGACCTTCAACCACAGTGCACTGACACCATTTTCGAGAGCGTCGAGGACGCTGCGGTTCGTCTCCGCCGCGGAGGCCGTTCCGAATACAGCGGAGACCAACCAACCGGCATTGACGTCACGGTGAGCATCGACGCCTCGCACGTACGGGAACGTGCCCGGCAGGCTCTGCTCGGGACGCTCGTCGCGTGGGCTGTAGAGCGGTGCGACAGTGACGCCGTCGTAGGTGACGGTTTCGAGCAGTTTCTGTGGCTCGGGGCCCAGTTCTGCCGCATCGACTCTGCGGGACTTGGCGAGCACTCCGGCTACGGAGCGCTGCCACTCCGCATATGCCTGCTCGACAGCCTCGGCTTCTGAAGCTAATGACACTGTGTCCGCTCCCTCTCATTTTTTGCGTGAGCGCTTTACCGATAATCGGAATTGTTCGTTAGTTCTGTGATGCTAACCCGCCTCTGAGCTCAGATATCGTGAGGATCACGTCAGGTTCTTCACAGTGCCGTTCACGACGGCGTTCACGACCATTTTCCGACCGGTCCGCAGACTCGGGTTTCAGTCGTTCGGGCACCTGCGACTGGTCCTTACCTAGCGATTGTTCAGCATGTATGTGAGTTACCCGCGAGTTCGTTTCACTGGCCGGGACTGCACGTGCGCACCGCCTCAAAACCCTAGTGGTTTTCGTCACACCACCGGTTTCATTGTCGCCTGGAGCACGCTGCTTTCCCATCTCCGTGGCGATGTTCAACGTGCGTTTGCGGGTCTGTAGTCGGCTCGGTTCACCGTTCACAGGTAGCCTTGTGACCTGTGATGGGACGCCTGCTGGACCGAAGATTGATCGCAATAGTCCTGGTAGTGCTCGCTTTGTTCCTCGCTGCCCTCCTCACCCCACATCCCACGGTGTCTCAGGTGCGCGAGTGGGCGGACTCGGTTGGCCCGGCGTTTCCCCTCGTGTTCTTCCTGGTTCATTCGATAGTCACCGTCGCGCCGTTTCCGCGGACCGTCTTCACTCTCAGCGCGGGGGTTCTCTTCGGCTCGGTGACCGGCATCGCCCTTACTGTGGCGGCAACGACTGTGAGTGCCGTACTGGCCCTCTACCTGGTCCGCGCCATCGGCCGCGACGTTGTTTGGCAACGGATTTCGAGTCCGACGATCCGGCGGGTGGACGAGCGGATCGAAAAGCGGGGGTGGCTGGCCGTCGGGTCTCTGCGCTTGATCGCGTTTGTCCCCTTCTCGGTGGTGAACTACTGCTGTGGCATTTCGTCGATCCGGATCGTGCCCTACATCCTTGCCACCGTCGTCGGCATTTTGCCCGGCACTGTCGGGATTGTCGTTCTGGGCGATGCGCTGTCCGGCGAAGCCGATCCTCGTCTCCTGATCCTGTCCGGGATCTGCATTGCAATCGGGATCTCCGGTCTGGTGTTCGACGCTCGCCGTCAGCCTCCACTGAGTGAAACCACCGTCGACAGCAGTCAACCTCAAGAGGTTGATTTGATTGAGTCAACCCAAAACGATTGACTATTGAAAGTCAACTACATAACATTGACTGATGTTCGTACTGACAGTGGATCAGCGAGGTAGTCGACGGGACGTCGATCGCGTCGGGGACATCATCGACGACATGGCCGATCTCGAACTCCTTCGACCGTTCGAGCGCACTGCGGGCGACGAGATTCAAGCAGTGACCGACGATCCGGCACTGCTCGTCCTCGTCGCACTGGAGCTGATTCGGCGCGAGTACTGGAGTGTCGGGATCGGGATCGGCCCAGTCGAGCACCCTCTCCCGCGGCAGACCCGAGCCGGGCGCGGACCCGCGTTCGAAGCTGCAAGAATCGCCGTCGAACGCGCCAAGAGAGCCCCGGCGAAAATTGCCGTCGAACAGGCGCCGGACGACAGATCACGCAACGAACTTGCCGCCGACGTCGATGCCGCGTTCACCTTGCTCGGCACGATCGTCGCGAGACAGACGAAGGACGGGCGCGAGGCCATAGCTCTGATGGACAGCGGACTCACTCAGGTCACCGCGGCCACCCGGCTCGGAATCACCAAGCAGGCCATGTCGAAGAGACTCCTGACCGCTGGGTGGCACGCAGAACTCGCCGGGCGTCGCCTCGCAGAACGACTTTTGGTCAGACTCCAGCCCTAGACTGCTCACGCTCGCATCAGTACACAAACTCGTCGACACAGCAGGGGGCTCGGATACATGGTCGTTCTGGCGTTGATCGCACTCGCCGTCGCCGCCGCGGCGCCAGCAGTTGCAGCGGCACTGGGACCGCTCAGTCGTGGTCGACTGGAGGTGCCCGAATGGGCGTCGTCCGTGGTCGCGCTGCCGGCGCTGGGTGTTGCCGCGCTCGCATCGACCCGAACGAGCCCGGTCACCGGTTTTGCGCTCGGGGCGACGCTGGTCCTGTGCGTACTTGCCGCCGCCACGGCCGGTGCACCGTTGGTGCTTGCCACCTTCAAGATCGCCCGTCGCCAACCGGACGGGAGCCCGGCACCGGACGCCGGACCTCTTCGCGGCGGACGTGTGATCGGCATACTCGAACGGCTCGCGGTGGCGGCGTCAATTCTCGCGACCTGGCCGGAAGGCATCGCGATCGTCTTGGCGGTCAAGGGACTCGCACGGTACCCGGAACTTCGCGAACCTCACGCGTCCGAGCAGTTCATCATGGGAACCTTCGTCAGCGTCCTC
Source organism: Rhodococcus baikonurensis (assembly GCF_040489275.1). Classification (NCBI taxonomy): domain Bacteria; kingdom Bacillati; phylum Actinomycetota; class Actinomycetes; order Mycobacteriales; family Nocardiaceae; genus Rhodococcus; species Rhodococcus baikonurensis. The sequence goes on along the minus strand of NZ_JBEUOQ010000026.1, from coordinate 86 downwards.
TGGGCGATTGCCGTCTGTGGAACGGGACGGGGGGGGTGACAGCAAGTCTGTTTTGCCGCACGAAATAAAACCAAACATGTGACAAA
>NZ_JBEUOQ010000025.1:0-49970 GCF_040489275.1 Rhodococcus baikonurensis | reverse complement strand
GGAAAAACAACTGGCCGCCACCGGGGAGAACCCGTGGCCACCAGCGGGGAGAACTACTGGCCGCCTACGGGGAGAACTTCGTGGCCATTGACAGTGAATCGCCCAGAAGGCAAGAAACTCGTAACCGGGGAAGTCGGGCCCGGCCAGAGCCGGTGAAATCAACGCCTGCGTACTCAATACAAGCCCCCAGTAGTAGGTGAGGGCGAACGGCCAATGTCGGTGCGACCACAATGCGTAGATCGCGGACACTGTCGCGAGATCGGTGAGTTGTAAGGGTACGGATCCTCCTAGCGTGGGTGAGGACAGCGAGTAGAGCACCGCCGAGCCGTATATCACCGCCAGTATTCCGCCGAGGGCGCGGCTGAGGTGGCGAGCTTGCGCTTCGGTCTGTCTACGTCCCGCCCAGATCAGAAACACCGAACCCGCGACAAACAGAGCGATGGCTGCCCAATGCGATGGGCCGTACGCCGAGAACTCGGGTTGTGCAGAATACACATCTCTCACTTCCTCAGCGCCGCCGAACGCACTGTTCCATAACAACCTTCGCAGATAGCTGTCCCAGTTCGGAAGTGCCGTTCTCCGGCTTAGTTGACGATGATCGTGTCCGCGGTGCGAGAAAGGGCGTAGCTGTGCAGTGGCTTCTGAGCAGGTCGTTGCACGACCGAGCCATCGACGATGGAGTATCGGCTGCCATGACATGGGCAGTTGATCGTTCCATCGCTGACCTCGGAGACTACGCATCCCTGGTGGGTACATACCGCAGAGAAGGCTTGGAACACGCCTTCCTGCGGCTGGGTGATCACGACTTGCTCGTCCGCCAGAATGACTCCGCCGCCGACAGGAACCGCTGATATCGGAACCTCGGCACTGCCCAGGGTTACGCCGGGTGCATTGCTGTTGTTCTGGGTGCTACATCCGGCAACGGCGAGACAAGTTGTCGCGCAGGCTGTGAGGAGGACCGTTCTGCGCCCGACCTTGATGTCGGATGGATCGATCGTGCTCATGCGGGGACCACCAAACCAGTGAGAAACATCAGGAGTATTCCGACACCGACGCCGACGAGAACCATCGGATCCAGATCCGAGCGGCCTTGTGTGCGCAAGGACGGTGCAATTTGGATGACGACCTGGATGATTGCGCCGACCCCGACTCCGAGCAGCAACGCAGATACTTCACGGTTGTCGACGCCCGCCCCGATAACAGCACCGAGAATTGCCGGCGCACCCGCGATCAATCCCAACCCCAACAAGGTCAACAGGGGGGTACGTCGCCGAGCCAACGGTGCGATGATCGCGAGTCCCTCTGTTGTGTTGTGCAGGGTGAATCCGATAACGAGGAACGCGCCGAGCGCAAGCTCACCTACCGCATACGCGGATCCGATCGCGAGGCCTTCTCCGAGATTGTGCAATCCGATGCCGATGGAAATCATCAGTGCCAGTCTGAGTTCGGATGCACCTGTCGTACCGGCTGGGCGTCTTCCGCGTAGGTAGCGGTCGATGCACGTGAGCGTCAGGAAGGCGATCGCCGCGCCGAGAACGACGAGAGTGCCGCCGCCGAAGGCTCCGCTCGAGGCTGCTGCCAGCTTGAACCCCTCGCTCGTGCCGTCGAAGATCAAAAAGGCGAGCAGACCGACCGTGACGGCCAGCACGAATCTGACTGCCCTGACGCCGGCGCCCCGCATCACAGGTAGCAAGAGCATCCCGAGCAGGACCGGGATGACTCCGACGTATGTGCCCAATAGAGCCATCAAGCCGAAGAACGCCACTCCCGGGACGGGAGTTGCTACGGCAGCGGGAATTTCGTGTTCGATGACCAACCCTGTGGAGGTGAGCATCGAGACGAGGTACGGCTGTCCGGTGATCCACGGGTAGTCGAGGGTGATCGTCTGGGACTCGAGTCTGCCGATGGGATCTGCAGCGCCTACCAAATCGACGAATGTGTCGTTCACGGCAACTTGCGCGACGGTCACCGCGTCGGGGCCGGTGTTGCGTAGCGTCAACGTGATTCGGCCTGGTTCGAGGGCCGTTCGTTCGACGGAGATGTTCTCGATCGGTGGGCCGGTGCGTTCGGGGAGGCTTTGTCCGGCGAGCATTGCCAGCGCAGTCAGGGCGATGACGATGATCGCGAGTACTGCGGCGCCTCGGAGCCAAAGGCCGGTGCGAGATGCGCCTGTTTGATCGGACTCTGTATGCGCGGAACCCGCAGTGTCAAAGGAATTCTCATGAGTGCTCGTAGGAGAGGGAGGATCTGGGGTGCCGGTCATTCGGTCACCTCGAAGAATCCCATCCAGCCCAGATCGGCGAATTCGGTCTTGTGGGCGTGGAACATGTACTTGCCCAGGTAGGGAAAGCGCAGTTCGCATATTCCGCGCTGACCTTGGGCCTGGATGATCGTGTCCGTGAATTCGCTGGACTCGAGCCGAGTCCCGGTCGGGTAGTAGTCGAAGAAGTTCCCGTGCACGTGGAAGCTGTTGATCGGATCGTATTCGAGGACGTTGACCAGGTAGATGCGAACCAGCTCGCCTCGTTTCACCTGTACCGGTTCGTGCATGTGATGGAACGGGATGCCGTTGACCGCGTAGAGCTGGTTTCCTTGCCCGTCGAATGTGGTGTTGTAGCCGTGCATCACCATCACCATTTCGTCAGCCGCCGGGCGCCCCTGAGCTGGATCGACGATGAATGTGCCGTACATGCCGCGGGCAATGTGCTCTGCAAGTGGATTGACGTGGCAGTGATAGAGATGCAATCCGAAAGGGGTTGCATCGAATTCGTAAGTGAATGATTCGCCCGGCTCGATGATGCCCCGACCTACCCCGGGAATTCCGTCCATGTCAGCGGGATGGATTCCGTGAAAGTGCATCGTGTGAGGGTGCGCGGAACCGTTGACGAACCGCACCCGGAGCCGGTCTCCCTCACTGCATCTCAAGGCGGGACCTGGAATGCGGGAGTTGAAGGTCCACGCGGGAAAATAGACTCCGGGTGCTACCTCGATCTCCTCGTCGGCTGCGAAGATCTCCCACTCGCGTAGCGTTCGACCGTCAGGCAATTCGGAAGTCGTCCCGTAGTCGAAGTCACGCAGCATTGCCGTGGGATGAAACCCGTTGGCAGTGTGGTTCACCTGCTGACCGGCCCGAAAGGTCGCACCGCTCGTGCCGCCGTGACGGACTCCGCCGTCTCCGTCAGGTGCGGCGGTACCCGGGTTGGTGTTTCCGGGATGCTCGGTAGGCGATGCGCCCGCAACTCTTCCTGCGTTCATCATGAGTCCGGCTGATCCGGCGAGCGCCCCACCGATCAACAATTGTCGCCGCGACGGTGCGCTCATGGCCACCCGACCGAAGCATCGACATTCCTGGCAGTCAAAAGAGTCACACCTCAAAGTTTGTCATGCCGAACTTTATTTTCATAGCCCCCAAACTATCCGAACGCATTCGACCGAAAACAGGCGGACCGCGGAAATTTTCGACGAGTGGGGCGTCGTGGTTTCGCCACCTCGAACCGCAGAAGTTCGCAGAGATGGACTGCTTCCCTGTCGACAGCGCTCCGGCTCCCTCCTCGCTCGAATCAGGTCACACGGATTGCGGACGCTGAATCTCACGTTCGGACCCGCGCGCGGATTCGAACAGCAGCGACACGGCGACCAGGATGAATCCACAGGTGAGGTAGGTATCGGCAAGATTGAAGGTGGGCCACCAGCCGGTGTGGAAGTAGTCGGTGACCTTCCCGTCGAGGGCTCGGTCGACCACGTTGGAGGCAGCTCCGGCGACAATCAGAGCGAAACCGATCACGGCCACCCCGCGACTTTGCGGGACACTCCGCCAGGCGTATACGGCGATTCCCATGGTGGCGAGGCCGGTAAAGGCGATGATGACGGCACTCGGCAGCTGATTGCCCAGGCTGAAGGCGACACCACTGTTGTAAGCCAGCCTCAAACTGACGACGCCCAGATCCATCTCGTTGGCCCCGGACAGGTGCTTCCGCGCAACGGGCTCAATCGTCAGGGCGACGACGACCGAAACGAGCACCGTCGTAGCGAAGAGAATTCGTTTCTTGCGATGGGGGGATTTGTCGTTCGTGGTCACCTCGTTGGTACTCACCACGGAAGCTCCTGGCAACGCCCGTCACCCGCGGCGGGTTCTACCTGCAGGGTCGCGTGTACGAGATTGAACTGGGTGGCCAATAGATCCTGGGCAGCAGCGAGAACCTTGGTCGGATCGGACTCCTCGTCGATCGTCAAATGCGCCGACGCAACTTCCATGCCCGATGTGAGCGTCCAGATGTGAAGGTCGTGAGCGTCCTTGACTCCGGGGATCCCCTGCAAGGCTTGCGTCACCTCGGTGATGCTCACGCCGGCGGGGGCGTGCTGGAGCAGGATCCGCAGGGCATGGCGGCCGAGATTGTATGCACGCGGTAGGACGAACAAGCCGATCGCAACACCGATCACCGGATCCGCATACCGCCATCCGAAGATCAGTGTGACCAATCCGCTGATCAGGACTCCAACGGACCCGAGCATGTCAGCCATGACCTCGAGATAGGCGCCCCGGACGTTGATGCTTTCCTTCGCCCCGCTGCGAAGCAGCAAGAATGCCGCGATGTTCATCACGAGGCCGACGACAGCGACGATGCTCACCGGGAGTCCAGGGACCTCAGGCGGATCGGAAAGTCGACCGAGAGCTTCGTAGAGAACCCATCCGGCGACACCGAACAGGAGTAGAGCATTGAACAAGGCAGCGAACACCTCCGCCCGGTACATACCGAACGTGCGATCCGGGCGCGATCGCGCTCTTTGCGCAAGCAAGATAGCGGTCAATGCCATGAGGATGCCGAACACATCGGTGAAGACGTGTGCGGAGTCGGAGAGCAGGGCGAGTGATGACGTGGACAACCCCACGATGACTTGCGTGACGAACGTGACCAGACCGAGCCCGACGGCTATCCATAATTTGCGGACATGTTTACCCGATGCACTCGCAGCTTGTTCCGCAACGCCGTGCCCATGGCCGTGACCCATCTCGATATGCCCTTCTCGCCGATGACTGGAGCGTCGTATTCTCATATGCGCATATTTGCCAACGAGAGAGTTTCAGTAAACCCTGGCTGAAGCACCCATGCAACTATCCGTCATAGTATTTTGGTCCGGAGCACCGATCGCGCGGGCGAGATCCACAATGCTGAGAGGTCCACCCGCAAATGATCGAAACCGAACCGTCCGGCGCCGATACCCTCGTCGTCGGACGACCCATACGGAAAGTATTGGGATGGGGTGTCATAGCTGCAATCACTGCGGCGGCATTGGCGCGCGCATCAACTTCCGAGGCGCTGCGATTGCTCGGACTTCCAGATCCGGGGCCCTTGACGATTTACGGACTCCCGGCGGTGATGGCGTTCGGCGAGGTTGCCGCCGTGATGACCGTAGGCAGTCTACTTTTGGCTGCCGTTCTCGTTCCGCCTCAAGCCTCAGGTGTACTCGATGTCGACGGATATCTGGCGCTACGAACCGCAAGCGTCGCCGCCGCTATCTGGGCGGTATGCGCGGCGCTGCTCGTTCCACTCACCCTCTCGGACAGTTCAGGCCAACCTCTCTCCGTCGTGTTCGCCGATCCAGGGCTGTTCGCTCGCGCGATCTCGGACATCGATGTCACAACTGCATGGGCATGGACCGCAGGACTCACACTCGTACTCGCGATTGCGTGTCGTCTGACCCTGCGATATTCGTGGACACCGTTACTTCTCGCATTCGCTTTGTTCAGCCTGCTCCCCAGGGCATTGTCGGGTCACTCCTCCTCGGGCGGATCCCACGACATCGCCACGAACAGTTTGGTTCTGCATATCCTTGCGGCGTCGATCTGGATGGGAGGAATAGCGGCTCTCGTGCTGCATGCCCGCAGAAAGGGGAGCTATCTCGACTTCGCCGCGCGCCGCTTCTCGGCCGTGGCACTCATGGCGTTCGTCGTCATAGCGATCAGCGGTGTGGTCAACGCTGCCGTGCGGGTGCCGCTCACCGCGGTGTGGAGTAGCACCTACGGTGTCTTGATTCTTGCCAAAGTCGCCGCCTTGGTCCTCACCGGACTGGCAGGTTGGCGCCAACGGACAATCGCGATCGCCGAACTGACGAAGGACCCTAGCGACGGTCGCACCTTCATTCGTCTGGCAGGGGTGGAGTCGGTGGTTCTCGCAGTAACCGTCGGTATCGCCGTCGCCCTGGGCCGCACGCCGCCCCCGGCGCCCACGGAACGACAGGATCCGAGCAGAGTCGAGGAGGTACTCGGGTATGCGCTCGATGGCGTACCGACTGCGGGCCGCTTGCTCGTCGACTGGCGATTCGATCTCATTTTCGGAACTCTCGCCGTGGTGTTGGCTGCGTGCTACGTCGTCGGCGTTTTTCGCCTCCGACAGCAGGGCGTGCAGTGGTCGACGTTCCGATCGGTCAGCTGGGCTCTGGGGTGCCTGGTGTTGCTTGTCGCAACATCGTCGGGAGTGGGTAGATATGCACCCGCAGTGATGAGTATGCATATGGCCGCAACGTCCGCCGTGGCGGTCCTTGCTCCACTCTGTCTGGTCCTGGGCGCCCCGTTCACGCTGTTTAGGCTCTCCGTTCGACGATCGTCCGGAGATGCGCCCGGCCTCAGGGAATGGGCGCAGAGCGTGTACAGAGGCTCCTGGTTCCGATTCATGTCCCAGCCCTATGTGATTGCTGTGATTTTCGCCGGAGCCCTGCCTCTCCTTTACCTGGGGGGGATGTACAGCTCTGTCGCCGGCTCGCACGTCCCCCATCTGGTGATCAACGGAACCCTGCTGATCTGCGGTTTCATGTTCTTCTGGGTCATGGTCGGCGTCGATCCCTTGCCGAGGCGGGCGAGCCTCGCGGTCAGGATGGCCCTGCTCCTGGTGGCGTTCTTGGCCTACGGGGGCCTCGCAGCAGCACTGATCACCACTGACACGGTGATTGCTGATCAGTACTTCGCGTCGTTGCAGCGCGGCTGGCTCGACGACCTCTCGCGAGATCAACGGTTCGGTGCCGGACTGATAATCGCGATCGGAGCAATGCCCCTGGCAATCGCGACAGGGTTCCTCACCGCGTGCTGCTCGCCGAGATGCCACCGCGCGGCACATGAGTAGGAGAAGGTGCATTCGCAGGGGACGTTTCGTCGAGATTCTGAACTTTGTCAACGCTCGCCCAAAAACTATGCGAAATAGTAGTACGCTGTCTGGGACCGTCACCATTCTGTGACCTTCCGCGACGCAAGGAATGCGATCTTGGCCCGACACCGCAAGCCCGACACCGACGATCTCGACTGCCCACTTCGGGAAAGTTATCTTTTCGGCACGCCACACAGCGATCGAGACCTGCCAGTCGACACGATGTATATCTCCACCGCATCTGCAGTCGACCGTGAATCCGTCGCTGGAAGCGTTCAGGCGCGACGCGGCGGTGCTCATCGCCGACAGTCCCGCAGTCGTCCTGGTGGACGGGCTTTGGTTCTCTCTGTCGCCACCGGCGCTTTGCTTGCCGCCGGCACATCCGCCTCACATGCATCGGCAGGGAGCGTCAGTGCTCCCGTCGAGCTCGACCAACAACCGCTGGCACCTCTCGACCAGGCACTGGCATCGGCTCCGGAAATTCTCCAGGTTCCCAAACTGGCCGACCTGGGGAGGCTGGCCGAACAGTTGGCTCGAGGCACCGAACGCGACACCGATCGCGCGTCGAGAGAGGCAACCGATCGCGCGTCGAGAGAGGCAGCTGCACGCCAACCGCTGACGATGGCTCCTGTCAGCGGAACATTGACGTCGAACTACGGGCCGCGTTGGGGGTCGACTCATTACGGGTTGGACATTGCCAATGAGATTGGTACACCTATCGTGTCCGTGACCGACGGTACGGTACTCGAGTCCGGACCTGCGTCGGGTTTCGGACTGTGGGTCCGTATCCTGCAGGATGACGGGACAATCGGGGTCTTCGGACACATCAACGAGACTCTGGTAACCGCGGGTCAAAAGGTGCGTGCCGGAGAATTGATTGCGACGGTAGGAAACAGAGGACAATCAACAGGGCCACATCTGCATTACGAGGTGTGGCAGGCAGACGGCCAGAAGGTCGATCCCATGGCATGGTTGGACGCGCGCGGGGTACAGATTCAGCCTCCGGCCATCAGTGACTGACGCAATCGACGATTTTCGAAGGGGGAAGGAAGATGAAGAGGCTCGGCGGGCTCGAATCCGAAGTGATGGATCTCCTGTGGGATGCAGAAGAGCCGCAGTCTGTGCGGGATCTGGTCGACCGCTTCGAGGGCGGCGCCCCGAAGGCATACACCACGATCTTGACCGTCGTGACGCACCTTCACGAAAAAGGTTGGGTGCAGAGGGAAAAACGAAGCCGCGCGTACATCTATTCGCCATCGCGTAGCCGCGATGAAGCGACCTCACTGGCCATGCGCGAATTACTCGACAACAGCAACGACTCTGTTTCAGCGCTTCTGCACTTCGCGCAAAACGTCTCGGATGACGAATACGAGGCACTGCGGCGAGCGCTGGATCACGGCAAGGTTCGGTAGATGACTCTCGCCGCAGTCCTCTTTCTCGGGGCCGTGCTCATCGGAGCGTTCATGCCCAAGGTGTTGCGGCGTTTCGAATCGACCACTCTGGCTCCTGCAGCGATTCTCGCGGCATGGATCGGCAGTATCGTGGGTCTGGGATTCCTTGCCGTATCGGCAGTAGTGATCCTTCTGTGGCCGAGCCATGCACCAGCGGAAGGGCTCTCCGAGGCCCTCGTGCGATGCTTCACTGCCTTCCAGCACGCGATGGCTCCCTGGATCGGGGAAGCGCTCGCTGTCGGCGGAGTTGCGGTTACCGCGCTCATCGCCGCTCGGAGCTTGTTCTTGGCTCATCGACAACATAAGGGCCGAGCGAAGGTCCGCGACTACCACCGTGATGTCGTATCGATCATCGCCCGCGCAGATCCGGCATCGGATGACGTTCTCTGGCTTGATCATCCGATGCCGATGGCCTACAGCGTCGCTGGACGGCCGGGATTCGTCGTAGCGACCAAAGGTCTCTCCGATTGCTTGACTGCATCCGAGCGTGAAGCGGTGATCGCGCACGAGCGGGCACACTTGCGAGGGCAGCATCACCGGATCATCAATGTGTGCGAAGTCTTCGCGAAGGCGCTGCCGGTGATCCCGCTGTTCAAAGCGGCTCCCGCTGCGGTGCGGCGGCTGGTCGAGCTCGCTGCCGACGATCGAGCTGCACAAGCCACCAGCCCCGATGCCGTCCGGTCGGCATTGCGCGTGGTGGCGACGTCGCCGCTACCTCAGCCGGTGTGGACTCTCGGGCTCGGTGACGACGAGATCGCGGTGCGTTTGGTCAGGCTGCAGGCCGATTCCCGGATTCGCGCCACCAAACTGGTCTGTATCTCTGCTGCGATGCTCCCGATGATCGTTCCCGTCATCGCCGCGTTGACCACCATGGTCGTCTTCTCCGCGTCCGCTCATGCCCTCGTGACCTAAGGCGGCACCGGAGGAACACTCGATCGGTACCTCGAACCCAAAAACTATGCAACGTAGTATTTGGGTTATGCTTCTGTCGCACACTCTATTTGCGTCTCGACAGGAAGCGGGCTGACCATGACCGCAATTGCATCACCCCCCATCGCCGCCCGGCCGTACCCCGCGCGACGGGCGCCGAAGGGATCGGTGCTGCGGAACCTTGTGACGACGACCGATCACAAGACGCTCGGCTTGATGTATTTGGTGACTTCGTTCGCGTTCTTCCTCATCGGCGGGCTCATGGCGCTGATCATGCGCAGCGAACTGGCGATTCCGGGCATGCAATTCCTGTCGAACGAGCAGTACAACCAGTTGTTCACCATGCACGGCACGATCATGCTGCTGCTGTACGCGACGCCGGTGGTGTTCGGATTCGCCAATTTCGTTCTCCCCCTGCAGATCGGTGCGCCGGATGTCGCCTTCCCGCGACTGAACGCGTTCAGCTACTGGCTCTACCTTTTCGGTGCGCTCATCGCTACGGGCGGCTTCGTCACTCCCGGCGGTGCCGCAGATTTCGGCTGGACGGCCTACACACCTCTGAGTTCGGCAGTCAGCTCACCTGGGGTCGGTGCGGATCTGTGGATTGTGGGGCTTCTCGTCTCCGGTCTCGGCACCATTCTCGGCGCGGTCAACATGATCACCACCATTGTCTGCTTACGCGCTCCGGGGATGACGATGTTCCGCATGCCGATCTTCACGTGGAACATCTTCATCACCTCGGTCTTGATTCTGTTGGCCTTCCCGCTGTTGACCGCGGCACTCTTCGCACTGCTTTACGACCGTCGCCTCGGTGGCAACATCTTCGACCCCGCGAATGGCGGAGTCCTGCTGTGGCAGCACCTGTTCTGGTTCTTCGGTCATCCCGAGGTCTACATCATCGCGCTGCCGTTCTTCGGTATCGTCTCGGAGATATTTCCGGTCTTCAGCCGCAAACCGATCTTCGGCTACAGCGGCCTGGTCTACGCGACGCTCGGTATCGCGGCGCTGTCGATCGCAGTGTGGGCGCATCACATGTACGCGACGGGCGCGGTCCTGCTGCCGTACTTCTCGTTCATGACGTTCCTGATCGCCGTGCCGACGGGTGTGAAGATCTTCAACTGGATCGGAACGATGTGGAAGGGGCACTTGACGTTCGAGTCACCGATGCTGTTCTCTCTCGGATTCTTGATCACCTTCCTCTTCGGTGGCCTGTCCGGTGTGCTGCTGGCGAGCCCTCCGCTGGATTTTCAGGTCACGGATACTTACTTCGTTGTCGCCCATTTCCACTATGTGGTTTTCGGTACGGTCGTGTTCGCGACGTACGCCGGTATCTATTTCTGGTTCCCGAAGATGACCGGTCGCATGATGGACGAACGCCTGGGCAAGTGGCACTTCTGGACCACGTTCGTCGGCTTTCACATGACGTTCCTCGTCCAGCACTGGCTCGGTGCCGAAGGTATGCCCCGTCGTTACGCCGACTACCTACCCGCGGATGGATTCACCACCCTCAATACAGTCTCGACCATCGGATCCTTCATTCTCGGAGCCTCCACTCTCCCGTTCATCTGGAACGTCTTCAAGAGCTACAGATTCGGCGAAGTGGTCACCGTCGACGATCCGTGGGGCTACGGAAACTCGCTGGAGTGGGCGACCACTTGCCCGCCGCCGCGGCACAACTTCACGGAGTTGCCGCGCATTCGTAGCGAGCGTCCGGCCTTCGAGTTGCACTACCCGCACATGGTGGCTCGGATGCGGGCAGAAGCACACGTCGGGGTCGGTCATCGGCCGGAGACGACCTCAGAATCGGAGAAGGTACTTACCGGCATGCCCGACGATGACGAGAAGAAGTAGTTCGGCGACGAAGTCCGATGGGAAAGCCAATGTCAACACGAACAATGCCAGTGGTCATCGTCCCGGCAACAGATGCCGCTGCCGCCCTACTGACGGACTGGTTGATCCGAGACGTACTGCCCACCGCTCTCGACGGCGGAGTGGCGAACCATGCCGCTGACCACTTGCGGACCTTGCCGCCGATATCTCGTCGCCACGTCCGACACCCCCGCAAACTTCGGGTCCACACCCGCCGGGTCGGCGAAGCAATCGCGACAATCGAGAACCATCTCCACACCGTCGCGGTTTCCGTCGACGCAGAACGGACCTTCACGCCTTCGATCACGGTCCTTCCCGACCCCGTGCTGAACGCCGCAGCCAGTATCAGTGGTGCCGTGATGGATATCGGGAGTTCCGCGGCGGCATTGGCCAATCGTGCACTCCTTCTGGCTCCGACGACAATCGAGTCGCCGGAAGCGGCGCTCACGACCCAATCGAGGGTAACCGAATCCTATTACGCACTCCTTGCGCGGCTGTGGCACAGCGATTTTCACGCGAGCATCGTCATCCCTCCACCGACCGAACCCTGAGCGCTCCTCGCTTCGGTGTGCTTTTACGAGGGGGGGCACACCGAAGCGAGATTATTCGACACTCATCCTCAGTCGTACGCCTTGGATTCGACGACAATCAGGCGGCACGACAAAGGGGGTGACTACTTCTTCGGAGGGATCGCTCTCTTCGCGGCAAAGGCGGCCCTCTGAATCTGGCTGGTCAGTTTTCCACCGGTTTTGGTTTCGGCCGCAGCGGCGGTTTTGTCGATTGCATTTTCGATCTTGTCCGCGTTCTTCGAGGCGGCCTCCATGCCTTTGTCGACCAGCGCTTTCGCTGCACCCGTGAGTTTCATGTTCGTCTCCTTCTCCTGGCCTCAATTGCCGATGTGCCCGTGGATTGCCGAGCTAAAAACTAAGATCCATAGTAGTTGCGTTGAGCGTGGCTGATCGTGCACCTGCCGAGTTCGGCGGCGGTGGCCCTTTTGCGTCAGACCCTCAGATCAACGTCGACCAATAAGTCCAGAATGCGCTGAGAATCATGCTCGCGACGGACAAGATCCAGATGGTAGGCACGAGAGTGTGATTCTGGGCGCCGACCGTCACGATTCTCGTCACGGGTCGAGAGGAGGCTGAGGCGCTGCGGGTGCAAAGGTGCAAAGAGGCATACCAGAGTGCTGTGATCGTCACCACCCACACGACCATGCAGTACGGGCACAGCGCCTGGATTCTGTACAAGCTTTGGAATATCAGCCAGTGGACCAGTACCGCGCCGGCGAACAATCCGATGACGAGAGACCGCCAATACCATTGAGGAAGTCCGCTTTTCGCGGAAAGCGTTACGATTCCCGTGGTCAGCAAGACGGTGAATGCCACCACGCCGAGGATCGAGTTCGGAAAACCGAAGACCGACGCCTGGGGAGAACTCATCACCGATCCGCAGCTGAGGACGGGGTTGATGCTGCAGGACGGACGATACGAGGGATCGGAGAGAAGTCGAAACTTCTCGATCGTCAGTATCAGAGACGCGATCAATCCGAGCACGCCAGCACCTGAGAGGATCCAACCGATCGCGTAGGAAGAACACGCTGCAGGGAAGGAACCAGCAGTGCGAGCCCCCCTGGTATCGGTCCGGGTGCCACCCGTTGACGTCATCGGGCCAGCGCTGCGTCGATGCGCCCGGTGAGCTCCTCGTATGTGGGCATGGCTGGCAACTGGACGCCGTCGAGGAAAAGTGTCGGCGTGCCCTGCACCCCCAAGTCGATCCCTTCGTTGAAGTCTCGTTCAACCCGCTCGGCAACAGTGGGATCCTTCAGATCCGCTTCGAAGGTAGCCATGTCGAGCCCCAGATCCTGTGCGAACGTACGAAAGAGGGGTTCTTGAGATTCGGACGATTCACCCCACTCGGTCTGTGTGTCGTACATGCGCTGATACATCTCGACGAACTTCCCTTGCCGAGAAGCTGCCTCGACCACTCGCGCTGCGAGTCCGCTGTTCGTGTGGCTGGGGATAGGGAAGTACCGCACGCCAAAGGTAATGCGGTCCGCGTACTCGGTACGTATCCGTTCCATCGTGGGATACATAGCCAGGCATGCCTCGCACTCGAAGTCGAGGAATTCGACCAGAACGACATCGTTGTCGGGGGCAGTGGAAAGCAGATGGGTGTCGGCTCGGAGCACCGTCGCGTCCGAAGCGCCGGCGCTGGTGGTCCCTGTCCCGCTGCGGTTACCGAGCAACAGTGCACCGAGGACGACAGCGAAGACAGCTACCAGGGCTATCGAAAATTTCGCGTTGGTGGTCAACTTCATGGATCCGCCTACCGGGTCGATGTTCGTTCGTGCGCGCAGCCTTCCGGCGACCACACACCCTGACTACTATGCAACATAGTAGTCGGAGGTAGTCTCTCAGCGAGATGCCGGTGTGCATCGATCGCCGGACTCCGCACCGTGATGGTGTGAGCCGAGTAGGAGGAACAGATTTTGAGGCGTGCAATGGTTGTGCTGCTGGTGGCTGCAGGGTGTGCGCTCATCGGCGCAGGCACCGCGCAAGCCCACAGTGCGCTGGTCGGATCGACTCCATCCGCGGATGCAGCTCTCGATGCTGCACCTGTTTCCGTGGAATTGGTGTTCAACCAAGAGATTCAGACGAGTTTTGCGAACGTGACCGTCAGTACGGCCGACGGAACGCAGGTCGGGGCCGGGGATCCGTCAGTGCAGGGAGAGCGCGTCTCTCTCTCCACGACCCCGCAGATGCCTTCGGGCACCTACACCGTGGGGTATCGCGTGATTTCCGAGGACGGCCATCCGATCACAGGGTCCTATACCTTCACGTTGAACGTGGCACCGAACGCGGCGGCACCGTCTCCTGCAGGTGCTCTTCCCTCTGTCACAGTCGCCCCGTCGGCAGCCACCGGTGAAACCGGCGCCGCCGACGGATCCCCACTGCTGCTGCCGATTCTCGGTGGCGCCGTGGCGTTGCTGTTCGTGGTCGGAATGGTGATCGTCCTGCGCGGAGAGAAGCGCTCGAAGCGCTGAACCTGCAGCACAGTCGAGCGAGGACGGAAAGGCCAGGTCAGGTGATGGACTGGATACGACTTCCCGAGGCCGCACCCTCGTTCGGTGAGATGGTCGGCTGGGCTCCGCAGCCATTGCCGATGCTGCCGGTCATCGGAATCTTGATGGCGGCGTGGTACTGCTGGGGCGTCCATCGGGTGAAAGCGTCCGGAAGAGCATGGCCGTGGACGAGGACGGCCAGTTTCGTCTTCGGCTGCGTGCTACTGATTCTCGTCACGGGCCTGGCGGTCGAGGGGTACGGATACGAACTTTTCAGTATCTGGATGTTCCAGCATCTGACCCTCTCCATGGCCATTCCGCCACTTCTGGTTCTGGGCAGTCCTGGACTTCTTTTGCTGCGCTCCACGCCTCATTCAGGTTGGGGAATTCCGATTCTCACAGTTTCCCTGACGGCGCTTCGAAGCCGGACCGCGAAGATCCTGCTGCACCCCGGCGTCACAATTCCACTGTTCCTGTTCAGCTACTACGGCATTTACCTCTCGCCGGTCTTCGACCTGGTAGCGCGGTCCTGGATCGGTCACACAGGTCTCGAGCTCTTCTTCCTGGCCACCGGAGTACTGTTCATCGTCCCGGTGCTCTCCTCGGGGCCGTTGCCCGTCAAACAAAGCAACCTGGGTCGATGTTTCGACCTGTTCGTCGAAATGCCTCTCCACGTTTTCATCGGCGTGATCCTGATGATGGCAACTTCGCCACTCCTGAGTACCTTCACCAATCCGCCAGCCTCCTGGAATGTGGACCTGATGGCGGATCAACAAATGGCCGGCGCACTGGCTTGGTCCTACGGAGAACCGATCGCCTTGATCATCATGGTGGTTTTCGCGATGCGGTGGAAACGCGACGAATCCTTCACCAACGCCGCAGTCGACAAGAAGGTCGCACGCGAAGGCGATGTCGACCTCGATGCCTACAACGAGTTCCTGAGAACTCTTCCGCGCCGGTAAAGGTTTTCGACACGCCACGGTTCCGAGTGGTCCGCGGACGCCTATGGGGTTCAGTTCATCGGGATTGGTTGAGCATCCCTGTCCGCGAGGAGATTTTGCAGAGCTGTCGATTCCGCCTGCTGCGTGACAGCGATTTGTCGCGCGAGATTCGTCACGGCCGGGAGAGCGGCATTGTCGGCGGCGTACTGGGCCATGGGGATACCGCCCTGATGGTGGCGCAACAACAACTGTAGGTAGCGAATCTCGAAGGCAGGGCCGGTTAACGCACGTAGTTCGGCGAGCTCGGCAGAAGTTGCCATACCTGGCATCGATACAGCAGTCGCTTCGGCATCACTTTGCGCGGTGCTCATCCCTGGCATCGAATGATCCATCGATACCGAAGGCATCGGCATCCACTCCATGTACCCACCTGAACTACGGGCGGGGCGGTCCCACAGCGTCAGCCACCCCTGCATCATTCCTATCTGGCTTTGCTGAGTGGTGACGACGTCGAAGGCGAGAGTTCGAATGGCCGGGTCGGTGGCGTTGACCAGGGCAAGAGAGGACATCTCGACTGCTTGCCCGTGATGAACGGACATGTCCTGCGCGAAGCCGATATCCACGGACTCGGCGGATGACGTCCCGGATGAGGTGTCGGCGATCTTCCCTTGTACCCACAGTCCAATGACGATGCCGAGCAGCAAGGCGATGACGATACCGACGACCAACACCGCAGGCGGCGTGTGTCGGCGATCTGCGGGAGAGGCAGCCACTGGCTGGCGTTCGATCTGGTCCGTATCGCGTTGTTCAGCCATTGCCGCGATCTCCGGCTGTGGGCATCGGGGCGGGCGAAGCGGGGGCGACGCCGGCGGCTGGCGGATCCGCCGCGGGGATGGCGTCGGGACCCGGAGGGGATGGATCGAACGGGAAGGGTTCCTTCGGGTCGAATCCGCCCGGAACCGTCGCACAACTGGCACCGGGTTCCGGATGGGTGTTCGGATTCTGTCGGAGTGCGGTGATGAATTGCGCGATACGGGGGTCGTCGGCGCTCTCGACCTTGAGTTGGTGCCCCCATGACTGAAGAGAGATGGGTGCGCCGATGCCGGGGAAGGGGGACATCAGCGAATACGGTTCCCCGTCGACCCGGGAGGCGAGAGTGTCGATGTCGGACGAGTTCAACGCTTCGGGGTCGTACGACACCCAGATCGCGCCGTGTTCGAGGGAGTGCACCACGTTCTCGGTGCGTATCGGCTCCGGATAGACGACTCCGGTACACGTTGCCCAGTACTGATCGTGAGCACCTCCCGATGGCGGATTTTGATCGTATGCAACGCGCTGCGGCGCTTGAATATGACTGCCGGCTGCGTATTCGATCTCGCTCACGCCGTCGATCGACGTCGACGGGTCGGGATTGTCGGCACTCGGAGCGTACTTTTGGGCCTCGTTCTTATCGATTGCGCGAGGCACCACGTTGTACGCGATGACCGAGACCAAACCGACGATGACCAGGACTGCCAGCGATATCGCCCACGGAAATCCTCGGCCACCAGGCACCACGCCGCCTCGCGGCCGTGTGGGGGACTTTTTGCGGCTCTGGGTCATTGGTGAACTCGTTTCGCTTGTGCACTGGCACCGACACTGAATTACTATCATGCATAGTAATTCATGTTCTCGTTCTTTCACCCCGCCGAACCCGGTACATGCCTCTGAAGAGTGCCGAAGTGGCGAGAGAAAGCACGATCGCAGACAACGCGAGTTCCGGAATCGAACCCACACGTGTTGCCAACGTGAGATCGGAGCGAACGGCGATCTCGTCGGTCAATGCTTGTGCTGTGAAGATCTCGCTCTGTTGACGCACCACACCCGTTGGCGTGATGATTGCGCTGACACCGCTGGTTGCTGCGATCAGCACACTGCGGCCGTGTTCGACCGCCCGCACCCGCGACATGGCCAGCTGCTGAAAGGTCATCTCGGTCCGGCCGAAGGTCGCGTTGTTGGTGGGAACCGCGATGACGGTGGCTCCTGCCTTGACGGACTCGGTCACCAGATCGTCGAAGGCCACCTCGTAGCAGGTGGCAACAGCTATGTGGACGCCGTTGAGGTCGACGACGCCGTTCCCGTTCCCGGCAATGAAATTGCCTGCTGCATCGGCATACGACGACACTGCACGAACGATCGATCGGAGCGGCAGGTACTCCCCGAAGGGCACAAGCTGCCGTTTGATGTGTTGCTGCCCAGGGCCGTCCGTCGGATCCCAGACCATGGCACTGTTGATCGATGTTCCTGGCTCGCCCTGCAGGACCGTACCGACCAGGATCGGGGCGCCGATAGAACGGGCTGCTCGGTCCAGTCGATCCGCCGCATCCCGATTCGTCAAAGGATCTATATCCGAAGCGTTTTCGGGCCAGATGACAAGTCGTGGCCGGGCTGCTCGGCCCGCTGTGACCTCAGCTGCGAGTTGTTCGGTGCGGGCAACATGATTGTCGAGCACCGCTCGGCGTTGGGCGTTGAAATCCAGGCCCAGGCGCGGCACATTACCTTGAACGACGGTCGCCGTGACGACTTCGTCCGGGGTTACTTCAGGAGAACTCACCACGAAGGCACTCACGAACACGAGGACGATGGCCGTTCCACCCTTCATCAATGCCTGCCATCGAACACGGGAGGTTCCGGCCAGGGACCAGGCAAGGAGAGTTCCGGTCAGCGCGGTCACAAAGGACAACCCTGGTGCCCCGGCTATCGCCGTCAACGGTAGCAACGGACTGTCTGCTTGCCCGAAAGCTAAACGCCCCCAAGGGAAACCGCCGAACGGAACTCGACTACGAAGCGCTTCTGTGGTTACCCATGCGCCCGCAATCCACACCGGGTAGAGCGGAGCGCGACCGACCGCCACTGCCAGGACGCCGAACACTCCGAATGCGACCGCTTCTATCGACGCCAACGCCAACCACGGGATCGGACCCACGTACGCCCCGACCCACGGAAGCAAGGGCATGAAGAAGCCCAGCCCCGCCGCATAGCCGAATCCGAAACCTGCCCGGAGACTTCGCCCCCGGAGAACAACCGTCAGCAGGGCGATGGCGACAGGTGCGAGAAACCACAGCGTGCGCGGCGGGAAGCTGAGAAACAGCAGCCATCCAGCGCCCACCGAAAACGCGAAACGCAGAGCAATTCCGCCGCTGCGCCGCGCGGGCCGGACATCTTTGGGGCCTGAATCAGTGTGACCGTCGCTGACAAGTGCACATTCGAGGGAAGGGACCTTCACATGCTCACTCTCATCGGCGGAGAACTTCGCTGATCTGCCACCAACTTCTCGCGAAGGTCGTCGAATTCGCCGCCCCACCCGGCATGATCGGTCCTCGCCAATCCGCCGAGTTCGAGATCAACCTGCTCTGGTCCCGCCCCCGGGCGTAGACGGACCCACATCCGTCGCCTCCTGATCACGAGCGAGATCAGAAGTCCGAGCATCATCGTGACCGCAAAAACGAGAACCCACTGTTGCACAGGGTCGTACGACACCTGCAAATTGGCGAATTCCTTTGCGCCGTCGAACCGAACCTGTGTTCCATCGGTGAGAGTCCGCGTCTCTCCAGGGCGGAGGTTCACACGATCTTGTTTGACCAGCCTTCCTTGGTTGATCATTTCCTTGTTCAACGAGAAGATCGATTGCGGGATGCCGGTGTCCAGACCCGTATCGCCCTTGTAGATGTCGATCGCGACCGCAGGGTCACGCGCATCGGGAAACGACGAAGTCAGAAGCGTCCCGCTGAAGGAAGCGGTCGGCGCGAAGAGTCCCTCGATGGCGATCTGATTCTTCCGGCGCTCGTCCGGATTCGGAAACGATCCACCTGGCGGATCGAACCGCAACGCCCCACTGCTCAGGAACGTGACCGCATCGTCCGGTTGAAACTGCATCGTCTCGGTACGGGACTGTCCGTCGGGAAAAGTGACGGTGAACTGCGGCGCGTACCCATGGCCGGTCAGATAAACACGGGCACCGTCGGTACGCAGCGGTTCGTTGACCCGAAGACGATAGTCTTTCCAGGTATTGGTCGCGATATCCTGCCCGCTCTGATACGAAATGTTGGAGGTGAACATTTCGGCCTGACCAGTATCGAGATAATCTGCGGAAAAGTCGTTGACCTTGATGCAAAAGGGCGCGAGACCCGTGCCGTCAGTAGCACTTCCCGCGCGGAACGAGTCGTACACGGCAGGTGACGTATTACAGAAACCGGGGCCGCCGTCGGCAATGACGATCACCGAACCCTCGTACCCCACCAACTTGCCGATCGCGACGGTGACGAGCAACCCGATCAGCGAGAAGTGGAACACCAGATTCCCGGCCTCACGCAGATACCCCTTTTCCGCGGAAACCGATACCTCGGAATCCTTTTCGGACCTGACGGCTACCCGCCAGCCCTTGAGCGACTGCCGCACTCTGGTGAGGGCCTCGTCATGCGAGATGTCAACTACGCCGTGGAAATGGTGCGGCAACCTGGACAGATTCCGAGGTGCTCGTACAGGTTGGCTCCGAAGCGCGCCGAGATGCGCCTGCAGGCGTGGAACAAGACAGCCGATGAGAGAGAGAAACAGCAGGACGTAGATCGCAGTGAACCAGAAGCTGGAAAAGACGTCGAACAACTCCAGCTTGTCGAATAGCGGGCCGAGGGTTGGCTGCGCCGCGATGTACTGGGAAACTTTCTGTACGTTGAGATTTCGCTGAGGCAACATAGCACCGGGAAGTGCTGCGAGTGCCAAGAGGAACAGGAGCACGAGCGCGGTGCTCATCGACGTCAACCGGCGCCAATTGTGGCGCAGTAGTCGAACGCTTTCTCGGATAATCAGTCTCGGTAGGCGGCGGATGCGACCTCCCGCGGTGGCGTTATCTGTCATATCGGCAGCACGACCGAACTGACGAATTCGTTGCGTAACCAGCCGACGAACATGCCCCACACGCCGGTGACCAGTGCGAGCCCGACAGCGACGAGCATTATTCCGCCGACGATCTGAATCGTCCGTGAATGGCGTTTGAGCCACCCGACGCCGCGGAGAGCTTTCGCCGACCCGAACGCAAGCACGATGAACGGCAGTCCCAATCCCAGACAGTAGGCGACAATCAGTATCACGCCCCGCGCTGCTGTCGTGCCTTCAGTTCCGGCCGCCACCGAAATAACTCCGGCGAGGGTGGGGCCGAGACATGGTGTCCAACCCAACGCGAACACGCCCCCCAACAAGGGCGCGCCGGCAAGGGAGGAGATACGCCGCGGGGCGAACCGTGTGTCTTTCTGCAAGGCAGGAATCAAGCCGATGAAGGTCAACCCCATCACGATGGTGATCACACCACCCACCCGTTGGAGCAGGTCTTCGTTGATGCGCAGGGTTCCGATCACCCCGAACACCGACGCGGTGGCGAGAACGAACACCACGGTGAATCCGGCAACGAACATCGTTGCCGCGCCGGTAACCCGCCATCTGCCTGCAGGTTCCGAGGTCTCGTCGCCACGGGTCACCGCTGGAGAATCAGCTCCGGAAATGCCGGCCAGATACGACAGATATCCGGGAACGAGCGGCACCACACACGGCGATGCGAACGACACCAGACCGGCCAGAATGCACGCTGCTACGGCGAGCAGTAACGGGCCGCTCGCGGCGGCGGTCTGGAAGCTGGAGCCGACACCTTGGGCGAGTTCGTTCACCGCTCGGCCGCCACGCGCTCGATGACCGGTTGCAGATCCTCGGTGAGAAGTGCGCGAAGAAACACAGCGGCGACGCGCTGTCTGCGATCCAACACCAAGGTGGAGGGAATCACGCTTGTCGGATAGTTTCCGCCGAGCGCTGTCAAAGTTCTCATCGACGGGTCGTAGATCGAGGGGTAGCTGACGTTGTTGTCGACGACGAAGTCCTGGGCCTTGTCTCGTTGAGGATCTCGAACGTTGATCCCGAGAAACTGAACACCGAGACTTTCGGTTGCTTCGTACGCGCGCTCGAGATCGTCGGCCTCGGACCGGCACGGGGCGCACCATTGCCCCCACAGATTGATCACGACGACCTGACCGGCGTAATCAGTGAGTGAAATATCGCTACCGTCGGCCATGAGGTCAGGTCCGGCCAATACACCGATCATGTTTCGCGATTCGGGCGGGTCGTACAAAATATCGGTTTGTCCTCCCGGTGACACGAAATCGAAATTCGCACCCGAAGCGACTGCATCGGTGCCGGTTGCACATCCACTCGCGGCGACGACGATCGCAGTGAGAATAGCGACCAGTGGGAGGATGCGGGTCGGTTTTCCGAGTACGCGTTGTCTCGATTTGCGAGGGAGTGCGGGGGCATTCATTTCATCAACTCACTTACAGCGGAGCGTATTTGGTCAGTGTTTTCGAAAACCATGGGGGTTGTAATCTGTTCGACGGACCCGTCTTGTTGGACGAGAAAGCTCAGCGGCAGAACTGGCGGCGCCGATAGCGCAATTCCGATGTCGTCGACCGCAGCGAACGAGGGATAGTGCACGCCTGCAGCGGTGAGAAGCGCTAGTGCTGTGGACATGTCGTCCTGGACGTTGATCCCGACTACTCGGATGGAGCCCGGAGTACCTGCATAGTCATTCAGGACCGGGATTTCCGATCGGCACGGCCCGCACCACGAGGCCCAGAGGTTGATCAGGGTCGGCTCCCCGGACAGCGCTGCACCGAGGTCGACCACAGTATTCTCGCCAAGACACGTCGCTTTGATTCCCAGGAGTTCTCCTCCAGCGGGCGGTACTGCCGGGGCCACAGGACAGGGAACCGCTGCTGCCGCGGACTTCGAGGAAAACCCCGAGTCGACGCGATCTTCATCTGCCTGGGCGGCCGGAGGCACTTGAGGCCGGGTCGAGGAATGGGTCTCGGTTGACGTTGATCGAGGCCAGATCGCCACGACGAGAAGACCGATCACAACCAGGAAGAGCAGGAACCACCGAGACTGTGCCTGCATGCACTTCCTCCAAGCGTGGTGCGGTGAACCGGGACAACACTGAACTACTATTGTGCATAGTAGACATATGGTTCGTTCTGTCGCCCCCGCCAACCAGAGGCGGGATCCGAACCCGAGAATCGAGCATCGTGAAACGCCAGTCCGCTCCGAAGGGCCGTATCAATCCACCAGTCAGCCCAGAAATTGCGGCACTGGGTGCCCATCAAGCACCGCAGACGCGCGTGGCGCGGATCAACCGTGTAGCACGGTCAAAGCTCGTGCGTCTGGTGATGTACTACACCGCGGTTCGACTCGCCCTGATCGCCGGCCTCGCAGTGATCATCATGGGAATCAACGCCATACTCGAACTCGAAATCCCCGGTGTGTTAGCACTGTTCGGGGCGGTGCTGCTCGGATTCGCCATCTCTGCGATCGCGTTCCGGTCATTGCGCCGCCGGATCAATGAAGAAGTGATGGTCGTAGATGAAAAACGGCGTGCAATGCGCACCCGGTGAAGGGTTCCCTCCGGTTAGGTGCGCGTGAAAGCTCCAGTAACGAAAATGCCCAGCATCGGTGCCACAACCTGTCTTTTTTGGACGTATGACCGCTCAAAGCTGCCTTCCTGGGTGATGCCGAGGGCGCGCGATCATGCATTGATTGGCATTGGGATGAAGATGTCAGGTGACGGGATCAGGTGCGGAGTCGGCGGTATCCGTGGTGGTCTCGAGTTTCGGAATCGGTACAAGCTGCGGGATCAGGCGGACGAGACTCGAGCAGGCGCAGTACGGAGGACCGTTGAGTCAGCTCGCCCTTGTGAGGAACCCCGGGGCTGCTGCTGGAGACGACCCTGTTGGGACCACCGGTGGGTGGCCGATACTTTCACTCATCGCCCTCTACATCAGCTGTGGGCGCAGCCATACCGAACGCACCCCTCAGTGCAGCAACGGTAGGAGCGCCACCGACCTCGCCCGTGGAATCTCGATAGAGCCTGCATGACACGTTGGGGACCTGGTCCGGTTCGGCAAACGGATCGCGGCCGTCGACGAGCAACGTCGGCGATCCGGTCATGCCCGCAAGCCTTGCGGATCGAGGATCGTCGACGATTACGTGGCGCAGTTCCCAATCGATGGACTCCTCCGCGAGAACGTGCTCGATCCGTTGTTCGAGGAGCTGCACGTTCGGGCAGTCCGGGACTTGCAAAATTTCAAGGTGCATCATGGTGTTCCTCCGTCGGCGTGTGGTTTCGAGTATGCGGCAGTGCAGGACAGCTCGCGGTAAACGAAACCCAGGACTGGTAGGTCTGCATTTTCTCGGCAAGATCGTCAGGTATCGGCATCGGTGTCATAAGACCGGCACGAGTTCGTTCGGTGTTGCCCTCCGGATAGCGGCCCAGTGCGGATCCCGGGGCGGCGACGACGATGATGCGAAGAACCTGCCCGACGGCTTCGCGGCAGTCACGCTGATGTAAGGCCAGGGGAGCATGGCGAGGTGGTTTGTGTGGCCATGGACAGGGCTGGGAGAGGACATGTGTGCGTTCGAGGTGATGCCAACGCTGGGTGTCATCGCTGGTGCGGCCGGCTGCGGTCCTCTTTGCGGGCCGAAACGCGACGGCGCTGTGTCGGTCGTGCAAGCGATGCGCTTCGTGTAGACACTGCGCAATTGTGCGAGCATTCGGTTCATCGGATGCAGAGCCGGCGGCAGGTGCTGCAGGTCTTCGCCCATCAGAGCAACATCGGCGGTCTCGATGGCCACGTCGGAACCCATCGCGCCCATGGCAATGCCCAAGTCGGCGGTGGCCAGGGCGGGGGCGTCGTTGACACCGTCCCCGACCATTGCCGTCGGGCGGTTCGCACGCAAGGTTTCCACGATCCGTGCCTTGTCCTCCGGGCGCAGGTCGGCGTGCACGTCGTCGATCCCGACGTCGGCGGCCAGCGCCTGGGCGGTGCGTTCGTTGTCGCCGGTGAGCATCGCGACGGTGTACCCGCCGCGTCGTAGCCCGGCGATCACCTCATGTGCTTCCGGTCGGAGCTCGTCTCGTACGGCGACTGCCCCGATGACGGTTCCGGCGCGCTCGATCCACGCCACGAGTTCCCGAGACCTCTCACCGATGGCGTGGCCGCCGCACCCGGACTGAGTCGTCTCGACGGATGCGCCGACGTGTGCGTCGGCTACCCAGAAAGCGGTACCTCGCCTGGGCACTCGACGACCCGGACGGCCCACCCCCTCGGGTGGGCGCCCGAGAGGAGCGAACGGCCTACCCGAGCGTATACCCCCAGGGGTACTTGCATACCCCCCTGGGTATATGCAACAGTGGGTAGACGCTCGTCAGAAAGGACTGTCTATGTGTTACCCCGTCCCGTGCCCGATATGCGACAAGATCGCGTGGGCAGGTTGCGATCGACATGTCGACGACGTCACGAAGGATGTTTCACGGCCTCGGCAGTGC
Organism: Rhodococcus baikonurensis; assembly: GCF_040489275.1. Classification (NCBI taxonomy): domain Bacteria; kingdom Bacillati; phylum Actinomycetota; class Actinomycetes; order Mycobacteriales; family Nocardiaceae; genus Rhodococcus; species Rhodococcus baikonurensis. The sequence continues at coordinate 25,182 of NZ_JBEUOQ010000025.1, read as the reverse complement.
ACCTGCTCTGCTGAGACCGTTGGTCCTATCGATCGGCGCCAGCGCCTCGCGATCGCTGTTTCGCCGCCAATCCCGGTCGCGAGTGCAAGGGCCTAACCTTCCAATTGGGTCAGGTTTACCGAGGTCTAGCTCGCTCATTTGAATACCCCAGCCCGTATTTTAGGAGAAGTTATGTCTGTGCCCGACACCGTGACGGCCACCGGTCGTGACGATCGTGATCGCGTATCTACACCCGGCATACTCGGACGCCTGGGAAGCGCGATGGTCGCACGCCGCCGATGGGTGTTCGGTGTCTGGCTGATCGCGCTTGTCGCGCTCGGATCTGCAGCGCCGTCGGTTTTTTCGTCACTGGCGGGTGCTGGGTGGCAAGCCAACGGATCCGAATCGGTCCAGGTCCGTGAACTCGCGCAACAGCATTTCGGCGGGAACTCCTCGGCCGCGGTTCAGGTGGTGGTCCATTCGGACACCGCGTCGATCGACGATCCCACCGTGCAGCAGAGACTCATCGACGTCACAGCTGTGTTCGACGGTGACACCCGGTTCGGTGCCGTCATCGCCCCACAGCCTGGTATGACCATCAGCCCCGACGGCCACACCGGCATCCTCATCGCCGGCGCCAACGCAAACGCGGACGACATGGTCAAAGCCGTCGACGATGTCAAAGACGAGCTGACCGCACTCTCCGGCGACGGTATCGAGGTCTATCCCACCGGATCCTCCGCGTTGTGGTCCGACTTCAACAAAGCCAACCACGATGCGATGATTCAGGCTGAACTATTCTCTTGGCCAGTCACTTTGGCGATCATGGTGCTCGCATTCGGCTCCCTCGTCGCTGCCGGGCTGCCGCTGTTGCTCACAGTGGCCGGACTCGTCGCCTCCGCCGGCGGTTTGGTGCTGCTCAACGAGGTCACACCGATCTCGGTATGGGCGATGAATTTCGCGATGATGTTCGCCCTCGCTCTCGGCATCGACTACGCCTTGTTCATCGTCGCCCGCTTCCGCGACGCCCTCCGTACGGCCGATCCACGAGCAGCCGTTGCCGAAACCATGGACACCGCAGGCAAAGCGGTGCTCCTGTCCGGACTTACCGTCCTGGTCAGCCTCTCGGCAGTGCTGCTCGTTCCCGCACCGGCCGTGCGCACCATGGCCGTAGGCATCATGCTGGCCGTCACGTTCGTTCTGATCGCCACCATGACACTTCTTCCGGCCACGCTGGGCGCACTCGGCCCCAAGGTCAACGCAGCATCCCTGCCTTACGCGAAACGCCAACAGCACCGATCCCCGAAGTTCGCTGCGTGGGGCGAATTGCTTCACAAGTACCCATGGCCGTTCGCGCTGGTCTCCGTCGGCATCCTCGTCGCCCTGGCCTTACCTGTCCTGGGACTGAAGGTGGCAATGCCGTCCATCGCTGTCGTTCCCGACGATGCGCCCGTTCGGCAAGGTTACGAGTTGGTTCAGGCCCAGTTCGGTGACGGGGCACCCGGCGCGCTGCAGATAGTTGTCCCGTCTTCCGATGCGGCTGCTACCGCCGCGGCAGCGAGCAGCGTCGACGGGATCTCGATGGTCACCCCGCCCACACCATCAACAGACGATTCGAACTACACACTGCTGCAAGCGTTTCCTGCCGTGGACCCTTCCGCAGAGGCCATGGGCACGATCCTCGGTGACCTACGCGCACAACTACCGGAGTCCGCGCTCGTCGGCGGCGCGCCAGCGGAGAACCTCGACCTGCAGCAAGCCCTGAACGACTACCTACCGTTGGTTATCGGGATCATCCTCGCCCTCGGCTTCATCCTGCTGCTCGTCGCTCTGCAGGTACCACTGATCGCGATCCTCGGCACCGCCGTCAGTTTGCTGTCGACCGCCGCAGCGTTCGGGGTTGCGAAGCTGATCTTCCAAGACGGACACGGATCGTCGCTGCTCGGCTTCACCCCTCAAGGTTTCCTCGACGGCTGGGGGCCGGTGTTCTTCTTCGCGATGATCTTTGCCATCGCCATGGACTACACCGTGTTCCTGCTCGCCACCGCGAAAGAACACTACGAGAAGACCGGGGACCCGAAGGCTGCTCAGGTCGACGGCCTCGCGCACTCCGGACGCGTCATCTTCGCCGCTGCGGCGGTCATGGTCGCCGTGTTCTTCACCTTCGCGCTCTCCGATCCGCTCCCACCCAAGGAAATGGGCATCATCCTCGGCGTCGCGGTGTTGCTCGACGCCTTCCTGATCAGGCTGATCCTGCTCCCGGTCCTGCTCCGGCTGAGCGGTCACGCTGCATGGTGGGCACCGGGCTGGCTGCGCAGAATGTTGCCGTCGATCCGCTTCTCGCACTGACCATTACAACACCTCACGGAGGAATCATGACCGATCCGAACATCACGCATTCGAGCACGTCTGCCGGGTGGCCGATCGAACGTATCGTCCCCGCACTGGCCGCCGGCGTCACCGCGACGGGCCTGACCCTCGGCGAACTCCACGCACCACGGTGGAGGCTGCTCAGCGCCTTCGCCGCCGCGAACCTCGCCCTCTACGCCGCGGTCGGCTGGTGCCCGGCAAGTGCGCTTCTCACCAGAGCGGGCGTACCAAGTCTTCGCCACCCCCGAAGCGGATAGGCACACAATTGCCGCAGTTCGACGAACGGAAGGAATTCTCCACCATGACCATCGCACTCTCGACCACCTTGACCGACACCGACTTCGAGACGGCGGTCACCGCCACCAAAGCAGCACTGTCCGAGCAAGGCTTCGGTGTGCTGACCGAAATTGACATGCAGGCCACCCTGAAAGCCAAACTTGGCACAGACATGGAGAAGTATCTGATCCTAGGCGCGTGCAATCCCACGCTTGCACACCGCGCCGTAGGAATCGTGCGTGAGATCGGCCTGCTACTGCCCTGCAACGTCGTCGTCCGTGCCGACACCACCGCCGGATCGGTCATCGTCGAGGCGATGAACCCGGACCTCATGGTCCAAGTGACGGGCGAACCAGCACTGTCAGATGTCGCGGCCGAGGCCACCACCAAACTCCAAGCCGCCCTGGACACGCTCGGCAGTCGGGATGCAGTGCGCAGTTGATGACGTTGACCCTGGCGCTGGCGCTCGGCCTCACCGTCGGAATCCTGCTCGGTCTCCTCGGAGGCGGTGGATCGATCCTCGCTGTCCCGATCCTCGTGTACGCTCTCGGGTTCCCCCTGCCGGAGGCGATACCGACTTCGCTGTTGGTGATCGGTGTCGCCTCCGCGGTCGGGGTCATCTCCAAGGTGCGGGCGCGGCTCATCGAATGGCGACTCGCGGCAATCTTCGCCGCCACCGGAGTCCTCGGCACCCTGGCCGGCACTGCCCTTGGCAAGCATCTACCTGAAACTGCCGTGATGATCGGCTTTGCGATCGTCATGATCCTCGCGGGGGCACGCATGCTGCGCAGCCCCGACAATCCCGGAACCGCCTGCAGGACGAGCAATTCCGGGATCAACTGGCGCCGATGCGCACCTCGGTCCATACCGACCGGATTCGGCGTCGGTGTCCTTACCGGACTGTTCGGCGTCGGCGGGGGCTTCTTGATCATCCCCGCATTGGTTCTGCTGCTGGGAATCGAGATGAGTGTCGCCGTCGGAACCTCTTTGGTGGTCATCGTCGCCAACTCCGCCGCCGGACTCATCGCTCAGGCCGACGGCCTAGGTGGAAACTGGCCCTTGACGGCAGCGTTCGCAGGTTCAGCCATTGCGGGTTCGTTGGTGGCCGGACGATTCGGTACACGCATCGCCACGGACTCACTTCGGCAGTGGTTCGCCTACCTGGTGTTTGTCGTGGCAGGTTACGTCCTCATCGACACTCTCGTTCTCGGATGATCTACCGTGCACCCCGTTGGATGCCCCCGGGGGTAATCTGGCAATTTCTGGCATCATCATGCATCTGAAGGAGACCCCATGATCGGCGACGAAGACAGCATCGCATTGGTCCTCAACCGCCTCCGCCGCGCACACGGCCAACTCTCGGGAGTGATCGGCATGATCGAGAACGGACGCGATTGCAAAGACGTTGTCACCCAGCTCGCCGCTGTTTCCAGGGCCCTCGACAAAGCTGGCTTCAAGATCGTCGCTACCGGTCTCCGAGAGTGCATGACAGGCGAAGCGGCAGACAACAAAGAACCCATGACCGAAGCAGAACTGGAAAAGCTCTTCCTGGCGCTGGCCTGAACGCCCGCTTCACATCAGGAACGAGGCCGACCGACAACATGTAGGAGCTCCCCATGAGCACGACCGACCCGGACATCGCCATCATTGAAACTTCCAGCCTCGGCGACCGCAGCTATCTGATCAGCCACGACGGTATCGCCGTGGTGATCGATCCACAACGCGACATCGACCGCGTCCGGGCGCTGGCAGCAGAAAAGAACGCTGTCATCACCCACGTGCTGGAAACTCACATCCACAACGACTACGTCACTGGCGGCCTGGAACTTGCGCGCGCCACGGGTGCCGAATACGTCGTCCCGGACGGCGATCCGGTCGAATACGAGCGCCGAGCAGTCGTCGACGGCGATGTCGTCGACGCGGGATCGACGACGTTCGAGGTCATGCACACCCCAGGGCATACTCATCACCACGTCAGTTACGTTCTGCACCGGCGCGGCGAGCCGATCGCAATCTTCACCGGCGGCTCCATGCTCTACGGGTCCACCGGGCGCACTGACCTGCTCGGCTCCGAGCACACTGATGAACTGACCCACGCGCAGTACCATTCGGTCCGCCGTATCGCGGCCGAACTGGCCGCTGAGGTGGAGGTCTACCCCACACATGGGTTCGGTAGCTTCTGTGCCGCAACTCCGACCAGCGGGGACTCATCCACCATCGGTGAACAGCAGCAGTCCAACCCCGCACTGACTCAGGACGAACACACCTATGTCGACGAGCTGATCGCGGGCCTGTCTGCATATCCCGCGTACTACGCCCATATGGGCGTCATCAACACCAAAGGGCCGGCCCCGATCGACCTGTCCATGCCCGAGCCCGTCGATCCAGACGAACTACGTCGCCGCATCGACGCCGGGCAATGGGTCGTTGACCTACGAGCACGCACCGCTTTCGCCGCCGGCCACGTCGATGGCTCTCTCGGGTTCGAACTGTCGACCAGCTTCGTCACCTATCTCGGATGGCTTTATCAGTGGGGCGTGCCGTTGACGCTGATCGGTGAAACAACCGACCAGATCGCCGAGGCGACCCGCGAGCTGGCTCGGATCGGCATCGACAGTCCCTCCGGATCCGCCGTCGGTGAGATTCACTCGCTCGTCGGCGACGGAAAGGTCCGCTCCTACGATGTATCCGACTTCGCCGGACTCGCGGCGGCCACCGGCGAACGTGAGATAAGCGTCCTCGATGCGCGTCAACAGTCCGAGTACGCGGACAGCCACCTTCCTGGTGCCGTGAACATCCCCCTCCACGAGCTACCACACCGACTCGAGGAAGTTTCCGCGGCCGAAGTGTGGGTGCACTGCGCATCCGGTTACCGCGCATCGATCGCCGCTTCACTTCTCGACCGCGAACACCGCACAGTGGTCCTCATCGACGATGACTACGAGCATGCCGTGCAGCTCGGCCTCCACACATCGCCCGCCTGACGAATGCGCCGCCGCTGCGCAAGCCGCACGATGCGAGTGGTTCACGGGGCTGATCTCCCCGATTTCAGCAAACGGCCATCGGATAATTCCGACAGAGGGCAGGAAGCCCAACCCCTGCCCGTGCCGACGTCCGAGAAGGCGGCCACCGCTGGTCCAACGATCATTCGGGCGCCGTCCGAGTTTGTCGTTCTGCCAATTCGCACTGGATCTTCCGCTCGCCTTTGCTTCGGTGGCCGGACCGTTGTGACGCGCCATGCACGGTTCCGGCCGGGATGCGGTGCGCGGAGTCGCAGACATCCGCGTGCCCCGGCGACCGCGAGGAGCCGGGACGGATCAAGGTGCCACCGTGCCAGCAGTGTCGGTCATGCCGCGGCGGCGATCAGGCGGCCGATCACACCGGATTCGAGCAGGATGATGACGCCCAGCCCGATGAAGACTGTGGGCACGAGCCAGTGCTCGACGCGCTCGAGGGTGTCGATGACCTTCTTGTGGGTGCCGAGCATTCTGCCGGCGGCGCACCAGAGTCCGACACAGATCAGGAACACGGCGATGGTAACGATGGTCTGGGGCGCACCGAGAGTGCGGAAGACCGGGGTGTAGACGGCGATGTTGTCGGCGCCGTTGGCGATGGTGATGGCGGCGACGCTGATCGTCCCGGCCGCGACCACTACGGGTTCACCGTCTCCGTCGCTGCGTAAGCCCTGGATCAGTCCCCAGATTCCTAGCGACAGGGGAAGTAATCCGAGTAGTCCAACCCAGTCCTCGGGCACGATCACCAACCCGAGGGCGGCGACCACACTGATCGCGACGAGGGTGATCAGGCCGAGGTACTGGCCGGCAACGATCTGCCATGCCCGCGGCCGTCCTTGACTGGCGGAGGCGACGAACAGGACGGTCAGTACGACGATGTCGTCGATGTTGGTGCCGGCGAACATCGCTACCGCCGCGGCGATGGTGCCGATCATCCTCGCATCCGGCGGCTGCCGCGGCGCGGCCTGATCTCGGGTATTGCTGTCATTTCGAACTCTCCTGTGCGGGCGGGGGATCGGCCGGGTCGTGGGTGGACTCAAAGATCAGTGATGCGACGAGCAGCACGACGCCGCAGGTGATGTAGGTGTCGGCGAGGTTGAAGGTGGGCCACCAGCCGGTGTGGAAATAGTCGGTGACCTTTCCGTCGACGGCACGATCGATCACGTTGGCGGCAGCTCCGGCGAGGATCGCCGACCAACCCACCGTCCCCACCAGTGAAGCGGTGGGGACGGTGCGCCAGGCGTAAATTCCGACGCCGAGAGTGATGGCGGCGGTGACCGCGAGGATGATCCAGGCCGGAAGCTGTTGGCCGATGCTGAACGCGACACCGCTGTTGTACGCCAACTTCAGTTGCAGCAATCCCATATCGACGGTGCGTGCACCGGAAAGGGTACGGCGCGCAACGGGTTCGGCCGACAGTGCGATCGCGATGAGAGCGAGACCGACGACCACGAGAATCACCCGCCGCGTGCTACCTGTGCGGATTGATCGAGCCGCTAATTCGCTCACGTGCGGGCCTCGACCTTCCCCGCCGGTGCGGGTACCGATCCGGTGGGGAAGGCTTGCGCGCGGCCGGCCCGGACACCGTTGGCGATGACCACGATCTCAGCGACCTCGTGCACCAGGACCACGGCGGCCAGGCCGAGGACCCCGAACAAGGCCAACGGCATCAGGACGGTGATGATCGCCAGCGACAGTCCGACGTTCTGCAGCATGATGGTCCGGGAGCGGCGCGCGTGCGCCAACGCCTGCGGCAGGTGCCGCAGGTCTTCGCCCATCAGAGCAACATCGGCGGTCTCGATGGCCACGTCGGATCCCATCGCGCCCATGGCAATGCCCAAGTCGGCGGTGGCCAGGGCGGGGGCGTCGTTGACACCGTCCCCGACCATTGCCGTCGGGCGGCGCGCACGCAAGGTTTCCACGATCCGTGCCTTGTCCTCCGGGCGCAGGTCGGCGTGCACGTCGTCGATGCCGACGTCGGCGGCCAGCGCTTGGGCGGTGCGTTCGTTGTCGCCGGTGAGCATCGCGACGGTGTACCCGCCGCGTCGTAGCCCGGCAACCACCTCACGTGCTTCCGGTCGGAGCTCGTCACGGACGGCGACCGCCCCGATGACCGTTCCGGCGCGCTCGATCAGCACCGCAGTGGCGCCGGCATGCTGCATCCGCTCGATATCCCCTGCCAGCGGACCCGGGTCGATCCAGCCCGGTCGACCGAGGCGCACAGGTATGCCGTCGATGTAGCCGGTCAAGCCCGCCCCTGTGACCGCGTCCACGTCGTCGGCAGGCACATAGTCCTCGACGGCGGCGAGAATCGCGCGAGCGAGAGGGTGCTCGCTACGCGCTTCCAACGCTGCGGCCACCGCGAGAACGTCCCCGCGGTCGGCGCCGTTCGCGGTCGCGACGTCGATCACGGCGGGTTGGTTGCGGGTAAGGGTGCCGGTCTTGTCCAACGCGACGGTGCGGATCCGGCCGAGCGCTTCGAGGGCAGCGCCGCCCTTGACCAGGACGCCGAGCTTGGATGCTGCGCCGATTGCGGCGACAACGGTGACGGGGATCGCGATGGCCAGCGCGCACGGCGACGCGGCGACCAGTACCACCAGGGCTCGTTCGATCCACACCAGCGGATCACCGAGCATGCTACCGACCGCGGCGATAGCCGCGGCGACGATCATCACGCCCGGAACCAGCGGCTTGGCGATCTTGTCGGCGAGGCGTTGCGCCTCGCCCTTGCGGGACTGCTCGGCCTCGACGATCCGCACGATCTTGGCCAGCGAATTGTCCTGCGCATCTGCGGTGACCTCGACTTCGAGGACGCCGGTGCCGTTGATCGACCCGGCGAACACCTCGTCGCCGGGACCGGCTTCGACGGGCATCGACTCTCCGGTGATCGCGGAGGTATCCAGGGCGGTGCGCCCGCTGCGAATGATGCCGTCGGTGGCGATCCGTTCCCCGGGCTTGACGATCATGACCTCACCGAGCTCGAGCTCCGAGGGCGGGACGGTTTCCTCCCGGCCGCCGCGGAGCACTGTCGCGGTGTCCGGGACCAGGGACAGCAGGGCGCGCAGGCCACGGCGAGTGCGGGTGACGGCATACTCTTCGAGTCCCTCGCTGATCGCGAACAAGAATGCGAGCATGGCTGCTTCGCCGACCTCGCCGAGCAGTACCGCGCCGACGGCCGCGATCGTCATCAGGGTGCCGACGCCGATCTTGCCCTTGGCCAGGCGTGTGAGAGTGGACGGGACGAAGGTGTAGCCGGCAATGATCAGCGCGCCCGCTTCGAAGCCGATCCCGAGAGCATCAGGCCCGCCGGCCAGCCGGACTGTCAGGGCCGCGATCAGCAGCACGCCCGCTGCTGCGGCCGCCCGGATCTCGGTAACCTGCCACCACTTTTCGATCTCGTGTTCTTCCTCGCCCTCGGCGCGGGGTTCGTCGTGGCCGCAGCCGCACGCGTCACTCACGGCTATCTCCGGTGTCGGTGCCGTAATTCGGGCACAGGGCAACCGCGTTCCCTGTCGCGGCAAGCAGCGTCTCCGCCGAGGCGAGTAGGTCCATCAACTCCGGTCGGGCCAGCGAGTAGAACACCTGCCGACCTTCTGGTCTGCCGTCGACCAGACCGCAATCACGTAGGCATGCGACATGTGCGGACACCGTCGACTGGGCGAGGCCGAGTTCACCGATCAAATCCGCAACCCGCGCTTCTCCTTCGGCGAGACGGCGCACGATCGACAACCGGGTGCCATCCGAGAGACTGTGGAACAGTGCCACTGCCGCATCCAGACTGGACCCGCTGCCGGTTGCAGCGAGGCATCCCGACTCGTTATTCATCGTCATAAAACGATGATAGCAATGTAGGGCGATTCGAGGAAGGGTGATGCACCGGACTTGGAAGTGAATGCGGTACGCCAGCCGAACGGTGGCCGGCCGACGTACCTCACCAGGAACGGCGAAGTGACATCGGTAGATTCCGAGTTGCTCGCCACGGCATCACATGGGGGGACAGCAAGGACCCATCGCTCGACACAGCCAGTCGCACAACATCTCCAGTGGGTTCATTTCACACCTCCTTCTGAGCGTTCGCCGTCAGCGCGACGACGAGCGGTCCGAGTCACCTGCGGTTCCCGAACGTCATCCATAATGGACATTCCAGTGCGATGGAAGGTCAAGGATCTCGTGAAAATTGGTGAACTGGCCGCTCGGAGTGGCGTTGCCCCGAAGACGCTGCGTTTCTACGAGGACAGTGGGGTGATTCCCGTCCCGGTCCGAAAGTCCAACGGCTACCGGGATTTCGGTCCGGAATCTCTTTCGCGTTTGCGGTTCGTCCGCAGCGCCCAGTCTGCAGGTCTCACCTTGCGAGAGATCCGCCAGATCCTCACCACCCATGACCGCGGGGCGGCTCCTTGTGAGCAGGTCGTGGAGATGCTCTCGGAGCATCTCTCCCAGGTTCGTGGCAAGATCCGCGAACTTGCCACCCTCGAAACAAACCTTGTTGCGCTGCTGGGTCGAGCGGAAAGTGGGATTCCGCCGGAAACCGACGATGTCGGTGTGTGCTGGATCCTGGAATCTGAGCCTCAGGACGGTGTTGCTGAATCGTGAAATCGATTGCGGGTGCACCCCCCTGTTTCAGCAGGTTCGGCGCTCAGCAATGTGATGAGGTGAGCGAAGCGGTTGTAGCGGTGTTGCCGGTGTGTTGATCAGTCCGGTGCAGAAGTAGTGGTGTCGGGATCTGTCGGGAACATCGATTCGGCGGATTCTCCGGGTGCGGGAATTGACAGGCGCCGCCACTCGGGGGCCGAGGTCACCATTGAGCGTTTCCGGAACTTTCGTTCCCAGGGAGCCATGTGCACTTCGCCTTGCCTTGGAAAGCAGGAATCCTCTGCGAAACCTGCATCGCTGTGATCCAAGGTTGCTGGCGAGCATGAGTGGGGTTGTCTTGCGACGGTTCACTTGCCGGGTTTACTCGTGCTGTTTGTCGTCGATCCAGCGCCAACCTGGAAGTTGTTCGAGTCGTGCGGAGCGGGCGTCGGACAGAATTCCTCGGTGGTGGTGTTTTCGTTGGGTGCTGACCCATTCGCCGAGGGGATAAGTTCCGGTGACCGCGCTCTTGGATGGTCGAGCATGACCGGAGTTCGCGACGAACTGAGTCAATACGGAAAACCCTCTCTCCCATTGTGTTTGGAAAGGATCCCAGTCCCAGCCGGGCAGCGCTTCGAGGGCGGCGATTTTCTCGATCGCCAGGGTGCCGGTTTTGTAGTCGCGGCGCCGGTGGTGGACCCACTGTCCGAGGGAGAACCCGTCGAGGATCTCTGATTGTCGGGGGGAGGCTGTTCCGTGGATGGCGGTGTAGGCCTTAAGGGCCGAGATCCCCTGTATCCACGCGTCGCTCTCGCGGCCCCATCGCCACCCTGGGAGCTTGTTCAGTTCGGCGATACGATCCGGGGGCAGGGTGCCGGCGCGATGCTCTTCTCGGCAGCGGAACACCCATTTGCCCACGTCGAAGCTGTTGGCGCGCGCTGAGCGAGGGACATCGGCACCATCGTGCTCTCGGAGGTACATCTCGAGTGCAGAGCGCCCGGTTTCCCAACGAACGGTGTCGTTGTCCCACATCCAGGCGGGTAGGGCTTCGAGCATGAGAATCTGGGTGTCGGTGAGCTCGCCATTCTGGTGGGCTGTGCGCTGGGCGTTCGCCCATGCGACCAGATCGATACCATCGATCACGAGAGTCGACGACAGGTCCGTGTCGGGGCGCGCGGCGAGCTCGTCCGATAATGCGGACAGTGCTGCTCGCCAACTTTTGCGTCGCGGTTTCCCCCAGGTCCAGCCGGGTAGGTTTTCGAGGAGGTCGGCTTCACCGGCGGAGAGTGTGCCGTCCCAGTATGCGATCCGTCGACGTGCCACCCAGCCGCCGAGATCGATTCCGAACGCATGGACTCGACCTGCCGGGCCGGCATGACCTTTGAGTTCGACGAACTTCGTCAGTGCTCGGAATCCTGATTCCCAGTCGTCGGTGGGTGCGCCCATCACACGACCTGGGAGTTCTTCCGGGTTCTGCTACCGCAGGGAGCTGATGGGTTCATGCACACAAGGAAGGAGCGAGGCGGTAGCCGGCGCCGCGGATGGTGCGAATGAACTGTCCGTGCTGGGTGTCCGAGCCGAGTTTTTCACGTAGCCGCTTCACGTGCACCGCGACGGTGTTCGTTTCGGCGCTGTGACCCCAGACTGCGAGGCTGATCTCGCTTTGGCTGGCGACGTGGCCGCGGCGTTTGATCAAGTAGACGAGCAGTTCGAACTCCCGCTGCGTCAACTGCACTTCGCGGTTTCCGACGCGGGTCTCGTAGCCACTGGGGTTGACCCGGATCGGTCCGGCGGTGACGACACTGTCTTCGGCGAGGGAGAGCGCGGTGATGCCGGCGAACGGAGCAATGGTGGTGATGTCGTACGGGCGGGCAACGACCGCCGACGCGCCCGCGGCGAGGACTTCGCGCACGATGCGCTCGTCGCCCGACTTGGCTGCACCGACCAGGATCGGAACATCGGACCGGCTTCGAATCGTGGCCACCACTCGGGCGGCGTCGACGTTGTCGGTGTGAGCAGCCAAGATCAGGACGGTCGGCACCTCTGCACCCACCGCCAGTAGAGTCTCGGCACCGTCACGGCACCAGTCGGTGCGAATCCCCATGTGGTCGGCGGCCGCCATGAACTGCGCAGCGGTGGCTGGGTCCGGCTCCGCCAGAAGCAGACGCGTATGCGAATCGGCCAAGGAGTAGCCGTAATGCGCTCCCGCAGCGACCTCCCGGTCCGGCTGACGCAATTCGATAGTCAACTGTCGACCCCCTATTTCAGAACGTACCCATTGTCTCACCTGAAGTAGCCGGTGAGGAGGAGGTCGACTGCCCGCACAGCCACAGTGTCGCTCAGCCGAAGCGACCGGAGATGTAGTCCTCGGTGGCTTTTTGTGTCGGGTTCGAGAAGATCTTCTCGGTGTCGTCGATCTCGACGAGTCGACCGGGCTTGCCGGTTGCCTCGAGGTTGAAGAAAGCCGTCTGGTCACTCACACGCGCAGCCTGCTGCATGTTGTGCGTGACGATGACGATGGTGAAGTCCTTCTTCAGCTCGGTCATCAGGTCCTCGATCGCGAGAGTCGAGATCGGGTCGAGCGCGGAGCACGGCTCGTCCATGAGCAGGACGTCGGGCGAGACGGCGATGGCACGCGCGATGCACAGACGCTGCTGCTGACCGCCTGAGAGGCCACCACCGGGCTTGTCGAGGCGATCCTTGACCTCGTTCCACAGGTTGGCGCCGCGCAGCGAACGCTCGGCCACCTCGTCGAGCTTTTTCCTGTTGCGTTCACCGCTCAGTTTCAGGCCGGCGACGACGTTGTCCTTGATGGACATGGTCGGGAAGGGGTTGGGTCGCTGGAAGACCATGCCGATGGTCTTGCGAACGCCTACCGAATCGACGCTGGAATCGTAGATGTCCTCGCCGTCGAGCAGGACCGAACCCTCGACGCGCGCACCGGGAATTACTTCGTGCATGCGGTTGAGAGTGCGCAGGACCGTCGACTTTCCGCAGCCGGACGGACCGATGAACGCGGTCACGCTCCGGGGCGGGACGGACAGGCCCACATCGGCGACAGCGTGAAACTTGCCGTAGTAGATGTTGAGATCTTTGATGTCGAGGCGCTTGGCCATGTCTGGTGTTCCTGTCCGTTTCTAGCGCTTGTTGGTGAGGAAGCGGGTCGCGAGCGCCGCAAGAAGGTTGAGGAGTGCCATGACGATGATCAGCGTCAGGGCTGCGCCCCACACTCGGAGCTGGCCTGCAGGCTGCGGGTTGATCAGCTCGGTGTAGATCAGCAGCGGGAGCGAGGCCATGTTGCCTTCGAAGACGTCGAAATTGATCGAGCGGGAGTAGCCGACGAGCACGAGGACCGGAGCTGTTTCACCCATGACTCGGGCGATGGAGAGCAAGACTCCGCTGATGATGCCCGGCATCGCGGTCGGGATGACGATGCGCATGATCGTCTTCCACTTCGGGACGCCCAGTGCGTAGGAGGCTTCCCGAAGCTCGTCCGGGACGAGCTTGAGCATTTCCTCGGTGTTGCGTACGACGACCGGCAGCATCAGCAGCACCAGCGCCAGCGAGACGGCAAAAGCGCTCTGTTCGAATCCGAGGGTGGCGATCCACAGGCTGAAAACGAACAACGCCGCAACGATCGAGGGCACACCTGCGAGAACGTCGACCATGAAGGTCACTGTGCGAGCGAAGGCTCCGCGCCCGTATTCGACCAGGTAGATCGCGGCCATGATGCCGAGCGGGACGGAGATGAGCGCTGCGATCGCTGCTTGGATCAAGGTGCCGTACAGCGCGTGGTAGATGCCGCCGGCGAACTGTTCCGGAAGCACACCCTGCAGAGAATTCGTCCACCAACCGGAGGAGGTGATGGCGCGCCATCCCTTTTCGATGACGGTGAACAGCACCCACACCAGAGGAATCAGCGCGATACCGAAGGCAGCGTAGAACAGTACGGTGGCGATACCGTTCTTGGCTTTGCGGCTGGTGCTGATGCTTTGGAACGTCGGCGCCTTGGCCGGCGCATCGAGGAGATCGGCGCTCATCCGTTGACCTTGCCTTTCGCGACCATGCGAGCGAGTGCGTTGACGACGAAGGTCAATGCGAAGAGGACGAAACCAGCGGCGATGTACGCGCCGGTCGGAAGGGGAGCACTGAACTCTGCCGCTGCAGAGGCGATCTTCGAGGCGAAGGTGTAACCGCCGTCGAAGAGCGACCAGGTCGAGGCATTGGCAGCCGAACGCAAGATGATCAGCACGGCCACGGTTTCACCGAGAGCGCGACCCAGACCGAGCATCGACGCGGCGATGATGCCGCTGCGCCCGAAAGGCAGCACGGTCATACGCACGACTTCCCATTTGGTGGCGCCGAGGGCCTGTGCCGCTTCGATCTGCGAGCGCGGTGTCTGGCGGAAGACCTCACGGGTGACGGAGGTGATGATCGGCAAGATCATCACCGCGAGAACAATTCCTGCGGTGAAGATGGTTCCGCCGCCGGTCAAGGAGACGTTGCCTTCGCTGAAGAGGAAGAACCAGCCGAGGTTGTCGTTGAGGAACTCCGCGACCGGGCTGAGCTTGGGGGCGAGGATGAAAATTCCCCAGAGACCGAACACGATCGAGGGCACTGCGGCGAGGAGATCGACGATCGAGCCGAAAGCGTGGGAGAGACGCGCTGGCGCGTACTGCGTCAAGAACACAGCGATACCCAGTGCGATCGGCACCGCAATCGCCAGAGCGAACACCGAACTGAGCACGGTGACCGTCAGTAGGTCACGGATACCGAAACGCAGATTCGATGCATCGCTGGTGACGAATTCGGTGCTGGTGAAGAAGTTCGCGTTGTTCGCCTGCAGCGACGGGATGGCGCGAATGAGCAGGAAGATGGCGATCAGGCCGATGGAGACGACGATCGTGGCACCGGCACCGGTGGCCAGCCACCGGAATAACTTGTCACCGAACTGGTGTTTTCCGGTCGAAAGAGACGAGGGAATGGTCGGGGAAGTCTTGCCGCTGTGATCAGGCATGCCGGGTATCTTTCCGCCCGCCCCCGGAGCCGCCGCAGTGGGCGTCTCCGGGGAGCGGGTTACGTCGTCGGGGTGCAGAGCCATCGCTGATCAGGCAATCAGGAGATCGCGTTGACTGCGGTGGTCAGCTTCTGCTGGAACGCGCTCGGGAGCGGGATGTACCCGTTTTCCTCGAGACCGTTCTGGCCGGCGCCGATCGTGGACTGCAGGAACGCGCGGACAGCGGTGCCGACCTCGGCGTCGGGGTACTTCGAGCACACGATCTCGTAGGTAGCCAGCACGATCGGGTACGCGCCGGTCTCGGCGGGCTTGTAGAAGGTGGACGTGTCGAGCACGAGGTCGTTGCCCTCACCCTTGATGGTGGCGCCGGCGATGGTCTTGCCGACGGTCTCGGTGGTGATCTCGACCGGTTCGGGACCGGCGGAGGTCACGATCTTGGCGGTCTGCAGGTCCTGAGCCTTGGCGAAGGACCACTCGTTGTAGGTGATCGCGCCTTCGGTGCTCTTGATGGCGGCGGAGGTGCCCTCGTTGCCCTTGGCGCCCTCACCGACGCCACCGACGAACGACTTACCCGCGCCCTTGCCCCAGGCGCCGTCCGAGGCTGCGTCGAGGTACTTCTGGAAGTTGTCGGTGGTGCCCGACTCGTCGTTGCGGTAGATCACGTTGATCTTCTCCGACGGCAGCGAAGCGCCCTCGTTGAGAGCCTTGATCGCCGGATCGTCCCAGGTGGTGATCGCACCGTTGAAGATCTTGGCAGCGGTGGGGCCGTCGAGGACGAGATCGTCGACACCCTTGACGTTGTAGGTCACCGCGAGCGGACCGAACACGACGGGAAGGTTCCAGGCGTCGCTGGCGCAGCGTTCCTTCGCACGGTCGTACTCGCCCTTGTCCTTGCTGAGCGGCGAATCGGAACCACCGATGTCGGTCTGGTTTCCGATGAACTCACTCACACCGGCGCCGGAGCCGTTGGACGTGTAGTTGAGAGTCTGCCCGCTGCACGCCTGCTCGAACGCATTCACGAAACGCGTCATGGCGTTGGCCTGGGCGGTAGAACCACTGCCCTTGAGTGCCGACTTGCCGCCGCACTCGACATTCGAGGTCGAGCCCGCGCCCGTAGATCCGGTCGAACCCGTCGCGCCGGTGTTGTTGTCGCTGCCGCACGCTGAAAGCAGGAGGGTGCTGGCCGCCAGCACACTGAGGGCGGCGCCAGATCGCTTGAGCTTCACGTAGTTCCTTCGAAGTATCGGGGTTGCTCGCGCGGCGCGCGGCCACCGAGATCGAGTGACACTGAGCAGCGCTGATTGCCGCTCGGGTGATGAACCTAGAGGCCGGGGATGAACGGATATCGCTGCGAAAATGAACGGAACATGAATCCATGGGCGAAAGTTGAATGAACAGCCCGGCTACCGGCAGGTATTGCTTGACAATCCCAAATTAACTCAGTGAGTATTGACTCAATGACTATTGAGCAAAAGTTCTCGCTCGAACAACGCGCCGCTCTCTATGGCGCCCTGGCCGATCCGGCACGGTTGTCGATCGTCGACATGCTCGTCCTCGGCGACGCATCGCCCTCGGAACTGCAACGCCGACTCTCCATCTCCTCGAACCTGCTCGCCCACCACCTCGGGGTCCTCGAACGCGCTGGTCTCGTGCACCGATCGAGATCCGAAGGTGACAAGCGCCGTACCTACCTACGACTCCAGCCCACCGCGCTGGAGGTGCTCGTTCCTACCTCGTCGCCCTTGACCGCGACGCGGATCGTGTTCGTGTGCACCCACAATTCCGCGCGCTCGCAACTGGCCGCGGCGTTGTGGAACAAGCAATCCCACATCCCGGCAGCATCGGCCGGCACCCACCCCGCTCCCCGAATTCACAGCGGCGCCCTCGCCGCCGCCCGCCGCCACGACCTACCTCTCGACGCCACGCGCCCGGCCGATGTCGCCGATGTCCTCGCACCCGGGGACATGGTCATCGCCGTGTGCGACAACGCCCACGAAGAAATGCGCGAAAACCCGAACTCTCTTCACTGGTCGATTCCGGACCCTGCCCGCACCGGCAGTGCCGCAGCGTTCGACCGAGCCTTCGACGACATCGACCACCGAGTCGCTCGACTCGCCCCCCATTGCCTCCCGAACGGAGAACTCTCATGACCGACAACCTCAGCACCACAACACATCACCGCGACGACCTGACCATCGATCAACGGTTAGCCCTCAAAAGCGCCGCCGCACACCTGGCCACGGAATTCACCGACGTCTTCAACACCGAAACCATCGAGCGGTTCCTGCATTCGTCCTACGACCAGTTCGCCGGCCGCGCCTCCGTCGTCAACTACCTCCCTCTCCTGGCCGAACGCTTCGCCCGGCAGCGACTACGCGCCCTGGCCAAGGTCGAAGGACTCTCCAACGACGGCAAACCCACCGTGTTGTTCTTGTGCACGCACAACGCCGGACGCTCCCAGATGGCCATGGGATTCTTCGAAAAACTCGCCGGGGAACGTGCCGTC
Source organism: Rhodococcus baikonurensis (assembly GCF_040489275.1). Taxonomy (NCBI): domain Bacteria; kingdom Bacillati; phylum Actinomycetota; class Actinomycetes; order Mycobacteriales; family Nocardiaceae; genus Rhodococcus; species Rhodococcus baikonurensis. Next base: position 7,448 of record NZ_JBEUOQ010000025.1, on the reverse strand, counting down.
GCATGGTCCGGCGGATCCGAACCCGGCACCAGCGTCAACGAAGCAGCCATCGAAGCAATGGCCGAACGTGGCATCGACATCAGCGGTGAATACCCCAAGCCATGGACTGACGAAGTGGTCCGCGCAGCCGACGTCGTCATCACGATGGGCTGCGGAGATGCATGCCCGATCTTCCCCGGACGCCGCTACGAAGAATGGGTCCTTCCCGACCCCGCAGGTCTCGGAGTCGACGCGATCCGCCCGATCCGTGACGAGATCGAACGGCGAGTACTCACATTGCTCGACGAGATCGACATCGCCGCCCAGCACTGATGCTCGTCGATGAATTCCTTGCGAAGAAGGTCTCTCATGTTCATTCCGGCAGTGGTCACCGCTTTTGTGCACTGGCTTCGCAGCGGCTACCCGCAGGACGCACCGAGATACGGTCACAGCCCGCTACTGGCTCTGATGGATCAACGGCTCTCACCTGCGCAGATCAGTGAGATCGTGATCGCGCTCGACGGGGAGCCGGCCACCGAGGCCATCGACATCCAAGTGGCCATCACGGCTGTCGCACGGCGGATGCCCTCACCCGCCGATCTGAGTGCCGTATGCGCGGCCATCGAGAAATCCGCGTCCAGGGAAGGGGCCTTCCCGTGCTGCAGAACCAGAGGCGTGCCCCATGTTGCGAACTGATTTGATCGATGTCAATATTGATGTATGTCGAATCAAGATGTGGCGGAGACCGGCGCCTGTTGTTCGCCACTCAACCGTGAACCGTTGACCGAAGACTGGGCTGGTGATCTGGCCCGGATGTTCAAAGCGCTCGGCGATCCCGTCCGGCTGCGACTGCTGAGCCTGGTGGCCAGCCACGAGGGCGGTGAAGCCTGCGTCTGCGACATCTCCGACACCTTCGACTTGTCCCAGCCGACGATTTCGCATCACCTCAAGGTGTTGCGCCAGGCCGGACTCCTCGACTGCGAACGTCGCGGGACCTGGGTGTACTACTGGGTGATACCCGCAGCCCTGCAACAACTTTCCGCCGTTCTGCTCGTGGAAGCATCATCCACTGCCGCCGACGTCCCACAGGAGACCGCCGTATGAGCGCCCCGTCCAGTACCGAACACCCCGAAGTCGTCGGAAAACTCTCCACCCTCGACCGCTATCTGGCGGTCTGGATCGGCGTGGCCATGGTCGTCGGCCTGCTGGTTGGACGCTGGATCCCCGGCGTGAACACTGCCCTGGACAAGGTGCAGATCGACGGCATCTCGTTACCGATCGCCCTCGGCCTGCTGATCATGATGTACCCGGTGTTGGCGAAAGTTCGCTACGACCGCCTCGACACTGTCACCGGGGACAAGAAACTCCTCGCCGGCTCCCTGTTCCTGAACTGGGTTCTCGGCCCGGCGCTGATGTTCGCCCTCGCCTGGCTGTTTCTGCCTGACCTGCCGGAATACCGAACCGGTTTGATCATCGTCGGCATCGCTCGCTGCATCGCGATGGTGATCATCTGGAACGACCTGGCCTGCGGAGACCGCGAAGCCGCCGCGGTGCTGGTCGCCATCAACTCGGTGTTCCAGGTGATCATGTTCGCCGTGCTCGGTTGGTTCTACCTCTCGGTCCTGCCCGGGTGGCTCGGCCTCGAACAGACCACCATCGACACCTCGCCCTGGCAGATCGCGAAATCGGTCCTGATCTTCCTCGGTATCCCGCTGCTGGCAGGTTTTCTGTCCCGCTTCTTCGGTGAACGCGCCAAAGACCGCGACTGGTACGACAACAAGTTCATCCCCAAGATCAGCCCCTGGGCGCTCTACGGTCTGCTGTTCACCATCGTCGTGCTCTTCTCGATGCAGGGCGAACAGATCACCTCCCAGCCCTGGGACGTCGTCCGGATCGCGCTGCCCTTGCTCGCGTACTTCGCGCTCATGTGGGGCGGAGGCTACGTCCTCGGCGCCGCAATCGGATTGGGCTATGAACGCACGACGACCCTGGCGTTCACCGCCGCGGGCAACAACTTCGAACTCGCGATCGCCGTAGCCATCGCCACCTACGGCGCCACCTCGGGGCAAGCTCTTGCCGGCGTAGTCGGCCCGCTGATCGAGGTACCGGTGCTCGTCGGGCTGGTCTATGTCTCCCTTGCTCTACGCAAACGCTTCACACCCACTGACGGAAAGGTTTCAGCCCCATGACCGACAAGCCCAGCGTCCTGTTCGTCTGTGTCCACAACGCCGGCCGATCGCAGATGGCCGCGGGATTCCTGAGCCACCTCGCCGGCGATGCCATCGAGGTCCGCTCCGCCGGATCTGCCCCCGCGGAGACCATCAACTCCGCCGCGGTCGAGGCGATGGCCGAGCTCGGAATCGACATCTCTGCCCAGACCCCGAAGATCCTCACCACCGACGCCGTGCAGGATTCGGATGTCGTGATCACGATGGGATGCGGCGACACCTGCCCGATCTTCCCCGGCAAGAGCTACCGCGACTGGGTCCTCGACGATCCCGCCGGCCAAGGCATCGACGCGGTTCGCCCGATCCGCGACGAGATCAAAACCCGCGTCCAAGCCTTGATCAGCGAACTCACCGCCCCGTCGGTATCGCGCTGACCGCTCGTACTGCCCGTATTCGATCCCGTGAAAGAGACACTATGACCATCCCGTCCGCGGTCCATGACGTCATCATTGTCGGTTCCGGACCGGCCGGCTACACCGCTGGTGTCTACACCGCGCGCGCTGAGCTCGCGCCCCTGCTCTTCGAGGGAACCCAGTTCGGTGGCGCCCTCATGACCACCACCGAGGTCGAGAACTTCCCCGGATTCCGCGAAGGAATCATGGGCCCCGATCTGATGGAACAGATGCGCGAGCAGGCACTGCGCTTCGACACCGACATCCGCACCGAGGACGTCGAGGAGATCGATCTCAGCGGCCCGATCAAGACGGTCGTCGCGAACGGCGAAACCTACGCCGCGCACGCGATCATCCTCGCCATGGGCGCAGCAGCCCGCTACCTGGGCATTCCCGGTGAAGAACGCCTCCTCGGCCGCGGCGTCAGCGCCTGCGCCACCTGCGACGGCTTCTTCTTCCGTGACCAGGACATCGTCGTGGTCGGCGGCGGCGATTCCGCGATGGAAGAAGCAACCTTCCTCACCCGCTTCGCTCGCTCGGTCACCCTGGTGCACCGCCGCGAGGAGTTCCGCGCCTCACGGATCATGCTCGAGCGCGCCAAGGCCAACGAGAAGATCCGCTTCCTGACCAACGCAGAGCCCGTCGAGGTGCTCGGTGAGAACAGCGTCACCGGCCTCGTCGTGCGCGACACCGTCACCGGTGAAACTTCCACACTCGAGATCACCGGCATGTTCGTCGCCATCGGCCACGACCCGCGCAGTGAGCTCGTCAAGGACCAGGTCGATCTCGACGACGCCGGATACGTGCGCGTCGCTCCCGGTTCCACCGCGACCTCCGTCGACGGCGTCTTCGCTGCCGGTGACCTGGTCGATCACACGTACCGTCAGGCGATCACCGCTGCCGGCACCGGATGCTCCGCAGCAATCGACGCCGAACGCTGGCTGGCCGACCGCGGCGACATCACCGCCAACACGCTCGACGCAGCCGGCCACACCGTAGACGCCGTCTGACTCCCACACCCAGCGAAAGGAACTTCGATGAGCAAGCCTTCAGTGCTGTTCGTGTGCGTCAAGAACGGCGGCAAATCCCAGATGGCCGCCGGCCTCATGCGCAAAGCCGCCGGCGACCAGGTGGACGTGTACTCGGCCGGCACCAAACCCGGCGACGCGGTCAACGCCCTGTCCGCCGAAACGCTCCTCGAGGTCGGGGTGGACATCTCCGGTGAGACCCCGACGTTGATCGATCCGCAACTGGTGCGCAATGTCGACCTCGTCGTCACCCTGGGCAGCGAAGCGAAGGTCGATCCCGTCGCCGGTACCGACTTCGAGAACTGGGACACCGACGAGCCGTCCGAACGCGGCATCGACGGAATCGAACGAATGCGGCTGGTCCGCGACGACATCGCTGCCCGCGTCGACGCCCTGGCCGGGCGTCTGACCACGTAATCGACGTATCACCCCGGCTGTCAGCAGAAGATCTGGATAAGGAAAGGACACTCGTGCACTCGCAAGGGACACCGATCACGGTCGACGTTGTCGTGATCGGTGGTGGTCAAGCCGGAATGGCCGCCGGGTACTACCTGCGCCGCTCCGGCCGCGACTTCGTCATCCTCGACGCCGAAACAGCGCCCGGTGGATCCTGGCAGCACTACTGGGACTCACTGCACCTGTTCTCACCAGCCGAATACTCCTCGCTGCCCGGCTGGCCGATGCCGGGCTGGAGTCCCGGTTTCCCGCCCGCCTCACACGTCGTGGATTACCTCACCGCCTACGAGACCCGATACGACCTACCGGTCCGCCGCCCGGTCCGCGTCACGTCCGTGACCCGCTCCGGTGACGGGTATCTCGTCGAATCCGATCACGGCAGCTGGTCCGCGCGGGCCGTCGTCAACACCACCGGGACGTGGCGGCAACCATTCTGGCCGATCTACCCCGGTATCCGCGAGTTCACCGGCACCCAAATCCATACCACCAGCTACCGTTCGCCGACCCCGTTCGCCGGTAGCAAGGTCGCCGTGGTCGGCGGCGGAAACTCTGCCGCGCAGATCGTCGCCGAAGTCTCCACCGTCGCCGAGACACTCTGGCTGACGAGCCGGGAACCGCGGTTCCTGCCCGACGACGTCGACGGCCGGATCCTTTTCGACGTCGCCCGTGAACATGCCCGTGAAATCGCTTCAGGTGAAACCGATTCCGGTGGCATCGCCGGCCTCGGCGACATCGTGATGGTGCCCCCGGTCCAAGCCGCCCGCGAGCGCGGCGTGATGGTGGCGCACCCGATGTTCGACCGCCTCACCGCCACCGGATTGGGATTCGGCGATCACGTCGAACAGGTGGACGCCATTATCTGGTGCACCGGATTCCGCCCCGCGCTACGGCACCTTCAGCCCCTTGGACTCCGAGACGGCGACACCGGACGCATCGAACTCGACGGAGCGCACGTCGCCGGTGAACCCGGATTGATTTTCCTCGGATACGGCGACTGGACCGGTCCCGCATCGGCCACCCTGATCGGAGTCGGCCGCACCGCCCGCGACGCCATCACCGCACTCGACGACGACCTCTTCACAGTCCCGGCCATCTGAGCAACATCCGAAACAAAACAGAGGACACATCATGAGCACCATCGAAGTATTCGAACCCGCCCTGTGCTGCAACACCGGCGTCTGCGGCGACGACGTCGACCAAGCGCTGATCACCTTCACCGCCGACCTCGACTGGGTCGCGAGCAACGGCGGCACCATCACCCGTCACAACCTCGCCAACGACCCCCTTGCCTTCGCCGGAAACGACACCGTCGCAGCATTCCTCAAAATCTCAGGCTCCGAAGGACTCCCGCTGGCGATCGTCGACGGAGTCACCGCCCTGACCGGTACTTATCCCACCCGCAACCAGCTCGCGAAATGGGCCGGCATCACCGAAGCCGGAGCCGCGGACGCGCCGGCCGGGATCGCCATGCTCGGACTCGCCGACGGCTCAGCATGCTGCTCCACCGACGACGCCGACTCCACCACCTGCTGCTGAAAGCACCCACAACGCAATGAAGTTCCTGAACGATGCACCCCGATTCCTGTTCTTCACCGGCAAAGGCGGTGTCGGAAAGACCTCCATCGCCTGCGCGAGCGCGATCACCCTCGCCCGCGCCGGGAAGAAAGTGCTGCTCGTGAGCACCGATCCCGCCTCCAACGTCGGGCAGGTCTTCGGCGTGAGCATCGGCAACACCATCACCGACATTCCCGCCGCTCCCGGATTGTCGGCGCTCGAGATCAACCCGGAACAAGCCGCCGCCGCCTATCGCGAGCGGATCATCGGCCCCGTCCGCGGACTGCTCCCCGAGAAGGAGATCGCGGCGATCGCCGAACAGCTCTCTGGGTCCTGCACCACCGAAATAGCGTCGTTCAACGAGTTCACCGGACTGCTCTCCTGCCAAGGCGACATCACCGCCGACTTCGACCATGTCCTCTTCGACACCGCTCCGACGGGGCACACCATCCGGCTGCTGCAGCTTCCCGGATCGTGGACCGAGTTCCTCGACGACGGTAGGGGCGACGCATCGTGCCTGGGGCCGCTGTCCGGGCTCGAGAAGCAGCGAGCCATCTACGCTGACGCTGTTGCCGCGCTCGCAGATCCGCAGCGGACCCGCCTCGTCCTGGTCTCGCGCGCCCAGCGTTCGACGCTCGCCGAAATTACCCGCACCCACCGCGAACTCGCCGACATCGGACTGACCCATCAGCATGTCGTGATCAACGGTGTCCTCCCGGCACCGGGCGACGACACCGATCCACTCGCGACCGCGATCTACCGGCGTGAACAAGCCGCGATAGCCGGCCTGCCCGACGAATTGGCGCAGCTGCCCACCGATCAGGTCCCGCTCAAAGCGACCAATATCGTCGGCATCGACGCACTCGAAAGCCTCTTCACCCCCGACCTCAGCCCGGTATCCGCCGCCTCAGCGGACCCGGCCCTGCAGCTACCCAGTGCTCCGCTCTCATCCCTGATCGACGAACTCGACACCGACGATCACGGCCTGATCATGTGCATGGGCAAAGGCGGAGTCGGCAAGACCACCATCGCAGCCGCCATCGCTGTCGCCCTCGCCGAACGCGGCCACCAGGTGCACCTGACCACCACCGACCCGGCCGCACATCTGACAGAAACCTTGAACGGGGAACTCGACAACCTCCAGGTCTCCCGAATCGACCCCGCCGAAGCCACCGAGCAGTACCGCACCCGGGTTCTGACCACCAAAGGCAAGAACCTCGACGAACGCGGACGCGCGAACCTCGCCGAAGACCTCCGATCACCCTGCACCGAGGAAGTGGCGGTCTTTCAGGCGTTTTCGCGGGTGATTCACGAATCGAGCCGCAAATTCGTCGTCGTCGACACCGCCCCGACCGGGCACACTTTGTTGTTGCTCGACGCCACCGGCTCCTACCACCGGGAAATCGCCCGCCAAATGGGTGAGAACACGAACTTCACCACCCCGCTCATGCGGCTCCAGGACCCGAACGCCACGAAAGTCCTACTCGTGACCCTCGCTGAAACCACACCTGTCCTCGAGGCCGCCGGTCTGCAAGCCGACCTGCAACGCGCAGGCATTCACCCTTGGGCGTGGGTGGTCAACAACTCCCTCGCGGCAGCCGAACCGACCTCGACGCTCCTGCAGCAACGCGCAGCCGGAGAGATCACCGAAATCGACAGCATCACAAACAAATACAGCCAGCGAACCGCCATCGTCCCGATGCTCGCCGAAGAACCGGGACTATCTCGTTAACGGTGTTTCGGCCGTTTTCATCAGTAGGTTTCTGATCCGGGCCAACGATCCGCGAACGTGATCGCGAAGGCATTGAGAG